>NZ_JABFMU010000100.1 GCF_013359695.1 Pseudomonas sp. C2B4
GCCCATCCCCGGATGAACGCCTCCACTCAGCCTTCCGAAGGGGCGGGTGGATCAAGATCAAAAGCTGAAGGCGAGCTAACGCTCGGCCTGATGAGTGGCGAAGAGCGGGAGCGGTTGTGTACCGATTTGCTTTTTGCTTTTGTAGGAGCAAGGCTTGCCCGCGATGGCGGCCTGCCAGCCGACCCAATTCTTTCAGATGTACCTGGATCCCCTGTGGGAGCGAGCCTGCTCGCGAAGGACGTCAACGATAACGCGTCCTGTCTGAATGATCGCGTTGCCTTGATGTTTTTCGCGAGCAGGCTCGCTCCCACAGGGGCCGGTGCTTCTGCAAAAGTCAGGTCGGCTGTCAGGCCGCCTCGATGGCTTTTGCGGTACGGCCTCGTAGCCGACATGATTTCGCGGATATATCCAATCCAATTGTGGGAGCGAGCCTGCTCGCGAAAAACGTCTGGGCAACAGGGTCATTCAGGCAGGGCGCGTTATCGTTGACGTCCTTCGCGAGCGGGCTCGCTCCCACAAACCGCCAACCACCATCACCCCACCCAATACCCCATCATTCAGAAAACCCCCATACCCCCTCCGGTTAACAAAACATAACGTGCCGTCGATTGTCAGCCGTCGAAAAACACCGATAGGATAAGCCAGCTTCCGAAGGGGCTCTGGATTGCGGGTTTCAGGACTATGCTCTGAAACAGGTCATCCCGACGAACACCCTTACGGCGCCCTGAAAGGTTGAACGACCTAACAATAATAATGGGGGAAGGTCTATGAGTGAGCCTGTCATGGGTGTGGGTATCTGCCGCCCGCCGGCATTACGCAAATACGCGTTGCTGGCTACAGCGCTCTCGCTGTTGGGCTGTGCCGTGTGGTCGGCACCTGTGCTGGCGGCTGACGCGCCGGCATCCGACGTTGTTTATTCCGTTGAATCGGCCAAGGCCAGCAAAAGCCTGGTGCTCGATGTCGTGCATGCAGGCAAGCGCCTGGTGGCGGTCGGGGATCGCGGGCACATTCTGTATTCCGATGACCAGGGTACGACCTGGACCCAGGCCAAGGTGCCGACCCGGCAACTGCTGACCTCGGTGTTCTTTGCCGATGACAAGCACGGCTGGGCCGTCGGTCATGACGCGCAGATCCTCGCCAGCGAGGACGGCGGTCTCACCTGGACCAAGCAATTCGAAGATCTCAAACGCGAATCGCCGCTGCTCGACGTCTGGTTCCAGGACGTCAACAGCGGCTTTGCCGTGGGCGCTTACGGTGCGTTGATGGCCACCACCGATGGTGGAAAGCACTGGGAAGACGTCAGCGACCGGCTGGACAACGAAGACCAGTACCACCTCAACGCGATCGCCGCCGTCAAGGACGCCGGGCTGTTCATCGTGGGTGAGCAGGGCAGCATGTTCCGCTCTGCCGACTGGGGCCAGACCTGGGAAAAACTCGAAGGCCCGTACGAAGGCTCGCTGTTCGGTGTCATCGGCACCGCGCAACCCAATACGCTGTTGGCCTATGGCCTGCGCGGCAATCTTTACCGCTCCACGGATTTCGGCAGCACCTGGGAGCAGGTCGAGCTCAAGGCTGAACGCGGTGCCCTGGAGTTCGGTCTGTCCGGCGGCACGTTGCTCGACGACGGTTCCATCGTGATCGTCGGCAACGGCGGTTCGGTGATCAGCAGCAGCGACAACGGCGAAACCTTCAGCGTCTTCAACCGCCGCGATCGTATTTCCATCTCTTCGGTGGTCGGTGCAGGAAATGGCAATCTGATTCTGGGTGGACAAGGCGGCGTTCGCGCCACTTCGCCAAACGGCGCGGAGCTGGGCAAATGAGCTACGTTAATAATAAGAAGGCGGGGCTATGACTTCCTTGAGCACTCATCATCAGGACAAGGCGACGTTTCTTGAACGCCTGATTTTCAACAACCGCCCGGCAGTGATCACCATCTGCCTGCTGGTCAGCATCTTCCTGTTCTGGCAGGCGACGCTGATCCGGCCGTCCACCAGTTTCGAAAAAATGATCCCGCTGGAGCATCCCTTCATTCAGAAGATGATGGAGCACCGCAACGATCTGGCGAACCTGGGCAACACCGTACGGATTTCCGTGGAAGCCACCGATGGCGACATCTTCTCCAAGGAATACATGGAGACCCTGCGCCAGATCCACGATGAAGTGTTCTACATCTCCGGCGTCGACCGTTCCGGTCTGAAGTCGCTGTGGAGCCCGAGCGTGCGCTGGACCGAGGTGACGGAGGAGGGCTTCGCCGGTGGTGAAGTGATCCCGCAGAGCTACAACGGCTCGCAGCAAAGCCTCGACATGCTGCGCAACAACGTGCTCAAGTCCGGGCAGATCGGGCGGCTGGTGGCCAACGACTTCAAGTCGAGCATCGTCGACATCCCGCTACTGGAGTCCTACCCGGACCCGCAGGACCAGGGCAAACTGCTGGCGCTGGACTATCGCAAGTTCTCCCACGATCTTGAAGAAAAGATCCGCGACAAATTCGAAGCGCAGAACCCCAACGTCAAGATCCACATCGTCGGTTTCGCCAAGAAGGTCGGCGACCTGATCGACGGCCTGGTGATGGTGGTGATGTTCTTCGGTGTCGCCTTTGTCATCACCCTGATCCTGCTTTACTGGTTCACCAACTGCATGCGCAGCACCGTGGCGGTGTTGAGCACGACGCTGGTGGCGGTGATCTGGCAACTGGGCCTGATGCACTTCTTCGGTTTTGGCCTCGATCCCTACTCGATGCTGGTGCCATTCCTGATCTTCGCCATCGGTATTTCCCACGGTGTGCAGAAGATCAACGGTATCGCCCTGCAATCCAGTGAGGCGGACAACGCCCTGACCGCTGCACGTCGTACGTTCCGCCAACTGTTCCTGCCGGGGATGATCGCGATCCTCGCCGATGCCGTGGGCTTTATCACGCTGCTGATCATCGACATCGGCGTGATCCGTGAACTGGCCATCGGTGCATCCATCGGTGTGGCGGTGATCGTGTTCACCAACCTGATCCTGTTGCCGGTAGCGATTTCCTACGTGGGTATCAGCAAACGCGCCGTGGACCGCAGCAAGAAAGACGCGACCCGCGAGCACCCGTTCTGGCGCCTGCTGTCGAATTTTGCCAGCGCGAAAGTTGCGCCGGTCTCGATCCTGCTGGCGTTGATCGCCTTTGGCGGCGGCCTCTGGTACAGCCAGAACCTGAAGATCGGCGACCTCGATCAGGGTGCTCCTGAACTGCGTCCGGACTCGCGCTACAACAAGGACAACAACTTCATCATCAACAACTACTCCACCAGTTCCGATGTGTTGGTGGTGATGGTCAAGACCAAGTCCGAAGGCTGCTCGCGTTACGAAGCCATGGCGCCGATCGACGAGCTGATGTGGAAGATGCAGAACACCGAGGGCGTGCAGTCGGCGATTTCCCTGGTGACCGTGTCCAAGCAGATGATCAAGGGCATGAACGAAGGCAACCTGAAATGGGAAACCCTGTCGCGTAACCCGGACGTGTTGAACAACTCCATTGCCCGTGCCGATGGCCTGTACAACAACAACTGCTCCCTGGCGCCGGTGCTGGTGTTCCTCAACGATCACAAGGCTGAAACCCTGGATCGCGCGGTGCATGCGGTGCAGGAGTTCGCCAAGGAAAACAACAAGGAAGGCCTGGAGTTCATCCTCGCCGCCGGTAACGCCGGTATCGAGGCAGCCACCAACGAAGTGATCAAGAAGTCCGAGCTGACGATTCTGATCCTGGTGTACATCTGCGTAGCGGTCATGTGCATGATCACCTTCCGTTCCTGGGCGGCGACCTTGTGCATCGTGCTGCCGCTGGTGCTGACCTCTGTGCTCGGCAACGCCCTTATGGCCTTCATGGGCATCGGCGTGAAGGTTGCGACCCTGCCGGTGGTGGCACTGGGCGTGGGGATCGGCGTGGACTACGGCATCTACATCTACAGCCGCCTGGAAAGCTTCCTGCGTGCCGGCCTGCCGCTGCAAGAGGCGTACTACCAGACGCTGAAGTCCACCGGTAAGGCCGTGCTGTTCACCGGTCTGTGCCTGGCCATCGGCGTGTGCACCTGGATCTTCTCGGCCATCAAGTTCCAGGCCGACATGGGCCTGATGCTGACCTTCATGCTGCTGTGGAACATGTTCGGCGCACTCTGGCTGCTGCCAGCCCTGGCGCGGTTCTTGATCAAACCGGAGAAACTGGCGGGGCAGAAGGGCAATTCGCTGTTTGCTCACTGATCCCTGATCAGAAACACAAAAGCCGCAACCTCAGGGTTGCGGCTTTTTTATATCTCAAATTCGACACCAACCCCCTGTGGGAGCGAGCCTGCTCGCGAAAGCGGTGCTTCAGTCAATGCAGTTGTCGACCGACACTACGCATTCGCGAGCAGGCTCGCTCCCACAATGGATCTGTGTTGATTAAGAGGGATCGTTGCCCAACACCACATTCAACGCATTGCGCGCATCATCGAGCTGTACCAGCGTCGCATGCCGCGCACCCAGCGCATCACGGTTCTCGATCGCGGTCAAAATCGCCTTGTGCCGTGGCAATGCCAGTTCATGCAGGTTCGGCCGCTGGTTGGAATGCTTCAGGGCTTCGGCAATCGCCACCGAGAGCATGTTGCACAGGTTGGCCAGCAGGTCGTTGTGGGTGGCATCGGCGATGCGGCTGTGGAAATCCAGGTCTGGTTGCAGCAGGGCTTCCGGCGTCGCTGCGGCTTCCATGCGTTGGTAGGCTTCGCCGATGGAGGCGATATCCGCCTCCGTGGCGAACTGCGCTGCCAGGGCCGCGACGGCGGGTTCGATGATGCTGCGCACGCTGGTCAGCAGGTCGAAGAACTCATTCTGCGGGCTGCTTTGCATCAGCCAGTGAAGCACGTCCGGATCCAGCATGTGCCAGTCCTTGCGCGGCTTGACCACGGTGCCGACCCGTGGGCGGGAATACACCAGGCCCTTGGCGACCAGCACCCGCGTGGCCTCGCGCAACACCGGCCGGCTGACGGCATACTCCTCGCACAGCAAGGCTTCGGCGGGCAGTTTGTCGTCCGGCAGGAACCGCCCGGAGACGATCTGCATGCCCAGTTCCTGGACGATGCGCGAGTGCATGCTTTTGCGGTCGGAGGGTTTGCGGTAATCCATGGCGAGCGACGCGGTCCTGTGCGGGGGGATACCGGCCATGATAACAGGCACGGCGCAATCTTGAGGTGGGTGAAAGGCAAATGTGGGAGCGGGCTTGCTCGCGAAGGCGGAGTGTCAGCCAACACAAACGTTGAATGATAAACCGCTTTCGCGAGCAGGCTCGCTCCCACAGGGGCAGGGGGTGTTAGTGGGAGTGACGCGGCACCTCGGCGCCACGGCAGCCGACCAGGAAGTCGAAGTCGCAACCCTGATCCGCTTGCAACACATGGTCGATGTACAGCTGACGATAGCCCCCCACCAGGAGTTGCTGCGGTGGCTGCAGGTCGGCCATGCGCGCTGCCAGTTCGACATCCGGAATGTCCAGGTGCAGACGGCCACTGGCACAATCGAGTTCGATCCAGTCACCTTCCTTCACCGCCGCCAGAGGTCCGCCAGCCGCCGCTTCCGGTGCGACGTGCAGTACCACGGTGCCGTAGGCGGTGCCGCTCATGCGGGCGTCGGAAATGCGCACCATATCGGTCACGCCCTGGGCCAGCAGCTTGGCCGGCAGACCCATGTTGCCGACTTCGGCCATGCCCGGATAACCCTTCGGCCCGCAGTTTTTCATCACCAGGATCGAGTTGGCGTCGACGTCCAGTTCCGGGTCGTTGATGCGCGCCTTGTACATGTCGAAGTTCTCGAACACGACAGCGCGGCCACGGTGCTGCATCAATTCAGGTGTGGCAGCGGACGGTTTCAGCACGGCGCCCAGTGGCGCCAGGTTGCCGCGCAGCACGCAGATCCCGCCGTCGGCGCGGATCGGGTTGTCGAGGGTGCGGATCACTTCGTCTTCACCGTAGATCGGCGCGTCCTTGGTGTTCTCGCCGATCGACTTGCCATTCACCGTGAGCGCGTCGGGATTCGGGATCAGGTTGGCTTCACCGAGGCGGCGCAGCACGGCTGGCAAACCACCGGCGTAATAGAACTCTTCCATCAGGAAGCGCCCGGACGGTTGCAGGTCGACGATGGTCGGCATGCCGCGACCGATGCGAGTCCAGTCGTCCAGGTCCAGCTCCACGCCGATGCGTCCGGCGATGGCCTTGAGGTGAATCACGGCGTTGGTCGAGCCGCCAATCGCTGCGTTGACGCGAATGGCGTTTTCGAAGGCTTCCTTGGTCAGGATCTTCGACAGCTTCAAGTCTTCGCGAACCATTTCCACTGCGCGCATGCCGGACATGTGCGCCAACACATAACGGCGCGCATCGACCGCTGGAATCGCCGCGTTGTGGGGCAGGGAAGTACCGAGGGCTTCCGCCATGCAAGCCATGGTCGAGGCCGTGCCCATGGTGTTGCAGGTACCGGCCGAACGGGACATGCCACCCTCGGCCGCGAGGAAATCATCGATGCTGATGGTGCCAGCCTTGACCTGCTCGCTGAGCTGCCAGACCACAGTGCCGGAGCCGATGTCCTTGCCCTTGTGCTTGCCATTGAGCATCGGCCCGCCGGTGACGACGATGGCCGGCACGTCGCAACTGGCTGCGCCCATCAGCAAGGCCGGAGTGGTTTTGTCGCAACCGGTCAGCAGCACTACGCCATCGATCGGGTTGCCACGGATCGCCTCTTCAACGTCCATGCTCGCCAGGTTGCGGGTGAGCATGGCGGTGGGGCGCAGGTTGGATTCGCCATTGGAGAACACCGGGAATTCCACCGGGAAGCCCCCGGCTTCGATCACCCCGCGTTTGACGTGCTCGGCAATCTGGCGGAAATGCGCGTTGCACGGGGTCAATTCCGACCAGGTGTTGCAGATGCCGATGATCGGCTTGCCGTGGAACTGGTGGTCGGCGATGCCCTGATTCTTCATCCAGCTGCGGTACATGAAGCCGTTTTTATCGGCTGTTCCAAACCATGAGGCGGAGCGCAGGGTGGGTTTCTTATCAGACATGATCGATTCTCTTATTGTATGACTATATTGTTCGAGCTGAGGCGTAACATAAGCGCAAATTCGCCTATTTGGAAGTGTTGTTGGGTAATTAGTATTACTATATAGTCGTTTTCAGCGGAGGGATGGCCCTGGCGGTTTACCGTGAGAGGTGTCCCCCGAGGTTCTATAAAAACAACAATCGGAGACCGATCTCATGAGCCAGGAACTGCGGCTTATTCGTCGCATCACGCTGAAACTGATTCCCTTCCTGATCCTGCTGTACCTGATCGCCTATGTGGATCGCTCCGCGGTGGGGTTCGCCAAACTGCACATGGGCGCCGACATCGGTCTGGGTGACGCGGCTTATGGCCTGGGCGCAGGGCTGTTCTTCATCGGCTACTTCCTGCTGGAAATCCCCAGCAACCTGATGCTCGATCGCTTCGGTGCGCGGCGCTGGTTCGCGCGGATCATGGTGACCTGGGGTGCCATCACCATCGGCATGGCCTTCGTCCAGGGACCGAACAGCTTCTACCTGATGCGCTTTCTGCTCGGTGCGGCGGAAGCCGGGTTCTTCCCGGGTGTCCTGTACTACATCACCCAATGGTTCCCGGTTCGCCATCGCGGCAAGATCCTCGGGCTGTTCATCCTGTCGCAACCAATCGCGATGATGATCACCGGCCCGGTGTCCGGTGGATTACTCGGCATGGATGGCGTACTGGGGCTGCACGGCTGGCAGTGGCTGTTCATCGTCATCGGCACCCCGGCGATCCTGCTGACCTGGCCGACGCTGCGCTGGTTGCCGGATGGCCCGCACCAGGTGAAATGGATGGACCAGACTGAGAAGGACTGGCTGGCCGGCGAGCTGAAAAAGGACCTGGAACAGTATGGCCAGACCCGTCACGGCAACCCGTTGCACGCCCTCAAGGACAAGCGCGTGCTGCTCCTGGCGCTGTTCTACCTGCCGGTGACTCTGAGCATTTATGGCCTGGGCCTGTGGCTGCCGACGCTGATCAAGCAGTTTGGCGGCAGCGATCTGGTGACCGGGTTCGTGTCATCGGTGCCGTACATTTTCGGGATCATCGGCCTGCTGATCATCCCGCGCAGCTCCGACCGCTTGAATGATCGCTACGGCCATCTGGCGGTGCTCTACGTGCTGGGCGCCATCGGCCTGTTCCTCAGTGCCTGGCTGACGTTCCCGGTGCTGCAATTGATGGCGCTGTGCCTGGTGGCATTCGCACTGTTTTCCTGCACGGCGGTGTTCTGGACCTTGCCCGGCCGGTTCTTTGCCGGCGCCAGCGCGGCGGCGGGGATTGCCCTGATCAACTCGGTGGGCAACCTCGGCGGCTACATCGGCCCGTTCGTGATCGGCGCACTCAAGGAATACACCGGCAACCTGGCTTCGGGCCTGTACTTCCTGTCCTGCGTGATGGTGTTCGGCCTGGTGCTGACCGGCGTGGTTTATCGCCTGCTGGAGCGCAAGCATGTGTTGCCGGCGGATGAGTTTGCGGCGAGTGCGCGTGGGGCTTCCAGAACCTGACATAAAACCTGTGGGAGCGAGCCTGCTCGCGAAAGCGGAGTGTCAGTCACCATCAATGTTGGATGTGACGGCCCCTTCGCGAGCAGGCTCGCTCCCACAAGGGACAGCGGCGTTTGATTAAACAGGAGAAAATTCATGCGTTTGGTTCAATTCGAATTGAGTAACGGCGAACGCCGGGTGGGTGTGGTCGAGCAAGGGTTGGTGCGTGAAGTGCAGGACGCGCGTACGGTTCGCGATCTGGCACTGGCGGCGATCGAGGCGGGCAACACGCTTGAGCAACAGGTGCACGCCCTGGGGCTGGGCATCAGCCACGACTACAGCGAACTGCTGGCGCAACTGCGCATTCTGCCGCCGCTCGATCACCCGGACCCGGCGCACATGCTGGTCAGCGGCACCGGCCTGACCCACCTGGGCAGCGCTTCAGCGCGGGACAAGATGCATCAGCAGGCCGGCGACGAAGCGGCGATGACCGACACCATGCGCATTTTCAAGTGGGGCGTGGAGGGCGGTAAACCGGCGGCAGGGCAGGCCGGTGTGCAACCGGAATGGTTCTACAAAGGCGACGGCAGCATTGTCGTGCGCCCGGGCCAGCCGTTCCCGTTGCCGCCGTTTGCCGAAGACGCCGGTGAGGAACCCGAGCTGAGTGGCCTGTACGTCATCGGTCACGACGGCAAGCCATATCGCCTGGGTTTCGCGGTGGGCAACGAGTTCTCCGATCACGTGATGGAGCGCAAGAACTACCTGTACCTGGCCCATTCGAAACTGCGCAGTTGCAGTTACGGCCCGGAACTGCGGGTGGGTGAGCTGCCGCAGCATCTGGCGGGCACCAGCCGCATTCTGCGCGACGGTGAAGTGCTGTGGCAGAACGAGTTCCTCAGTGGCGAGGCCAACATGTGCCATAGCCTGGCGAACCTGGAATTCCACCATTTCAAGTACAGCCAGTTCCTGCGTCCCGGTGACGTGCACATTCACTTCTTCGGCACCGCGACCCTGTCGTTCGCCGATGGCGTGCGCACCCGACCTGGGGATGTGTTCGAGATCAGCCAGGCCGAATTCGGCGCGCCGTTGATCAATGGCATCGCACCGGTTGAAGCGGCGTTCGAACCCGGCACCGTCGGCACACTTTGAGGAGCTATTGATGACCCGAATTCTTGGTCACAACTACATTGGCGGCCAGCGCAGCGCGTTGGGCGACGTGAAACTGCAAAGCGTCGATGCCGAAACCGGCGAGGCATTACCCCATGACTTCATCCAGGCCACGCCGGAAGAAGTCGATGCCGCCGCCAAGGCTGCCACCGGGGCATACCCGGCCTATCGCAGCCTGAGTGCCGAACGGCGTGCGCAGTTTCTTGAGGCGATCGCCGATGAACTGGATGCGCTGGGCGATGAATTTGTGACCCTGGTCTGCCGCGAAACCGCGTTGCCGGCGGCACGAATTATCGGTGAGCGCGGGCGCACCAGCGGCCAGATGCGCCTGTTCGCCAATTTGCTGCGACGCGGCGATTTCTACGGTGCGCGGATCGACCGGGCACTGCCAGAGCGGCAACCGCTGCCGCGCCCCGACCTGCGCCAATACCGCATCGGCCTCGGCCCGGTGGCGGTGTTCGGTGCCAGCAACTTTCCCTTGGCGTTTTCCACCGCTGGTGGCGACACCGCGGCGGCGCTGGCCGCCGGTTGCCCGGTGGTGTTCAAGGCCCACAGCGGTCACATGGCCACCGCCGAGCACGTGGCCGATGCGATCATTCGCGCAGCGGAAAAAACCGCGATGCCGGCGGGTGTGTTCAACATGATCTACGGCGGCGGGGTCGGTGAAGCACTGGTCAAGCATCCGGCGATTCAAGCGGTGGGTTTTACCGGTTCGCTCAAGGGCGGTCGGGCGCTGTGCGACATGGCGGCGGCACGCCCGCAGCCGATCCCGGTGTTCGCCGAAATGTCGAGCATCAACCCGGTGATCGTGCTGCCCCAGGCGCTGCAAGAACGTACGGAAACCATCGCCCGAGGCCTGTCGGCTTCGGTGGTTCAAGGCTGCGGTCAGTTCTGCACCAACCCTGGTCTGGTGATCGGCATTCGTTCGCCACAGTTCACTGCATTCCTGACGTCGCTGGCAGACATGATGGCCGATCAACCGGCGCAAACCATGCTGAACGCCGGGACCCTGGGTAGCTATGGCAAAGGCTTGCAGAAACTGCTCGATCATCCCGGTATCGAGCATCTGGCGGGTCATCCGCAACAAGGACGCCAGGCACAGCCGCAGTTGTTCAAGGCCGATGCCGGCCTGCTGATCGAAGGCGACGAAGTGCTGCAAGAAGAAGTGTTCGGCCCGACCACGGTGGTGGTCGAAGTGGCGGATCAGGCGCAACTCAGCGCGGCGTTGAACGGACTGCACGGTCAATTGACGGCGACGATCATCGGTGAACCCGCGGATTTCGCCCAGTTCGGCGAGCTGACGGCGTTGCTGGAACAGAAGGTCGGTCGGATCCTGCTCAACGGCTATCCGACCGGGGTGGAGGTCTGTGATTCGATGGTCCATGGCGGGCCGTATCCGGCGACATCCGATGCGCGGGGCACGTCGGTGGGCACCCTGGCCATTGACCGCTTCCTGCGCCCGGTGTGTTTCCAGAACTACCCGGACAGTTTGCTGCCGGAGGCGCTGAAAAACGCCAATCCGCTGGGTATTCAGCGGCTGGTGGATGGCAAGCCGTCGCGCGAGGCGATCTAACTCCCACTCACGTAACACCTGTGGGAGCGAGCCTGCTCGCGAAAGCGGCGGAACAGTCTGGAAATCTATCGAATTGAACAACGACGACGCCGGCACGGTGGCTCCCCC
>NZ_JABFMU010000101.1 GCF_013359695.1 Pseudomonas sp. C2B4
GGTCAGTCAACATTTATGCTGAATGACACACCGCCTTCGCGAGCAGGCTCGCTCCCACAATGGGATCAGGAACAGTGCTGTGAGGGAGTGGTTGACTGATAGGCCGCCATCGCTGGCAAGCCAGCTCCCACAGGAAATTGGGTACACCGGCCAAAGCCAGGTCGGCTATCAGGCCGCCTCGTTTTGGCTTTTCGCGGTGCACGCCCCCTCGAGCGAGGCACCGAACGAAAGGGGCAAGAGCCCTTGGTTACTTGGGGCTTTTCCAAGTGACCCGCTGTAAGAGCGGAACCTTAAGCAGCCGCTACCGCAGCAATGGATATGCCCCCAATCCCTAGCCGTTTCATCGACCCATCAACGCCGCTGTCCACCTCCACCGCCAAGGACTAAACTCCCGCGATAAAACCAAAACAACGACGTGACCTTGCCTGTATGAAAATTCATCCCTTACCCCCCCTCAACAGTCTGGTCGCGTTTGAAGCGGCGGCTCGCCATTTGAGCTTTACGTTGGCGGCGCAAGAATTGAACGTGACCCAGGGCGCCATCAGCCGCCAGGTACGCCTGCTCGAAGATTACCTGGGCAAGGTCTTGTTCGAGCGCACCACCCGCACGATTCACCTGAGCCCGGCAGCCAGTCAGTATTACGAAACGGTCCGCGCCTCCTTGCTGCAAGTAGCCCAGGCCACCGGTGAGATTCGTCATTGGCAGGGCGCCGAGCAAGTGACGGTGGCGACCAGTACCGCGATGGCCTCGCTGTGGCTGCTGCCCAAAGTGTCCGAGTTTCAACGGGAAAACGAAGAGATCGACCTGCGCATCATTGCCCATGATCAGGTCAAGGATTTCTCGCGCCTGGATTGCGACCTGGCGTTGTATTACTGCAGTACGCCGCCCCGGGAAATGCAGGTCACGCCGTTGTTTTCCGAAGAGGTTTATCCGGTGTGCAGCCCCGCGTATCTGGCCAAGCATCCGGCCTTGAGCAAGCCTGGAGACCTGGCGGCCTGCACCTGGCTGGTGCTCGACGACCCGCAGCGTGACTGGCTCGGCTGGCCCGAATGGTTTCAAAGCCAGGGCTTGAAAAACGTCGAGCCCAAGCGCCGGATCAATATCAACAGTTATTCGATGGTGATCCAGTCGGCCCTCAATGGACAGGGCGTTGCGCTGGCCTGGTCGAACCTTGTCGATGATTACCTGCAAAGCGGCGCGCTCGTGCGACCGCTGGATGCGGTATTGCGCACCGATGCGCAGTTTTGTCTGCTTGAACCGCTGTCCCGTGGTGGTATGCGACAAAGCGTGAAGCGCTTCCGCAGTTGGCTGATGAATCAACTTCCGTCGAAGCCGTAACACCCCCTGTAGGAGCGAGCCCTGCTCGCGAAAAACGTCCAGACAACGCGGTCATTCAGACAGCACTTGTCATCGTTAACGACCATCGCGGGCAAGCTCGCTCCTACAGAGGGTGTGTTTTGCCCTGAACAAGCCTCTATTCATGATCAAAAGTCATGAATCCCTCCCGAAATATCGTTTGTCGACACCCCCCCGTTTTCCGAAACTTGCCGCCAGCGGACCTGGCCAACCAAGCCTGCCGACCCTTCCAAACCGTGCCCAGCAGGGGAAAACAATAATGAGCACCATCCAGCAAATTCCTGTGCATCACCTTGAAACTGTCCTCAATCCAATCCATGAAGCCACCGGCCTGAGCAACGAGTTCTACACCGAACAACGTTACTTCGAACTCGAGCGCGATCAGGTCATGGGCAAGACCTGGGCTTGCGTCGGTTTTGCCAGCGATCTGGGCAAGGCCGGTTCGGTCAAGCCGATCGACTTCATGGGCCTGCCGCTGCTGTTGATGCGCAACCGCGAAGGCCTGGTGCAGGTGTTTCATAACGTGTGCAGCCACCGTGGCATGAAGCTGGTGGAGGAGGCCGGTGAGGTGCAAGGCGTGATTCGCTGCCCTTACCACTCCTGGACGTACGACCTCAATGGCGGGCTGCGCGGCACGCCCCACGTCGGCGGGATCGATCAGCACAAGGACGAGCGCTTCGCCTGCGAAAAGCACGGCTTGAAGGCCATCCGCAGCGCCATCTGGATGGACATGGTGTTCATCAACCTGTCCGGCGATGCGCAGCCGCTCGAAGAGATGCTTGCGCCATTGACCCAGCGCTGGACCCAGTTCCTCGGCGAAGACGGCATGAGCCTGATGCGCCGTCGTCCGGGCCACGACGCCACTACCCTGGACATCAACTGCAACTGGAAGCTGGCGGTCGAGAACTACTGCGAGGCCTATCACTTGCCGTGGGTGCACCCGAGCCTGAACTCGTACTCGCGCCTGGAAGATCACTACAACATCATTTTCGACGAGCACTTCGCCGGCCAGGGCAGCTACGCCTACAACCTGTCGGACGTGGCGGGCACGCACCTGCCGAAATTCCCGGGCTGGCCGCTGGACCGTCTGCGCAATGCCGAATACGTGGCGTTTTTCCCGAACGTCTTGCTCGGCATCCAGGCGGACCATGCCTTCGCCATGCAGCTCGAACCGGTTTCCCCTGGTCGGACCATCGAGCACCTGCGCCTGTTCTATGTCGGTGACGAAGCCGCTTCCAGCGACGAATTCGCTGCTTGCCGCGACGCCATCCTGGAGTCCTGGAAAGTGGTGTTCGCCGAGGACATCAGCTCCGTCGAAGGCATGCAGAAAGGCCGGCATTCCCCAGGCTACAAGGGTGGCGCGTTCTCTCCGGAAATGGACATCCCGACGCACTTCTTCCACCAGTGGGCCGCGCGTCAGTTGCTCGCCACCACGCCGTCTGCCTGAGGAGGTTGTCCCATGTATCCGATAGCCTCTCACTGGCTCAATTACATCGACGGGCAATGGAGCGACAGCATCCAGCGCCTGACGGTGAACAACCCAGGCACGGCCGAGCCGTTGGCGACCATCGCCCAGGCCACCGTGGCCGATGCCGAGCGTGCCGTGCAGGCGGCCCGACGCTGCGCCGACAGCGGCGAGTTGACGCGCGTGCGTCCGGCGCAACGGGTCACCTGGTTGCTGCGCATCGCCGAAGAAATTCGGGCGGTGGCGGATGAGGGCGCGTGGGTGCTGTGCCAGGAAAACGGCAAGCGCCTGATCGATGCCAAGGACGAGTTCATCGAGGCGGCGCGCTACTTCGAGTACTACGCCGGCATGGCGGACAAGATCGAAGGCACCTCGATCCCGCTGGGCAACGGCTACATGGACTTCACCCTGTACGACCCGATGGGCGTGTCGGCCCAGATCGTGCCATGGAATTTCCCGGTATCGATCTGCGCCCGTTCACTGGCGCCGGCCCTGGCGGCCGGCAACGCGGTGGTCATCAAATCGCCTGAGCTTTCGCCGCTGGGCATGTGCGTGCTGATCCGCGCCATTGCCAACGCCGGTTTGCCCCAGGGCGCGGTCAACCTGATTTGCGGTCGTGGCCGTGAAGTCGGTTCGCATCTGGTGAGCCACAGCGGCGTCGATCAGATCGTGTTCACCGGTTCGGTGCCGACGGGGCAGTCGATTTTGCGCGATGCCGCTCAACATGCGATTCCAAGCGTGATGGAACTGGGTGGCAAGTCGGCGGCGATTGCCTTCGCCGACGCCGATCGGGAGCAACTGCTGGCCAGCGTCAAGTCAGGCATTTTCTTCAATGCCGGGCAGGTCTGTTCGGCGATGTCGCGGCTGTTGGTGCAGCGCGAAATCTATGAAGAGGTAGTCGAGGCCGTGGTGGCCCTGGCCGAAGGGCTCAGCGTTGGCGAAGGTCAGGAAAACGCCGACCTCACGCCAGTGGTCAGCGCCGGGCAGTTGGCGGGTATCGAAGCCCTGTGCCGACGCGCCGTGGAAGACGGCGCCGTCGCGGTCACCGGTGGCGAAGCCTTCGCCGACCGTGCCGGGCACTTCATGCGCCCGACCGTGTTCCGCGACGTCACGCCACAGATGTGCATCGCCCAGGAAGAAGTGTTCGGGCCGGTGTTGGCGATCATGCCGTTCGACACCGAAGAGGAGGCCATTGCCATCGCCAACGGCACCGAGTTCGGCCTGGTGGCCGGGGTGTTCACCCAGGACATCAGCCGTGCGATGCGTTGCACTCGTCGTCTGAAATCCGGCCAGGTGTTCGTCAACGAATGGTACGCCGGCGGCATTGAAACGCCGTTTGGTGGCGTCGGTTTGTCGGGCTTCGGTCGGGAAAAGGGCCAGGAAGCCTTGTACAGCTACGTGCGCACCAAAAACGTGGCGATCCGGATCGCTGGGGAGTGAACACCATGTTCAAGACTTGGCTTTGCATTGTCTGTGGTCTGATTTACGACGAGGCGTTGGGCTGGCCCGAGGACGGCATCCTCGCCGGCACGCGCTGGGAAGATGTGCCCGAAGACTGGGTCTGCCCGGAATGCCACGTCGGCAAGGCTGATTTCGAGATGCTTGATATCAGCGAGTACACCGAGGCGGCTGTGGCTGTGAGCGTGCCGCCGCCAGCGGTAGCGGTGCCTGTTGTCGCTGCATTACCGCGCGGGCCGATCGTCATCATCGGCAGCGGCTATGCCGGTTATGGCCTGGCCCAGGCGCTGCGCAAGGCAGACTCGAAGGTCGAGATCCGTGTGCTGACCCAGGAGTCCGGGCACCTGTATTCCAAACCCGCGCTGTCGATCGGTTTGTCCCAGGGCAAGAGCGCCGAGGCGTTGTCCGGCGAGTCGCCACTGGCTATCGAACAGCGGCTGAACATCCGCGTCTATCCCCACTGCAAGGTGCTGGGCATCGACCGCTCAACACGACGCTTGCGCACCAGTTTCGGGGAGATGGAGTACGGCCAACTGGTTCTCGCCAGCGGCGCGCAACCGATCCGTCTGCCGATCCGGGGCGAAACGGCGGCCATGCTCAGCGTCAACAACCTGCAGGATTACCACGGCTTTCGTGAGCGTCTGATCGGTGTACAACGTGTGGCGATTCTGGGTGATGGCCTGATTGGCTGCGAGTTCGCCAATGACCTGGCGCACAACGGTTTCAGCGTGGATGTCATCGGCCTGGGTCGCTGGCCGATGGAGCGCTTGCTACCCGCCGAAGCTGGGCAGGTATTGCAGAGCGCGCTGGGTGAACTGGGGGTCAAGTGGCATCTGCAGAACACGGTGGAAGCCATCGAGTCGAACGGGCAGGGTTACCAATTGAAACTGGCGGGCGGCCAGACCCTTGAGGCCGACCTGGTGCTGTCGGCGGTGGGGCTGCGCCCGGACCTGAGCCTGGCCGAGAGCGCGGGCCTGGCGGTCGGGCGGGGCATTCAAGTCAACGCCCGGCTGCAAACCTCCGTGCCGGGCATCTACGCGCTGGGCGATTGCATCGAGATCGACGGCCAGCTGCTGCCGTATCTGGCGCCGATCAATCAGGGCATTCAGGCACTCAGCAAAACCTTGCTCGGCCAGCCCACTGACGTCGACTACCCGTTGATGCCGGTGACGGTGAAAACCCCGGCCGTGCCGCTGTGCCTGTTGGCGCCGACGATGGCCAGCGAAGGGCAATGGCGATGCACGCCGACGCCAGACGGTATGAGCGCCGGATTCCATGACGCCGAAGGCCGGCTCAAGGGCTTTGTCCTGCTCGGTCGCCAAGCGCAAACGCAGCGCAGCGCATTGCTGCAGTCCTGTCAGAACACTCAGCAGGCTGTCGCCTGAGGCTGGAACCATGAAAAATTCGATCAATTTGCCTTATGACGATGCGAGCTGCGGCTGGTACGCGGCGTTGCCCGAACAGCCGGCGTGCAAGCGCTTGTCCGGCGAACAGCGTGCAGACTTTGCGGTCGTCGGGGCAGGCTTTGCCGGTTTGGCCGCGGCCCGTCGCCTGGCCCAGCATCACCCCCAAGCGCGCATCATTTTGGTGGATGCGCAACGGGTCGCCCATGGTGCTTCGGGGCGCAATTCCGGGTTCGTGATTGACCTGCCGCACAAGTTCGCGCTGGAGCATCCGGACCCGGCACACAAGCAACGCTTGCTGTCGCTCAACCGGTCGGCCATTTCGCAGTTGCAGGGTCTGGTTCAGGAGCACCGTATCGATTGCCAGTGGTCCCACGCCGGCAAGTATCAAGGTGCGGTGGGCCCCCGTGGCCTGGCTTATCTGGATCACTTCGAGCGGTTGATGACTGACTTGGGTGAACCCTTCCGTCGAGTCGACTCGAAAGAGCTGGCCGGTGTACTGGGCACCCAGCATTACAGCGGCGCCATCTACACCCCGGGCTGCTACCTGATGCAGCCTGCCGCACTGGTCTCTGGCCTGGCGCGCTCGTTGCCGGGCAACGTCGAACTGCTGCAAGAGTCGCCGATCCAGCGTCTGGAACGTGACGGTCGCGGCGGCTGGATTCTGCATGGCACCAACGGCGTGATCCGCACCCCGCAACTGTTGCTGGGCACCAGCATCTTCACCCAGGAGTTTGGCTACCTGCGCAACCGCCTGTTGCCGGTGATGACCTTCGCCAGCTGGACCCGTCCGCTGACCGATGCCGAGCTCGCGACCTACGGCGGTCAACTGGACTGGGGCCTGACCCCGGCGGACCACGCCGGAACCACGGTGCGCATGACCCAGGATCGCCGCCTGATCATCCGCAACACCTACAAGCACGTGCCCAAGTACGGGCGCAGCACCAGCGACG
This sequence comes from Pseudomonas sp. C2B4, assembly GCF_013359695.1. GTDB lineage: Bacteria > Pseudomonadota > Gammaproteobacteria > Pseudomonadales > Pseudomonadaceae > Aquipseudomonas. The sequence goes on from NZ_JABFMU010000101.1 coordinate 6,636, forward strand.
CCATGCGCTTGAAGGTTCGCGAGTCGCATCGCAAGGCCTTCAAGGCGCGCTTCCCGCAACTGGCCGACGTGCCGTTTACGCACACGTGGGGTGGGGTCTACGCGATCTCGCGCAACTTCACCAACTTCTTCGGTGAGTTGGAGCCGGGCGTGCATGCGTCCGCGTGCGACAACGGTGTGGGGGCGGCCTGGGGCACGATTTCCGGCACCTTGCTGGCGGACCTTGCCGTGGGGGCCGACTCCGGGCCGTTGAACGACATTCGCGCCGTGACCGGTATGCCGTCGCTCAACCCACCGGAACCGTTCCTCGGCCTGGGGGTGCGTTCGCGCATTCATCTGGCCGCCTGGAACAGCCGGAGCGAGTTATGAGTGCGCCGGAAAAAAGCCGGGTACTGCGCATCGACCACCAGGACCTGGATTTCACCTTCCGTGGCGGCCCACCCGGCGCCGCCTACGTGGCTCGGGCCCTGAGCAATGAAATCTCGCCGAACATCGGCGTGGGCTTCGCTCGCTGGGAAGGGGCGCAAGTGGCCTGGACGGTGCTGTATGACGAAGTGATTTTCGTCATCGAAGGCTGCTTTGAGTTGCGGGTGGGCGATGAGCTTTTCCAGGTCACGCCCGGCCAGTTGCTGTGGATTCCCGAGGGGACCGAGCTGGTCTACGGCGGGCATGCCTTGTTCGGTTATGTCGTGCACCCGGGCAACTGGAAGCAGCTTCACGGCCTGATCTGAAGCAACTCTGTGGCGAGGGGATTTAGCGAAACGTCGCACCGCCCCGTTGGGCTGCGCAGCAGTCTCATCTTTTGGGGCCGCTTCGCAGCCCAACGGGGATGAATCCCCTCGCCACAGGTTTCGCATTTTCTTTTTTGGGAATCCGCACCGTGTTTGGACTGACGAAGACGTTCGGCGCGCTGTATTTGGCCAGCCTGATGATGCAGCTGGGATCGATGTTGCTGATGACCTGGCTGGCGTTGCGCCTGAACGTACTGGGGGCAACGGAAACGGCGGGCGGCGCTTTGATGGCCGCCAATGCCCTGGGCATGGTGCTGGGTGGCTGGGTCGGGCGCAGCCTGATCGCCCAGGTCGGGCACATACGCACCTTTGCGGCCTGTGCCGGCATCATTTCAGCGGCGGTGCTGGCCCACGAATTCAGCACTTCGCTGCCGTTCTGGCTGGCGCTGCGGGCGCTGGTGGGGCTGGCCATGATGTGTCAGCTGATGGTGCTGGAAAGCTGGCTCAACGACCAGGCCAGGACCGAACAGCGCGGCCGTGTCCTGGCGCTGTATATGGTGGCCAGTTACGTGGGCATGATGCTCGGCAATCTGGCCCTGAGCCTGGATGAAGGGTTGGGCATTCGCGTACTGCTTGGCGTGGCCATGGTCTTCGCCCTGGGTTCGGTGCCAGTGGCCCTGACCCGCAGCCTGCATCCGACGGCGGTGCCAGCGGCATCCATTGACCTGGGTTTGTTCCTGCGCAGGATTCCGCAGTCATTGGTGACCATTGCGGTGTCCGGCGTACTCAATGGCAGCTTCTACGGCCTGGCCGCGATCTATGCGAGCAAGCAGGGGCTGGCGACGGCGCAGATCGGGCAGTTCATGGCGTTGTCCATCGCTGCCGGGTTGCTGGCGCAGTTGCCCTTGGGCTGGCTCTCGGATCGCTTGCCCCGTGCCAGCCTGATCCGCGCCGTGGCGGTGTTGCTGATCGTCGTCAGCCTGCCGCTGGCGTTCAATCAAGCCCCTTCGTTTGCGACCTTGTTGTGGTTTGGCGCCGGCATCGGCTTCTTGCAGTTCTGCCTGTACCCCCTTGGCGTGGCGCTGGCCAATGACAACATGGAGCCCGCGTTGCGCGTGTCGCTCTCGGGCATGCTGTTGATCACCTTCGGCGTCGGTGCCTGTTTCGGGCCGTTGATCGCGGGGGCGCTGATGGAGACTCTCGGAGCACCGAGCTTCTACTTTTTCTATGCCGGCAGTGCACTGATGCTCGCGTTGTTCGTGGGTCAGAAAAAAATCACCGGCAAGCACCTTCAAAAGGATGCGCCGCTTCACCACCCGGTGACACCCAACGGGATTGCCAGCTCCAACCTGGTGACCGTTGGCGACGCCGTGGGTGAATGCGATTTGAAGCGGTGAATTTGTGCGCCCTTTGTGGGAGCGAGCCTGCTCGCGAAAAACGCCCAGACAACGCGGTCATTCAGACAGCACTCGTTATCGTTAACGACCATCGCGAGCAAGCTCGCTCCCACAGGTTGCGGGCCATTTTATTAATGCGTTTTTCTCATGAGTCGGTGACTAAATATGGTTTGAACGGTGGTCAGGTTTCAATCATCTTGGCCATGCTGCCAAGACCCAGATAGACCGGAATTAACCTGCGGATAAAGCGTTCTGGTGTCGGTCGATATCAGGTAACAAGCATCCTGCGGAACAGTAACTAAGCCCTTAAACAAAAACAAAAGGGGAAAACCATGCGTGCGCAATCCGGCATGTTGAAAGGCCTCAATCCGAATGTGACTGTTGCTTCCATATTAGCGGTGATCACATTTGTTCTGTTTTGTGCCTTTAAAGATGAACAGGCATCCAAGGCGTTTGAAATGGCCTCGGTGTTTATCCTGCATAACTTCAAGTGGTATTACATTGCACTGATCAGTGGCGTGCTTGGCCTGCTGCTTTATATCTCCGTCAGCCGTTTCGGTAACCTTAAACTGGGCGCCGAGCATGACCGGCCCGAGTTCAGTTTCGCCTCCTGGATTGCGATGCTGTTCAGTGCGGGGATGGGCATCGGCCTGATTTTCTGGTCGGTGGCCGAACCCATGTTGCACTACGCCGACAACCCGTTCTCCAAGGGTTTGACGGATGAGTCCGCCACCCTGGCCATGCGCATCACCTTGTTCCACTGGGGGCTGCACCCTTGGGCCATCTTCTCCATGATCGGCTTGAGCCTCGCCTACTTTGCCTACCGTAAGGGTTTGCCGCTGGCCCTGCGCTCACTGCTTTATCCGCTGATTGGCGACCGTATCTATGGATGGATCGGCCATGTTGTCGACATCATGGGTGTCGTGATTACAGCCTTCGGTGTTTCTCAGTCGCTGGGTTTGGGTGTTGTTCAAATCAACACCGGGTTGCATCAAGTGTTCGGTATCCCGGTCAGCGTCGGATTGCAGTTGTCCATTATTCTGTTTGTCAGTGTGGTTGCCTGTATTTCGTTATTGGCAGGACTGTCGAAAGGCATGAAGCGTATTTCCACGCTTAATATGTATTTGTCCTTCATATTGATGCTGGCGGTACTTGCCATTGGCCCAACCCGTTACATTCTCAATCTGATGTTTGAATCCACCGGCGACTATGTGCAAAACATCGTCGGCCTGAGTTTCTGGATGGACACCCAGAAAGACACTGAATGGCAAAACTGGTGGACGGCGTTCTACTGGCCGTGGTGGATGACCTGGGGTCCATTCGTGGGGCTGTTCATTGCGCGCATCTCCAAGGGCCGGACCATCCGCGAACTGGTGATCGGGGCACTGGTGGTACCGACCATGGTGACCATTCTGTGGATGTCGGTGTTCGGTGGTGCCGCGCTCAAGAATGAACAGCAGGATCGCCAGGCTTACCAGGCGTCCGTCGCCACCCAAGGCGTGACCCAGGAGCAGCCGAAGTTCGAAGGTGGCACGGTTCTGCTCGCCACCAAGGAAGAAACCACTGCCGCCATGTTCACCTTGTTGCAGTCGCTGGATGGCCAGGCGATTGGCGCCGCGCTCTCGATTCTTGTCTGTGTGCTGCTCGGTGTGCACTTTGTCACCACGGCGGATGCCGGCACCCAGGTGTTGTGCACGCTATGTGCGTTGGGTAGCACCAATCCGCCGAACTGGATCAGGTTGCTGTGGTGCATTCTGGAAGGCGCGATTGCGGCGGGGCTGTTGCTGGCAGGGGGGCTTAAAGCGATTCAGATGGCGAGTATTGCCGCTGGTTTGCCGATTGCCATGTTGCTGCTGGTGATGTCGTACACGCTGATTCATAGCTTGCGCAAGGAGATGCCGGCCGTGCCTGCGTGGACGCCGGCGGTGGGTGATTTGCCACATCGTGAAGTGGAATCGGTGGTGAACAAGTCGGGTTCGCTCGCTACCGCGCAGGCTTATTGATCGATAGCTGTCACCACCCACCTCATTGTGGGAGCGAGCCTGCTCGCGAATGCGGTGTGTCATTCAGCCTATATGTTGACTGACACGCCGCCATCGCGAGCAGGCT
>NZ_JABFMU010000102.1:0-6761 GCF_013359695.1 Pseudomonas sp. C2B4
TGTATCAGTTAACACATGTATTGACTGGCACACCGCCTTCGCGAGCAGGCTCGCTTCCACGGGGGATTCGATCACACGGATAATTTCCCATGCTCAAACATTCTTCCTGCTGTTCGATCTGGACGCCGGCCCCGTCACGATCACCCTGCCCGACGCCGGCCAGCGCCATATGTCCATGCAGGTGATCAACGAAGACCATTACGTGACCTCTGTTGTCTATGGCCAGGGCCATTACACCCTCAGCCGTGACCAGCCACGCACCGAAATACTGAACGGAAACTGGACGTTTCCCGTCGCGCAACCGGCCAACTGATTACGTCCGGTCCTACCCCAAAGGAGGGGGATAAATGCCCGGCACATCTCTCTATCGTGGACACCTGTAACGGGCCATGAATCCCATGGCCCCAACTCGACACTGTCTGACGAGAGATGCCATGACTGACCTGCTGCTCAACGAGCGCGAGTTGCGCTTCCAGCTTTACGAGCTGCTCAATACCGAGGCGTTGTTGCAACGCCCGCGCTACGCGGACCACGACCGCGGCGTGTTCGACGCCTCTCTCAGCACCGCCCGACAGATCGCCGGCGAGCTGTTCGCCCCGCACAACCACAAGGGCGACGCCAACGAACCGACCTTCGATGGCGAACGGATTCACATGATTCCCGAGACCAAGGCCGCGTGGGATGCCTTCGCCCAGGCCGGTTTCCTGGCCGCTCACCACGACGTTGAAGACGGCGGCCTGCAACTGCCGGAAGTGGTGCTGCGCGCCTGCATGGCGTATTTCAATGCGGCCAATATCTCCACGGTCGCCTATTCCTTCCTGAGCATCGGCGCGACCAACCTGGTGAAAGCCTTTGCCGGTCCGCAGCTGCGCGAACGTTTCCTGCCGCCTATGCTCGATGGCCGGTTCAGCGGCACCATGGCCCTCACCGAGCCTGGCCAGGGTTCGGCGCTGGGCGACTTGCGCACCACGGCACGCCCCGCCGAGAACGGTACATACCGGATCTTTGGCCAGAAGATGTTCATCTCCGGCGGTGACCACGAACTGACCGATAACATCGTGCACATGGTGCTGGCCCGTATCGAAGGCGCACCGGCCGGTACCAAGGGCATTTCGCTGTTCCTGGTGCCCAAGTTCCTGGTGAATGCCGACGGCAGCGTCGGTGAGCGCAACGACGTCGCACTGGCCGGCCTGCTGCACAAGATGGGCTATCGCAACACCACGTCCACCGTGCTCAGTTTCGGTGAGCACGATGGCGCCGTGGGTTACCTGGTCGGCGAAGCGCATCAGGGCCTGAGCTACATGTTCCAGATGATGAACGAGGCCCGCATCGGTGTTGGCCTCGGTGCCGCCAGCCTGGCCTATCAGAGCTATATCCACGCCCTGGACTACGCCCGTCAGCGCCCGCAAGGCCGCCTGCCCGGCAACAAGAACCCGGCAGCGCCTCAGGTGCGCATCGTCGAACATGCCGATGTGCGCCGGATGTTGCTACAACAGAAGGTCTATGCCGAGGGCAGCCTGGCGCTGTGCCTGTACGCCAGCAGCCTCGTGGAAGATGCCCACACTGCCGCCACGGCGCAGGAACGCACCAATGCCGCCGAACTGCTCGACGTGCTCACCCCGGTGGTCAAGAGCTTTCCCTCGCGCTACGGCTTGCTGGCGTCCGAAATTGGCGTTCAGGTCCTTGGTGGCGCCGGCTACACCCGCGAATACCCGCTGGAGCAGTACTACCGCGACAATCGCCTGAACCCGATCCATGAAGGCACCGAAGGTATCCAGGCGATCGACCTGCTCGGTCGCAAACTGGGAACACGTGGGGGCGATGGTTATCGGCTGTTCATCACCGAAGTGCTCGCCACCCTGCTGGTTGCCAACGACGACGCCCATTGCGCGCCGCTCGCGGCATTGCTGGCCGATGCCTTGAGCGTCCTCGAGCAAGTCACCGCCAGCCTGCAGGCGCAAGTGCTGGCCGATGCCAATCTCGGCATGGCCAATGCCACGCCTTACCTGGATCTGTTCAGCCGCGTGGTCGTCGGCTGGATCTGGCTGCGCCAGGCACTGCTCGCCAGCCGTTCCCTGGGTGCGGGTGCCACCGGCAGCGATGTCGATTTCTACAAGGGCAAGTTGCAGGCCGCGCACTACTTCATGACCTGGGAGCTGGCGTCGCTGGAGTCCCAGGCGCGGCTGCTTACAGACGCTAACCATGTCGCCTACTACATGCAGGACAGCTGGTTCTAGACTCGTCCCGTTTGTGGGAGCCAGCAATGTGGCGAGGGGATTTATCCCCGTCAGGCTGCGAAGCGGCCTCAAAACCGAAAAACGCGGTGCAACAGGTGCATCGCGCGTAATGGTTTACGACTGCTTCGCAGTCGAACGGGGATAAATCCCCTCGCCACAAGGCTCGCTCCTACAGGGTCCGTGGTAGCACTTTCAACGAATTTCAGGAAAGCATCATGAGCAATCTGGTCACTTACCACGTCGAAGACAATCTCGCGCTGATCGGCCTGGCCTCGCCACCGGTCAACGCCCTCGGACAACCCCTGCGCGCGGCCATTCTCCAGGCCTGTGACCGCGCCGCCAGCGACCCGGCGGTGTCGGCCATCATCGTGCACGGCGAAAACGGTTTGTTTTGTGCCGGTGCCGACATCACTGAGTTCGGCCTCCCGGCGTCCTTTGCCGCCCCTTCCCTGCCCGACCTGCTGGTGCGCCTGACCCAGATCGACAAACCGCTGATTGCCTGCATCGGCCGCTTTGCCCTCGGTGGCGGGCTGGAGCTGGCCCTGGCGTGCGGTTACCGCATCAGCGCCGCCAACGCCCGTCTCGGTTTGCCGGAAATCAACCTGGGGCTGTTGCCCGGTGCGGGCGGCACACAACGTTTGCCTCGGTTGATCGGTGCCGAACCGGCACTGGAAATGATGATGTCCGGCCAACCGGTCAGCGCCGGCCGCGCCCTTGATCTCGGCCTGGTCGATCGCTTGATCGGCGAGGGCGAAAGCCTGCTCGATGGCGCACGGGACTTCGCTCGGGAATTGGTCCGTGAAGCTGCTGCGGCGCGCCCCGCAGATCGGCATTCCAATCCGGCCGCTGCGCTGCCCGATGACTTTTTCGCTCGCTATCGCGCCAGCCACGAGCCTCGCTGGAAAAATCGCCTGGCACCTCGACTGGTGCTGGCGGCCGTCGAATCGGCCTGCGTGCTGCCGCTGGACGCCGGACTGCAGCGCGAAGTCGCCCTGTTCAAGGAAGCCGAGGCGTCCATGCAATCCCAGGCCCTGCGCCATGTGTTTTTTGCCGAACGCGAGGCGGGCAAAGTGGCCGGTGTCAGTGCCTCCACGGCCCTGCGTCCGATCGCCAGGGTGGGGGTGATCGGCGCCGGCACCATGGGCGGTGGCATCGCCATGAACTTCGCCAACGTAGGCATCCCGGTCACCCTGCTGGAACTCAAGCCCGAAGCCCTCGAGCGTGGTCTGGGGCAAATCCGCAACAGCTACGACATCAGCCTGCAACGCGGCAAGCTGACTCAGGCCGAACTGGACCAGCGCATGGCCTTGCTGACCGGCACGCTCGACTATGCCGATATCGCCGAGTGTGACCTGGTGATCGAGGCGGTCTTTGAAAGCCTGCCGATCAAGCAACAGGTGTTCCGTACCCTGGATGAGGTGTGCAAGCCGGGCGCCATTCTGGCCAGTAACACCTCCACCCTCGATGTCGATGCGATTGCCGCCGTTACCCGTCGACCGCAGGATGTGATTGGCCTGCACTTCTTCAGCCCGGCCAACGTCATGCGTCTGCTGGAAGTGGTGCGGGGCAAACTCACCGCGCCGGACGTGCTGGCGACGACGCTGAAACTGGGCAAGACCATTGGCAAGATCCCGGTAGTGTCCGGCGTGTGTTTCGGCTTCATCGGCAACCGCATGCTTGAACCCTACTCCCGTGAGGCTCACCGTCTGGTGCTGGAGGGTGCTACCCCGGCGCAGATTGACCAGGTATTGACTGACCTGGGCCTGGCCATGGGCGTCATGGCGATGCACGACCTGGCCGGGATCGACGTCAGCTTCCTGGTGCGCGAGTCGCGCCGTGAAGCGATTGCCCATGATCCAAGCTACTGCCGGGTTGCCGACGAGCTGAACGCCCTCGGTCGCTTCGGTCAGAAGACCAAGCGCGGCGCGTACATTTACGAAGGCCGCGAGCGCAAGGAAGACTTCGAAGTCATTGCACTGGCCGAACGCATTGCGGGGGAACTGCACATTCCTCGCCGGCCGATCTCCAACGATGAAATTCATGATCGCTGCCTGTTCATGCTGATCAACGAAGGCATCCAGTTGCTCGACGAAGGCATCGCCGAGCGCAGTGGCGACATCGACCTGGTGTGGATCAACGGTTACGGCTTCCCGTCCTGGCTCGGTGGCCCGCTGCACTATGCCGAACAGATTGGCCTGGAGGCCGTGCTGAATGGCATTCGCCATTACCGCAAGGCGCTCGGTGAATACGGCGAGATGTGGTTCCACCCTGCCCCGTTGCTGGAGCGCCTGGTCGCTGCCGGCAAGACCCGCATCGAACGGATCTGATTCCAGGATTCGAACCTGGCCGGCCCCCCTGTGGGGCCGAGCCCCCTCCCGACAGGAACAACACGATGAAAGAAGCCGTTATCCTTTCCACCGCCCGCACGCCGATCGGCAAGGCGTTTCGCGGTGCCTTCAATGTCACCACTTCACCGACCATGGCCAGTTTCGCGATCCGCGCCGCCGTGGAGCGTGCCGGCATCGAAGCCGGCGAAATCGAAGACCTGGTGATGGGCACCGGCATGCCCGCCGGCACCGCCGGCTGGAACCTGGGCCGCATGAGCGCGCTGGCCGCCGGCCTGCCGCTGACCGTCAGTGGTCAGACCCTGGACCGCCAATGCGCTTCGGGCCTGATGGCCATCGCCACCGCCGCCAAGCAAATCATGGTCGACGGTATGCAGGTGACCGTGGGCGCCGGCCAGGAGCACATCAGCCTGGTGCAGAACCGCCATATGGAATGGGTCGGCAGCCAGCACGACGAAAGCGTCCTGCGCAACGTGCCCCTCGCCTACATGCCGATGCTGCAAACCGCCGAGCTGGTGGCCAAGCGCTACGGCATTAGCCGTGAAGCCCAGGACCTCTATGCCCTGCAATCGCAACAGCGCACCGCCGCAGCGCAACAGGCCGGCCTGTTCACCCCTGAAATCGTCCCGGTCACGGTCACCCGACAGGTCGTGGACAAAGCCAGCGGTGCGGTCAGCCATGAACAGGTCAGCCTGAGTCTCGATGAAGGCAACCGCCCGCAGACGATCCTTGAAGACCTGAGCAAACTCAAACCCGTGATCGAAGGTGGTTGCATCACGGCCGGTAACGCCAGCCAGTTATCCGACGGCGCCAGTGCCTGCGTGCTGATGGACGCGCGCCTGGCCGAACAGCGCAACCTGCAGCCGCTGGGTCTGTATCGGGGGATCGCGGTGGCGGGCCTGGCGCCTGAAGAAATGGGGATCGGTCCGGTGCTGGCCGTGCCGAAACTGTTGAAGCAGCACGGGCTGAAAATCGATGACATCGGCCTCTGGGAGCTCAACGAAGCCTTTGCCTGCCAGGTCCTCTACTGCCGCGACAAACTGGGCATCGATAACGCCAGGCTCAACGTCAACGGCGGCGCGATTTCCATTGGTCATCCGTATGGCATGAGCGGTTCGCGTATGGTGGGCCATGCCCTGCTGGAAGGTAAACGCCGTGGGGTGAAATACGTCGTGGTCACCATGTGTGTGGGTGGTGGCATGGGTGCAGCTGGTTTGTTCGAGGTGTTGTGATGGACGTATTGAATGGTTTTTCCCTGGTTGGCAAGACGGTATTGGTGACGGGCGCTTCCAGCGGCATTGGTGCGCATCTGGCACGTGTGGCCAGCCAGGCAGGGGCGCGTGTGGTACTCGGTGCCCGACGTGTCGAGCGCTTGCAACAGCTGGCGCAAGAGATTCGCCAGGCGGGCGGCGACGCGCTGGCGGTCGCCCTGGACGTCACGGATCGGGACAGCGTCGAAGCCGCGTTTGACGAGGCCGAAGCGGTTTTCGGTGTGGTTGACGTGGTGCTCAACAACGCCGGTATCGGCAATGGCCAGAGCGTCCTGGACATCAGCGAAGCCGACTGGCGCGCCATGCTGTCGACCAACCTCGATGGCGTCTGGCGCGTTGCCCAATGCGCGGCGCAACGACTGTCCAAGGCAAAACGCCCGGGAAGCATCATTAACATCGCCTCGATACTCGGCCTGCGCGTGGGTGTCGGCCTGAGCCATTACTGCGCGGCGAAGGCCGGCGTGGTGCAGCTGAGCAAATCCCTGGCCATGGAACTGGCGCGCTATCAGATCCGGGTCAATGCGATCGCGCCGGGTTACTTCAAGACCGAGATGAACGACGCCTACTTCGACAGCGAAAAAGGCCTGGAGTACATACGCGACATGGTGCCGATGCGTCGACTGGGCAACCTGCAGGAACTGGAAGGTCCCTTCCTGCTCCTGGCGAGCGAAGCCGGTGCCTTCATGACGGGAGCGGTGCTGGCGGTGGACGGCGGCCATCTGGTGGGTAGCCTGTAGTTCAAAGCTTGCTCCCACAAGGGATCTGCGGTCACCGCCAATTTAGCGTTCACTGAAGATCAACACTGTGGGAGCGAGCCTGCTCGCGAAAGCGGTACATCCGTCGCCATCCCTGGTGAAGGTGCCGCCGTCTTCGCGAGCAGGCTCGCTCCCACAAGGGGACTACGCAGG
>NZ_JABFMU010000102.1:6857-10374 GCF_013359695.1 Pseudomonas sp. C2B4
AGATTGGCGTTCACTGAAGATCAAAAACTGTGGGAGCGAGCCTGCTCGCGAAAGCGGCACATCCGTCGACATCCCTGGTGAAGGTGCCGCCCTCTTCGCGAGCAGGCTCGCTCCCACAAGGGGTCTGCGGTGGCCGCCGGTTTGGTGTTCGCTGAAGATCAAAGACTGTGGGAGCGAGCCTGCTCGCGAATGCGGTACATCCGTCGACATCCCTGGTGAAGGTGCCGCCCTCTTCGCGAGCAGGCTCGCTCCCACAAGGGGTCTGCGGTGGCCGCCGGTTTGGCGTTCACTGACCCTCAAAAATCGAAACGGCTCAATGCGGGGTGCGGATCAAACGGCAGGTAACGCGACTGTCGATCACGCATGACCTTGATCATCGCAACCTCGGGATCACTGGAAAACACCAGGCGCCCACCACTGGCTACCAGGTGGTCCAGCAGCCGCTCTTTCTCGCCGACAAGACCTTCCGGATTGCGATCGTTGGCCGTGGTGACGTCCAGGCGCAGCCAATGGGTGCCGGGGATCAGGTCACCCGCGAACACCACCGGCCCGCCCGGCATGGCGATTTCCGGAATCAGTTGCCCCGGGGTGTAACCATCGCTGTAGTGGAACTGCCACCCCTCGCCCAGCTCATTGCACCGATCGCCATCGACCAGCACCAATCGACCGCTGCCCTCAAGCCTGTGCACGATCTGCCGGACGAACAACGCGCGATCATGGGGATGGTTGTGACGAGCTCGGGACCAGTGCCGCTCACCGGTGATGTAATGCGCCGTGGGAAACAGCAGGCGTGGTGTCTCACCCTCCTCGACCGCCGCACAGAGTTCGGGGGTGAGTTGCGCATGCAGGTGCGTGAGTACTACCGCACTGATGTCGCCTTCGGCGAGACCGTGTTGCGCCAGACTGTCCAGCAGGCCCGGGGGCTGTTTCTGGCAGCTGCAGGTGCGTCGCAGCGGCGCCAACAGCGCCCCGGCGCCCGCCAGCACCAGTATGTTCCGGCCTGCTTGCTGCACCAGCAGGCCTCGTGAGGCGAGGTCCACCAGATTATCCTGGTCAGGCGTGATCCAGTCCGCCCATAACTGCCGTGGCGTATTGCCAAACATCACGCCACCATCAAGCTTGCGACTGTTACCGGACAGAGTGGAGATACAACGGTTCACAACAGATACCTCTTGGAATTCGCACCACCGCTACAGAAGATGCGGCGGACGCCTTTTATGAGGTTTAGAGGTTAATCCTCCATCAGCGCCCCGCCTCCCACCCCGTTGGAGTGGGTTACGGGTATGCCAGGTTGGGCCGTCTTCATCCGGACTCACTACTTTTTCCGGGGTCATGACCTGTCCACCCAAGCCGATTAATCAACTTTGACCAGCGCCGGTGGGTAGTACGTACCGTTCGCCACGCCGTCGAGCGGGCCATAGAAACGCATGGTGAGACGGTAGTCCGTGCCCTTCGGTGTGGGTAGCCAGTTACCCTCTGGCGCGTCAGCCGGTTTTTCGGCGGCGAAATAGAGGGTCAGCGAACCATCCGCGCTTCGTTGGGGGTGGGTCTGCTCATTGAGCAAGTAGCGCTTGGTGGGGTTCGGCAGCACGCGGAAGTGAATGCTATCGACAGCGATGACGGACCAGAAATACTTGGCGAACCGGGTCGGCAATGCGTCGGCAGGGAACGTCAGCGTGTAGACATTGTTGCCGTTGAGTCCGGCGCCGGTCGAATCGCTTCCGCCTCGATAGTAGAGGACCTCAGGCTTGATATTGGCCCAGATGCCGCCATGGTTGACGAGGGTTCGCGCGAGATAATCGAGTCCGTATTCGCCCACGACACCGGGACGCGCCCAGCCATTCTCGACCGTACCGTGACCAATGAGGCCACCGGCCTTGGCGAACTGGGGAAAGGCCACTGTGCGGATGACCTGATCGACCCTGGCTCGCTCGGCCGGGTCGCTGATGGCCTTGGCGACAGCCCTCGCTGTCTGCTGTTGGTGTTCAAGGCCGGGATTGATGTCCGGATCGCTGTCGAGCGCCAGGTCAGCGACGTCGAAAGACTCAACGCCGGGCAGTTTCTCCATGTCGAAAATGGGTGTCTTGGGGATCTCCGGCAACTTGGGGGAACCGGTGGCCGTGAGCTTGAACTGTTGCTGCAAGGCCACGGCACGATCCGGGTCGTTGCCCAATGCGACGCGGGCAAGGATACGAGAGGACTTGACCGGCAAATCGATGCGACTGGTCAAGCCGTCCGGCAGCTTGACCTTGGCGCCCCTGAGGCACACAGCAAAGTCACCGTAGGACTGCCGGGGGAAGACGCGCTCATTGATGTTGGCGAGCGTCTCGCCCCAACCGTTGAGAAACTGCACGGTAAAGTAGCGGTCCTCGACTTTTGGCACCGAGACAATCGTGCAGCTGGATTCATCGACCGCCACCCAGGCCTCCGAATAGGCCACATCGAGGTTGGGGTTGGGCCAGTCGACCGCGCCAGGCTTGCGGTGGATGATTTCATTCCACTTGAAACCTTCCTGGAAATCGAGCTGCTGCTGGCGCGTGACGTGCAGACGGCCGAGCAGATAGATATAGGCATCGGCGATATCTTGATCGCTGGGTGGAGGCGCCGCCGCCACAGGACTGCTGGCACCGAAAGAAACGAGCGCGAACAAAGCCATCGCCCCTGAAACGCTTGACCGATCCATCGCCTACCTCGTTTGAAAAGCGGGTTGTCGAACTTAATGCGGTTCACTTGAGAAGCTTCGTGCCCCCACCGGGATAAATCCCCTCGCCACAGGTGAAAACCGAAAGATTAGCAGCCGGCCTCCTGCGGGCTCCTGCTTCCGACTTGCGGTAATGCCACTTTCCCGTGGACGCCGCCGGGAAGGCGATGAATGAGCTATACCCGCTAATCTCCCCTTGCAGTTTTCAACACAGGAGTTCGGCAATGATGCTCAGAAACTCGATTGCGACGCTCATGATCGCCGCCAGTCTCTACGGCTGCACCACGTCATCAGGCAAGAGCGTGAACGTGCCTTTGCAAGCCACCCGGCAGAACGCCGGGCAGATCGGCAATGTCGCGCTGGCCGACTGGGACAAGCAAACAGGGCTCAGTTTTTTCATCAGTGGCGTACCCACCGGAGCGATACTGCCCCTGCGCCTCTATTCGTTCATCAATAAAGGCACGTGCGAGCAACCCGGGCCCGTCGCGTACGCATTGAACGACAAGGTCAACACCGAACGCCAACCCGTGCGCGGCTGGGCGTTTTCAAGAACGGCCCCTGTCCCGTTGTCCACCCTGCTGGCCGGTGAATACTCCGTCGTCGTACGCAGTGCAGCAACGGATGGCAATGCTGATCTTTTTTGCGGTGATATCAAAGAGGCTAACTCGGCGAAATGACCGTGTAAGAGCCTCATGTGTACATATCCGCTTCTTCGGTAACGAGGGCTATTGGTTCCGCCCTTACGGCGGGTTACTTGGAAGAGCGCCAAGTAACCAAGCGCTTTCGCCCCTGACGTACGGCCCTTCGCTGAGGCTC
>NZ_JABFMU010000103.1 GCF_013359695.1 Pseudomonas sp. C2B4
CCCCCCGCCACCACCCCCAACGCCAACACACTCCCCAACCAGATCACCACCAGCCACCCAAGCCGTTTGTACCAACGCGCCGGTGCCAGTGGCTGCATATCAATGGTAGCCATCGCCAATCCTCACTTTGCCGCGGAATACGTAGTAGCTCCAGACTGTGTACATCAGGATGATCGGCAGGATGAACAGCGCACCGATCAGGATGAACAACTGGCTGGTCGCCGGTGACGCCGCCGCCCACAGACTGATGGACGGCGGCACGATGTTCGGCCAGAGGCTGAAGGCAAGACCGATGTAGCCCAGGAACACCAGCATCAGCGTAAAGGCGAACGGCCAATGGGTGTGACGCTGACGCAGGGTTTTCAGCAAGCCGAACATCGCCAGCAAGGCCAGCACCGCCAGTGCGCCGAAGACTGCCAGGTGCGCATGGCCGAACCAGCGGGTGGCGATCTCGGGATGCAGGATCGGTGTCCACACGCAGATCACGCCGATCACCGCCAGCAACAGCCAGGCCAGGGGCCGGGTGAACAGGCGCATGCGCGACTCCAGCATGCCTTCGGTCTTGACCAGCAACCAGGTGCTGCCCAGCAGCGCGTAGGCGACGATCAGCCCGACGCCGCAGAACAGCGGAAACGGCGCCACCCAGTCGAATGCGCCACCGGCAAACTGCCGGTCGACCACCGGGATACCCACGATGTACGTGCCGATCGTCACGCCTTGGGCGAACGTCGCCAGCAGCGAACCGCCGATGAACGCCATGTCCCACACGTGGCGTTTTTCCGGGCTGGCCTTGAAGCGAAACTCGAAGGCCACGCCACGGAAAATCAAGCCGCACAACATCAGGATCAGCGGCAGGTACAGCGCCTCCAGAATCACCGAATACGCCAGCGGAAACGCGCCATACAGCGCCGCACCGCCCAGCACCAGCCAGGTCTCGTTGCCGTCCCAGACCGGCGCGACCGTGTTCATCATCACATCCCGTTCCCTGGCATCCGGAATCAGCGGAAACAGGATTCCCAACCCCAGATCGAAGCCGTCCATGATCACGTACATCATCACGCCGAAGGCGATGATCACGCCCCAGATCAGCGATAAATCGATACCTTGAATACCCATGTTTCAACTCCCCTTTTTCAAATGACGCTGGCGTCAGCCGAGAGTGGTCGGCGCGGCGTGATCACCTGACCGGAATGCCCCACAGGCGAATGCTCGTGGTGGGGTTTGGGGCCTTTGGCAACCAATTTCATCATGTAGCCGATGCCCACGGTGAACACCGAGAAGTAGATCAACACGAACAGCGCCAGTGAGATGCTCAACTGCGTGACGCTGTGATTGGACGCGGCATTCGCGGTGCGTTGCAGGCCATACACCACCCACGGCTGGCGCCCCACTTCGGTGGTGATCCAGCCGGCCAGCATGGCGACCAGGCCGCTCGGTCCCATCCACAGCATCAGGCGCAGGAACCAACGGTTGCGGTAGATCGCGCCGCTGCGACGCAAGGCCAGACCGAGCACACCGGCCAGCACCATCAACATCCCCAGCCCCGCCATGACGCGGAAGCTCCAGAAAATGATTGTCGCGTTGGGCCGGTCCTCTTTCGGGAAGCTCTTGAGCGCCGGGATCTGCTTGTCGAGGCTGTGGGTCAGGATCAGGCTGCCCAGGTACGGAATCTCGATGGCGTATTTGGTTTTCTCCGCCTGCATGTCGGGGATACCGAACAGCACCAGTGGCGTCGCTTCATTGCCGTGGTTTTCCCAATGGCCTTCGATGGCGGCGATTTTTGCCGGTTGATGCTCCAGGGTGTTCAAGCCGTGGGCATCACCCACCACCGCCTGGATCGGGCAGACGATCAAGGCCATCCACAATGCCATCGACAGCATCTTGCGCACTTGCCGGGTGTCGTTGCCGCGCAGCAGATGCCACGCCGCCGACGCGCCGACGAAGAACGCGGTGGCGACGAACGCGGCGATTGCCATGTGCGCCAGGCGGTAGGGGAACGACGGATTGAAGACGATGGCCAGCCAGTCCAGCGGCACCACGCGACCGTCGACGATCTCGAAGCCCTGGGGCGTTTGCATCCAGCTGTTGGAGGCGAGAATCCAGAACGTGGAAATCAAGGTGCCGATGGCAACCATTACCGTGGAGAAGAAATGCAAGCCGCGCCCGACCCGGTTCCAGCCAAACAGCATGACCCCGAGGAAACCGGCTTCGAGGAAGAACGCCGTGAGCACTTCATAGGTCAGCAACGGCCCGGTGATGCTGCCGGCGAAGTCGGAGAATCGGCTCCAGTTGGTGCCGAATTCATAGGCCATGACCAGCCCGGACACCACGCCCATGCCGAAGTTGACCGCGAAGATCTTCGACCAGAAATGGTAGAGATCGCGATAGGTGTCGTTGCGGGTTTTCAGCCAGAGGCCTTCGAGCACCGCCAGGAAACTGGCCAGCCCGATGGTGATGGCGGGAAAGATGATGTGGAACGAAACCGTGAACGCGAATTGCATCCGCGCCAGGTCCAGTGCCTGCAGGTTAAACATGTCGAAATCCTCGTCGGGGATTTAAATCTGTAGGAGCGAGCCTGTGTGGCGAGGGGATTTATCCCCGTTCGGCTGCGAAGCAGTCGTAAACCAATGCACTTGGTGTAACTGATACACCGCGGTTGCAGGTTTGGGGGCGGCTTCGCCACCCAACGGGGATGAATCCCCTCACCACAGGCCCGCTCCCACAAAGATTGCTAAGTTCAAGTTTTGAGTGATCGGAACTACGCGGCAGAAGTCGAAATCAGACTGCTGGTTTTGGCCTGTTCCAGCCGGATGGCGACGAACTTGGACGTCGGGGTGTAGGTGCGGTCCCCGTAACTTTCCAGCGGCACCAGCGGGTTGGTTTCCGGGTAATACGCCGCGGCCTGGCCGGCGGGAATGTCGTAGGCGATCAGGGTGAAACCGCTGACCCGACGCTCACGGTCATCGTCCCACAGCGCCACCAGGTCGACTTTCTGCCCCGGTTCGAAACCCAGCCGGCGGATGTCCTGCTCATTGGCGAACACCACGTCGCGCATGCCGTAGACCCCGCGATAACGATCGTCCAGGCCGTAGAGCGTGGTGTTGTACTGATCGTGGGAACGCATGGTTTGCAGGATCAGATGCGGCTTCACCGGCAAGTTGCGCACGCCTTCGCTGATCAGGTGTTCCGGCAACACGCTCGGGGTGAATTGCGCCTTGCCGCTCGCGGTTTTCCAGATGCGGTCCGCCGCGTTGTTGCCCATGTGGAAACCACCCGGGTGCAGCAACTTCTGGTTGAAGTTTTCGAAGCCGGGAATGGTGTCGGCAATCAGGTTGCGGATGCGCCCGTAGTCGCCGATGGCCCAGTTCCAGTCGATCGGCCGGTTACCCAGGGTCGCGGCGGCAATCCCGGCAATGATGGCCGGCTCGGAGCGCAGGTGCTTCGATTTGGGTTTCAGCTGACCATGGGAGATGTGGATCATGCTGAAGGTGTCTTCCACGGTGACACCCTGCGGGCCTTCGGCCTGCAGGTCGATGTCGGTACGGCCCAGGCACGGCAGGATCAGCGCCTCACGCCCGGTCACCAGGTGGCTGCGGTTGAGTTTGGTGGCGATGTGCACGGTCAGCTCGCAATTGCGCAGCGCCGCATGGGTACGCGGGGTGTCGGGCGTGGCTTGGGCGAAGTTGCCACCCAGACCGATGAACACCTTCGCCCTTCCCTGCTCCATCGCCGAGATCGCCATCACCGTGTTGTGGCCATGGGCCCGTGGCGGCTTGAAGGCGAAGCGTTTTTCCAGGGCATCGAGCAACTCGGTGGGCGCCAGTTCGTTGATGCCCATGGTGCGGTCGCCCTGCACGTTACTGTGACCGCGCACCGGCGACAGGCCAGCGCCGGGACGGCCGACATTGCCGCGCAGCAGCATCACGTTGATCACCTCCTGCAACGTCGGCACCGAGTGCGTGTGCTGGGTCAAGCCCATCGCCCAGCACATGATCACGCGCTTGGCCCGGGCATACATGCGCGCCGCGAGTTCGATGTCGGCCAGGGTCATGCCCGACTGCTGTTCGATATGCGCCCAGGCCGTAGCGTCGACCTCAGCGAGGTAATCGTCCATTCCCGAGGTGTGTTCGGCGATGAAGGCATGATCGAACACCGGCTCGCCACCGCTGGCTTGTGCTTCGCGTTCCCACTGCAAGAGGAACTTGGCGATGCCGCGCATGACCGCCATGTCGCCGCCCAATGCGGGGCGGAAGTAAGCGGTGTTGGTCGGCTCGGAGCCGTTGAGCAGCATCTCCACCGGGTGCTGCGGATGCTGGAAACGTTCCAGCCCGCGCTCTTTCAGCGGGTTGATGCAGATTACCTGCGCCCCGCGCTTGACCGCTTCGCGCAGCGGCTCGAGCATCCGTGGGTGGTTGGTGCCGGGGTTCTGGCCGATGACGAAAATCGCGTCGGCATGTTCCAGGTCATCGAACACCACGGTGCCCTTGCCCACGCCCAGGCTTTCGATCATCGCCACCGCACTGGCCTCGTGGCACATGTTGGAACAGTCCGGAAAATTATTGGTGCCGTAGGCGCGGACGAACAGCTGGTAGAGAAACGCCGCTTCGTTACTGGCCCGGCCCGAGGTGTAAAACTCGGCCTGGTTCGGCGACTCCAGCGCATTGAGATGCTTGGCGATCAGCGTGAAGGCTTCGTCCCACGTGGTTTCCACGTAGCGATCGGTCGCCGCGTCATAGCGCATCGGGTGGGTCAGTCGACCCTGATACTCCAGCCAGTAGTCACTTTGTTCCGACAGCGTCGCGACGCTGTATTTGTTGAAAAAGGCCGGGTTGACCAGGCGGCCGGTGGCTTCCCAGTTGACGGCTTTGGCGCCGTTTTCGCAGAACTTGACCATGCCGTTTTCCGGCGATTCGCCCCAGGCGCAACCCGGGCAATCGAAGCCGCCGTTCTGGTTGGTCTTGAGCATCGCACGGATGTTTTTCAGCGCGTTTTCACTGCCCAGCCAGTTCTTGGTAACGGCAATCAGCGCGCCCCAACCGGCGGCGGCACCTTTGTAGGGTTTATAACGGTCGACTTGAGACATGCGGCTTCTCCGTGACAATGCACACAGGCTTTGACCCGATTCAGGTGATTGATCGGTTGACGGAGAAAGCATATGAACGGGGATAAATTATTGTCTAATCGCTATTTACGACCATGTGATCGAGGATATTTATCGCTGATTTTTATCCTTTATATTCAACGTGTTATAAAACTTAGAAAGCATTTCACGCGACAACTAAATCCATCATAGACCCCCTCGATCAATCGTTCACCAATAGTGATTGGACGGCCCTTCAAGTTGCACTTAGCCTGCGTTCAACAAACCCGTAATCAATGAAATTTCTGTAGGAGCGAGCCCTTGTGGCGAGGGGATTTATCCCCGTTCGGCAGCGCAGCTGTCGTAAAAACGTTGCATGCGGTTTGCCTGATCCAATGTGAGTGTTGGTTTTGGGGCTGCTTCGCAGTCCAACGGGGATAAATCCCCTCGCCACAAAGGCTCGCTCCTACAGTGTTTATGGGTATTCATTCAATGCGTGCAGCGCCAAGTGAGGAAATCATGTCGGAACGAGTCTTGATGGATGGGTTCGCACGGCGCGTGGACTATTTGCGGATGTCGGTCACCGATCGCTGCGATTTCCGTTGCGTGTACTGCATGGCCGAAGACATGCAGTTCCTGCCGCGCCAGCGAGTACTGACCCTGGAAGAGATCTATCAAGTGGCGCAAAGCTTCGTCGCGCTGGGCACCCGCAAGATCCGTCTCACCGGGGGCGAACCGCTGATCCGTCCAGGCGTGGTGCAGTTGTGCGAGAAGATCGCGGCCCTGCCCGGCCTGCGCGAACTGTGCATGACCACCAATGGTTCTCAGTTGGCCAGACTGGCCGGGCCTTTGTTCGAGGCCGGGGTCAAGCGCCTCAACATCAGCCTCGACTGCCTCGACCCGCAGCGTTTTCGCGAGTTGACCCGCACTGGCGATCTGGCGCAGGTGATCAAGGGCATCGACGCCGCCAACACGGCCGGATTCCGCCACACCAAGCTCAACTGCGTGGTGATGAAGGGCCGCAACGATCACGAGATCAACGATCTGGTGAGCTTCGCCATCGACCGCAACCTCGACATCTCCTTCATCGAAGAAATGCCCTTGGGCACCA
Organism: Pseudomonas sp. C2B4; assembly: GCF_013359695.1. Lineage (GTDB taxonomy): Bacteria > Pseudomonadota > Gammaproteobacteria > Pseudomonadales > Pseudomonadaceae > Aquipseudomonas. The sequence goes on from NZ_JABFMU010000103.1 coordinate 6,192, forward strand.
TCAGCGAGCACAGCCGCGCGGAGTCGTTCTATTCCAGCGCCCAGGTCCGTGAACGGATTGCCGAACGCTACACGTTGATCGATTCCGCCGAGTCGACCCAGGGCCCTTCGCGCTACTGGCGGCTGGCCGAGGCGCCACAGATTCGCCTGGGGTTCATTTCGCCCCATAGCCACAACTTTTGCGGCACCTGCAATCGGGTGCGGCTGACTGTCGAGGGGCGCCTGTTGCTGTGTCTGGGCAACGAGCATTCAGCCGATCTCAAAGCCGTTTTGCGCAGCCATCCCGGCCAGCCAGAACGCCTGGAAAAGGCCATTATCGAGGCGATGAAACTCAAGCCTTATCGGCACAATTTCGAAGTGAACGACGATGTCCAGGTCGTTCGCTTCATGAACATGACAGGCGGCTGAAACCATGATCGTCAGACCCAAACCCAACCTGATCGGCGTCCTGACTTCGCTCAAGGGTTCGATCGCCAAACGCATTGCCCGGCGCAGCCTGATGGTGACCTTGCTCGCCTCGGCCATCGTGCTGATCGAAACCTTGCATCCCAGCTATTTCTCCAAGGTCAGTGCGACGCCTTTCACGCTGCTCGGTTTGTCGTTGTCGATCTTCATGAGCTTTCGCAACAACGCCTGTTACGACCGCTGGTATGAAGCGCGCAAGGCGTGGGGCGATGTGATTGTCGAGATCCGCTCGATGATCCGCGAAACCCTGATCCTCAAGGATGCCGGGGAGCGACACACACTCCTCAGCAACCTGTGCGGGTTCGCCCACGCGCTCAACGCCCGGTTGCGCCGGGAAAACGAACTGGCCGCCAGCGGCGACTGGCTGCAGCCGCTGCCGAAAAACAGCACCACGGACATCAGCGGGCAGGTCTTGATGCAGGTCGGTCAACACTGCTCGACACTCAACGAGTCCGGGGCCATCAGCGAATGGCGCTACACGATCATGGCCAACCACCTGGCCAACCTGACCCGCGCCCAGGCGGTCTGTGAACGGATCAAGAACACGCCGCTGCCGTTCCCCTACACCCTGTTGCTGCACCGGACCATCTACCTGTTCTGCATCCTGTTGCCATTCGCCATGGCCGAACCCCTGGGCTGGCTGACACCAGTGTTCACCGCGATTGTCAGCTACACCTTCTTCGGCCTGGATGCGATTGCCGATGAACTGGAAGACCCGTTCGGCCGCGACGAAAACGACCTGCCCACCGACGCCATCGTGCGCAACATCGAACGTGATGTGCTGCAAGCCCTGGGCGTAAGCGAACTGCCGCCGCAGCTCGAACCGGTGGATTTCGTCCTCAGCTGAGAAACACACGGAACCTGTGGGAGCGAGCCTGCTCGCGAAAGCGTCAGGTCAGTCGACATTCATGTTGGATGTGCCAACCTCTTCGCGAGCAGGCTCGCTCCCACAGGGGTTTGTTGCTGTGTCAGAACAACTCGCTGAACGGGATGAACCGCGCGGTGTCGCCCACTTCCAGCGTATGACCCTCCAGTACTTCCACCAGCCCATCCGCCCAGGAAGCCCCCAGCAATACGCCTGAGCTCTGGTTCGGATAGAGCACCGCCCGACCGCCCTCCAGTCTGGCCCGCAGGTATTCGCGGCGGCTGCCCGGTTTCGGCCAGGCAAAGCCGACGGTGATCGGAAAGCTCAGGGGCTCGACCGCTTCGACGCCCTGAATCCGCAGCAGATAAACCCGGGCCAACAGGCCAAAGGTCACCAGCGCCGAGGCCGGATTGCCCGGCAGGCCAATCACCGGCACCTGGCCGAACCGGCCCACGGTCAAGGGTTTTCCGGGTTTGATCGAGAGCTTCCACAGCAACGGTTTGCCGCATTCGCGCAGTACCTGGCCGAGGCAATCGGCGTCGCCGGCGGATACGCCGCCCGTCGTCAGGATCAAGTCCGCTGCGCCATGCAGTTGTTCGAGCTTGAGCCGTGTCTGCTGTGGTTCGTCGGGCAGAATGCCGCCGTCGATGACCTCGCAGCCCAAGGCATCCAGCCAGTGGCTCAGCAACGGGCGATTGCTGTTGTAGATGCTGCCGGGCTTGAGCGCCATGCCCGGTTCGACCAGTTCATTGCCGGTGGACAGCAATGCCACACGCGGCCGACGCACCACCTGCACATGAGTGAAACCCTGCGCAGCCGCCACTGCCAACTCGAACGGCCCCAGGCGCTGGCCGGCCTGCAACAACACGTCGCCAGCGCGGTTCTCCTGGCCTTGCGGGCGGATGTTGCTGCCCACGCTCAGGGGCTGCCTGAAACGAATGCGGCCGTCATCCAGGGTCTCGGTGTTTTCCTGCATTTCCACACAGTCAGCCCCCGGTGGAACGGGAGCGCCGGTGAAGATCCGCGCGCAGGTTCCCGGTGCCAATGCTTCGGGAGCCTGCCCCGCAAACACCTGCTGCGACACCGGCAATGGCTGACCATCCCAGCCGGTGACATTCAGTGCATAACCGTCCATGGCGCTGTTTGGCCAAGGCGGCAAATCCAGGCTCGCCACCAGGTCATGGGCCAACACCCGTTGCCGTGCGTCGCACAGGGGCACCGGTTCGCTGTCTTGCAATCGTTGCGCTTCGGCCATGGTCAGCAGACGGCTGATGGCCTCCTCCACCGGCATCAACGGCGAGGTTGCGCGACTCATCCTCTTGTCCCGCAGGTTTGTACGGATTTCAGGTGCGGGACGAAATTGCACGGACGATGCCTTGCGTCCAGCTGCTCGGCGAGGATGCCTTCCCACGCGGTGCGACATGCCCCCGTGGAACCGGGCAGGCAGCAGACCAGCGTGCCGTTGGCCAGACCGGCCAGGGCCCGGCTCTGCACCGTCGAGGTGCCGATGTCGAGGATGGAAATCGCCCGGAACAGTTCGCCGAAGCCATCGATCTGTTTGTCCAGCAGACAGGCCACCGCTTCCGGCGTGCTGTCGCGTCCGGTAAAACCGGTGCCGCCGGTGATCAGCACCACCTGGATGTTGTCATCGGCAATCCAGGTCGCCACCTGCGCGCGGATCTTGTACAGGTCATCCTTGAGCAGGTTGCGCTCGCTGAGGGTATGGCCGGCTTCCAGCAAGCGGCTGACCAGCAGTTGCCCGGACGTGTCATTGGCATATTCACGGGTATCGCTCACCGTCAGCACGGCAATATTCAGGGGGATAAACAATGCATCCGGTTTAACGCTCATGGGACTCTCCGGCCGATATCAGTTAAATAACTTTCAGAGACTAAGTCGCGGTAACAAGCACTGTCTAATCACTCTAACCAACTGAACTATCGAGGCGGTCTATCGATAATTAACAGATTTGAAAACGCCCATTGAATCTGTGTGGGAGCGAGCCTGCTCGCGAAAGCGTCCGGTCAGTCAACACCAATGTTGAATGTGCCGACCTCTTCGCGAGCAGGCTCG
>NZ_JABFMU010000104.1 GCF_013359695.1 Pseudomonas sp. C2B4
CGGTCCTGCTCCGTGGGCCCGCCGCCATCGGCCATCCATGGCCGGGGGCGGCTAAACCGGCATCCATGCCGGTTTGCCCACTACGCAGAACCTCCACTCGGCCTCTCGAGGGGGCGTACACCTCAAGAGCCAAAGCGAGGCGGCCTGACAGCCGACCTGGTTTTTCAGATGCCCCCCATCCACTGTGGGAGCGAGCCTGCTCGCGAAGGCGGTGTGTCATTCAGCATAAAGGTTGACTGACCTGGCCCCTTCGCGAGCAGGCTCGCTCCCACATTTGGATATTTACCATCCCTCAACGCAACGACCGAAACGCCGTGCGCAGTTCCTCGGTGAACAGTTGTGGCTGTTCCCAGGCTGCGAAATGACCGCCTTTTTCTGCCTGGCGGAAGTAGATCAGGTTTTTGTAGGCGCGTCGGGCCCAGCTTTCCGGCGGGCAGTAGACGTCGCCCGGAAACACCGTGATCGCCACCGGCAATGAGATTTCGCCGGTTTTCTGGGCGCTGGAGGACAATGGGCTGCGGCCTTTGTTTTCCCAGTACAACCGGGCCGACGATGCGCCGCTGTTGGTCAGCCAGTAGAGGCTGATGTCGTCCAGCACCTGATCCCGGGATGGCAACTGCTGCGCGTCAGTGCCATAGGTCCATTGCGAAAAACCCGGGTGCACCAGCAGGAACGCGGCGAGGGCGACCGGGGAGTCCGTCACGCCGTAGCCGATGGTCTGCGGACGGGCAGCCATCATGGCGCTGTACGCCAGGTTGCCCTGTTTGATCAGGGTGGCCACCGCCTCGTAGGTCGCGCGTTCCTGCGGGTCGAAACTCGCCGGTGCCGGGCCCGCGACCGCCAGCGCGGCGCCTGCTTCCGGAGGGATCGTCGCCGGCAAATTCAGATGAATGCCGCGCAAGCCCGCCGGCGCCTGTCGCGCCATGGCACCGGTGATCGGCCCGCCCCAGTCGCCGCCTTGAGCGACGTACTGCGGGTAGCCGAGGCGCTGCATCAATTGCGCCCAGACCTGTGCGATACGGTCCGGATCCCAGCCGGTGCCGCCGGGCTTGCCTGAAAAGCCATAGCCGGGAATGGAGGGGATCACCAGGTCGAAGGCATCGCCCGCCTTGCCACCATGGGCGACCGGATCGGAAAGTGGGCCGATGACCTTGATGAACTCGAACACCGAACCCGGCCAGCCGTGGGTCATGATCATGGGCAGTGCTTTCGGGGCTGGCGAGCGCACCCAGATGAAGTGGATGTCGACGCCGTCGATGGTCGTGACGAATTGCGGCAGGGCGTTGAGCTGCGCTTCGGCCTTGCGCCAGTCGTACTCCGTGCCCCAATAACGCATCAGCGGCTGCAACTGCGCCAGCTGCGCCCCCTGGGAGGCGTCGCCGACGGTTTCCTTGTCCGGCCAGCGGGTGGCGGCGATGCGCTGACGCAGGTCGACCAGGGCCTTTTCTTCAATGGTGATTTTGAAAGGGCGGACGCTGTTATCGGCTGAAGCCAGGTTGAAGAGAAAGCAAACGCAAAGGGCGAGGGCAGTCGCGAATCTAGGTTTCATCGTCATTACCTCAACTGAGGGACGCGAAGCGATCCTTGGTAGTCAGCATGGCATGGGGGCGAAATATGGCCCGCACCACTGGTCGAGGTGTTGACCTCTACAGATCGAGTCATGGCTTACGCCTTGACCCAGCGCTGACGGCTCCAGCTGCTCAGCGAGTCGACCGCGAACACCAGTAGCAGCATCGCCAGAATCACCGTGCTGGCCTGGGCCTCCTGGAACAGGCTGAGCCTGACATACAGCATCTGACCCAGGCCGCCAGCGCCGACGAAACCGAGCACGCTGGCCATGCGGATATTGTTTTCCCAGCGGTACAGGATGTAGGCCAGCAACTGCGGCAACAGGTTGGGCAGGGTGCCGTAGCAGAACGCCCAAATGGCATTGGCGCCTTGCAGGCGAATCGCTTCGGCGGGTTGCGGCGGGGTGTTTTCCAGGGCTTCGGCGAACAACCGGCCGAGCACGCCGGTGGTATGCAGGGCCAGGGCCAGGGTGCCGGCATTCGGGCCAAGACCGGCGGCCAGGACCATCAGCGCGGCCCAAACCAGCTCCGGAATCGCCCGCAGGGCGTTGAGCATCAGGCGCGATGCGCTTTTGAGCAGCCAGCCGAAACGACCGGCCGCCGGCAGCGCCAACATCAGCCCGAACACCGCCGCGAGCAGGGTGCCCAGGGCGGACATGGCGATGGTTTCCAGCGCACCCTGACCGATGGCTTGCAGGTGGGCCGCGCTCAGGTCCGGGCTGAGGAAACGTTGTGCATAGGCACCCATTTGCTTGAGGTTGTCACTGCCGCCCAACGCGCCCAGGTCGAGGCCCAGATAGCTGAACGACGCAACTACCGCGACCGCGATGCACAGCAGCAGGGTCAGGTTGATCAGGCGATTCATTCCAGCCTCCAGCGCAACAGGCGGCTGAGTTGATCGGCCAGCAGCACCAACACCAGAAAAGTCAGCAACAGACTGGCGACTTCGCCGCCGGCGAACATGCGCAGCGACAGATCCATTTGCTGGCCCAGTCCGCCAGCGCCGACGAAGCCCATCACCACCGAGGCGCGGATGGCGCATTCCCAGCGGTACACCGTGTACGACAGCAGTTCTGCCGCGACATTGGGCAGGATTCCATACCCAAACGCCGCGAGCCGACCGCTGCCGGCTTGCAGCAGCGCGTGGGCCGGACGCTGGTCGACCGACTCGAAAATCTCCGCATAGACCTTGCCCAGCATGCCGCTGTAGGTAATGGCGATGGCCAACACCCCGGCTGTCGGGCCCAGGCCCACGGCGCGCACGAACAGCAGGGCCCAGACGATTTCCGGCACGCTGCGCAGGAAGATCAGCAGACCACGCACCGGCCAGCGCAGCAGTCGGCCCAAAACACTTGGGCGGCCGCCAAGGGAGGCCGCCGACAGTGACAGCGCACGGCTGGCCAGCAGGCTGGCGGGTACCGCCAACAGCAACGCCAGGCTCATGCCGGCCGTGGCGATGGCCAGGGTTTGCAGCGTGGCTTGCCACAACAGCTGGAGGAATTCTTCGCCATGGGCGGGGGGCCAGAAGGTCGACACGAAGCGCCCCATTTCGCTCTGGCTGTCGGTCGCCAGCAGCACACCCAGATCCAGTTCGCTGAAACGGATGCCTGGCCATAACAGGGCAAGCGCCAGCAGGCTGAGCAGCAGACGCGGGCGGCTGGCCGGATCTCGGGAGTCGCGGGTCAGCATCGGGGAATCTGCACGCTCAAGGGCGGCGGAGGCGCCGGTGGCGATTGCAGTTGTTCGTTGGCGTAGAGCTTGTCGAGCAGCTCGTGGTCGACCTCGGTGGCCGGCAGGTCGAACAGGATCTGTCCGTCACGCAGGCCGATGATCCGCGGAAAATGCGCCAGGGCCAGTTCCACCGCATGCAGGCTGGCGACCAGGGTGACGCGGTGTTCCCGGGCATGACGACAGAGCACTGACAACGTGTGCCCGGCCAGCACCGGGTCCATGGCCGACACCGGCTCATCGGCCAATAGCACTTCTGGTGCTTGATACAACACGCGGGCAACGCCGACGCGCTGCAACTGGCCACCGGACAATTGCTGGCACTGGGCGAACAATTTGTCACTCAGGTCCAACCGGGCCAGCGCCGCCCGCGCGCCCGGAATGTCCAGCGGATGCAGCAGGTTCAGCAAGCTCCGGCCCAGGCCCCATTGCCCCAGCTTGCCAGCGAGCACCGCCGTGATGACGCGCTGGCGCGGGGGCAGGGGAGGCGATTGGTGCACCAGGCCGATACGGGCACGCAGGCGCTGACGTTGGCGGGCCGACAGCTGCCAGGCGCGCTCGCCCAGTACTTGCAACTCGCCGCTGCCGGGGCGCAGGGCGGTGGCCAGCAGGTTGAGCAGGCTCGACTTGCCCGCACCGGAGGGGCCGATGATGGCGACCTGTTCGCTGGCAGCGATGTGCAAGTCCACATCGCGCAGCGCCTGGACGCCATTGGTGTGGGTCAGGCTGACCCCGCTCAACTGCAAGGTCATTTGAGCAGGTCGGCGGCGCGTGCGGCTTCCTCGATGCCCTTGTAGTTCTCGGGGCTGGTTTCGATGAAGCGGCTGGCGGCCTGCAAATCCAGAATCTCCTTGTCGGCAGGCTTGGCCGGATCGAGGGCCAGGAAGGCGGCCTTGATCTTGCTGGCGAGGGCCGGGTCGAGGGTCCCGCGCACGGTCCAGTTGTAGTCGAAGTAGGCCGGGGTGGTGGCAAACACCTTGACCTTGTCCGTGTCGACCTTGCCGGCGGCCACCAGTTTTACCCACACGCTGGCGTTCAGGACCCCGGCATCGACCTTGCCCGCCTGCACCCAGGCGACGGTGGCGTCGTGGGCACCGGAGTAGCCCACGCGACTGAAGTAGGTTTCCGGCCTGATGCCGTCCTGGAGCATGAAATAGCGTGGCATCAGACTGCCCGACGTGGACGACACCGAGCCGAAGGCGAAGGACTTGCCCTTGAGGTCGGCAAGGGATTTGACGTTCGGGTCGGCGCTGATGAATTTGCTGGTGAATTTCGCGTCCTGCTCACGCTGTACCAGTGGAATGGCATTGCCGGTTTTCAGGCGTGCCTGCACGAAGGTGAAGCCGCCGAGCCAGGCCAGGTCGATGCGGTCGGTGGCCAGTGCCTCGACCACGGCCGGGTAGTCGCTCACCGGCACGAACTCGACCTTCATGCCCAGTTGCTGCTCCAGATAAGCGCCCAACGGCTTGAATTTGCGCAGCAGTTCGGTCGGCGCCTCATCAGGAATGGCGCTGACTTTCAGGGTGTCGGCGGCCTGCGTGAGCAACGTGCACACAGACAGGGTCAAGCCAACGGCCAATGCCAGGGTACGCTTGAACATGGAAGTTCTCCGTTTCGTTTGCGCAAGAGGGTCGACGCACCGGCGGCAGACTGATTGCGGCAGGGCGCATTGAGAGGGTAGACGAAATGGCGCGGGTGCAAGGGACCCAAGGGCTGCATCGCCCAGGCTTTTTCCGAATGCGGATGAACCGTTGCGCGATGGGATTTACCCGATTCGAGGGGGCAGTGCGGGCGTGGGCCGCCTTAAGGTGGCGCAAAGGCGTCGGATGAAAACTCCCCGACACAACCCATTGCAGCCAGAGGACATTCCATGATTCCGCGCACGCTCTTCGATCATGAACTTGAAGCATTCCGCCACACCGTCAGGCGTTTTCTGGCGGAGGAGTGCATGCCGTTTCACGAGCAGTGGGAGCAGGACCATCGGGTTCCCCGGGAGATCTGGAAGCGCGCCGGTGAACTGGGCATGCTCAACGCCACGACACCCGAGGCCTATGGCGGCCTGGGCCTGGACCGGCGTTTTTCGATGGTCGCCGTCGAGGAAGTCGCCCGTGCGGGGCTGTCGGGTTTGAGCGGTTTCAACGTGCATGACATCTGTGCCGGCTACTTGATCAACTTCGGCACGGAAGAGCAGAAACAACAATGGCTGCCACAAATGGCCAGCGGCGAAATCATCTCCGCCGTGGCCATGACGGAACCGGATACCGGGTCCGACCTGCAGGCGGTCAAGACCCGTGCCGTGCTCGATGGTGACGAGTACGTGATCAACGGCGCCAAGACCTTCATTTCCAATGGCACCAACAGCGACATCATCGTGGTGATCGCCAAGACCGGCAACACGGGCAAAGGCTCCCGGGACATTTCGCTGATCCTGGTGGAGGCTGATCGCGTCGGGGTCACCAAGTCCAAACCGCTGCGCAAGGTCGGCCTGCATGCCCAGGACACCACCATGCTGTTCTTCGAGGACGTGCGGGTGCCGAAGGCGAACATTCTGGGGGGCGAACCTGGCCAGGGGTTCTATCAACTGATGAAGGAGCTGGCCTGGGAGCGATTGAGCATCGGCATACTCGCGATTGCGGCGAGCCAGGCGGTACTGGAACAGACCATCGCCTACACCCGCGAGCGCAAGGCATTCGGCACCCCCATCATCGAATTCCAGAATTCGCGGTTCAAGCTGGCGGACCTCAAGACCGAGATCGTCCTGGGGCAGACCTACACCGATCGCTGCATGGAACTCATCCTGCAGCATGAGCTGAGCCCGGAGGCAGCGGCCGCCGCCAAACTCTGGTGCACCGAGCTGTATTCGAAAGTGGTCGATCAGTGCGTGCAGCTCCACGGCGGCAACGGCTACATGCTGGAGTACCCGGTTGCCCGTCACTACCTGGACAGCCGCGTCAACCGCATCTACGGCGGTGCCAACGACATCATGCGCGAACTGGTGGCGCGGACCCTCTGAATCGTCGGTCCCACAAGTAAACCCCCCTCTAATATAGGGGGGAGGTCAATCCGCGTTCCCCTTCACCATCTGGGTCAAGGCGGATCCCGAGGTTGCCAGAACCCTGCTCGCAACAATGGACACCTGCTGATTTTCAGCGGTGTTCGGGTCAACAGTCCGCCAATCGCCAGAACGTGGCCATACCTCGCCGAACCGTAACGTGCAGCTCGCTGCATCGTCGGGTTTGGCAGGATCGGAGACCAGGCAGGACATGCATACCGACAAGCTGCTCGTATCGACGAAATTCGCTCCCCCGCGCATCGGCACCCAGACGATCCTGCGCGAACGCCTGCTTCAGGATCTGCAGGGCATGACGCAATGCCGCGTGGGCCTGATCACCGGCAGTCCCGGTTTCGGCAAGACCACGCTGCTGGCCCAGTGGCGGCAGGTGATGATGCGTGCAGGGGCCGAGGTAGCCTGGCTGTCGCTGAGTGCCGATGACAAGCACGTGCCCATCTTCTTCGCCTATTTGCGCGGTGCGTTGCAACGCCTCGGCATTGCCCTGGACAGCGGTGTTCCGCTGGAAGGTTCGCGACCGGAGTTCCTCGACGAGGTGGTGGCGGCTATTGTCGAAGGGGCCGCCAGCATCAACAAGGAGCTGTTCCTGGTCATCGATGACTACCAGCACGTCACCGACCCTCGTTCCCACCAATTGATGCAAAAGCTGCTGGATCACAGTCCGGAGAACCTGCATTTCGTCCTCTCGTCCCGTGTCGGTCCACCGCTGAGTTTCAGTCGACTGCGCCTGAGCGGTCAGTTGCTGGAGCTCGATTGCGCCACCTTGCCTTTCGATCTGGCGGAATCGCGCGCCTTTCTGGAGCAGAGCCTGGCGGCGTTGAAGCTCAGCCCGGAGGAACTGCATCAGATCCACGAACTCACCAGCGGCTGGCCGGCCACCTTGCAACTGGTGATCATCCTGCTGCGCAGTGACCCGGATTCCCGTGGGGCCCTTCGCGAAATGGGCTGGCGTTCCGACGATCTGCAGAGTTACCTGGCCGAAGACGTCATGGCCCATTTGCCGCCCGAGCTGGCGCAGTTCATGGAAAGCGTCAGCATTTGCCGCCGCTTCAACGCTTCGCTGGCGCAAGCGATCACGGGCGTCAATTCGGCGCAGGCCATGCTCAAGCGGCTGGATGAAGAGAATCTGCTGATCTTTCGCGTTGACGCCGATGACCGCCAACCCTGGTATCGCTTTCATGCCCTGTTCGGCGATTTTCTGGCGACCCGGTTCGCCCGTCGGGACGGCGCCGCGCAAACCGAACTGCATAACCGCGCCGCACGCTGGTTTGCCGAGCGCAAACTGTTGGCCGAGGCTGTACGGCACGCCACCCTGGCGGGCGACCTCGACTTCGCCGCGCAACTGATTGAACGGGCGGCTCCGGCGACCTGGAGCCTGAGTCAGCTGAGCCCACTGTTGCGTCTGCTCGATCGTTTGCCACAGGACATCCTGTTCTCCCGGCCCCGCCTGTTCTTTCTCGGTTGCCTGGCCTATGCACTCACGGCCCGGCCGGCCAAGGCCGAGGTCTGGCTGGAGCAATTCCATCGCAGCGGCGCGGCGCAACACGCCGACGTCGCTTATCGTCTGCCGCTGGTACAGGCGGCCATCGAAGTCCAGCGTGATCGCACCGAGCCCATCATTGGTTTGCTCGAAGGGTTCCAGGCCTTGCCGGACGACTATTCCGTGACGCGTTTCGGCGCGCCGGCGCTGCTGTCGATCGCCTATCTGGCCGCCGGAAGATTCGACGAGGCATTGCAGTGCCTGGACGAGAATCCCATCCCCGAAGCCGAACGCAATGGCGAGATGGCCCTGGTCGCCGAAGGGGCCCGCACCCTGTGTTACCTGCAGGCCGGCCAGATGCGTGAAGCCGAGCGGGTCGGTTCGGCGCAACTGGCCCGTGCCGTGGCGGTTCACGGACACCGCGCCGCCAGTGCCTACATCGGTGCCGCCACGCTGGCCGAGGTCTACCGCGAACTGGACCGTACCGACGAAGCGCGGGAAATCCTCGCCAATCGCAATGGCCTGCTGCAGTGGGCCATGCCCGACACCATGCTGCGCGCCACCCTCTGTCGGGCGCGCCTGGACCTGCTCCAGGACAGCGCCCCGGTGGCCATGGCATTTCTGGAACGACAGGAACGGCACTTTCGCACCATCGGGCAGGAGCGTGCCCTTGTTCATTGCCTGGCCGAGCAGGCGCGCATTGCCTTGCTGGAGTATGACAAAACCTACGCCGCCGACAGGGTCGCCAAACTGCAAGCGCTCGCTGAAAAACACCGCGACTCCACAGGCTTCCAGGCAGAAATCCCGGCGATGGCCGCGTTGGCGCAGGCGCGTCTGCTGCTGGCCACCAACTACCCGGACAAAGCCCTGGAAGACCTGGCCATCCTGAGTGCTTACGCGAAGGTGTTCAGTCGCGGGCAATTGCGGGTCACCGGCCTGTTGCTCGAGGCGTGCGCCAAGGCCGACCTGTTGCTGCCGGAACAGGCGCAATCGCACTTGCTCGAAGCCCTGGCCCAAGGCCGTCGACTGGGGCTGGTACGCACCTTCATCGACGAAGGCGAGGTGGTGCGCAAGATGCTCACCGCGCTGGCGAGCAAACCGCTGGCCAGTGAGGACGAGGGGTATCTGGGGCAGTTGCTGGAGCGCTTCGGTCCCGCAAACCTTGGCCGCGCCAGCGAATCGTCGACCAATGGCGTCTCGTCTGTGCTCACTCCCCGGGAGTTGGCGATCCTGCAGTTGATCAGCCAGGCGATGGCCAACAAACGCGTGGCCCTGACGCTGAACATTTCCCTGGAGACGGTGAAGTGGAATTTGAAGAACATCTACGCCAAGTTGGGGGTTTCCAGTCGCTATGATGCGGTGTCGTGGGCACGCAAGAATGGGTTGATCGAGTAGGTGCATCTGCATTTTTGGTGGGCTGCTGTTTGCTTGAGGCGGTATGCATATCCGTTTCTTCGGTGATGGCTGCTGGCGGTTCCGCCCTTGCGGCGGGTCACTTGGAAGGGCCTGTAGGAGCGAGCCTGCTCGCGAAGGCGGTGTGTCATTCAGCATAAATGTTG
>NZ_JABFMU010000105.1 GCF_013359695.1 Pseudomonas sp. C2B4
GCGGTGGATCAGTCAACATTGATGTCGCATGACACATTGCATTCGCGAGCAGGCTCGCTCCCACAGGGGGATTGCGTTTGACTCCCTTACCCAAATCACTCGGGTTTATCCGGTGCCGCCTTCCTGGCTGCGGTACTTGTTGTTATTGCAGTGTGTTGTTGTCGTGAGGGACGGGCGCGCAAAGGCACGCCCGCCTGGCTCACGGGGGCAGTAAATGGATGTTCAGGGCTTTAAGTCAGCGCGAGTTACGCAGCGCCGCCCGTTGCCGGCACGCTTCGCCGAACGCCTGGAAAATGCTCAGGTAAGGCGGGTTGTCCAGCACCTGCCATTCCGGGTGCCATTGCACGCCGAGGGCGAAGGCCTTGCTGTTCTGCACCGACACCGCTTCGATCAAGCCATCGGGCGCGACCGCTTCGGCGCGCAGGCCGGGAGCGAGTCGGTCGATGCCCTGGCTGTGAATCGAATTGACCTGGAACACCGGAGGCAGATCCAGCGCCTGGAATACACCACCGGGCTGCACGTTCACCGCGTGAGCGGGGGCGTATTGCACGGCCAGGTCCGGATGGTTGGCTTCGCGGTGATCGAGGAAGCCGGGGAGTTCATGGACTTTCTGATGCAGGCTGCCACCGAACGCCACGTTCATCTCCTGAAAACCACGGCAGATGCCAAGCACCGGCACGCCGGCGGCGATGGCCGCGCGAATCAGGGGAAGGGTGGTGCGATCCCGCTGGGGATCATGTTCGGTGCCGGGAGCGCTGTCGGGGCCTTGATAGTGGAAGGGTTCCACATTCGAGGGCGAGCCGGTCAGCAACAGACCATCGAGCTGCGGCAGCAGGTCATCGATTTCGGTCAGTTCAGCCAGGGAAGGAATGACGACGGGCAGCCCCAGCGCCGCGACGCTGACAGCACGCAAGTACTTGTCGCCGCTGACATGGTAGGGGTGCAGGCCAATCTGTTTGACGCACGCAGTAACGCCGATCAATGGCTTGAATGCCATTTTTATTCACCTCGAAGTTTGACACTTGAACGAGCTTTTCCGGAGCTTAGCCTCGTTGATTTTAATTAACAACTCCCATGTCAAAAATTCTAAACGCCGTACGTCAAATCTTCAGGGTTTACGCGTGTTTGGCAGCAGTTATGGCACTTTAGTGCCTTTGAGAGGCCCGAAAATAAACGCTGAAAGGCAGAGTGTTCGCTATTGACTTCACTTTGCCTTTCGGATTGACTGGCTACGTGAAAGGGCGGTGAACATAATAATTAACAGTAAAAAATAGGTGCATCATGTCGGTCCCCTCGCGTGCCGTTCAACTCAACGAAGCAAACGCATTCCTTAAGAAACATCCTGAGGTTTTGTACGTCGACCTTCTGATTGCGGATATGAACGGTGTGGTGCGCGGCAAGCGCATCGAGCGCACCAGTCTCCACAAGGTTTACGAAAAGGGCATTAACCTGCCGGCCTCGCTCTTTGCGCTGGACATCAACGGTTCCACGGTGGAAAGCACCGGCCTGGGTCTGGACATCGGCGACTCCGACCGGATCTGCTACCCAATCCCCGGCACCCTGAGCATCGAGCCCTGGCAGAAGCGCCCGACCGCGCAACTGCTGATGACCATGCACGAGCTGGAAGGCGAGCCGTTCTTCGCTGACCCGCGTGAGGTACTGGCCAATATCGTGCGCAAATTCGACGATCTGGGCCTGACCATCTGTGCTGCGTTCGAACTGGAGTTCTACCTGATCGACCAGGACAACGTGAACGGTCGTCCGCAATCGCCACGTTCGCCGGTTTCCGGCAAGCGTCCGATGTCGACACAGGTCTACCTGATCGACGACCTCGACGAATACGTCGACTGCCTGCAAGACATCCTCGAAGGCGCGAAAGAGCAGGGCATCCCGGCTGACGCCATCGTCAAGGAAAGCGCCCCGGCGCAATTCGAAGTCAACCTGCACCACGTGGCCGATCCTATAAAGGCCTGCGACTACGCGGTCCTGCTCAAGCGTCTGGTGAAGAACATCGCCTACGACCACGAGATGGACACCACCTTCATGGCCAAGCCTTACCCGGGCCAGGCGGGTAACGGTCTGCACGTGCACATTTCGATTCTCGACAAAGAAGGCAACAACATCTTTGCCAGCGAGGATCCCGAGCAGAACGCCGCGCTGCGTCACGCGATCGGCGGTGTGCTCGAGACCCTGCCGGCGCAGATGGCGTTCCTTTGCCCGAACGTCAACTCCTACCGTCGTTTCGGCGCTCAGTTCTACGTGCCGAACTCGCCAAGCTGGGGTATCGACAACCGTACCGTTGCAGTCCGCGTGCCGACCGGTTCGCCGGATGCCGTGCGCATCGAGCACCGTGTCGCCGGTGCCGACGCCAACCCGTACCTGCTGCTGGCTTCGGTCCTGGCCGGTGTGCACCACGGTCTGACCAATCAGATCGAACCGGGCGCCCCGGTGGAAGGCAACAGCTACGAGCAGAACGAGCAAAGCCTGCCGAACAACCTGCGCGACGCACTGCGCGAGCTGGACGACAGCGAAGTCATGGCCAAGTACATCGACCCGATGTACATCGACGTGTTCGTGGCGTGCAAGGAAAGCGAACTGGCCGAGTTCGAAAACTCCATCTCGGACCTTGAGTACAACTGGTACTTGCATACCGTTTGATGGGTTAAGTGGTGTACGCATTCCCTGCGTACACCACCAATCAATTGTGGGAGCGAGCCTGCTCGCGAAAGCGGTGGATCAGCCAACACTGATATCGCCTGATGCACCGCATTCGCGAGCAGGCTCGCTCCCACAGTGGATCGCATTTTCAAGGTTTTACTTGGTTGGCGTTAAATCCGACAGCCACCTATTCCCCTGCGTCGAGTCACTACCATGACAATCACCCGCAGCGACTGGGAACAACGCTTCCAGTCCCTCAACATCGAAAGCCGTGCCTTCATTGACGGTCAATATTGCGCGGCCGCCAGCGGCGCCACGTTCGAATGCGTCAGCCCCGTGGACGGTCGCTTCCTGGCCAACGTCGCCAGCACCGACGAAGCCGATGCCAACGCCGCGGTCGCCGTGGCGCGCCGTACCTTCGAATCCGGCGTCTGGGCCAACCTTGCCCCGGTCGAGCGCAAACGTATCCTGATCCGCTTCGCCGATCTGATCCTGGCCAACCGGGAAGAACTGGCGCTGCTGGAAACCCTGGACATGGGCAAGCCCATCAGCGACTCGATGAACGTCGACATCCCGGCGACCGCCAACGCGATCCGCTGGACCGCCGAAGCCATCGACAAAATCTACGACGAAGTCGCCGCCACGCCCCGCGATCAGCTGGGTCTGGTCACGCGCGAGCCGGCCGGGGTGGTCGCGGCCATCGTGCCGTGGAACTTCCCGCTGATCATGGCCAGCTGGAAATTCGCCCCGGCCCTGGCGGCGGGTAACTCGTTCATCCTCAAGCCTTCGGAAAAGTCGCCGCTGACCGCGATCCGCATCGCGCAGCTGGCTCTGGATGCCGGCATTCCAAAAGGCGTGTTCAACGTTCTGCCTGGCTACGGTCACACCGTCGGCAAGGCCCTGGCGTTGCACATGGACGTCGATGTGCTGGCCTTTACCGGCTCGACGGCGGTGGCCAAGCAACTGCTGGTCTACGCCGGGCAAAGCAACATGAAACGCGTCTGGCTGGAAGCCGGTGGCAAGAGCCCGCACGTGGTATTCGCGGACGCGCCGGACCTGCGTGTGGCCGCCCAGGCGGCGGCCAGCGGCATCGCCTTCAACCAGGGCGAAGTCTGCACCGCCGGCTCGCGTCTGCTGGTCGAACGTTCGATTCGCGACCAGTTCATCCCGCTGCTGGTGGAAGCCTTGCAAGCGTGGAAACCGGGGCACGCGCTGGATCCAGCAACCACCGTCGGTGCGGTCGTCGACCAGCGTCAACTGGACAACGTGTTGCGTTACATCGACATCGGCAAGGAGCAGGGCGCCGAGCTGATCGCTGGCGGTCAGCGCACCCTCGAAGAGACTGGCGGGCTGTACGTGGAACCGGCGATTTTCGACGGCGTGACCAACGCCATGACCATCGCCCGCGAAGAAATCTTCGGCCCGGTGCTGTCGCTGATCACCTTCGACACCGCTGAAGAAGCCCTGGCCATTGCCAACGACAGCATCTTCGGTCTGGCGGCAGGCGTGTGGACCAGCAACCTGAGCAAGGCCCACACCTTCGCCCGTGGCTTGCGTGCCGGCAGCGTCTGGGTCAACCAGTACGACGGCGGCGACATGACCGCGCCGTTCGGTGGCTTCAAGCAATCGGGTAATGGTCGCGACAAGTCGCTGCATGCGTTCGACAAGTACACCGAACTCAAAGCGACCTGGATCAAGCTCTAAATAACAATAAAAGCGGCGGCCGCCGGTTGTGCCGGCGGCCATCGGAGAATCTTATGAAACATGTAAACAGCTACTACGCCGCCACCCGCAACTTCACCGGCGACTTCCCGGTGCTCGAAGAACTGGTGGAATGCGACGTCTGCGTGATCGGCGCCGGCTACACCGGCCTGTCCTCGGCACTGTTCCTCGCCGAGGCGGGCTACAGCGTCACCGTGCTCGAAGCGGCAAAAGTCGGCTTCGGCGCCAGCGGTCGCAATGGCGGTCAACTGGTCAACTCCTACAGCCGCGACGTCGATGTCATCGAAGAGCGCTACGGCGACAAGACTGCCGAAGTGCTCGGCAGCATGATTTTCGAAGGCGCCGACATCATCCGTCAGCGCATACAGCACTACGACATCCAGTGCGATTACCGTCCGGGCGGCATCTTTGCCGCGCTGAACAAGAAACAGTTCAAGGGCCTGGCCGAGCAGAAGAAAAGCTGGGAGCGCTACGGCAACAAGAACCTGACCCTGCTCAGCGAGTCGGACATCAAGCGCGAAGTGGGTTGCGAAAACTACGTCGGCGGCCTGCTGGACATGCAAGGCGGCCACATTCACCCGCTGAACATGGCACTGGGCGAAGCCTCGGCCATCATCGGCCTGGGCGGCAAGATCTTCGAACAATCGGCGGCGGTGGAAATCACCTACGGCGAACCGATCACCGTGCGCACCGCCAAAGGCGTGGTACGGGCCAAGTACCTGCTGATCGCCGGTAACGCCTACCTGCCGCAGGGCCTGGACAATCGTGTGACCAGCAAGAGCATGCCTTGCGGATCGCAGATCGTCGTCACCGAGCCGTTGACGGAGCAACAGGCCAAGAGCCTGATCACCAACAACTACTGCGTCGAAGACTGCAACTACCTGCTCGACTACTTCCGCCTGACCGCCGACAACCGCCTGCTCTACGGCGGCGGCGTGGTCTACGGCGCCCGTGAACCGGACGATATCGAGCAGTTGATTCGCCCGAAAATCCTCAAGACCTTCCCGCAACTGAAGGACGTGAAGATCGACTACCGCTGGACCGGCAACTTCCTGCTGACCATGTCGCGCATGCCGCAATTCGGTCGTATCGAGAAAAACGCCTACTACATGCAGGGCTACAGCGGCCACGGCGTCACCTGTTCGCACCTGGCTGGCAAACTGATCTCGGAAATGATCCGCGGCGACGCCGAGCGTTTCGACGCCTTCGCCTCCCTGCCACACATGCCGATGATCGGCGGGCGCACGTTCTCCGCGCCGCTCACCGCCATGGGCGCCGTGTACTACTCGTTGCGCGACCGTTTCGGTATCTAAGCTTTACCTCGCCGGCGGCTGCCCCAAAAGGTGTCGCCGGCTTTTTTATTGCTACCAACGCTGCTTTCCCCTGTGGGAGCGAGCCTGCTCGCGAAGAGGCCATTTCAGCCAACATTGATGTCGCCTGGCACACCGCCTTCGCGAGCAGGCCCGCTCCCACAGTTGGTGCAGTATCAGGACAGAAGAAAGTTTTTTTCTGCCGTTTATCGAACCTGCTGAGCAACACCAACAAACGTGATTTAATAGCCGCCTTTCACGTTTCCGGGACCGGAAAACGGCGTGATCCGCGCCTGCTCTCCACCCCCATTACCCTTAAGTACCAAGCACATAAGGCTGTCATGGACACGGGCTCACGACTCAAATTAGTACGCGAAAGCTACAAACTGTCCCAGCGCGAGCTGGCCCGCCGTAGCGGCGTCACCAATGCCACCATCTCGCTGATCGAACAGAATCGCGTCAGCCCCTCGGTCAGTTCCCTGAAAAAACTGCTCGAAGGCATCCCCATGTCCCTGGCGGACTTCTTCACCTTCGACCAGCCCCCGCGCGAACACCAATACGTCTTTCGTGCCAACGAACAACCCGACCTCGGTCGCCACGGCCTGCGCCTGTTGCTGATCGGCGCCTCCGTCCCGAGCCGGCAGATGCGCCTGCTGCGCGAGCAATACGCGCCGGGTGCCAGTTCCGGGGAAGAACCCATCGTGCACTCCGAAGGCGAGGAGTGCGGGCTGGTGACGCGGGGCACAGTCGAGCTCACCGTTGATGGGCAGACCAGTGTGTTGAATGCCGGTGATGGCTATTACTTCCCGACGACCCTGCCGCATCGGTTTCGCAACATTGGCCAGGATGAAGCGGAGATTATCAGCGCGAATACGCCGGCGAACTTCTGACGGGGGAAAGTGGCCTGGGAGGCCGATTGACTTTCAAGGAGTGAACATGACATTGACTGCCGAAGCGTTGGCCAGGATTGCTATGAGCAACCCGTTAAACGCGCAGATCGCTTCACGCCTGCCATCCCTCGGCCTGGATCAATGCATGCTCACTGCCGGCTGCCTATTCCAGGCCGTGTGGAATCACCAGTCGGATCTGCCTCCAGACTGGGGCATCAAGGACTATGACGTTTTTTACTTCGATACGGATCTGTCCTGGGAAGCCGAGAATGAAGTCATTCATTCGGCTCGACAGCTGTTCCAGGACCTTGAAGTGAATGTCGAGATCAAGAATCAGGCCCGTGTGCACCTTTGGTACGGTCAGCGTTTCGGCAAACCTTACCCTGCGCTTCAGTCCGCCAGGGACGGGATTGACCGTTACCTGGTGGCGGGTACCTGTATCGGCCTGGACGTTGAAACGGGCGAAGTCTATGCGCCGAATGGCCTGAATGACACGGAACAGGGCATTCTTCGTATCAACCCGAAAAATCCCCAACCGGACCTTTTCGATCAGAAAGCGAAAAGCTACCAGGCTCGCTGGCCCTGGCTCAGGATCCTGGCGCCATAAAGCTGCGAATCGCCGCAATGGTCTGGGTCGGCGCTTCTTCCATCAGCCAATGTCCAGCCCCGGGGATCACCACTTCCGTGACCTTGTCCGCGGCATTGCGCATCACGATCGCTTCATTGCTTCCAAAGGATTTCTCTCCACCGACCGCCAGCACCGGCATCTTCAACCGCGTCGCCATCGACGCCTGGTTGTCCACTTCATCCTGTCGAATGCTGCGGAACTGGGCGAACGCTGCATGCATGTTGCCGGGGCGGGCATAAAGCTTGGCGTAGTGCTGACGGATCTCTTCATCCACCTTGGCGGGATCGCCCGCGAACTCATCCCAGAATCGGTCCAGGTACATGCGTTCGCGCCCGGCGACCAACCGTTCCATGTCCGGCCCGCCAAAGTCGAAGTGCCACAGCATCGGCGAGCGCACGATCTCGTTCCATGGCGGGATACCCGGCACGGGGGCGTCCATCACCACCAGGCGATCGGTACGTTCGGGATAACGCGAGGCATAGGCGAAGGCGACCATGGTGCCGATGTCGTGGCCGATGACCACCGAATGATCGATTTTCAAGGCCGCCAGCACCCCCCGAATGTCGCCGGCCTGGGTCTTCTTGTCATAACCGCTGGCGGGGATCGACGACAAACCCATCCCGCGCAGGTCCGGCACCACCACCGTGTGGTCCCGCGCCAGATCGGCGGCCAGTGGCGCCCACATGTCGCCGGTATCTCCGAACCCGTGCAAAAGCACCACGGCGGGGCCTTTTCCGCCGATGCGCACGTGCAGAGTGACGCCCTCGACCGGGATCTCCTGAATGCGAAAGGAGGGAGGGAAGGGCGTCACCGCGGCGTGTGCCGGAAGGCTTAAGGCAAACAGCGTCATTGCAGTCAGCAGGAAGCGGATCATGGCGATATCCAGGTGTGTGGAAAGAGCGGATGCGCCTGAAAGTGGAGGGCTTTCTGGCCGGCATTGAATCTTGATGGGGGGAGCGTAGACCGCTGTGGCCATCGGGGAGGAACTAACGTCCTCCACAACGTCTAAATTTCACAGGAACACTCCCATGTTGAAGGAACGAATCATGTCTGGATCCCGCTCGTTGATTGCAGTTGTTACATGCCTGGCGCTGGTCACCGCCTCGGCGACGGCATTGGCTGATCCCGGTAATGGAAAGGGCCAGGGCAACGCCAAGGGAAACCCGCAAAATGCCCAGGACCACGGCAATCAGGGTGGTCATGGAAACAAAGGCAAAAAGTCCGGGGGCGGCGATTGGGATCATGACCCAAGCATCAATCACGCCAGCGTGCTCGGGATCGTCGGCGATTATCGCGACTACTGGAGTCCCGGCCCTGCCTTGCCTCCCGGCATTCAAAAGAACCTCGCCCGAGGCAAGCCGTTGCCGCCGGGGATTGCGAAAAAACTCGATGGTCGGTTGATTGGCAGACTGCCGCATTATGAAGGGTACGAATGGCAGCAAGTGGGCACGGATTTGATTCTGGTCGCGCTGGCGACCGGACTGATCTATGAAGTGCTCAATGGGGCGTTTGATTGACGTTTGACCGGCACAAATGCGATTCGTATCACACATGCGAATCGCTTGCGGTGACGGGGCTCTCCGTCCGTCGCGAGGCCTTGAACTGTCCGGGTTTTAGTGCGTCATACACCACGCGAAATCAACCCTACGGAAGCAATCATGCTTTTAAACAAAAAGAGTCTCGCCGCTGTCCTGTCCTGCGCCATGATGCTCGCAGCCGCCCCGTTATTGCCTGCTGACCTTTCCATCATCAGTTCCGCACACGCCAAAGAAGGTGGTGGTGGTGGTGGTGGTGGTGGTGGTGG
>NZ_JABFMU010000106.1 GCF_013359695.1 Pseudomonas sp. C2B4
AAAAAGCGGCATAAGCACCGTAAACGGTGTCCGGGATTACTTGACCAGTTCAGCTTTGCTCCTACAGAGAACCTCCACTCTGCCTCTCGAGGGGCGTACACCTCAAAAGCCAAAGCGAGGCGGCCTGACAGCCGACCTGGCTTTGGCAGGCGTCCCCCCCTGTGGGAGCTGGCTTGTCGGGTCGCCGCATCGCAGCGATGGTGGCCTTACAGACGACCAATCCCTCACAGCTATGTCCCCGATCTAATTGTGGGAGCGAGCCTGCTCGCGAATGCGGTGTGTCATTCAGCATAAAGGTTGACTGGCCTGGCCCCTTCGCGAGCAGGCTCGCTCCCACAGTTGGACCGCAGATAAGCCCGCAATCAGGTCGGCTGTCAGGCCGCCTCGCTTTTGTTTTTGATCTTGATCTGCCCCGTCGGAAGGCCGAGCGCAGGTTCTGCGCAGTGGGCAACCCGGCATGGATGCCGGGTTAGCCGCGCACGGCCATGGATGGCCGATCGCGGCGGGCCCACGGAGCAGGACCGGAGCGAGGGAACCCTGAGCCTCAGCGAAGGGCCGTACGTCAGGGGCCAAGCGTTTTGGTTACTTTGGCGCTCTTCCAAAGTGACCCGCCGTAAGGGCGGAACCATAAGTAGCCGTTACCGAAGAAACGGATATGCCCCCAATCGAAAACGTAATCAAGCCACCTCCATCAACCCCGCAAAAACCCGCAAGTGATGATCATCATCCCCAAACTGCCGCGCCACCATCAGCAAATGCTTGGCATGGTGCGACAGCATGTACTCCCACGTCAGCCCAATCCCGCCATGCAGCTGAATCCCCTGGTCGGCCACAAACCGGCTGGCGCGACTGACGATAAACTTGGCCGCCGCCAACACACGGCTACGCTCGTCACTGTCCGCCTGATCCGCCACACAGGCCGCCAGCAGGGTCATGGACGTCGCCTGATCCAGCTCGATGCGCATGTCCACCATGCGGTGCTGCAACACCTGGAACTTGCCGATCGGCTGGCCGAATTGCTGGCGCGTTTTCAGATAATCGAGGGTCAATGCGCATGCCGCTTCCATGCTGCCGACCGCTTCAGCGCACTGTGCCGCGATGCAACGACCTTGCTGGTAACGCAGCGCTGGCAAGACCTGGCCTACTTCGCCCAGCACCGCGTCGCTCTTGACGAATACGTCTTCCAGGTAAAGCTCACAGGCCATGCGTCCATCCATGGTCGGGAAGGCACGACGGCGCACGCCAACCTCCTGCGGATCGACCAGAAACAGGCTGATGCCCTGCTCATCCCTTCCCCCGTGACTGGTTCGAGCCGATACCACAATCAGCCCGGCGCTCTGCCCGCCCACCACCACGGACTTGCGGCCATTGAGTTTCCAGCCATCGGTCACGGGCTCCGCGACAGTTTGCACGTCATGAAGCTGGTAGTGACTCTGCGGCTCATCCACGGCCACCGCCATTTGCAACTCAGCGCTGCCCAGTGGCGGCAGCAGCGTCTGCTTCTGTGCCTCGCTGCCCAACTGCGCCACCAGGCCACCGGCGAAAATCACCGAGTGCAGGTAGGGCTCCAGGCACAAGCCTCGCCCCAGCTCCGTCATGATCAACATCGTTTCCACGCCACTGCCGCCGAATCCACCGTAGGTGTCGGCGAAGGGCACGGCGCACAAGCCAAGGTCACCCAATTGCTGCATAAAGCCTTGGCTGAACCCGTGCTCACATTGGCTGAAGGCTTCGCGCTGCTCGAAACCGTAAGTGTCACGTACCAGTCTTGCGACGGTGTCTTGCAGCATCAGCTGCTCTTGAGTCAGTTTGAAATCCATGGTCGGCCCCTTACAGCTCGAGAATCATTTTGGCGATGATGTTCTTCTGGATCTCATTGGCCCCGCCATAAATCGAGGCCTTGCGTGCATCCAGGTACTGATAGGTCGCCGCGCTGCTGTAGTCGGTGTACAGCAACGGTTCGCTGCCGTAGCCGAGTTCATCTTCAATGAACGGCAGGGCGTAAGGCCCCACGGCTTTACTGATCAGGTACGTAATGGCCTGGCGGATCTCGGTGCCCTTGATCTTCAGGAACGAACTTTCCGCCCCGGGTACACCGCCGTCGCTGGCCGCCGCCAGGGTGCGCAGATTGCTCATCTCGGCCGCCATCAACTGCATCTCGACCTCGGCGATCTGCGCGCGGAACATCGGGTCTTCGATCAGGGGCCGGCCCTCCCGAACCTGCTGGCTGGCGATGCGCTTGAGACGGCTGAGCAACGCCTTGTTCTGGGCAATCCCGCCGATGCTGGTGCGCTCATGGGTCAGCAGGTACTTGGCACAGGTCCAGCCTTCGTTCTCCTGGCCGACCAGGTTCGCCAGCGGAACGCGAACGTTGTCGAAGAACACTTCGTTGACTTCATGCTCGCCGTCGAGGGTGATGATCGGGCGCACGGTGATGCCCGGCGTTTTCATGTCGATCAGCAGAAAGGAAATGCCCCGCTGCTGTCGGGCCTCGGGGTCGGTGCGCACCAGGCAGAACATCCAGTCGGCGAAATGCGCCAGTGTGGTCCAGGTTTTCTGGCCGTTGACCACGTAGTGATCGGCCTCGCGCACGGCACGGGTCTTCAAGGAAGACAGATCGGAGCCCGCCCCCGGTTCGGAGTAGCCCTGGCACCACCAGTCTTCGCACGTAAGGATGCGCGGCAGAAAACGCGCCTTCTGGTCGGCAGTCCCGAACTTGATGATCACCGGGGCGACCATTTTCAGGCCGAAGGACACCACCTTCGGCGCGCCGGCGGCAAAACACTCTTCATCGAAAATGTGTTTTTGCACATCGCTCCAACCGGTGCCGCCGAACTCGACCGGCCAGCCCGGCGCCAACCAGCCCTGCCGGTTGAGGGTGCGCATCCACTGCACCTGATGTTCTTTGCTCAGGCGCTTGCCCTGGGATATACGTTGGGCGAATTCGGCTGGCAGGTGGTCGCGCAGGTAGGCCCGGACCTCTTCGCGGAAGGCGCGTTCGTCCGGCGTGAAATCTATGTCCATCAATCAACTCCAAAACCGTCTTTCGAATACTGCAGGCCCCCCTGTGGGAGCGAGCCTGCTCGCGAATGCGGTGTGTCATTCAGGGAAAATGGTGACTGACACGCCCCCTTCGCGAGCAGGCTCGCTCCCACAGGGTCACAGGGTGTTCAGGGAAAATCAGTCGTTGAAGACGATGACCGAGCGCGCCAGCTCGCCACGACGCAACTCATCAAATGCCTCATTGATCTGATCCAGGCGAATGCGCTGGGAGATCATTTCATCGAGCTTGAGCTTGCCGGCCATGTAGAAATCCACCAGGCGCGGCATGTCCACCGGGAAGCGGTTGGAGCCCATCAGCGAGCCCTGGATGCGCCGCTCGTGCAGCAGCTGCAGCGGGTCCAGTTCGATTTTCAGGCCGGGCTTGAGCATGCCGATCACGGTGGCAGTGCCGCCGCGGGCCAACATGGCAAAGGCCTGTTCGGCGGTCTGCTTGAGGCCGATGCATTCGAAGGCGTGGTGCACGCCGCCACGGGTGAGCTCCATGACCTGTTTGGCGGCGTCGCCGTCGCGGCCGTTGATCAGGTCGGTGGCGCCAAACTGTTTGGCCAGGTCCAGCTTGGAATCGAGCATGTCGATGGCGATGATCCGCCCTGCCCCGGCCAGCGCGGCGCCGTTGATGGCGGCCAGGCCAATGCCGCCGCAACCGATGACGGCCACGGTTTCGCCCGGACGCACCTTGGCGGTATTGAACACCGCACCGGTACCGGTGGTGACGGCGCAACCCAACAGGGCGGCGCGGTCCAGCGGCATGTCGCGACGGATCGCCACACAAGCGTTTTCATGCACCAGCATCTGCTCGGCGAAACCGGACAGGTTGACGAACTGCGGCATCGGCTTTTGCACGTAGGTCAGGCGCGACTCCTCGTCCTTGCCACGCTTGGTTTCCGGCGACACGCAGCGCGCAAGATGACCGGTCACGCAGTGATCGCAATGACCGCAGAACACGGTCAGGCAGGTCACCACATGATCGCCGGGCTTGACCGAACGCACTTCCGAACCGACCTGCTCGACCACACCGGCGGCTTCGTGGCCCAGCACCATCGGGCCCGGATAGGGAAACGAACCGTCGATGACGTGCAGGTCCGAATGGCAGACACCCACGGCCTTGGTGCGGATCAGGACCTCGCGCGGGCCCGGTTTGCTGATGCCCACCTCTTCAATGACCAACGGGGCACCAACCTGGTGGAATACGGCAGCTTTCATGGCATTACTCTCAAGAATGAAGGGGGATCAGGCCGGGTTGGGCGCTGTGCGAAGGATGGCTTTGGCGTGACTGAAGGTGCGAAAACCGTCGATGCCGTGATAGGCACCCATGCCGCTCTGGCCGACGCCACCAAACGGCAGGCCTTCGGTGCTGGCATGGCTCAACACACCATTGAGGGTCACGCCACCGGAGCAGGTGCGAGTCAACACCAGGGCTTCTTCGCTGGCGTCGTGGCCGAAGTAATAGAGCGCCAGGGGGCGTGGTCGGGCGTTGATCTGGGCGATCACCTCGGCAATGGTCTCGTAAGGCTTGATCGGCAACAGCGGGCCGAAAATCTCGTCCTGCATCACCTGCAGATCGTCGCCGGGATTACGCAACAAGGTCGGCACGATCTTGTTTCGCGCCCCGTCGCTGAAATCCTCACCCGCGGCATTGAGTTCGATCAGCTCGACACCGGCCTCCCGTGCCTGGCTCAGGTAGCCCTGCAGGCGTTCGAAATGACGGGTATTGATGATCGAGGTGTATTCGGGGTTGTCCTTGAGCGTCGGCAAGAACCGGGCGACCACTGCCTTGGCCACTGCAATGAACGCGTCCACCGATTCCTGCGGCACGAACACATAGTCCGGCGCCACGCACAGTTGGCCGGCGTTGAGCAGCTTGCCGATGACGGTCTTGGCCACGGCGTCCTTGAAGTCTGCGGTGCGAGAAATGATCGTCGGCGACTTGCCGCCCAGTTCCAGCGTCACCGGCACCAGGTTGTCCGCCGCTGCGCGCAGCACGTGCTTGCCAATGCTGGTGGCGCCGGTAAACAGCAGATGGTCGAACGGCTGGCCGCAGAACGCCTGACCGACGTCCGCCCCGCCCAGCACCACCGCCACTTCCTCTTCGGCGTACACCGAGCGGATCAGCCGCGCGATCAAGGCCGAGGTGTGCGGGGTGAATTCCGAGGGTTTGATCATCACCCGATTGCCGGCGGCCAAGGCTCCGGCCAAGCCGCTGAACACCATGTAGCCAGGCACGTTCCAGGCCGTGACGATGCCCACCACGCCCAGCGGCTGGTATTGCACCCAGGCTTCACCGGCCTGGGCCCGACGCTGCTCGGGGCGCATCCATTCAGCCAGTTCGGCCTTGGTCTGCTTGAGCGTGGCCAGCGGCGACAGCACTTCGCTGCCCTTGGAGAACCCGAGGCTGCGATGACCGAAGTCGGCGGTCAGGGCGTCGATGATGTCCTGCTCGTGGCTGACCAGCAGACCGATGGCCCGGTCGAGCCGTTCACAGCGTTGCTCGAGGGTCCAGGGCTCGCTGGCCAGAAAGGCCGCCCGCTGTTTTTCCAGGATCGTGCGGATTTCACAGCTCGTCGAATGCTCGATGGCGCTCATCACTACCTCTCTTGTTTTTGTCAGGACGCGGCCGCGATCAGGCAGCGATGCGTAAGGTCTGGCTGCATGGTTGACCAACGCCGGCGCCACGCCGCCACCCGGATCAGGTGGTAGTGCCGCTCACTTCAGACGCTCTTCAGGCAAGCAAGGAATTTTGTGGCGAGGGGATTTATCCCCGTTGGGCTGCGAAGCAGCCCTCAGCGTCAAGTGAAACAGACCGGGTTGCCCGAATTTACGACTGCTGCGCAGCCGAACGGGGATAAATCCCCTCGCCACAAATTTGGATGAGGTTTTCAAGCCAGGAGGCCCATGGCTTTGGCGCTGTTGATGGCCTGGGTGCGGCGGCAGGCGCCGAGCTTGAGGTTGATGTTCTTGGCGTGGCTCTTGACGGTATTGACCGAGATGAACAGGCGATGACCGACCTCGCGCACCGACATGCCTTCGGCCAGCAACTTGAGGACCGACATTTCCCGGGGTGTCAGGTCGTCCTGATAATCCGGTACTCCAGTCCCGCGGGGCGCGGCGGACTTGTCGGGGTCTTCGACCTGTTCGCGGGCCAGATTCCGGGCTTTCTGCAGGGCAATCGGTCCCTGGTAGCAGGCGCGGTCAATCTGGTCCCAGTGCATGCGCCGCTCGGCTTCATACAGCAGCAGATGGGCTTGTTCCGGGTCATCCCTGCGGGAGGCCAGCTCGGACAGCAGCAGGTAGGCATCGAGCACGAACGGTGCGCAGCCATCACGAACCTGCAACAGCCCGGCCTGCACCACCTGCTCGGCTTCCCTCAAATGCCCCTGCTGCACCAGCAATTCACCGTGCAGGAACATCAGCCGACCGAGCAACGGGTACGGCGCCACGCTGCTGCCCGTCAATTGCGCCAGCTCGGTGCGCAACAGCGATTGTGCCCGGGCGACATGCCCCTGGAGCGCCATCAGTCGCACCCGGTCCGCATTGACCAGCACTTCCGCTTCACGACTGCCCCGACGCCGGGCCAGCTCCAGCGAATGCTCGAGCAACACCTGGGCCTCGGTCAGTTCCCCGGTTTTCATGGCGATGCGCGCCAGTGTGCAGTGACACAACAACACCGACAGCCAGTCCGCACCCGTCAGGTAGCGAAGCGCGGCGTGGCAATGCAGGCGGGCCTGTTCGGTGCTGCCGCGCAAGGCGTGCAACGTGCCGTACAACGCCTGCCAGTTCGCCAACAGGCGTTGATGGCGCTGCGGGTCGGGCAGCGGCAGAAAATGCCCCAGCCGGTGCAGGCACTCTTCGGCCTCCTTCAGCCGACCGCTGAACAGCAGGGCCTTGGCACACAGGTAGATCAGGCGCGGGCTGCTGTGCAGCAGTTGCGGTTCGATGCGCTCGCGCCAGTCCATGAGTTTGCTCAGATGTCGCTCACTGAGTATCCAGCTGAGCCACAAGCGCTCCATGTAGGTCGCGGCGACTTCCGGCTGATCGGCGCACAAGGCTTGCTCGACCGCATCGTCGACATGCCCGCCAACGCTGAGCAACTGACAGGCCCGCAGGCGCAAGCGGTTCAACGGTGCACCGCTCAATCGCCCTTGCAGGGCGTGAGCCACGGCAGGCAACAGGCGGAACCAGCCGGGTTGCCGGTCGACCGGAAACAGAAAAGCCTGGCCTGCCAACAAGCTGTCGAACACTCGACCGGCCTGCTGGCCTTCCCACAGTTGCTGGCAAAAATCGGCGTTGGCCTTGGGCAAATGCGCCAGGCCGAACAGGATTTCGCACTGTTCATCGCTCAGGCGCGACAGCACTTCTCGCTGGATGAACGGGCCGAGCAGGGGCGATCCCCCGGAAAGCGGCAACGACAGGCGAACGCCGGCGCACCAGCCGCCGGTTTCATGCCAGAGCCGCTCCCGTGAAGTGGCGTCGATATCCGGTGACAGCCCGTCGATCAGTGATTCGAATTCGTCCGGGCGCAGGGCCAGTTGCCTGGCGGACAGTTCGGACAATTGGCCGTCGAGCATCAGGCGCGGCAGGTTCCAGTCGGGGCGCTGGCGGCAGGTGACCAGCAGTTGCAGGTGGGGGTTTTGCAGGGACAGGAGTTGATCGAACCAGTGGTTCAGGTCGGCGGGCATTTGTGCAGGCAGGTCATCAAAAACAAGGCGAAGTTTTGGATCTTCATTGGCAGGGCTGGCCTCTTCGCGAGCAGGCTCGCTCCCACAAGGGAACGCGGTCAACGGTGGGAGCGAGCCTGCTCGCGAAAGCGCCAGCCCCGTCACCTCATCACTTGAATCGAGCTTCGTCAGCAAGGTATCGGGGGTCAGCCCAAGCTCGCCCGCCAGCAACAAGGTCAAGCTGTCCAGGGTTTGCGGCAGTCCACCCAACCCCACCCACAC
>NZ_JABFMU010000107.1 GCF_013359695.1 Pseudomonas sp. C2B4
TGCTCGCGAAGACGGCCTGCCAGTCGACCAGGTTTTCTCGGGTGTTCGCAGTCCCCTGTGGGAGCGGGCTTGCCCGCGATAGCGGTGGGTCAGTCGACAAGAATGTTGAATGCTAAATTGCTATCGCGAGCAGGCTCGCTCCCACAATGGGATTGTTGTCGGGCGCAGGCTGCGTTTTTGATTAGCCGAAGACTGGCCGGAAGAAGCTGCGCTCATAGCTGAGAATGCAGCGGGTTTCTTGCGCGTACTTGAATGCCGCGATGCACTCCGGGTCGTTCATCGACTGTTGCCGATACGTTTCGTAGGCCGCCAGGCTGGGGAAGGTGAACATCGCCAGGGCGATGTTGTTGGCGCCCTCGGACGGCAGGAAGTAACCGTGATGCTGGCCGCCGAATTTTTCCACCAGGGGAATCCACAGTTTGCCGTAATGCTCGAACTCGTCGAGCTTGTAGGGGTCGAGCACGTATTTGAGGTAGCACGTGACCATCTGTTTTTCTCTCTGACAGGGTTAATGGGGGGATGAATCATCTGGCAGGTCGCGCTGCACGCGGGCCGTCACCGGCGGCACGTCCTCACCGCTTGCATCGCGCTTGAGCCATTCGGCCGGTGGGCAGCCCACCACGTTGAGGAAGGTCCTGGAGAACGACGCCTGGGAGCTGTAGCCCACCGACGCCGCGATCACCTTGATCTGCACCCCGTCACGCAACAGGTCCTGGGCCAGTTTCATGCGCCAGGTCGTGACGTAGCCCATCGGTGAAATGTCCATGATCCGGGTGAAGCACGCCGAGAATTTCGAGCGGGACATGTTCGCCAGGTGAGCCAGTTTCTCCACGGTCCAGAGTGCTTCCGGCTCCTGGTGGATCCGGTTGAACACGCTTGCCAGACGCCCGTCCTGCAGGGCATAGAGCAGGCCGCTGGCGATCTTGCCTTCCATCACCGAGCGCCGTACCAGCCGTACGAAGAGGTATTCGAGCAACAGGTTCAGTGCCTTGCTCCGGCCCGGGGCCTGGTCCTGGAATTCGTTGATCAGGGTGCCGAGCAGGGGCGTGAGGTTGTCCAGTTCCCGGAAGGGAAACACCAGGGTTTGCTTGAGCCCAAGAGGGAAGGGTTGCAGCGCGTTGCGCCCGAACTGGAACGAGGCGCAGATCAGCTCAGCGCCCTCGACCGAACTCGAGCGCAACTGGTATCGGCAACTGCTGGGGCAAAACAGCACGCTGGGCTCGGTGATGGATATTTTCGGCACGCCCGGCTGCACCATGTCGATACCGCCGCGACTGATCACATGGATGAACGCCATGCCCGGCGGCTTGTCGAGTACCAGCGTGCCGTCCATGGGACCGGCGAAAAACAACCGGCCTTGCAGGTGCGTGCGTTCGAAGAATTCGGAAAGGATATCCATGTTGGAGACGCCCGGGTAAAGACTCTGTACGTCCTGGCAAAAGCGGAGCAGGGCGCGACCGTAGGATGCAGTTCTCGCCGATGGTAATCAACGCCCCTGGCGGGTGCTACGGCGCAGAGCGATTTTTCTGCGCGACTTTCTTTCCCCGCACCGGAGTCCACCTCATGAGCAACGATACGATTCGCACCCCGTACGCCGATCCTGCAGAACCCGCGCTGCCGGACCCAGGCATGAAACTCGACCTGTCCCGCGCCGCACTCGTGGTCATCGATCCGCAGATCGACTTCCTCAGCCCCGAGGGCGTGAGCTGGAGCGTGTTTGGCAAGAGCATCGTCGAGCACGACGTGGTCAATCACCTCGGGCAATTGTTCGCTGCCGCCAAGGACGCGGGCATCACCGTCGCCGTTTCCCCGCATTACTACTACCCGTGCGACCACGAATGGCATTTCGGCGGGCCGCTGGAAAAGGTCATGCACAGCATCTGCATGTTCGATCGCAAGGGGCCGCTGACCCTCGATGGCTTCGAAAACTCCGGCGCCGATTTCATGCCCGAGTTCAAGCCGTACATCCTCGACGGCAAAACCATCATCGCCTCGCCGCACAAGGTGTACGGTCCGGAAACCAACGACCTGGCCCTGCAACTGCGCAAGAAAGGCGTATCGCAGATCATTCTGGCGGGCATGGCGGCGAACCTCTGTGTCGAGTCGCACTTGCGCGAACTGTTGGAGCAGGGCTTTGAAGTGGCCGTCGTCCGCGACGCCACCGCCGGCCCGACCACCCCGGAAGGCGATGGCTACCTGGCGGCGCTGATCAACTACCGCTACATCGCCAACGCGCTGTGGACCACGGCGCAGACCCTGGACTACCTCAAAGCCTGAACCACCCCATGGCGGTGCACCCTTGCATGGGGCATCGCCATGCTTTCGCGAGGTCCGCCGCATGCCCAGATTATCCCCGCGCTACCGCCAGCACGTTGCTGGCGTCATTCAGTCGGCCATCACCTGTGCCATTGCCGCAGCGATTGCCAGCCCCGACGGCCTACCCTCCGGCGCACTGATGGCGTACTGGTTCAAGGCCTGGCTACTGGCCTGGGCCACCCTCATTCCTTTCGTGTTGCTGGCCACGCCGTTGATCAAGCGCCTGGCCGCGCTGCTGGTTGAGGATGACCCTGACGTGGGCTCGACTCGCGATCGGCACGGGCAAACTCGATAAAGGCCTTGAGCGTTGCCGGCACGTGGCGACGACTCGGGTAATAGAGGTGCAATCCCGGGTAATAGGGACACCAGTCGCCCAGCACTTGTATCAGGCAACCGTCGGCCACCGGCGCCTTGACCATGTCTTCGAAAATGTAGGCCAGGCCGGTGCCCTGCAGCGCCGGGCCGACCATCAGGCTCACGTCGCCCAGGGTCAGCGGGCCGTCGACTTCGATTTCCTGGGCGATCCCGCCGCGTTCGAACTCCCAGCGATACAGCGATCCGCTGGGAAAACGATGACGGATGCACGGCAGGCCGTGGATGTCTTCGGGCTTCTGCGGAACCGGGTGCCGGGCGAAGAACGCCGGCGAGCCCACGACCACCGAGCGCATATAGGCGCCGATCGGCAAGGACACCATGTCAGCCTCCAGCCGCGCGCCGAAACGCACGCCGGCATCAAACCCGGCGGAGACCACATCCACCAGGCCGTCGTCCGCCACAATCTCCAGTTTCACGTCCGGATAAACCTCCAGGAACCGGCTGGCCAGTGGCAGCAACACCAGTTCCGCGGCCTGGCGGCCGGCCGTGATGCGCAGGCTGCCCGAGGGTTTGTCGCGGAAGTGGTTGAGGTCTTCCAGGGCATCGTCGATGTCCCGGAAGGCCGGTTTCAATCGTGCGCAGAGTCGTAATCCGGCCTCGGTCAAGCCGACGCTACGGGTGGTGCGATTGAACAGCCTGACGCCGAGCCGGTTCTCCAGGGTGCGCACCGAGTGGCTGAGTGCTGAAGGCGTCACGCCCAGTTCGACCGCTGCCCGGCTGAAGTTCAGGTGATTGGCCACGCACAGGAAGATCGAAAGGTCCGCTGCCGAAGGTGCTTTCATCTGTGAATACCTTTCACAAAGCCATGCAAAATTATTGGGATTATCACATCAGTAGTGGAGTTTTAAAGTTGCGTCAACTCATCAAGAAGGCCCGGCAATCACGCTCGGGTCGCTGACAGGAGGAGTTGATATGCGTACTTGGCTCATTACTGGCGCTTCCCGTGGTTTTGGCACTCTGATCGCAGAACACGCCCTGCGTGCCGGCGACGCGGTGATTGCCACGGCTCGTAAACCCGAAGAAATCATCGCCAAACTGGGCGATCATCCCAACCTGCTGGCCGTGCGACTGGATGTGACCCGCGAGGAGGAAGCGCATCAGGCCGTGGCAGAAGGCATCAAGCGTTTTGGCCGCATCGACGTGCTGATCAACAATGCCGGGTTTGGTGTGTTGGGGGCGGTGGAAGAAACCAGCGCCAGCGAGACCGAGCGTCTGTTCGCTACCAACGTCTTCGGCGTGCTCAACGTGACCCGCGCGGTACTGCCGCACATGCGTCGCCAGCGTTCCGGGCATGTGATCAACATTTCGTCCATCGGTGGCTATCAGGCCTACATGGGCTGGGGTGTCTACGGTTCCACCAAGTTTGCGGTGGAAGGCATCACCGAGGCGCTGCATCAGGAACTGGCGCCGCTGGGCATCCACGCCACGGTGGTGGAGCCGGGCTTCTTCCGCACTGACTTCCTCGACGAGCAATCGCTGGTGAAGACCGCGCTGGAACTGCCGGATTACGACGAAACGGTGGGTGCGATGCGCAAGCATGCCGAGGCCGCCAACCACGCCCAACCGGGCGATCCGGTGAAGTTCGCCGAGGCCATGTTGGCCCTGGTCAATGCACCGAAGCCACCGCAACGCCTGGCACTGGGCAGCGACACCATCGCGCGCATCGAAGCGAAAAACCGTTTCGTCGCCCAGGAACTGGCCGAGTGGAATGAGCTGGCGCTGTCGACGGACTTCAAGGACTGAGACCTTAATACACCGATCAACTGTGGGAACGAGCCTGCTCGCGAAAGCGGTGCATCAGTCGACAATATTGTTGCCTGACACGCCGCCTTCGCGAGCAGGCTCGCTCCCACAGGGATTGTGGTGTTGATGCGGTGATATCTCTTTGCCACTATTTTCGGTAAAATGTGCACCGCTCGAGAGATGGATCCCGGGCGTTTTCTCATGGAGTTGTACAGTGAAATACCTCAGTAAAGTTATCGCGGGTGCCTGCTTCGGGTTGTTGCTGGCCGGTTGCAACAGCGCGCCAATGAACACCCAGCATTACGACAGCAGCCAGTACACCGTCTTGGGGCACAGCGAAGCGAGCGCCACGGGCCTGATGCTGTTCAACCTGATCCCGATTCGTCAGAACAGTCGTTTTGTGCGGGCACAGAACGAGGCGATCAAAGCCAAGGGCGGCGATGCCATGATCAACACCCAGGTGCAGGAACGCTGGTTCTGGGCATGGGTGCTCAATGGCTACACCACCAAGGTTTCCGGTGATGTGATCAAGCTGAAAAACGTTCAGTAATCACAGCCGCCAAAAAAATCCGGAGACCTGCTCAGGCTCCGGATTTTTGTTTTCTGCCTCGGCTCAATCGCCGGTCAGCGGCACTCCAGGCAGAAATAGGGCATGACGTCGGAGCTGGCATCGTAGCCGTTGCTGCCGTCGGCGTAATGGTTCTGCAGCAGTCGGTCGGAACCACCTTCCGCCACCCGTGTCCCGCGCATCGAGTTGTAGCCGCCCGTCGCAACGTTGTTTTGTTTCAACCGTTCGGAACCGTCCGCCGCCAGTTGCCGTTCTCTCAGGCGATCGGCACCACCCTCGGCGAGTTGGCGTTCCTTGAGACGATCGGCACCACCTTCGGCGAGTTGGCGTTCCTTGAGGCGATCGGCGCCACCCTCGGCAAGTTGGCGTTCTTTGAGACGATCGGCGCCACCTTCGGCAAGTTGGCGTTCCTTGAGACGATCGGCGCCACCTTCGGCGAGTTGGCGTTCTTTCAGGCGATCAGCACCGCCTTCAGCAACCTGTTTCCCCTTGAGACGATCCGCACCGTCGGCGGCCAGTTGCCTTTCCTTGATACGGTCGGTGGCGCCTTCGGCAGCGTTATGCGCGGCGGTGCTGCCGCCGGCCGTTCCGGCACCCGCCTCGGCGGCATGAAGGTGGGGCGCGATCAAACCAAGGGTCGAGAGAAGGGCAATCCCTAATGCGTGGCGAGGGGTGTTCATCATGTTCACCTTTTGGGTCAGAGGGGTTATTCAAGCAATAACCTGGCAGGCAGGAATGCAGGCCGTTTCAGCCCTGACATTCGATGTCCGCATCATAATTGGCCCAGTAATCACGTCACTTATGCATAGGTTGCGCAGCAAAACATCTAGGTATGAACGCGTCATACACAGGTATGGGAAGGGCCGGAAAAGTGGCTGCCGACCCGGTATTTGCGCAAGGCAACGGGTCGGCAACCGTCGAGAGGTGGCAGGTTCAGGGAACCGGTAAAACCGGTGGCTTGCCCTGGTCCTTCAACAGAAACACCACGAATTTGGCAGGTTTTTCGTTACTGGCATTGCGGCCCACGGTGTGGATGTCATTGGGGCCTTCGTGGAAGCTTTGTCCGGGCATCAGCGTGACTTCCTTGCCACCCTTGACCCCCATGACGATGGAGCCTTCGAGCACATAGATGAACCCATGGGCGTCGTGCCGGTGAACCGGGTCGGCACCGCCTGGCGGGTACTCGACGGTGAGCATCAATACTTCCTTGCCGGGGTAGTCGGGCAGTGCCGTGACCGACACCTCCTTGACGTCCGGATGGGGCGCGTCGGCAGCCAGGGCCGGTGTGGCGCTGAACGACAGGGCAAGCAGGGCGAGGAGAGCGGGGGTACGCATGGGACGCTCCTGATGAAATGAATGAGTGGGTGCTATTGCCTGACCGGGCAGGGGCGAGTGGTACGCCCACCGTCCGTCAGCGCTAGGCGTTGGTACTCTTCAGCCATTGATCGAAGTGAATTTTTCCGAGGATGGGATTGGCCCCCGGAGTCAGCGACTGGTCGTTGATGATCGCGCCGTAGTAACCGGCGTTATCGTCAGTGATCACTTCGCGCTGATCGTTTGTGTGTTGCAGGTAGGTTTTGGCGAACGACACCAGGGGCTGCTTGTCGGGGCCGGCCACTTCCTCGGTCTTGCCGGTGGGCGCCGCCACGGCGATTTTTGCCAGCGCCGCCGCGACATCGGCCGAGGCAATCGGCTGCAGGGCGGCCGAGGTCAGGCGAATGGTGCCGTCTGCTTGAGCGCCGGATTGCGCGATGGCGCCGAGGAATTCGAAAAACTGCGTGGCGCGCAGAATCGTGTAGGGCACACCGGCTTTCTTGATCAATTCCTCCTGGGCCATTTTGGCGCGGAAGTAACCGCTTTCGAGCATCCGTTCCGTCCCCACGACCGACAGGGCGACGTGGTGCTTGACCCCGGCGGCCTTCTCGGCGGCGGCGAGGTTGCGTCCGGATTTTTCGAAGAACTCCAGCACAGCGGCATCTTCGAACGAGGGGGAGTTGGCGACGTCGACCACCACCTCGGCGCCTTGCAGGGCTGCCTGCAAACCTTCCCCAGTGACGGCGTTGACACCGGTACTGGGCGTGGCGGGCACGACATCATGTCCACCTTCGCGCAGAACTTTGCAGAGCTGGGTTCCGATCAAGCCTGTACCGCCGATGACGACAATTTTCATGGTTGTCCCTCCCTTCATTGAGGCGCGGTGGCGGGTGTTCACGCCACTCACCGGGTGAGTCGATGCGCTTTGCAGTTGAGACGCGTTGATAGGCTAGTCTAGGCGGGCCTCGGCTGCGCGCTCGTTGGCGGGATGGACGGCAGGCTTTGGCATTGTGCGTCTGAAGTCCTTCGGGAAAGCGATCAAGTCGTGATCAAATGGTGGCCATTTTTTGCGGTAGGCAACGCCTGATCTGGAGCTGTAGATGAACAAAGCGGCCGTGATGACCCTCCTTTTGAGCCTGGTTTCAGGCCTGTTCGCTGCGCAAGCGAACGCACAGGGTGACGCCGAGGCGGGCGGGAAACTGTTCAAGCGGGTGTGCGGCGGATGCCATCAGGTCGGGGAGGGCGCGCGCGCATTCTTCGGCCCGCAACTCAACGGTATTGTCGGACGTGCTGCCGGCAGCACCACGGACTATCAGTACTCTGATGCCATGAAGAACTCAGGCATCGTTTGGACGCGGGAAAAACTGGCGGCGTATATCGAGGAACCGAAGGCGGTGGTTTCCGGTACGCGGATGATTTTCTGGGGGATCAGCGATCAGGAAAAGATCGATGATCTGCTGGCTTATCTGCAGACCTTTCAGGCGCCGTGACGGGGGTGAATCAAGGTCATATGCGTTGACTGTGATGCCGTCTTCGCGAGCAGGCTCGCTCCCACATTTGGAATGCATTCCCCTGTGGGAGCGAGCCTGCTCGCGAAAGCGGTAGAACAGCCACCATCAAACCAGAA
>NZ_JABFMU010000108.1 GCF_013359695.1 Pseudomonas sp. C2B4
ATGCTCCCGCTTCAATTCAATAACCGTGTTGCACTCAGATCCTGCAACCAGCCTTCGTATGACCAAGTAGGAGTTGAACTGCTCTCAGGTTCTTCGTCCTGCGATAGATCAATGAAGCCTTGGTTCTCCTTAGCGTGTGAGTTCCGTATGTAGTTGGATCAAGGCCAATGGTGGTTACCCAAGCTTTCACTATTCGAGCGTATTGCCTGGTGGAAAGATGGTCCGACGCGTGCAATCGGCTCGGGAACAAGAAGTCCTCGCTGCGGAGATGCGCCTGGTGCATCCAAGCCTCCAGAGCTGTTCGAGTTTGCTCAGTGATTTCAAATTGCACTGGGTGATGAGTTTTTTGCTGCATCACGATGGCCCGTGACGAAACATGCTCTCCATGGGCGATGTCTCGAACTCGCAACTTGGTTAGGTCACAGGCACGCAGCTTGCTATCAATGGCCATGTTGAACAGTGCCAAATCACGCGTTTTCTCAGCCAGCTGAAGCCTTACGCGGATAGCCCAGATATCTCTAACTCTAAGCGGTGCTTTCTGCCCAACAAGCTTTCCCTTGTTCCAAGGCTGATGGCGGTATGTAGCAATAGTGTTCATGGCTCGTCCTCCACGTTGAGAGGAGAACAAGGGTGGATCAGCCATAATAGCTGGTGGTCGCTATTCGACCCTAAGCTGACGGTTGCGACCGGCAGAAATCGGCCAGAAGCAGCCTCTCAGTGGAATCAACAGCATGGGTTTCAGCAATACCTAGTCATCTGTACTGAAAGGCCATTCAGGGAGTTGTTACCATAGCGGCGACCATGCCAAGCAAAGACAGCATTTTTAGTCTAGGTCTTCGGCTTCAAATATCTCTCTTTGCTCAGTAATAACGTCAAGAGCACGATAAAGCATTTTGTGAATTTTCAAATGTTCAATTCGCTTAATTTCGCCCCTAGTAACTGAAGCCTGGTCAACGTAGCACCAGATATACGTATCCATAGCCCCAGTTTTCACTCCAACCGCACCTACCCTATACAAACAAGAAAGTAAGCTTGACAGAACGTCAGACTCCTTAACACCTTGGCCATCGTAGTATTTTTTCACTACAGCTACGCATGGGTCAGAGGTATCATGATCATAGAGCGCCAACATAACATCTTCCAGTCTTGCATCTTTAATCATTGAGCGGGTGAAAGTTGCTTTTAAACCACGGAGAATTTCTATCGCATCTTCAAAAGATGGGTAAACCTCACTCCATTCTTCTTTCAATGATTTTAAACGTTTCTCTGAATATTGCGCTTCAGCCGCAAACAGAGACCTCCAAGAGATACGTTCACGATCCGCAGCGATAACAAAGCTCTCGTTGACGAACTGTAATATGTCGCGCGGGCGTCGCAAGGTACGTTCAACAATAAACTCCATTGCAGTTTGTCCTCCTCCCTTACGGGCTTTCGGAAAAACATCGTCGAAGTGCACCAATTGCTTAGTGTATTGACTCTTGAAGACCTCGTTTATTCGCAATTCTATTAGACGTGCCAACTCCTCAGGGGACCATCTTAGCTCAAGGAGATATGATTCATATTTCTCCTCTTGAAATCCCGAGTCGCGAGTCATGTCAAATACTAGAACCAGCAAGTCCTTCCGCAACGCTGCTATTATTTTCGTCTGCCGGATTCGGCGAAACGTTTTAATTTCCTCTATTAAAGCTCGGATAAACCGAACCCTAGTCTCTGTGCTGGCCCATTCCTCGTCCAACTGGTCAATTAGTATGTAAAATCTTTTCTGAGGATCATCGAAGGAATGTTCAGCCAGCAAGTCTAATACTTCGTTAAGCTTACGTATCTGTAAACCGTTAACCACAAGACTGGCGCGCTGCTTTATTTCGACTCTGTCTTCATCAGATAGTTTTTTTGCACCATCTAGCGAGAGAGTAATATCGGCGTACTTGGCGCCTATTGAACTTTTTGTATCAGATTCCAGCTTGTTTGTTATTATCCTGAGCTGTTCATCTGTATCTAGCCAAAAGCGGTCTCCCCACTCACTAAAGTACTCCAGCGCTTTCTTCCTAGTTACATCCCTGTTAAATTTACTGACAAGCCCATCGATAAAGCTTCTGCTTTCAAACTCATTTTTTATATCATACCTGAGCTTCAGAAACTCCACAGTTAGTACATGGCGCCATAACAACTTATAAAAAAGATCAAGATTTATATTCAGTGCGCAAAAAAAACTGAATAATATCGGAGTATTCTAAAAATCGGACAGAAATATCGTTAGGATCAAGTTTGACAACTTTTTGAGCCATGGATTGAATCTTATAAAGTAAAGCGCTTTTACCCGATCCAGTACGCCCCAAAATTATTGACTCAGGAGAGTCTACATCCATTAGCCGGTTCAAATAGCCGTTGTCGACGAAGCACCGGTTCAGCAGGTCAGCGTCGCCCTCCGCATCAAGAGCACCCACCTTCAAGTTTCGTGTTATTTTCAGACTTTTATCGTCCATTTTAATCCTTTAAAATTTTACAAAGTTTGGAGGAGCATGAGCGGAGCAGACCAAGCCAGACCCGAAGATATCATTTTGCCAATGCAAGTAAAATGCGCCGATTGCCCAGATTCCGCTTCAGTGAGGGGGGGCGGCTGACCCTCTTTCAGCAGGGCGGGTTCATCATCGATTGTCTGAAACTCATTGGTCCAAATCAGCTCCCCGACAAAAAGCACTGTTACGCATGGCGCGCCAGTTCATGTGGGACTCGCGGGAAGCAGGACTTAGCCAAAACGGTCAATCAATTGATCGTCGCTAGCAACATTTTCACGGTTTAAGCTCCGCCGTCCGCTGGTCGGCATCATTTGCTGCTATTGAAGAACGCAGGCGCGGCGGGGCAGCTTTTGCCGATTGTTGTCTGTCTCGAAGGGCAGTAGTCAGCTACTACCGGACAGATGCTTGCCGTTAACGGGTGTGACGCGAACGAAGCCCTCCATTAAGACTAAGACGAACATCGTCGTTGCAGTCATCATAGCTTATGACTCTTCGATCAATGCGCAAAACCTTCAGCGATTTGTATTAGCAACTCCTCGACTTGGCGAGCACCGGGCGTAGTTGTGAGCATAGTGATTGAATCTTTTCCTGAAAAACGATTCTTGGGTTTCGAAAGCCACGAGCGTGCTTTTTCTTGGTTCCCAAACACCACTTCCGCCATAGCCAAGATATAGGCATTTCTAAATAGGCGGTCACTCTCATCTATCGTGAGTTTTTGCCCCCATGTCAACCTGGAACTGAGTGTCTTGTGAGGGATGATCTGATCACGTTGTTGCGGGGGGACTTTGCCTAGCTCGCAGAAAATATTGATCCGGTCGGCTGAGAAGCCTGCGTTGATCATCTCGTGGATGTCCGAGTCTGAAGCATCAATGGGGACATTAAGAAATTCTGACAACCGGCTGCGGAAGGCACGATGAAAATCATCGTTCAGTATTTCGGCAAGCATGACGCACCTCAATGGTTCGAGCTTTGCCATTTAGTATCCGGCACATCCGTATCGCATGAAAGCGCGCAGATTTTTACGGCTGGTTGCGCATGGATCATTTCGAACTGGAGAGGCTGGGAGTAGCCCAGTCACTAGAAACGTTCGGTCGGCAACAAAAACCGATAGAGATAGCTAGCTCGTGCTTGTTGGCTCAGTCGCTTGCAGCCAGATCAGAAGCAAATTCGTGGAGAGACAGCGCTTCAGGCAAGAGGAATTGAGGCTCACACTCCAATACGGTGGCTATGCGATATAGTTTTTCCACGGTGATGTTGACTTCACCGCGCTCAATACGCCCCATATAGCTACGATCAACACTGCAAGAATGCGCCAAGGCATCTTGGGAAAATCCTTTGGCCTTCCTTTGTGTTCGTATTCTGTCGCCCAATGCCTTTGCAAGCTGATGCATAACCGCCTCGGTTCCCACTGAGGCGGCACTATCGTGCGTTTGCGGATGAATCAACCACGGATTATAATCCGCATTTTGACTGTTCCGCGAATTTCCCTCTCAGGTGCCTGCATGAAACCCGATTTATTCATCCTCGACAGGCGGCTCTACGACCTGTTTCAGCAGGGGCATCTACGTCAGTTTACGACTCAGGACCTACGTGACGCATACGCTGCTCACCTAACGGGTATGAATTTCAACAAC
The DNA here is from genome assembly GCF_013359695.1 of Pseudomonas sp. C2B4. Classification (GTDB taxonomy): domain Bacteria; phylum Pseudomonadota; class Gammaproteobacteria; order Pseudomonadales; family Pseudomonadaceae; genus Aquipseudomonas. Next base: position 4,151 of record NZ_JABFMU010000108.1, read on the forward strand.
AGCGACTTGCGTCGATATGTCTATGAACAGATCCGACGCATGCTGCGTACCGGATGGGTCATTCAGGATGAAAACCGACAAAAGCGGGGGCAGATCTATCACTGGCAAAGCATTCCGGCGAACCTGCAGGTGGAGCTCATCGATAATGGGTACGAAAGTAGTGCTAAACCGGTGATTAAACCCATGGAACAGCCATTACAAAGCCCATTACAAAGCCCATTGCAAAGCATTGACCCAGAGCGATCAAGTCCAGATGTGATCGAGCACTTAGAATCCATACTTAAAGAGATTCGGCTCGACTTCCTGTCTTCGATGGGAGAGGCGGAGCGGTATAAGCAGCTGCTCGATGAAATGCCGCATCTGAGAGACCAAGTTGAAAGCGAGTATCTGGAAGCACGAGACCGAAGCTCTCGTCTTTTAGGGCATCTCCGAGCGGTCGAAAAGACGCTCAAGACAGTCATGTCCGCGCGATGAAAACACCGCCGAGAAAATGGCAGAGCCAATGTATTGAAATTGCGCTTGAGCATTACAGAACGACACCGCATTTCTTCTGTCAGGCAACGCCCGGGGCGGGGAAAACTCGCATGGCCGCAGAACTGGCTCGACAACTGTTGGAGCAGGGCAAGATTGATCTCGTACTCTGTTTTGCCCCGTCATGCCAAGTCGTTGATGGCTTTCGCACTACGTTCTCTGCTGTGTTGGGGAGGCGCCTTGATGGACTTATCGGTGCTGTTGGTACCGCAAGTACGTACCAAGCCATGGAGCATCAGGATGCGGCCTTCTGGAAGCTTTTCGATGACTACCGTGTGTTTGCGGTGTTCGACGAGATCCATCATTGCTCAGGATACGATCCGCTTTTGAGCAATGCTTGGGGGCAACAAATTCTTTTGAAGATGCAGGACCGGGCCGCCTTTACTTTGGCTCTATCGGGTACGCCTTGGCGCTCCGATGATAGAGGCATTGCTCTGGCTCGGTACTCCAACCCAGAAGGCCGATTGATTTGTGACTATCGATACGGCCTCAAAGAGGCGATTGCTGACGGAGTTTGTCGGTCACCTCGCATTGTACTGCTGGATAATCAGATGCTGAGACTTCAAGAGGATTTCGCGAACGACAGTTCCGTTAAGCTTTTTCCCAGCATCGCTAAGCTACTGCGCGAGTCACCGGTTTCATATGAAGACTTGATTTGTCATGAGGAAGCGCTCAACCAGTTGCTCGACTTGGGGAGCAGGAAACTCGATGAAGTGCGCATGCTAAAACCGAATGCCGCGGCCTTGGTTGTCGCCACGAATATTGAGCATGCTCACCAAGTCGCTATGGCGTTGAAGGACAAGGGTGAAAGCTTCCAGGTCGTAACCACCAGGACTCCGGACGCGCAACAGGTAATCAACGGGTTCAAAAATAGCGACTGCCGTTGGATTGTTGCGGTGGGCATGATCAGCGAGGGTACGGATATTCCCCGGCTCCAGGTCTGCTGCTACCTAAGTCGAATTCGTACTGAACTGCACTATCGTCAGGTGCTGGGAAGAGTCCTTCGGCGTATGGGTGAGATTGACGATCAAGCTTGGTTGTTCGTCTTGGCGGAGCCGACGCTAAAACGATTTTCTCAGCGCATTGCCGATGATTTGCCGGAAGATTTGGCTGTTGTTTGCGCTGTAGGTGCAGTTGTACCTGAAGCTTGCCTCATCGAAGGTGAATTGGATTGTTCCGTGAACAGCCATCTTGGGAGCCCAGTAAGCTCAACACCTACCGCTACAGCGCAGAATTTTTTACCGCATGTCGATTTGCCCCATACATCGACTTATCAAATTAGCTTTTCGAAGAATTATCGTCAGCAACTGCTGGCCGTTTTCTGATGTAGATCTTATCCATTACGAGGTCATATTAACTCGCTCCAGTTGAGCGAACGGTCTGTCTCCGTTGGAAGCTATCGTGCATCTTTCCGCTGAATCAGCTATCTGGCGCTTTTCTTTTACGCAGATGAAGGAGGGAAGTAGTTGCTTGTGGCCAGTGGGGCAGAAAGGCGTTTCTCGTCAAGCGCGTGAGGGGATGGTAATGAAAGGTAGGCGGAAGGCGACAACATCGAAATGGGCCATGAAGTTTCAATTTGAAACAGAGGCCCGGCGGAGACTGTCTGCTAGATCCGAAAAAGCGTCAAATCGTTTTCTTGATCTCGCTTTGCAATTGGATTCAGCGCACGAGCCGCTAGGCAGACTCGCCGGGCCGTCAATCCGCCCCAAATCTTAGTGATCACCAAGCATGGGAAAGCGGCTTGCTCCTAATTTCGCCAAAAGGAACAAAGAGATGGAGAGGAGGGAATGTTAAATAGGAAAAAATCCTCGCCCCATGAATGTGACGTTCCGGAACGGATGGCAATCGGGAATGGCGGCAAGCCGATATAATCTATCCATGAGTAACTCCTGACACCTCAGCCAAGGCTGCGAGCAGAAGTTTGCCGGCATCGAATAAAAGAATGTCCTGCGGTCGACACCCTCCAATGTATGCATTGCTAGAGGCGAACCAAAATGCGATTCCCCACCCATCTTTCTTCGTTCTCAACACATCGAGTATTGTCTTTACGTGAGATACCGGCCTGTGTCCACTACCGTCCTCGAAGGCATAGATTGGAAACAATGGGTAGCCTGCGTGCTCAATAGAAAAAATATGTCCTCCAGCTTCCCACTCATTTAAAGCCGAAATAGGTGACACAGGAGATAGGCCGAGTCGTTGCGCAATTTGGTCCGGTGGGAAAAAGTCTCCACTGTCTAGGATGGATTTCTTTGCCTGTTCAAGCATTTGCTGCTCACGTAATAAAATATCCCGACGCACAGCCATAGTAGGATCCTGTGAGCAAAAAAATACGATCCACCATTTGATATATTCGGTCAACAGCGGGTCCAGATTTGCACTGATGTTTGCCCATCATGAACAGTGGGAAAGGGTCCAAGGTATCAGTCGGATCGCGATACACACGATTAAAAGCACATCTTTTGCGGTGCGCCCGACGGAAACTGCATGAATTCTGTCCTGAGTCGACCACAAGTCCACGTATTCTGTGTTTTTGAATTTTTGACCGCTAAAAGTGGGCAAATTGTCCAAGATTTGGGTCAGTGCGGGGTCGTTCTCATTTCTAATGACACCGCTCTCATTTCTAATGATCACCTAGGCCTCGCCACAAAGAACCTTCCCCACAGGGGGGAATAGGAGGCGTCTACGTAGAACTACGTAGACGCCACGTACGTAGTAACGCGGATTTATTTGTGGACGGCATGCGCGGATATTGGGCCAGCTCCGCACAGCGGACACAATTATAAAAATTACCGCCGCAGTCACGAGCTGTCGGCAGGAGACCCTCTATGCCCCGTCTGGCTAAACACCTCGCCTGGTTTGCCGTGGCTGTCCTGGGAGCGTTTGCGCTGAGTGTCGTGGCCCTGCGCCGCGGCGAAGCGATCAACGCCCTCTGGATCGTCGTCGCAGCCGTCGCTATCTACCTTGTTGCCTACCGCTACTACGGCCTGTTCATCGCCAATAAAGTGATGCAGCTCGATCCCAATCGAGCGACCCCCGCCGTGCTCAACAACGATGGCCTGGACTACGTACCGACCAACAAACACGTACTGTTCGGTCACCACTTCGCGGCCATCGCCGGCGCGGGGCCTTTGGTTGGCCCGGTCCTGGCGGCGCAAATGGGTTACCTGCCCGGCA
>NZ_JABFMU010000109.1 GCF_013359695.1 Pseudomonas sp. C2B4
CTCCCACATTTGGAATGCATTCCTCTGTGGGAGCGAGCCTGCTCGCGAAAGCTATCTATCCGGCGCCACAATCATTGTGGTTTAACCTTGGGTTTCCCGCTCCAACGCTTCCTCAGCCTCGGCATTCTTACCCTTGGTCTTCAACTCACTGACAATCACCGCCGCCACGATCAACCCGGCCCCCAGCAAGGCAATCGCCGGCAGTCGCTCCCCGGCGATCCGGCCGACAATCCCGGCCCATACCGGCTCACCGGCATAGATCAAGGTTGCGCGAGTCGGCGAAACACTCTTCTGCGCCCAGTTCATCGCCACCTGAATCGCCGCACTCGCCGCGCCCAACCCCAGGGCGCTGCACAGCAGCAGCCAGGAAAAGTCCGGAATGTGCTCCTGGGTCGGCACCACCATCAGGAACGACAGCAAGGATGTGACCGCCAGTTGCACCACCGTCACCCGTTTCACATCGACCTGACCGGCAAAGGTGCTGATCAAAATGATCTCCGCCGCAATGGCGATAGCACTGATCAACGTGGCGATTTCACCGGGGCTGAAATGGAAGGACGCGCCGGCAGGCCCCGACAGCAGCATCAACCCGGTGAACGCCAGCATGATCCCGATGCTGGGCATCAACCCCGGACGGCGCCCCAGCACCAGCCATTGCAGCAAGGGCACGAAGGGCACGTACAGCGCGGTGATAAACGCCGACTGGCTGCTGGGAATGCTTTGCAGGCCGACAGTCTGCAAGCCGTAGCCGAGCATGATCGCCACGCCGATAAAGGCGCCGGCCTTGAGCTCGAACAAGGTCAGTTCCCGCAGGCTGCGCCAGGAGAACAGGGCGACGAGGGTGGCGGCGGCGGCGAAGCGCAGGCCGACGAAAAACATCGGTCCGCTGACGGTCATCGCATGCTGGACCAGCAAAAAGGTCCCGCCCCAGACCATGGTGATCAGCACCAGCACGCACTCAGCCTTGCTGAGCCGCAGGAAACGGGAGGAAGCCTGGGGGGAGTTCACCGACGTCATGATCTTGCACACTATTTGAGGGGGACGCACAATGCGACCGAAGTTGGGCAGTATACTGCGCAACACCACCCAGTGAGCAATATAGTGCACAAAGATTCCACGCAACGGGCTTCGGTCCTGCAACACGTCAGCCAGAATGTTCGTCGTCTGCGCCATGCCGCCGACATGAGCCAGACCGCCCTGGCGGAAAAATCCGGTGTCAGCCGGCGCATGCTGGTGGCCATCGAGGCCGGTGAAAAGAACGTCAGCCTGACCACCCTCGATCGTGTCGCCGAGGCCCTGGACGTGGCGTTCAGCGACCTGATCCAGGCCCCCGACGTGCGTGATCATAGCCGCATCAACGAACTGGCCTGGGCCGGGACCATCCCCGGCAGCAAAGCCGTGTTGCTGGCCAAGGCCAACGCCAGCCGAGAGGTCGAGCTCTGGGAGTGGCGTCTCGAACCGGGTGAGCACTACCCCTCGGAGCCGGACGCCGATGGCTGGAGCGAACAGTTCTACGTATTCGAAGGTTGCCTGACCCTGATGGTCGGCGACGTACCGCATCACATCAACGCAGGCGAGTTCTTCATGTTCGCCAGCAACCAGCCGCATTCCTATCGCAACGAAGGCCCGGTGGCCGTGCGGTTTGTGCGCAACGTGGTGATTTGAACTGTTGGCCGATCAACACCGGATAAACACTTTGCTGCTCCAAAGCTGTGGGGTTTTCTCTGATTTATCTGTAACTGATTGATATGTAACGAGTAAGTAATCAGGCACGACTCCTGCAAAAGCCACGGGAATTCATTCCCCACGCTTCGGAGCGCCGTTTGATGGCCCGTGAAATTCGTCTTAATGCTTTTGACATGAACTGCGTCGGCCACCAGTCGCCCGGGCTGTGGGCGCATCCACGGGATCGCTCGTGGCAGTACAAGGACCTGGAATACTGGACCGACCTGGCCAAGATCCTTGAGCGTGGCAAGTTCGACGGTTTGTTTATCGCCGACGTGCTGGGGATCTACGACGTCTACAACGGCAATGGCGATGCGGCGATTCGGCAGGCGGCCCAGGTGCCGGTCAACGATCCCCTGCAATTGATCCCGCCGATGGCGCTGGTCACCGAACATCTGGGGTTTGGCCTGACCGCCTCGCTGTCGTTCGAGCATCCGTATCCGTTCGCCCGACGCCTGTCGACCCTCGATCACCTGACCAAGGGCCGCGCCGGCTGGAACATCGTCACCTCCTACCTGGAAAGCGGCGCGAAAAACCTCGGGCAGAAAACCCAGACCGAACACGACGCCCGCTACGACTTCGCCGAGGAGTACCTGGAAGTCTGCTACAAGCTGTGGGAAGGCAGCTGGGAAGAGGGCGCCATCCTGCGCGACCGTGAGCGCCGCGTGTTCAGCGACCCGAGCAAAATCCACGAAATCCGGCATGTCGGCAAACACTTTCAGGTGCCGGGCATTCACCTGTGCGAACCCTCGCCGCAACGGACTCCCGTTTTGTATCAGGCCGGCGCATCGAGTCGCGGCAAGCAATTCGCCGCCGAGCATGCCGAATGCGTCTTCGTTGCCGCGCCGTCGAAAATCCTGTTGAAGAAAACCGTGGCTGACATCCGTCGTCGCGCGGCGGAGGCCGGGCGAGATCCGTCGAAGATCCTGATCTTCAACCTGCAAACGGTGATCCTCGGCGAAACCGACGCGAAGGCCAAAGCCAAGTTCGAGGAGTACAAAACCTGGGTCAGCTACGAAGGCGCCATGGCGCTGATTTCGGGGTGGACCGGGATCGATTTCAGCCAGTTCAAACCCGATGAACCCCTCAAGCATGTGCACACCAACGCCATTCAATCGGCGGTCGAGGCGTTCTCCACGGCGGACCCGAACAAGGTCTGGACACCCAACGAACTGGCCGACTGGGTGGGCATCGGCGGTTTTGGCCCGCTGTTTGTCGGCAGCCCGGAAACCGTCGCCGACCTGCTGCAGGAATGGGTCGAGGACACGGATGTCGACGGCTTCAACCTGGCGTACGCGCTGACCCACGAAACCTTCATCGACGCCGTGGAATTGCTGGTGCCGGAACTGCAGAAGCGCGGGGCGTACAAGACCGAATATGCGCCGGGGACCTTGCGCGAGAAGTTGTTTGGAGAAGGGGCGAGGTTGCCGCAGGTACATCCGGGCAGTGGCTATCGTGACCTTGGGGCGTTGCGGCAGCAGGAGCGGAAGGTGGTGTCTGCGTAGATGCCTTCGCGGGCAAGCCACGCTCCCACAGGGTCCGGGGACGATTGCAAAATTTGTGAACACCAAAAAGACCTGTGGGAGCGTGGCTTGCCCGCGAAGAGGCCGGCACAGGCAACATCGATGCTGCCTGCCAGTCCGCCATCGCGAGCAGGCTCGCTCCCACAAGGTAGGGTGCTGAGGGCGCATCCTACTTTGGTACTGCCGGATGACTATTCCAGGGCTTTGACGCCTATTATCGTCCTGACAGCAACGAAGCGTTGTTGGCCCGGGACGGGTTGCATGACTTCTATTTGGAACCAGTGAGAACGGCATGAGTGAAATCCAAAACGGACAGGCAACCGACGCCATCCGTCACGCGGACATCCTGATCGTCGGCGGCGGCCTGAGCGGCGCGATGCTGGCGGCGCAGTTGTTGCGCCTGCCGGGCCGTCGCCAGGTGCTGGTGATCGAACCCCGCGCCGAATTGGGCCGGGGCGAGGCGTACAGCGCTGTTGAGTTGGGCCATACGCTCAATGGCAATGCGGCGCGCATGAGCGTCGACCCGGACAACGTCGACGACCTGACCCAATGGCTGACCGAATTCATCGCTGCCGGTGGCTGGCCGGAGTCGGATGAACAACATGTGCCGGTGAGTGAACTGTTCCCGCCACGGGGGATTTTTGGTCTGTACGTGCAGCAGCGCCTGGCCGAGGCGCAGGCGGTGGGGGCGCTGAACGGTTCGACGGTCGAGCATGTACGGGCTGAGGTGGTCGATCTGCAAACCGATGCGCAGGCGGTTCGGTTGACCTTGAGCGACGGTCAGCGTTTGCAGGGCGCCTTCGCCGTGCTCGCCACCGGTATGTTCCCCGCCGCCCGCACACCGCAGACCCAATCCAGCGGTTTGAACGCAGCGGCGCTTGATCCATGGGATGTAACCGCCATGCGGCAGCTGGATCCTCAGGCGACGGTGCTGATTATCGGCTCGGGCCTGACCATGGTCGATGCCGTGGTGTCGCTGGAGCAGGCCGGGCATCGCGGACCGATCGAAGTGTTTTCCCGTCATGGCTTGTTGCCTCACGTGCGGCGGCAACCCCCGGCCTGGACGGATTTCCTGGCTGAGGATCACAGCCTTCGCACGCCGCGAGAACTGGTGCGCGAACTGCGTAGGCATTGCCGTGACGCGGTGGCCCAAGGCATCGACTGGCAGGCGCCGCTGGACACCGTGCGCGCGCACATCGGCCGCTTGTGGAACCAGGCCACTGATGTGCAGCGTCGCCAGTTCGTGCGGCATGTGCGGCCATGGTGGGAAAGTCATCACCACCGCTCGCCACCGCTGAGCGCCGAACTGGTGGCGCGCTTGCACGGGGAGGGGCGGTTGCGGATTCAGGCTGCGTCCTTCAAAGGGCTTGAGCCGTCTGTGAACGGTGAGGTCAGTATCCGTATTCGACGTCGAGGCGAGGCTCATGCGACGGTCGTCAGTGGCGCGGCGTTGATCAACTCCAGCGGCATCGAGTACGACTGGCGACGGGTCGCGCGACCGCTGCCGCAACAGTTGCTGGCACGGGGACTGATCAAGCCGGGGCCGTTGGCGCTGGGGATCGCTGCCCAGGTGGATGGGGCGGTGCTGGAGGCTGATGGGCGGGCGAGTGCACGGCTGTTCGCCATGGGGCCGCCGTTACGGGGGATGTGGTGGGAGAGTACGGCTGTCACTGATGTGGCGAGTCAGGCCAAGGCCCTCGCCGCGCGATTGGTTGGGGGCTAGCGGTAGGAGCGAGCTTGCTCGCGATGGACGTCAACGATAACGCGCCCTGTCTGGTTGAGCGCGTTGTCTGGACGTTTTTCGCGAGCAGGCTCGCTCCTACAAAGGCCAAGCCCAAGGCCGTTGATCAATAGCGCTGATATTTGGAACCGAACTCAGCCCGGTTTTCCGCGACGTAGAGTTTTGCTTTCTGGCTGTCCTGGCGGTCGTTGCTGACGGTGTTCACATTCAGCGTGGCCGGTTGGCTGACGTTGGTCGCCGCGACGATTGGCGCGGAGGCATGGGGGGCGGCGATGGCGGAAGTGGCGCCAAGAACCGAAAGGGCGAAACCGAGACCGATGATGCTTTTCATGATGTTGCTCCAGAGCGTGGGAAGAAGATGGGGCCACTGTAGTGCTGGAGCGCGCCGATGAGAAAACACCCTTGCCAATAGTCGTTATCGAATGCGTTGATCCTGTTCAGCGCGGTGTGCTGTCGCTGAGCCAGCGCTGCTTGATCTGTTGCAGACGGCCATCGCGGGCCATCTCGTCCAATGCCTGCTGCCAGCGTGCGACCTGGCGCACATCGGTCTGCAGGGAAAAGGCAATGTAGCTGCCTTGCTGCATCAAGGGCATCTGGTAGTGCAACTGGCTGGGCGCCAACCCTTCTTCACGGGCCATGGAGGCGATGGACAGGGTGTCGGCCACCACGAAGTCGGTACGACCCATGCGCGCCAGGCGCATCATTTGTTCGGGCGAGGCGACACCGTAGAGATTGGTCAGGCCCTGCGCCTGCAGGTAGCTGTAGACCAGCCATTTACGCGGAACGACGATCCGGCCCACGTTGCCGGCTTCGAGCAAGCTGTGCACGGGGGGGCGGGTACTATCGGCGGAGTACAGTGCCGTTTCCACCTCCATCAATGGCCCGACCCACTGGTACTGATCATTGCGCTCGGCGGTGCGCAAGATGGTAAAGACCCCGGTAGCCGGTTCAGTGCTGGCCACGTGCAAGGCCCGCAGCAACGGGAGTTGTTGCAGGCTCACGTGATCGCCGGTGCGCTCGGCCAGCGCCTGGACCACCTCCACGCCAAAACCCACAAACTGGCCACCTTGCTGGAAATGCAGGGGCGGGTGGTTGTCGGTGAGCAGGGTCAGATCGGCCGCGAGCGCATTCAGCGTCAGGAAATACAGCAGGCAACCGGCAAAGCGCTTCATGAATCGTCCTTGATGTAATGAAGCGCAAATCTTAGTACAGGCACAGTGCCACTGTCCCGGACTATCACCGGGGCTTTTGTGTCAGAGATGAGGATTTATGGGGGGCGGGGTGTCGAAAAACTGTGGGAGCGAGCCTGCTCGCGAAGAGGGCGTGTCAGTCGATACTGATATTGACTGGTAGTCCGTCTTCGCGAGCAGGCTCGCTCCCACATTAGAGATGGTGTTGCAAGGTAGAACGCGATCAGTAGCGCTGATATTTCGAACCGAACTCGGCACGGTTTTCCGCGACGATCACACCGCCGCGCAGGGCGTTGCCCGGGCTGATCGTGGCGACACGTTCACGCAATTCCTGCAAACGGTCTGCACCCCCTTCGGCAACACGATTCTGGATCAAGCGATCGGAGCCACCTTCGGCAACTCGCTCACGCAGTTCCTGCAAACGATCGGCACCGCCTTCTGCCAACAGCGCCTGAGCGGCAGTCGGGGTCGCCACCGTCGCGGTGTTGGCCGAGGCCAGGTTCGACAGGCCAAGACCGCCTACCAAGGCCAGGCCGAGTGCCAGGGACGAAACTTTCGAGAAGTTGAACATGGTTGATTCTCCGTGCGCTTAAGTAGTGAGTGGTCAGTAGCTCGTGCTAGCTGGTGGTCACAGTTAAACGCCGGGGTGTATCGCGGATGTGTGCCTGAACGACTTGAAATCGGCTGTTGCGTATCTGGACGGGGTTCATATACAGACGGATACAAAACCCCTGGAAAAGTTTGATGCCTACGCCTCGAGCATCTCCACCGGGTAGGAAAACACATAGCCCTCGCTGCGCACGGTCTTGATGTAGGTCGGCTCCCGTGAGTCATCTTTCAATCGCTGACGCAGGCGGCTCACCAGCAAATCGATGGAGCGGTCGAACAGATCGGCATCTCGGCCTTGGGTCAGGTTGAGCAACTGGTCGCGGCTCAGCACCCGTTGCGGGTGATCGAGGAACACGCGCAACAGACGATACTCAGCGCCGCTGAGGGCCACCAGGGTGTCGTCTTCGTCCAGCAAATGCCGGGCGGTGGTGTCCAGGCGCCAGCGGCCGAAGGCCAGCATGCGGCCACTTTCGGTGACCAACAGGTTGGGCGGCAGCATCCGGGTGCGGCGCAGCACGGCGTTGATCCGCGCCAGCAGTTCACGGGCGGCGAAAGGTTTGGTCAGGTAGTCGTCGGCGCCCATTTCAAGGCCGAGGATGCGGTCGGTTTCATCGTTGCGCGCTGTGAGCATGAGGATCGGCGTGGCCTTGTGCTTGCCCGAGCGCAATTCGCGGCACAGCACCAGGCCGTCGTCGCCGGGCAGCATGATGTCGAGCACGATCAGGTCGACCTGGTTGGCTTCCAGAAAACTGCGCATTTGTCGGCCATCGGCAACCACGGTGGTGCGCAGGCCGTTCTTCTTCAGGTAGTTGCCCACCAGTTCGCGAATTTCGCGGTCGTCGTCGACGATCAGGATGTGGTTGACGTGGTCCATGGGTCGAGCCTCTTGTTATTCGCGTTTTGCGTATTCTAGGGGAGCTTTTGGCGTTTTTGTTTGGATAGTCATAGCGGCCTGCCAATCAACCAGTCTCCCACAGATATCCTGTATTCAACTGTGGGAGCGAGCCTGCTCGCGAAGACGTCAGCACATTCAGCAGTAGTGGTGAC
>NZ_JABFMU010000010.1 GCF_013359695.1 Pseudomonas sp. C2B4
TTGGGCGCCATCATAGCGCCCGATTGAAGTGTCCAAAATCATTAGGCCAGTTCAGGCTCGCTCCTACAGGGGGGAACAGGCAATAAAAAACCCCGAGGCTTTCGCGTCGGGGCTTTTGGTGTTTACAACTCAGCGCTTAGTGATGCTCACGCGTCGCACGGAATTTGATATCCGGCCAGCGCTCTTCCATCAACGCCAGGTTGACCCGCGTCGGCGCGAGGTAGGTCAGGTGACCGCCGCCGTCCAGTGCCAGGTTTTCCACAGCCTTGTTGGAGAATTCCTCAAGCTTCTTCTTGTCGCCGCATTCGATCCAGCGCGCGGAATAGACGGTGATCGGCTCGTAGGAGCACTCGACCTTGTATTCCTCTTTCAGGCGGCTGGCGACCACATCGAACTGCAGCACACCGACGGCGCCGAGGATGATGTCGTTGCTGCGTTCCGGGAAGAACACCTGGGTCGCACCTTCTTCGGCCAATTGCTGCAGACCTTGGCGCAGTTGCTTGGATTTCAGCGGATCTTTCAGACGTACGCGGCGGAACAGTTCCGGGGCGAAGTGCGGGATACCGGTGAAACCCAGGGTTTCGCCTTCGCTGAAGGTGTCGCCGATCTGGATGGTGCCGTGGTTGTGCAGACCGATGATGTCGCCGGCGAAGGCCTCTTCCAGTTGCTCACGCTCCGAGGAGAAGAACGTCAACGCATCGCCGATGCGCACGTCCTTGCCGGTGCGCACGTGGCGCATCTTCATGCCTTTCTCGTACTTGCCGGAACAGATACGCATGAAGGCGATGCGGTCGCGGTGTTTGGGGTCCATGTTCGCCTGGATCTTGAAGATGAAGCCCGAGAACTTCTCTTCCACCGGTTCCACGGTGCGTTCGTTGGCTACGCGTGCGAGCGGGCGTGGCGCCCAGTCGACCACGGCATCGAGGACATGGTCGACACCGAAGTTGCCCAAGGCAGTACCGAAGAACACCGGGGTCAATTGGCCGTCGAGAAACTCCTGCTGGTTGAACTCGTGGCAGGCGCCCTGCACCAGTTCCAGCTGCTCGAGGAAACGCTCGTATTCGTCACCCAGATGCGCCCGCGCTTCGTCGGAATCCAGCTTCTCGATGATTTTGGTTTCGGTGCGCTCGTGGCCGTGACCGGCGGTGTAGACAATGATGTAGTCGTCGGCGAGGTGATACACGCCTTTGAAATCGCGGTAGCAACCGATCGGCCAGGTGATAGGCGCGGCCTTGATCTTCAGGACCGCTTCGATTTCGTCGAGCAGTTCGATCGGGTCGCGAATGTCACGGTCAAGTTTGTTGATGAAGCTGACAATCGGCGTGTCACGCAGACGGCAGACGTCCATCAGGGCGATGGTACGAGGCTCGACACCTTTACCGCCGTCGAGAACCATCAAGGCCGAGTCCACCGCGGTCAGGGTGCGGTAGGTGTCTTCGGAGAAGTCTTCGTGGCCCGGGGTGTCGAGCAGGTTGATCATGTGCTCGCGATACGGGAACTGCATGACCGACGTGGTAATCGAGATACCCCGCTGCTTTTCCATTTCCATCCAGTCGGAGGTGGCATGGCGGTCGGATTTACGGGATTTCACCGTACCGGCCACCGCAATCGCCTTGCCCATCAGCAAGAGCTTCTCGGTGATGGTGGTTTTACCGGCATCGGGGTGGGAAATAATGGCGAAAGTGCGGCGTTTCGCGACTTCGGCGGCCTGTTTGGTCATGGGAAATCGCCTGGCGGTGATCAAAAAAAGGGCGGCGAGTATAGCGCAAACCGACCTCCACGAACCACCGTTCGCCCCGAGGGGAATGGCCATACAGGGTGGCCAAACGCTGCCAACTATGGAACCTTTTAAAAGGTGGAGGCGTCCACTCCCCTGTTACGACCACTCGTCGGGGGCTGAAACATCAGCAAGTTGGCCTGACGAGGCTGCGCTCATGGCTCGAAATGCCGTACGCCTCCCCCTGTAGGAGCGAGCAAGCTCGCGATGGACGTTAACGATAACGCGGGATACCTGAATGTACGCGTTGTCTGGGCGTTTTTCGCGAGCATGCTCGCTCCTACAGGGGATTGCGCTCGGCTTGAGCTGCTTCTCGCGAACGCCTTGCCCGGCAGCCAATGATGGCCTGCCACACGGGACTACGTTCGCCGACAAAGAAAAAAGGAGTCCGCCTGTGGCTATCCACCATGGCAAAGGGCTGATAGGAGGCGCGCTGGTAATCGCCCTTCTGGCCCTGCTGATCCACTGGATCGGCATCGACACGATCGAACATTACCGCGACGATCTGTTGTTTTACCTGCAAGCTCATCTGCTTCTCGTCCTCGCTTCCATGCTGGCCGCCCTTGCCGTGGGCCTCCCCGCCGGCATCTTCCTCAGCCGTCCGACCCGGGTCGCGCGCGCCGAGCGCTTCATGCAGATCTTCAACATCGGCAACACCATTCCACCGCTGGCGGTGTTGGCCATCGCCCTGGGCGTCCTCGGCATCGGCAGCGGTCCAGCGATCTTCGCCCTGTTCCTCGCCTCGTTATTGCCCATCGTGCGCAACACCTACGAAGGCCTGAAAAACGTTCAGGGTTCGCTCAAGGAAGCCGCCATCGGCATCGGCATGACCCCGCGCCAGGTGCTGTGGAAAGTCGAATTGCCGAACGCCGTGCCGATCATCATCGGTGGTGTGCGTGTGGCGCTGGCGATCAATGTCGGGACGGCGCCCCTGGCGTTCCTGATCGGCGCCAATAGCCTGGGCAGCCTGATTTTCCCCGGCATTGCCCTGAACAATCAGCCGCAACTGATGCTCGGTGCGGCTTGCACAGCGCTGTTGGCGTTGTTGCTCGACGGCCTGGTGACTGTTGCCAGCCGCCTCTGGCTCGAACGCGGCTTGCGCCCGTCTTAAGCCTCGGCAAAGGAATTCTCATGAAGACATCAAGCTTTTTACTAGGCTGCGTCCTGCTGTGCGCAGGATTTGCCCAAGCCACAGAAAAACCGGTCATCCGCATCGGCGCCCGGGTATTCACCGAGCAGGCCCTGCTGGCGGAAATCACTTCGCAATACCTGCGCGCCAAGGGTTACGACGCCCAAGTAACGGGCGGCCTGGGCAGCAATCTGGCCCGCAGTGCCCAAGAAAGCGGACAACTGGACATGCTTTGGGAATACACCGGCGTGTCGCTGGTGGCCTACAACCATGTCACTGAAAAACTCGATAGCGAACAGTCCTACGCCCGGGTGAAAGCACTCGATGCGAAAAAAGGCCTGGTCTGGCTGACGCCGTCGAAATTCAGCAACACCTATGCCCTTGCCCTGCCGAAAAACGTCGCTGACGAGTACCCGCAGATCAATAGCATCAGCCAGCTCAATGAGGTGTTGCAGGACGAAGCCAAGACTCATCATCTGGTCGCTTTGGACACCGAGTTCGCCAATCGCTCTGACGGTCTACGCGGCATGGTCGACCTCTACGACATGAACCTGACCCGCCAAAACATCCGCCAGATGGACGCCGGACTGGTTTACACCGCACTGCGCAACGGTCAGGTGTTTGCCGGCCTGGTCTACACCACCGACGGTCGCCTCAATGCCTTCAAGCTGAAACTGCTGGAAGACGACAAGCACTACTTCCCGGACTACACCGCCGCGCCCGTGGTGCGCCAGGCGTTTCTTGACGCTCATCCCGCATTGGCCGAGCAGCTCAAACCCCTGGCCGAACTGTTCGATGACGACACCATGCGCCAGCTCAATGCGCGGGTGGATGTCGACCATGAAAGCCCATCCGCCGTTGCCGCCGATTTCCTGCGCCAGCATCCATTCAATTAAGGAGGAAAAGCCATGGACTTCTTGAACGCCTTTTCCCATCTCGATTGGCAGCAGGTGATGCACCTGACCTGGCAGCACATCACCCTGGTCGGTATCGCCGTCACCCTGGCCATTGTGGTCGGCGTGCCCCTGGGCATTCTGATGACACGCTTTCCGACCCTCGCCGGCCCCCTGCAGGCCAGCGCCACGGTGTTGCTGACCGTGCCATCGATTGCCCTGTTCGGCCTGCTGCTGCCGTTCTATTCGAAGTTCGGCCAGGGCCTGGGGCCGATGCCGGCGATCACCGCCGTGTTTCTGTATTCACTGCTGCCGATCATGCGTAACACCTACCTCGCCCTGACCGGCGTCGAACCCGGCATCCGTGAAGCCGCCCGGGGTATCGGCATGACCTTCGGCCAGCGCCTGCGCTTGGTCGAACTGCCCATCGCCGTGCCGGTAATCCTCGCCGGTGTACGCACCGCCGTCGTGATGAACATCGGTGTCATGACCATCGCCGCCACCATCGGCGCCGGCGGCCTCGGCGTACTCATCCTCGCCTCTATCAGCCGCAGCGACATGTCGATGCTGATCGTCGGCGCCGTGCTGGTCAGCCTGCTGGCCATCTTCACCGACCTGCTTTTGCAAATGCTGCAACGCTCGCTGACTCCAAAAGGACTGCTCAAATGATTGAACTTCAAAACCTCAGCAAGACCTTCCAAAGCAACGGCAAAGACGTGAAAGCCGTGGACTCGGTAAGCCTGACCGTCAATGAAGGCGAGATCTGTGTGTTCCTCGGGCCATCGGGTTGCGGCAAAAGCACCACCCTGAAAATGATCAACCGCCTGATCAAACCGACTTCGGGCAAGATCCTGATCAAAGGTGAAGACACCACCGATCTCGACGAAGTGACGCTGCGGCGCAACATCGGTTATGTGATCCAGCAGATCGGCCTGTTCCCGAACATGACCATCGAGGAGAACATCGTGGTTGTTCCGAAACTGCTCGGCTGGGACAAACAGAAATGCCACGACCGCGCCCGCGAGTTGATGAGCATGATCAAGCTGGAGCCCAAGCAGTATCTGCATCGCTATCCCCGTGAACTGTCCGGCGGCCAGCAGCAACGCATTGGTGTGATTCGCGCGCTGGCGGCCAATGCGCCGCTGTTACTGATGGACGAACCCTTCGGCGCGGTCGACCCGATCAACCGCGAAATGATCCAGAACGAGTTCTTCGAGATGCAACGGGCGCTGAACAAGACGGTGATCATGGTCAGCCACGACATCGACGAAGCGATCAAGCTGGGCGACAAGATCGCGATCTTCCGGGCTGGCAAACTGCTGCAAATCGACCACCCCGACACCCTGCTCGCCCATCCCGTGGATGATTTCGTCAGCCACTTCGTCGGCCAGGACAGCACCCTCAAGCGCCTGTTGCTGGTAAAGGCCGAAGACGCGGCGGACAACGCGCCGTCCGTCAGTCCGCAGACTCCGGTGGCCGAAGCACTGGAATTGATGGATGAGCATGACCGGCGTTATGTGGTGGTCACCGACGCTGGGAACAAGGCATTGGGTTATGTGCGACGCCGCGACCTGCACCGCCAGACCGGCACCTGCGCCCAATACCTGCGCGAGTTCAATGCCACCGCAGCGTATGACGAGCATTTGCGCATCCTGCTGTCGCGGATGTACGAGTTCAATCGGGCCTGGCTGCCAGTGATGGATGCCGAGCGGGTGTTTCTCGGGGAGGTGACTCAGGAGTCGATTGCCGAGTATCTGAGCTCAGGCAAGTCTCGTGGAGGCAAGACAAGTATTGTTTCGCCAGCCGATATGGCGCTGATTTAATTCATGCCTCCCGCCGCTGAGTCATTGGATGCAGCGGCGGAGTTGCATTAACAAAAATACAACCCCCACTTCACACATACTTTTAGATATCCCGCCAGTTACAAATCCACATTCAATACCCTCATAAATGACAGTTTCATTTTCCGATTAAAGACATTTAACTAATGGCGTGCAGTTGCTCGACGAAACCACGCACTGTACAACTTGTTAAATTCACTACTTATCAAAAAAGGAATTTTTAAATGAATACTTCCGACGTGTTACCCAACCGCGACGAACCCTCTGCTCACGCGGGCCCAGCCGTTCAGCTGCGCCTCAGCGCGACTGGAAACCCGAATAAAGTACGGCGCGGAAATAGCTTCACAAAGCTTCCCCTCGGCGACCTGCTGGATGCGACTGGACAAATCGTTCCAGGTTCCGGTAATTGGACTTTAGTGAGTGTTTCGCCTGCTACGCCAGGTGTAACAGTAGGTAATAACCCTGGTTACTTGAACGGAAGAATTTATGTCCCCAGCGTGACGAGCAACATGACCATCACCGCCAGGCTCACACCTTCGCAATATCCGGTTTTGGCAAAAAACTATGTTCTGCAAATTCAAGTCATTTAATTAGTCGCCAATAGTTACCGACATTTGACATACCCTGATGGCTCCCTGCCGCAATCACAGTCGGACCAGGGAGCACTCAGTACCCTTCAAGGGGAGTTCCACCGGTTCGCGATTCTCGTCTCTGATCGACTCCCCCTGGATCACCCCAAACTCCCCTCCCGAGGGAACATCACACCGTCACACAGGTCCGTTACATCAGTAGCTGTCAGGGACCGCACGACGGAAGCGTGCAAAAACGCGACATTTTTTGTTGATCTCGAGCCCCTCACGCCCTAAAGTTCGCGCCGAACGTCCATGCTGGAAACGATCCATCCGGCTCAAGTACTGACGACGAGACAGCAAGGCCAAGGGAAAGCAGCGCTTCCCATGGCCTTTTTGCTTTCGGCGACATGCCTTGGGAAGTAGGCGAACCAAAGTGGGGATACGGAGGACGTTCATTTGCACCCATTGATAATTTCAGTTTGCCAGTAGGAGTTCCCAGCATGTCGATCCAGGTCGAAGACTATTTCGCGCGCGAAACCTTTCAGAAAATGAAGGCGTTCGCCGACAAGCAAGAAACCCCGTTCGTATTGATCGATACCGGAATGATCAGCCAGGCCTATGACGACCTGCGCGCCGGTTTCGAATTCGCCAAGGTCTACTACGCGGTCAAGGCCAACCCGGCCGTGGAAATCATCGACCTGCTCAAGGAAAAAGGCTCGAGCTTCGACATCGCCTCGATCTACGAGCTGGACAAAGTGCTGAGCCGTGGCGTCAGCGCCGATCAGATCAGCTACGGCAACACCATCAAGAAGTCCAAGGACATCCGCTACTTCTACGAGAAGGGCGTTCGCCTGTACGCCACCGACTCCGAAGCCGACTTGCGCAATATCGCCAAGGCCGCACCGGGTTCGAAAGTCTACGTGCGCATCCTGACCGAAGGCTCGACCACCGCCGACTGGCCGCTGTCGCGCAAATTCGGCTGCCAGACCGACATGGCCATGGACCTGCTGATCCTCGCCCGCGACCTGGGCCTGGTCCCTTACGGCGTGTCGTTCCACGTTGGTTCGCAACAGCGCGACATCAGCGTCTGGGACGCGGCGATTGCCAAGGTCAAAGTGATTTTCGAGCGCCTGAAAGAAGAAGACGGCATCGAACTGAAGCTGATCAACATGGGTGGCGGCTTCCCGGCCAACTACATCACCCGTACCAACAGCCTGGAAACCTACGCCGAAGAAATCATCCGCTTCCTCAAGGAAGACTTCGGTGACGATCTGCCGGAAATCATCCTGGAGCCAGGCCGTTCGTTGATTGCCAACGCCGGCATCCTGGTCAGCGAAGTGGTACTGGTGGCACGTAAGTCCCGTACCGCCGTCGAGCGTTGGGTATACACCGACGTGGGCAAGTTCTCGGGCCTGATCGAAACCATGGACGAAGCCATCAAGTTCCCGATCTGGACCGAAAAGAACGGCGAAGTGGAAGAAGTGGTCATCGCTGGCCCGACCTGCGACAGCGCCGACATCATGTACGAAAACTACAAGTACGGCCTGCCGCTGAACCTGGCCATCGGCGATCGCCTGTACTGGCTGTCGACCGGTGCCTACACCACCAGCTACAGCGCCGTTGAATTCAACGGCTTCCCGCCGCTGAAATCGTTCTACGTGTAAGCACTACACGCAGAAAGCAAAAAGCCCATGACGTGTCATGGGCTTTTTTGTGTCTGACTGATTATGCCGCGATAAATCACACCTCCCTGTAGGAGCGAGCTCTGCTCGCGATGGCGTTCAACGATAACGTGTCAAACCTGACACCCCGCGCTGACCCAAGGTTTTTCGCGAGCATGCTCGCTCCTACAGGGGGTTGAGTAGCTGCTCGAGTTCAGCTTGTCGCTGGACATAATCGGATGTCATGGCGCGAATGTCCGGATCGGTTGCGCTCAACAGCGCTTTGCTCGCCACCCGGAGGAAATTCAAGTTCCCGCCGGCCAGCGCCTTGCGCAGCCAGATCAAAGCTTCGTCGATATTTCCTTCACCGGCCAACACCGCTGCATAACTGAACTGCCCACGAAAATCTCCGCCTGCCGCCGAACGTCGATACCAGTCACGGGCCGCCACTGGATCAGCTAAACAAAAACGCCCTTCTTCCAGATACCGCCCCAGCAGGTTCATCGATTTGGCGTGGCCCAGTTCAGCGGCGCGACGATAGAGATCCAGCGCCTGCGCCTGATCCTCACCAACGCCGCGCCCGGTCGCCAGCAGGTTGGCGTAGTTGTACATCGCCCAATCCAGGCCGGCTTCTGCCGCGACCCGGTAATGCCGTGCAGCAACCGACGCATCGGCGGAGCAGCCCCAGCCATGTTCATGACAACGCCCGAGCATATTGCGCGACATCAGGTGCCCTTGTCGGGCAGCGATACCAAACCAGCGCAACGCCAGCGACTGATCCTGCGCAATCCCTCGCCCGTCCAGCAGGATCTGCCCCAACAATGCCTGAGCCTCGACATCACCCTCGCGGGCCGCCATTAGAATCGCCTGTGCCGCACGCGCCGGGCTTTCATCGAGCATGGATTTGAGTTGCTCACCGTCGAGCACTTCCTCGCGGCGCAGTCGAAAACTCATACCTCGACCCAGCGGCGCAGCAGGTTGTGGTAGGTGCCGGTCAGGCGGATCAGCGAAGGATGGTCCGGCACGTCCTGGGTCAGTTGCCTGATAGCACCGTCCATCTCGAACAGCAAAGCGCGCTGGCTGTCTTCGCGCACCAGGCTTTGGGTCCAGAAGAACGAGGCGTAGCGGGCACCACGGGTCACCGCATTGACCTTATGCAGGCTGGTGCCGGGGTACAGCACCATGTCGCCGGCCGGCAGCTTCACGCGTTGCGTGCCGTAGGTGTCCTGAATTTCCAGCTCGCCGCCGTCGTAATCCTCGGGCTCGCTGAAAAACAGGGTCGCCGACAAATCGGTACGCACCCGTTCGATGCTGCCCTTGGGTTGGCGCACGGCATTGTCGATGTGGAAATCGAAACTGCCACCGGCCGTGTAACAGTTCAGTAACGGAGGAGAAACCTTGTGCGGGAGTGCCGCCGACATGAACTGCGGATTTTTCCACAGCCGCTCCACCATGGCCGCGCCGATCTCCTTGGCCAGCGGATGGCCCTCCGGCAACTGTAAATTGTGCTTGGCCTTGGCTGACTGATAGCCGGCGGTGATCTTGCCGTCAGCCCAATCGGCCTGTTCCAGAGCCTCGCGAATGCGCTGCACTTCTTCTTTGTCGAACAAGCCGGGAATATGCAACAGCATGGTAAGGACACCGGAAAACCAAGGGGCGCCAATGGTATTGATTCTTATTGCCCGTGTAAAACCCGCTAGACGAACGAAACAGTAAAAACCGTAAGGTTAAATTGTAAAGAATGTAAATTCAGTGCGAATAGTAACGTTTCGCAATTGATACAAAGACGCGTCTCCCCTATATTCCGCCGCCTCAAATCCTTGGGGAGGGGAATCAAATGTCACGTCTACACCCACAATTACCGGTCAGTTCACCGCGCCTGCTCGCTTCTGCCATTGGCGTGGCAATCACTGCCGGCTCTGCGGGCCATATGGTTTTCGCGGCTGAGAAAGCCGACGAGAAAGCGCCAAGTAACACCATTTCGCTGGGCGCTACCGCGATCACCGGCGAAGCCCAGGACGAGACCTCCTACAACGTCGAAAAAGCCTCCTCGCCCAAGTACACCGCACCGCTGGTCGACACCCCCCGTTCGATCACGGTCATCCCGCAACAAGTCCTCAAGGACACCGGCGCCCTGAACATGCAGGACGCGCTGCGCACTGTTCCAGGCATCACCTTCGGTGCCGGTGAAGGCGGTAACCCGCAGGGCGACCGCCCATTCATCCGCGGCTTCGATGCCCAGGGTGACACCTACCTCGACGGCGTGCGCGATACCGGTTCGCAGAGCCGCGAGATCTTCGCCGTTGAATCGATCGAAGTCAGCAAGGGTCCGAACTCCGCCATTGGCGGTCGTGGCGCGGCGGGCGGCAGCATCAACCTGGTGAGCAAGAAAGCGCACCTGGGCAACTCGTTCGACGGTGGCTTTACCTGGGGCTCGGACCAGACCCAGCGCTACACCCTGGACGGCAACTATCAGTTCTCCGACACCGCCGCCGGCCGTCTGAACCTGATGAGCCACGAAAGCAACGTCGCCGGTCGCGACAGTGTCGATTACGATCGCTGGGGCGTCGCGCCATCGCTGGCCTTCGGCCTGGGCACCGACACCCGCGTCAACCTCGATTACTACCACCTGGAAAGCAACGACACGCCAGATTCGGGGATTCCATACTCGATCCCGACCGCAGGCTCGGCTGCCCGCACCAAGTCCAACCCGGACAAGCCGGATGACGGCGGCGACAGCAGCAACTTCTACGGCCTGGACAACCGCGACTTCCGCAAAGGCCGCGTCGACACCGCGACCATCGCCATCGAGCACGACCTGAGCGACGCGCTGACCGTCAAGAACACCCTGCGCCACGGCAGCAGCATGCAGGACTACATCCTGACCCAGCCGGACGACAGCAAGGGCAACGTCAACAATGGCAGCGTCTGGCGCCGGGCCAACACCCGTGTCAGCAACACCGAGACAACGACCAACCAGACCGATCTGTTCGGTGACGTCTATATCGCCGGCTTCAAGAACAGCTTCGCCACCGGTATCGAGTTGAGCCGCGAGGAAAGCCAGAAATCCTCGTACAACGTCAACACCGACACTACCCCTGGCACAGCGGCCGTCACCACCAACTGCTCGCCGGCACTGATCGGCGCGCCAAGCGGTTACAACTGCACCTCGCTGTCCAACCCGAACCCGAACGACCCGTGGAACGGTGCGATCTCGCGCAACTACGCCGGTACCGACACCAAGGCCAACACTTACGCACTGTATGTGTTCGACACCCTGGAGTTGTCCGAGCAGTGGCTGGTGAACATGGGCCTGCGCTACGACCATTTCGATACCGACTACAAAACCTACAACGCTGCCGGCACCACCACGTCCAAGGGCGATGACGTCAGCGAGTTCGTCACCGGTCAGTTCGGCGTGGTCTACAAGCCAGCGGAAAACGGCAGCATCTATGCCTCCTACGCCACCTCCGCCACTCCACCGGGCTCTACCCTCGGCGAAGGCCAGGACGGCAACCCGCTGGGCGGCACTCCGGATCGCAACGGCAACCTGTTGAGCAGCGACATGGAGCCGGAAACCACCAAGAACTACGAAATCGGTACCAAGTGGGATCTGTTGAACGATCGCCTGTCGCTGACCGCCGACATTTTCCGCACCGAGAAAGAAAACGCTCGCGTGCAGACCAACACCACCTCGTACGAAAACGTCGGCAAGACCCGCGTTCAAGGCTTCGAGTTGTCGGCCACCGGTAAGCTGACCGACAAATGGCAAGTGTTCGCCGGCTACGCCTACATGGACAGCGAGCAGGTCGACGGCGGTCCACTGGCGGCGAACAAGGCCAACGACGGCAACGAACTGCCTAACACGCCGAAAAACAGCGCCAGCCTGTGGACGACCTATCAGGTCACTCCGAAGCTGACCATCGGTGGCGGTGCGTTCTACGTGGACGATGTGTTCGGCAGTGTGGCGAACACCACCATGGTCGACTCCTACGTTCGCTACGATGCAATGGCCGCCTACAAGCTGACCAAGAACATCGACCTGCAATTGAACGTGCAGAACCTGACCGACGAAACCTACTACGACAAGGCCTTCTCGACTCACTTCGCCAACCAGGCGGCGGGCCGTACTGCCTTGCTGAGCACTAACTTCCACTTCTAATGGAAAGGTGATCACGCAACCTCTGTAGGAGCGAGCCTGCTCGCGATGGTCGTGAACGATAACGAGGTCAACCTGACACCCCGCGTCGTTCTCCAGTTCATCGCGAGCAGGCTCGCTCCTACAGGAAAGCGTGAAAGCAGATGCCCCGTTCATCCAAGTGAACGGGGCTTTTGCGTGTAAAAAAGAATGCTTCTCGAAAACCCACGGCATAATGCGCGCCGTGACGATTATTTTTAAACGAACAAGGCGAGCGACGTGTTTAAGAAAACCCTGTTCCAGTTGCACTGGTTTTTTGGCATCAGCGCCGGGCTCGTCCTGGCCCTGATGGGCATCACCGGTGCAACGGTTTCGTTTCAGGATGAGATCCTGTACGCACTGAATCCGTCTGTGCTGCAGGTACAGAAACAGGTCGCCGGTGTGCTGCCACCCGCCGAACTGGTGGAAAAAGTCGAAGCGGCCACGGGCCTGAAAGTCGCAATGCTCTCGGTGGACATCGACAGCGACATTGCCGCCCGCGCCTTCTTCACCCCGGCGCCGGGTGAGCGTCGCGGCCCCATGCGTTTCTTCGATCCCTATACCGGCGAACTGCTGGGCGATGCCACCGGTCAACAATTCTTCGGCCTGATGCTGCAACTGCACCGCTTCCTCGCCATGGGCGACACCGGCCGGCAGATCACCGGCGCCTGTACGCTGATCCTGGTGTTCTTCTGCCTGTCCGGCCTGTACTTGCGTTGGCCGCGCCAGTGGAGGAGCTGGCGCGCCTGGCTGACCCTCGACTGGAAGAAAAAGGGCCGCAACTTCAACTGGGACCTGCACTCGGTCGCCGGCACCTGGTGCCTGGTGTTTTACCTCTTGTCAGCGCTGACCGGATTGTCCTGGTCCTATGAGTGGTACAACAAGGGCCTGAACCAATTACTGTCCGACTCGCCGCAGAACGAACGGGTTCGCGGTGGTCGTGGCCCCGCGCCAAGCGGTCCGGCGCCGACGGCGGATTACTCGGCCATGTGGAGCAGCATTTACAGTGCGGCCGGCCCCGGCCTGAGTTTCTACAACACCCGCATGCCACCCGTGGCCGGCCAACCGGCGACTGTCTATTACCTGTTGAAAGACTCGCCCCACGACCGGGCGTTGAACCAGATCACCCTCGACCCGGTCACTGGCGCGATCAAACGGCATGACCGCTACAGCGACAAGAGTTTCAAGGCGCAACTGCTGACCAGCATCTACGCGCTGCATGTCGGCAGTTACTTCGGCCTCGGCGGACGCATCATCCTGACGATCACCGCCCTGACCATGCCGCTGTTCTTCATCACCGGCTGGCTGCTGTACCTCGATCGCCGCCGCAAGAAACGGCAGATCAAGGATGCGCGCAAAGGTCTGGCTCAACCGGGCAGCGATGCCCCGGCATGGCTGATCGGTTTCGCCAGCCAGAGCGGGTTTGCCGAACAACTGGCATGGCAGACAGCTGGCCAATTACAGGCTGCCGGCCTGCCGGTCAAAGTGCAGCCGCTGGCGAGTGTCAGCGAACAGGACCTGCGTGCTTCGAGCAACGCGTTGTTCGTGGTCAGCACCTTCGGCGACGGCGAAGCACCGGACAGTGCCCGTGGCTTTGAGCGCAAGGTACTGGGCCGAACGCTGAGCCTGGAGAGCCTGAACTACGCCGTGCTCGGTCTGGGTGACCGGCAGTACCAACACTTCTGCGGTTTCGCCCGACGCCTGCACACCTGGCTGGGCGAACACGGCGGCAAGACCCTCTTCGCCCCGGTGGAGGTCGACAGTGGCGACCCGTACGCCTTGCGTCACTGGCAGCAGCAACTCGGTCTGTTGACCGGCCAGGCGCCCGTGGACACCTGGCAAGCGCCAAGCTATGACAACTGGACCCTGACCCGCCGCGAACTGCTCAACCCTGACAGCAGCGGTTCGGCCGTTTACTTGCTGGGCCTCACCGCGCCGACCTCCAGCAGTTGGCTGGCCGGGGATCTGGTGGAAGTGTTGCCGCGCAACTGCCCGTGGGCGATCGAGCATTTCCTCGACGGATTGGGGATCGACGGTCGGGCCACGATTACACTCGATGGTTTGTCACAACCGCTGGAGCAAGCCCTCGCCAGCCGTCAGTTGCCCGAGAACCGCAGCCATCTGGTCGGCCTGCACGCGCAGGCGCTGGTGGATGCCCTTGTGCCATTGGCCATGCGCGAATACTCCATCGCCTCGATTGCCGCCGACGGCATCCTGGAACTGATCGTGCGCCAGGAACGGCACCCTGACGGCAGCCTGGGCGTCGGCTCCGGCTGGCTCACCGAACACGCACCGGTGGGCGGTAGCATCAGCCTGCGGGTTCGACGCAACAGTGGCTTCCACCTGCCAAATGAGCCGGTGCCGATGATCCTGCTCGGCAACGGCACCGGACTGGCCGGCCTGCGCAGCCTGCTCAAGGCGCGGATTGCCGATGGGCAACAGCGTCAGTGGCTGTTGTTCGGCGAGCGCAATCGCGAACACGATTACCTGTGTCGCGACGAGCTGGAGGAGTGGTTGATAGCCGGTGACTTGCAACGCCTTGACCTGGCGTTTTCA
The DNA here is from genome assembly GCF_013359695.1 of Pseudomonas sp. C2B4. Taxonomy (GTDB): domain Bacteria; phylum Pseudomonadota; class Gammaproteobacteria; order Pseudomonadales; family Pseudomonadaceae; genus Aquipseudomonas. Next base: position 14,607 of record NZ_JABFMU010000010.1, read on the forward strand.
AGGGATCAGGCCGAGAAGATCTACGTGCAGGATCGCTTGCGTGAATCGGCCAACGAATTGAAAAAATGGCTGGCGGACGGTGCCGTGATTTACGTCTGCGGCAGCTTGCAAGGGATGGCGGCTGGGGTTGATCAAGTACTCAACGATGTACTCGGTGCCGCGGAAGTGGAACGCCTGATCGAACTGGGCCGTTATCGCCGCGACGTTTACTGATCAACCTGAATATTGATGAAAGATCGTTCCCAAACATGGGAACGATCGAATTCAAATCATGACAGGGGAATCAATCTCAAGGCGACTTGATTAATTCTTCGTCTGTCGTTCGGCCTAATGTATCGAGTCGTGCACTTATATCGTCGAGTTGCTTGCCTACGGGGCATGTAACTCTAGAGCAGTTGTTATTCAGGCGACACATTTCATTACAGTCGATCCCCCTCTGACGCCCCGCCTCATCGACTATACATTGGTCGCTGGTGCCACTTCGGTAGACCCCGTTTCGATCATTGTCTCTCCCCAAAAAAACACATAGGACACTCCCCCCGCCAATCGGGTTTAGATTGCAGTAATAACCCCCGACCATCCCCCACGCACCGTTGCACAACCCGGCGTTGGTTTCACTGGCATAGACGTTTTTACAGGTTGCAAGAAAGAGTACAGAAAAGATCAACGAGGCCATTATCTTCCATAGATTTATTTGATTTTCCATTATCAACTTCATCATTGATTACTCGGTTGGACTGAGGCACAACCATAAATAGAAACCATGGATAAAACACCTAGCACAAATAACAGGCACTGCACCTCAATCAATTCGAAGTTTTACTTCCTTCTCCCGAGGGCATGCCAATACATACGAAGAGAACAGTTCTATTTCTTAATTAATTTATTGAGAAAAAGGTACGCTCCCCACAAGCCCTAGATGCTGATCCGTCAGACCGCTTCCAATGTCCGCTCAAACAGGCTGACCCCATCCAGATCCCGTAATACCACGCTCAACGCCCCCGTCTGCCCGTCGATATTCACCTCACCAAAGAACTGAAACCCGGCAAACGGCGACGCGTTTGGCGAGGGGGCTGCTTTCTGGAACACCACTTGCGGACCAAAGGTTTTATCCAGTAGATCAGGGCCGAAGCTTGCGGCATTCAAGGGACCGGCAACGAACTCCCAAAACGGCTCGAAGTCCTGAAACGCGGCACGGTCCGGACGGTAGTGATGCGCCGCGCAGTAATGCACATCCGCCGTCAGGAACAGGAAATTGCGCACGTGCTGCGCCCGCAGAAAACCCAACAATTCCGCGATTTCCAGCTCGCGCCCCTGGGGCAGACCGGGGTCGCCATTGGCCACCGCTTCCCAGCGCGTGACGCCGGGGCTGACCTCGCCATCCGGTGCGCCGAGGCCGATCGACATGTCGGCGGCGATGACTTTCCATTGGGCCCTGGAAGCTTTGAGCGACGCCTTCAGCCAATCCAGTTGTTCACGACCGAGAAAAGGCTTGGCGTCGCCCAGGTTGTCGTCATTGGCGCCGCGATAACTGCGCATGTCGAGCACGAACACATCGAGCAGCGGCCCATAGCTGAGCTGGCGATAAATTCGCCCGCCGCCATCGGCCCGCTGCAGGCGCATCGGTGCGTATTCGAGCCAGGCCTGACGCCCGCGATCCACCAGGCTGTGGATATCTTTGCTCCTGTAGCGCTCGCCCAGTGGCTGGCCCGGTGACCAGTTGTTCATCACCTCGTGGTCGTCCCACTGCCAGATCTGCGGCACCTCGGCGTTGAAACGACGAATGTTTTCGTCCATCAGGTTGTAGCGGTAATTGCCACGGTAATCATCCAGGGTTTCAGCGACTTTGCTCTTGGCCTCGCTGGTGATGTTGCGCCACACCCGGCCACCCTCGGTGACGAGTTGCGCAGGCACGGGATTGTCGGCGTAGATCGTGTCGCCGCTGTGGATAAAGAAGTCCGGCAGGCGCAGGCGCATGGCTTCGTAGATGCGCATGCCACCGATGTCCGGGTTGATGCCGAAGCCCTGGCCGGCGGTATCGCCGCTCCAGACAAAACGGATGTCTCGGCGGGTCTGCGGCACGCTGCGCAAATGGCCAAACCAGGGCTCGCTGGCGACACCGCTCTGGGCATCTTCGAATTGCACACGATAGAAAATCGCCTGGTCGGCGGGCAGACCGGTTATCTCAACCCGCGCCGTAAAGTCGGTGCGGGCATCGGCCAAGGACGAGACAAATCGCCGGGGATTGGGGAGCAGGCTGCGGGTGTCCCACTCCACCACCATCCGTGCCGGACGATCACAGCGGCTCCAGATCATTGCGCGGTCGCCGAGCAAGTCGCCGGATTGCACGCCGTCGGTGAGTTGCGGTCGATCCTTGAGCGAAGCGATCACTGCCGGCGCCAGCCCCGGCAACAACAGCCCGGCGCCCAGGGCTTGCATGACTCGACGGCGACCGGGGTCGAATTCGCTCATGGTGTTCTCCCGAGAAAGGAAAACTGAAATATGTAAAAACGCGGTCCCTGTGGGAGCGAGCCTGCTCGCGAAGGCGTCGTGTCAGTCTAATTCCATTTCAATGACAGACCGCTTTCGCGAGCAGGCTCGCTCCCACAGGGGGGCCAAGTCAGGCGCTGACAGGTTCTACCGCCAACTCTACAACTTCCGGCCGTTTGACCAGTGCATACACCACCGCCGTCAACAAACTCCCCGCCACAATCGCCAGCAAATACAACAATGCATGATTGATCGCATTCGGGATCGCCAGCACGAACAAACCACCATGGGGTGCCATCAACTTGCAGCCGAAATACATCGACATCGCACCGGTCAGCGCACCGCCGGCGATGCTCGCCGGGATCACCCGCAACGGGTCTTTGGCGGCGAACGGAATCGCGCCTTCGGAGATGAAGCACAAACCCAGTACCAGCGCCGCTTTCCCCGCTTCGCGTTCAGTCTGGGCAAACTTGCGCCGGGCGATGAAGGTGGCGATCCCCAGGCCAATCGGCGGCACCATGCCCGCCGCCATGGTCGCCGCCATCGGCGCGTAACTCTGTGACGCCAGCAGCCCCACCGAAAACGCATACGCGGCCTTGTTGATCGGCCCACCCAGGTCGACGCACATCATGCCGCCCAGCAAGACACCGAGCAGAATCGCGTTGGTGGTGCCCATGCTATCGAGAAAATGCGTGAGTCCTGCAAGCATCCCGGCCACCGGCTTGCCAACCACGTAGATCATCACCAGGCCGGTGAACAAACTGGCCAGCAGCGGGATGATCAGGATCGGCTTCAGCGCTTCGAGACTTTGCGGCAGCCGCGCATAACGATTGATCGCCTGCGCCGCGTAACCGGCGATGAAACCGGCAATGATCCCGCCGATAAAACCGGCACCCAGGGTGCTCGCCAGCAGGCCACCAATCATCCCCGGCGCCAGGCCCGGACGGTCAGCGATGGAGTACGCGATATAGCCCGCCAGCAACGGCACCATCAGCTTGAACGCGGTATCGCCACCGATCTGCATCAACGCCGCCGCCAACGTCCCTTCTTCCTTGAACGCGGTGATGCCGAACACGAACGACAACGCGATCATCAGTCCGCCCGCCACCACCATCGGCAGCATGAACGACACACCGGTCAGCAGATGCTTGTAGACCCCGGTCTTCTCTTGCTTCACCACCCCTTTGGCACCGGTCGATGCGCTTTCCTGCGCGCCTTCGGCCAGTGCCTTGTTCAGTGTCGCTTCAGCCTGCTTGAGCGCGATGCCGGTACCGCAACGGTAGATTTTCTTGCCGGCAAAACGCTCGGTGGCGACTTCGATATCCGCCGCCAGCAGTACCACGTCGGCATCGGCAATCGCTTGAGCGCTCAGCGGATTGCGCGCCCCCACCGAACCCTGGGTTTCCACCTGCAAGTCATAGCCCAGACGCTTGGCCGCTTGCTGCAAGGCTTCCGCCGCCATGAACGTGTGGGCAACGCCGGTCGGGCACGCCGTGATCGCGACCAGGCGCGGGGCGTTTTTGCCGACGGGCGCAGGCTCGACGGTGGCCTGGGGTGCACGATAAATCTCAGCCTCTTCGGCGCCACGTCGCAGCACCGTTTCCACATCCTGCAGGGCCTGGGCCGGAGTGCTCTGGAACACGCGTTTTCCGACAAATCGCGACATGTCCACCGGCGCACTGGTCACCAGCAACACCCATTCGGCCGCTTCAATTGTGGCCGCCGACATTTGCCGCTCGGGATGGGCGACATCGCAGACTTCGACGCTGGTGCTCCAGCCTTGACGCTGGGCCGCCGCATCGAGCAAGCGCGCGCACAGCACACTGGTGACCATGCCATTCGGGCAGGCAGTAATAATGGCTAACTTCATGACCAACCCTCTTATTGTTCTGTCAGGGGGCGCACGCGCACGCCCTGCTCGAGCTGCGCCAATTGCGCGGCATCGCTGATGCCGAATCCGATCTGGGTGACCGCCATCGCGGCAATCGCCGTGGCAGTGCGCAAGGTCTGCTCGGGCGTATCGGGCTTGAGCAAACCGTGGAGCATGCCCGCCAGCAACGAGTCGCCCGCGCCCACCGTACTGGCGACGCAGACCTTGGGCGGCGTGGCATGCAGCGCCGAGCCGACGCTGAACCAGTTCACACCCTCGGCACCGTGGGAAATCACCACATGTTCGATGCCTTGGGCGTGCAAGCGGTTTGCCGCTTCGGCCTGTGCCAGGACCGAAACCACCTCGCCACCCAGCACCTCGGCCAGTTCTTCGGTGTTGGGTTTGATCAGCCAGGGACCGGCCTTGAGCGCGGCTGCCAGAGCCTCGCCACTGGTGTCGAGGGCCACTTTCAAACCGAGGTTTTTCAAGCGCAGGATCAACGCCTGCAACCACTGCGCACTGACGCCTTGCGGCAGGCTGCCGGCGACAACGACAGCGTCATGGGCTGGCGCAATCTGCTCCAGTCGATCGAGCAATGCTTGCTGCGCCGCCGCGCTGACCCGTGGTCCCGGACCGTTGAGGTCGGTGATGCGGCCATCGTTTTCCGCCAGTTTGATATTGCTGCGCGTCTCGCCGGGCACGCGGATGAACGCATCGGTAAAACCGCGCTTGGCGAACAGGGTTTCGAACGCTTGCAGGTTGTCTTCACCGAGAAAACCACTGACCGTCAGCTGATGCCCGAGGTCCGCCAGCACCTGCGCCACGTTCACCCCTTTACCGGCGGCGTGGGTGTGCATGGCGTCGCTGCGGTTAACCTGACCGGGCTCCAGGCGTGACAATTGCACCGTCAGGTCCAGCGCCGGGTTGAGGGTCAGGGTCAGAATCCTGGCCATTACAGGGCCTCCACTAATGCACGCACTTCATTGGCGCTGCCCACGGCGAGTGCCGCCTGGGCAAGGGTTTGGGACTGGCTGAGGCTGAGTTCGCGAATCCGCGCCTTGACCTCAGGGATGCTGCGCCCGCCGACGCTCAGCTCATCTACCCCCAGCCCGACCAGCACCGGCACCGCCAGCGGATCGGCCGCCAGCTCACCGCACACCCCTACCCACTTGCCATGGGCATGGGCCGCCCGCACGGTGATGTCGATCAGTTGCAGTACGGCCGGGTGCAAGCCGTCGGCCTGCGCCGACAGCGTCGGATGACCGCGGTCGATGGCCAGGGTGTATTGCGTCAGATCGTTGGTGCCGACGCTGAAAAAATCGACTTCCTTAGCCAGCACCGGCGCCAGCAACGCCGCCGACGGCACCTCGATCATGATCCCCAGTTGCAAGTCCGCGACCGGGATTTCCAGGCGCAGGCGTTCGGTCATGTCCCGGGCCTGGCGCCACTCATCAACGCTGCCGACCATGGGAAACATGATGCGCAGCGGGCGGTTGTCGGCAGCCCGCAACAAGGCGCGCAACTGTGCCTCCATGATCTTCGGCCGTTGCAGGGTCAGACGAATGCCGCGTACGCCGAGGAAAGGATTTTCCTCCTTGGCGATCGGCCAATAGGGCAGCGGTTTGTCACCGCCGACATCGAGGGTGCGCACCACCAGCGGCCGTCCGGCCAGGCCATCAAGCACACGACGGTATTCGGTTTCCTGGGTGGCTTCGTCCGGCGCTTGCGGGTGGGCCATGAAAATCAGTTCGGTGCGCAGCAGGCCGATGCCTTCGGCCCCCTGCTCCACCGCGCCGGTCACGCCAGCGCTTTCACCGATGTTGGCGAACACTTCGACGGCGTGACCGTCGGTGGTCAGGGCCGGTTGGTGACGTTGTTCCGCGGCTGCCTTGAGCCGTTGTTCGCGGGTGTCACGCTCTTCGATGGCGCGCTGCAAGGTCACTGCATCGGCATCCACGTGCAGGCGACCACGCTGGCCGTCGAGCAGCAACGGCGTACCCGGTGTCAGCAGCAACACCCCTGCGCCGGCACCCACCAACGCCGGAATACCCAATGCCCGGGCGACAATGGCGCTGTGGGCCGTGGCGCCGCCCCGGGCGGTGAGAATGCCGGCGACGCGCGTCGGATCAAGTCGCGCCACGTCGGACGGACCGACTTCGTCCATTACCAGAATGTACGGCTGCTCGGGTTCGGCCGGGGTTTCGATACCACACAACTGCGCCAGCACACGGCGACCGATATCGCGCAAATCGGCGGCGCGCTCGGCGAGCAAGGCATCCTGCAAGGCTTCCTGTTGCCGGGCGGCGGCTTCGATCACCGACATCCACGCCGCTTCCGCGCTTTCACCCTGCTTGAGACGGGTGTCCACCTCATCGGTCAATTCCGGGTCGTCGAGCATTTCCTGATGGGTGACGAAAATCTCGCGAATCGCCTTGGCCTTGCTGCGCTCGATCAAGCCGCCAATGTCACGCCGCACATCCGCCAACGCCTGCTTGAGACGTTCGCGTTCGATCGCTGCGGACTCACCGCGCAGCGGGTAATCAATGACTTGCTGCACTTGAATGTGCGCCGGACCGATAGCAATCCCGGGCGCGGCGGCAATGGCTTGAACCAGGCTGCCGGACGCCGGAGCGAGCAGCACTTCACTCATCTCGACGACTTCTTCTCGCGGCTGGCTCACCGGTGGCAACGGCTCGATTTCCTCGCCGAGGCCTTCTTCTATCGCAGCCAACAACGCAGGCAATGCATCGGCGGCGATGCTCGGCTCGGCGATGATTTCCAGCACCTGACCGCGACGGGCGCCGAGGCTGAGCAGTTTGCTCAAGCTCTTCACCGACACCGCGCTGTCCTTGCTATCGACGATGCGGACGCGAATCTCGCCTTCAAAGCTTTTGGCCAGCTGGGCGAGGATTTTTGCCGGGCGTGCATGCAAACCGTGGGCATTGGCCAGTGCGATGCGCGCGCTCGGCCAGTCCGCCGGCAGTTCCCCGCCGAGCGCCTCCAGCACGGCGCGGCAACTGGTGGCACGGCCCAGTTCATGTCCGCGACCTTCAATCAGCAAGGCGCACAGGCGTTCGAGCAGGGCTTGATGGGCTTCGCCAAGGCTGGCCAGGCAGAACAAACCGTTGAGTGGCTGACCGAGGTAACGCAGCGGTTTGTCTGGAGTGACGAAGGCGAGCCCCGGACGTTTTACGGTTTGCTCACTGTGCAACCACCACAGGCCATCGCCCAACGGCAACGCTTCGACCTGCTGCAACACGGCGGAAAAACCATTGCTGACGCAATCGGCCTGGCGCAACAAACGGGCCCCACGCCAGACCAACTCTTCAAAATCCTCGGCGGCGACGCCCAGGCCGATCATCTGCGCATCCAGCGCCAGCTCCTGCGGCGCGCCTTGCAGCAGCTTCAGCAAGGCTTCGGCGGAACTGGCCCGGCGCAAGGCCTGGCCCAGATCGGTTTCGCCGAGGGCACGGGTCAGCAGTTGCAGGAGTCGTAAATGTTCGTCGGATTTAGCGGCAATACCAATCGCCAGGTAAACGATGTGCCCATCGCCCCAGTCCACGCCCTCGGGGAACTGCATCAGGCGCACGCCGGTGGTAAACACCTGATCGCGGGTTTCGGGTGTACCGTGAGGGATGGCAATACCTTGACCGAGAAAGGTCGAGCCCTGGGCCTCTCGTGCCTGCAAACCCGCGAGGTAACCCTCGGCGACCAGGCCATCGGCAACCAGATGCCGGGCCAGCAACTGCAAGGCTTCGGATTTATCCACAGCCGACTGGCCCATGGATATCTGCTCTACAGTGAGCTCGAGCATGCTTTCTCCTTTTTGGCGCGTATGGGCACCAGGTATTGTTTTGAGTGATTCAGCTTACGCGCTTGTCCGAAGACAGCATTTGGCGGTTTCGCGGCAGAACCGACCAAAGGCATCAATATGGTAGAAAATACGCTTGCTGAAACGTTTAATCTAGAATGATTGGCACGTTACTCCATAATTTCTTTCTCTTGAAGTCCAATTGTCGGATGCGCCATGACAATGGTCGACTGCCTGAATCGGGTAGGATTGACGAAAATGTCGGGCATGCTCGAAAAAACAAGGAAATAACGGGTTGAAACTCAGTGATATCGCCCAGTTGGCCGGTGTGTCCGTTACCACCGCCAGCTATGTCATCAATGGCAAGGCTGAACAGCAACGCATCAGTAGCGCCACCGTCGAACGCGTGCGCGCCGTGGTCGATCAACATGGCTTCACGCCCAATCCCCAGGCCGCCGGGCTGCGCAGTCGCCACACCCGCACCCTGGGCTTCATTCTGCCGGATCTGGAAAACCCCAGTTACGCGCGAATCGCCAAGTTGCTGGAACAAGGCGCGCGGGCTCGTGGCTATCAGTTGCTGATCGCCAGTTCCGACGATGCGCCGGACAGCGAACGGCAATTGCTCAAACTGTTCCGCGCCCGGCGCTGTGATGCGCTGATCGTCGCCAGTTGCCTGCCCGCTGGCGACGACAGTTATCGCCAACTGCAAGCCAAAGGCATTCCGATCATTGCCATCGACCGGGTCATGGAGCCGGAGCATTTCTGCTCGGTGATCAGCGACGACCGCGAGGCCAGCCTGCACCTGACCCGCAGCCTGCTCGACCCGTTGCCCAAACAGATTGCCTTGATCGGCGCCCGCCCTGAACTGAGCATCAGCCAGGAACGGGCCGCGGGTTTCCAAGAGGCGCTATCGGGCTACAACGGTGAAGTGCTGATCGAACACGGCGAATCGTTCAGCCGCGAGTGCGGCAGACAGTTGATGGAAGAACTGCTCCGGCGTGTAGGGCATTTGCCCGAGGCGCTGGTGACCACCTCGTACGTGCTCCTCCAGGGGGTGTTCGATGCCTTGCATGACTTCCCCCTGAAAACCCGCCCATTGCGTCTCGGCACCTTCGGTGACACTCAGTTGCTGGACTTCCTGCCACTGCCGGTGAATGCCATGGCCCAACAGCATCAACTGATTGCCGACAAAGCGCTTGCGCTGGCCCTGGCGGCCATTGAGCAGTCCGATTACCAACCGGGCGTGCAGGCCATCGCGCGCACCTTCAAGCAGCGTATTCGCCAGGATTGAACCGTGGAGCTGATCGACACCCACACCCATCTGGATTTTCCGGACTTCGACGCCGATCGTCAGGCGCTGCTGGTCGAAAGCCGCGCCCTCGGCGTGCGGCGGATGGTGGTGCTGGGGGTGTATCAGGACAATTGGCAGCGGGTCTGGGACCTGGTGCAAAGCGATCCCGACCTGCACGCCGCCCTCGGTTTGCACCCGGTGTACCTGGACGACCATCGTCCTGAACATCTGATGCAGCTCGGTGACTGGCTGACGCGCTTGAGCGGTCATCGGCAACTGTGCGCAGTGGGCGAAATCGGCCTGGACTACTTCATCGAAACCCTCGATCGTGAACGCCAGCAAGCCTTGTTCGATGCACAGCTGCAACTGGCGGCAGATTTCAATCTGCCAGCGCTGATCCATGTACGGCGCAGCCATGCGGCAGTGATTGCCACGCTCAAACGCTTTCGCCTGAAGCGTGCCGGCATCATCCACGCCTTCGCCGGCAGCCGCGAAGAAGCCCGGGAATACATCAAGCTCGGTTTCAAACTTGGCCTGGGCGGTGCCGCAACCTGGCCTCAGGCCCTGCGCATGCATCGGGTCCTGGCCGAGTTGCCGCTGGATTCGGTGGTACTGGAAACCGACTCACCGGACATGGCACCCGCCATGTTTCCCGGCCAGCGCAACAGCCCGGCGCACTTGCCGGCGATCTGCACGGCACTGGCCGGGATCATGGCGGTCAGCCCCGATCGACTGGCCACCTTCAGCACCGCCAATGCCTGTGAGTTGTTCAACTGGTAGTCAGTCGATGTGGGCCTTGGCGGCCGCCAGAATCAGCGTCATGTGCTGACGCTGGCGGGCCAATCGAAGGGCAATGAAGTAAACGAAAATCGCCACCAGCGAAAAATTCAGCTGCTCCACGACACTGATCAAACCAACCCACTCCAGCACCAGCGCGACCAACAGCGCCGTGCAGACCATGATCAAAAGACTCGCCTTCAACATGGCCAATGAGTCGAGGGACTTGAAGCGTTTGATCTGTTTCGGGTCGTTCAACTGCAAGGTTTTCTGGCAGTGGGAACAGGTGAAGGGCTCATTGATTGCAATAGCATTGAGCTGCCAGGGTTTGAGTAACAGCGTGCACTGGCAATGGGCGCAGTGCCCCTGGATTCCAAGCGTTGCAACAGTCATGACCGGGCTTCCTCCAAGCGGACAGTGAAGTGGATCTTCCCTCATTGAAGACGAAAAACCAGAGTGCGGAGGAAAACAGGAGGATCCTCACTCATACAGGGAAAAAGTATTACAGGAAATTCCGCAATGCCTCCAGCCGAAATCAATTCAATGTGGGAGCGAGCCTGCTCGCGAAGGCGATGCCACATCCAGCATCGATGTGACTGGCAGACCGCTTTCGCGAGCAGGCTCGCTCCCACATTGTTTATCGCGGTGTTCGTTAAACCCGAAATGCGCTGATCAACTGCTTCAACTCCATCACCTGCATCGACAAAGCCCGGCTGGCATCCTCGGTCTGGTGCGCCCCTTCGGCGGTGCGTTCACCGGCGCGGTTGATCTCGACGATGTTCTGGTCGATGTCATGGGCCACGGCGGTTTGTTGCTCCACGGCCGCAGCGATCTGCTGGTTCTGGTCGACGATCATCCCCACCGCATCGAGGATGTTCTCCAACGCCTGCTGGACCTTTTCCGACTGACCTACCGTGCCGTTCGCCATTTCATGGCTGACGCCCATCGCCTTCACCGCCGCACCAACGCCACCGTGGAGTTTGGCGATCATCTGCTCGATTTCCTCGGTCGACTGCTGGGTACGCTTGGCCAACGTCCGAACCTCGTCCGCCACCACCGCGAAACCACGCCCCTGCTCCCCGGCCCGCGCCGCTTCGATGGCGGCGTTCAGTGCCAACAGGTTGGTCTGTTCGGCAATGCTCTTGATCACTTCCAGCACACGACTGATGGACTGGCTGTCGCTGGCCAGCTGATTGATCACCAGTACCGATTGATCGATCTCGCTGGCCAGCGCGGCGATACTGCCCTGCTGGGATTGCACCAGCCCGCGGCCGCTGATGGTCTCGTCGTTGACACTGTGGGCACTGCTGACCGCCGCCGCTGCACTGCGCGCCACCTCCAGGGAGGTGGCGGACATCTGATTCATTGCCGTGGCAACCTGCTCGATCTGCGTGCGTTGCCCGGCCACGGCCTGGTTGCTTTGTGCGGAGACATTCTCCACCTGCCCGGCCTGACGCTCTACCTCGCTGACGGTATGTCCCACGCGCTCGATCAGGTCATGGATTTTTTTCACGGTGCCGTTGAACACCTCGCCCAACTCACCCAGTTCGTCACGGCTATTGGCGCTGAACGTGACGGTCATATCGCCTGCCGCCACTTTATCCATCACCCCGCCAAGGCGTTTAAGCGTGGTGCGGGTCGAGGCGTAGAAACCGCCATACAGGTAAAAAATCAACACAAACACCACCGACAGCGCCACGGCCTGCAAGATCATGTGAGTGCGGTTCTGCTCCAGGCGCTGTTGCAACTGGGTGCCGAGAAACTTCAGGGTGGCTTCATTGAGCTGGAAAGTCTGGTCCATCAGGCCGGTGACCTGGTCGTAAAAAGCCTGCCACGGTGCATCCAGCGTGTCGGCCATCACCACTTGCTCTTCAAAGAGCTCGCTGGCTTTTTTCAGCGACGCCCTGCTGCTATCGGCCTGGGCAGCCAGCGTTTCCCGTGCGGCTTTGCTGGAGGCCAGGGCGTCCTGCAATTTCAGGCCATATTCGGCCTGGAGCTTTTCGATCTGCGCCAGCAACTCATCGAAACGGGTGCTCGACGACGAATTGAGAAAGCCCTGCCCCAGCGAATAAGAGCCCATTGCCCGACCGTCGCCCAGGACCTGGGTGACCGCTGGTGTCACGCTGGTGACGAGTTCGCTGAGCTGACGCATGTCGCTTTGGTTGTCACGGCTCAGACCGGCCTGACTGGCAATGATCTGGCTGAAGATTTGTGCGCTGCCCACCAATTTGCCGATCAAGGCACTTTTGCTTTGCAGGGATTTTTCCGCTTGTTGAGCCTTGAACGCTGCGATCATTTCATCGCGCTTGCCATTGAACACCACGATCTGTTCCGGATCGGTGGTCATCGCCGCCAGCCCTTGCAGGCGCGTCAACACACCTTGCTCCAGCGTGCCGATCTGTGATTCGAGATTGCCGGCCTTGCCAGACTGACCGAGGGCAACGTTGATCTGCACCAGGTTGTTCAGGGTTTCCAGATCACGTCGCAGGGTCAGGCTGCCGCCCAACAGATCGAGGCTCTGCAGTTCGACCCGGGTGCCCTGGAATTCACGATAGGAGTCACGCACCAGATAGAAGTTGGTCACCAGCATCGGCACCAGGAACAGAACACTGATCAAGCTGAACTTCATGCCGAAGCTCAGGCGGTTCATCAGCGCGACGGCGGGATAGAGCAAGCTCTTCACTGGAAGTCTCCCCTTGATTTCTTATTTTTATTGGTAGGCGCAGCCGGGCAGCAGATAGCCACTATCCGTCGCCATCTCTATATAGCTCAAATCAAGGGAGGGTTTTGTAACTTAAGGTTAACGGCAAAAGATCGCAGCTTGCGACAGCGCCTACTCGGACCGTGTGACTGACACGAATCTACTGCAGGAGCTGCCGCAGGCTGCGATCTTTTGATTTTGAACGACGAATCAGGGCAACACAGTCCACAACGCAAACCCCGCATACCAGAGCACCGCCGCTCGCAGCAGCAGCTCCCAGATCCGGTCGAGGTTGTTGATGCCTTCAGGCCCGACCATCGGGGCCGGGATTTCGGCGGCCACCAGCCCGGCCTTCTCGATCAATTGGGCGGCGCTGATGTTCCAGTTCAGCAGTTCGTGCAACATCACCCGGCTGACCGCGACAAAGTTGCCGACAAGGGCAAAACTCGCCGCCAGCAGGCGCACCGGCACCCAATCGAACGCGTGGCGCAATTGCCCGGCGCGTTCGGTTACCGCAGGGTTCTGTCCATGTTCTTCAGCCAGGGCCAGTAGCCGGTAACTCAGGGCAGCGACCGGTCCCAACAGGAAATACCAGAAAATCACCGCGAAAAAACTCTGGTAGGCCTCCCACAGCAAATGCCCTTCGACCTGTTCCAGCAGTTGCTCGCCGCTGTCAGCGCAGATATCGAGGTCACGTTTGGCGACATGAGCCGCGGCTTGCAAGTCCTCTCGGCGCCAGGCATCGCGAAACGGCCCGAGGCCACCCAGCAGATCGCCGCGCCCCAAACTGTAAATCACCACCAACAGGTGCACCGGCAGCGCCAGCAAGCCGTAGGCCACCGGGTCCAGCACCAGCAACAGCAAACCCAGCAGCGCGACTGGCAACAGCACCAGCACGACCAGAACCAGCCATGGGCTTTTTGCCATGCGTGGATTGGATTCAAGCTTGTGCAATTCGCGCACCCAACCGCCATCTCGTTGAATCTGATGACGCAGTGCCGAGAACTTCTCGATCCACACCGCCAGCAGCAACACCAGAAAACTCATTGTTGTTCCTCTTTTTCCGAACCTGCTTTCGCCAGGCCCCCGCGATAGCGTGCCCAGTCGAACGCCGGCCCCGGATCGGTCTTGCGCCCGGGCGCGATGTCGCTATGCCCGCAAATGCGCTGTGGGGTGATGGCCGTGAAGGTGCTTTGTAGCTGCCGGGTCAGGGTAATCAACGCGTCGTACTGAGCATCGGTGAACGGCAGATCATCCGTGCCTTCAAGCTCGATGCCCACGGAAAAATCGTTACAGGTCTCCCGTCCCTCGAAACTCGAAACCCCGGCATGCCAGGCGCGCTCAAGGCAGGAGACAAACTGGGTGACGGCACCGTCACGCTCGATCAGAAAATGCGCAGACACTCGCAGGTCGGCAATCCCCTCAAAGTAAGGGTGCTCCGTGACATCCAGGCGATTCTGGAAAAACTCCTGCACCTTGCCGGTGGCGAACTGCGCTGGCGGCAGGCTGATGTTGTGAATCACCAGCAGGGAAATTTCGCCCGTGGGGCGCGCATTGAAGTTGGGCGAGGGGCACAAACGCACGTCCTGGCACCAACCGCTCGCGGGGTCCAACTGCATACCGATTCCTTCAACGACGACTGTATTGCTGCCCAGTATGCCGCGATAGACCCTCCGGACGCGATCACTTGCCGCGATTGAGACGCAACGGGCCGTTCGTCAGTGTGCGGGAATCGACCAAATGCAGACTCCGCAGCGTCAGGAACGTCGCGGATGCCTTGGGTTGCTTCGCGCCATGGCCCTATAATCGGGCGACTTTGTTTGTGGAGCCCGTTATGCCGAATCTACGTCTCGCCGATCTGACCGCCGAAATCGAAGCCAACGTGCGCCGTGCGTTGCGCGAGGACATCGGTAGCGGCGACATCACCGCGCAATTGATCCCGGCTGAACGCCTGGCCAAAGCCACCATCATTACCCGCGATGCCGCTGTCATCTGTGGAACCGCATGGGTGGATAACGTGTTTCGGCAACTGGACCCACGAGTGGCGGTGCACTGGCAAGTCGCCGATGGCGAACGGGTCAAACCCAATCAAGTGCTGTTCCACCTCGAAGGCCCGGCCCGCTCTCTGCTGACGGGAGAGCGCAGCGCACTGAATTTTCTGCAGTTGTTGTCCGGCGTCGCGACTCGCGCGCAATACCTGGCGGACTTCGTGGCCCAGACACAAGTGAAACTGCTCGACACCCGCAAGACCTTGCCGGGTCTGCGCCTGGCGCAAAAATACGCCGTGACCTGCGGTGGTTGCCACAATCATCGCATCGGCTTGTATGACGCCTTCCTGATCAAGGAAAACCATATCGCCGCATCCGGGGGTATTCCACAAGCCATCGCCGCCGCGCACAAAATCGCGCCGGGCAAACCGGTGGAGATCGAAGTGGAGAGCCTGGATGAGCTGAAGGAGGCCCTGGCGGCGGGTGCCGACATCATCATGCTCGACGAACTGAGCCTGGATGACATGCGCGAAGCCGTGCGTCTGAACGGCGGAAAGGCCAAGCTGGAAGCCAGTGGCGGGATCAACGAGAGCACGTTGCTGCCGATCGCTGAAACCGGCGTGGATTACATTTCGATTGGGGCGATGACCAAGGATGTGAAGGCTGTCGACCTGTCGATGCGTTTGAGTCTCTGATCTCTGCACGCGATGAAAAACGCCAGCCTCGATAAGGCTGGCGTTTTTGTCTCAGACCACCAGATTGTTCATCTCGCAGTACTCTTCCCACTCGACACCCAGCACCTCGGCCGCTTCTTTATGCAGCTTCAGGCGCTCGGCTTCGTACTCTTCCGGGGTTGTGGTGTACTTGAGCGTCAGCTCCCACGGCTGCAAGCCCTGGGCCTCTGCTTCATCCTCGAATGCCCACTGGATCTGGTCTTTTTGATCATCGGGACTCAAGTCCTTGATCTCGTCCATCAACTCGGGTGCATCCAGCGCGTACTTTTTCAGCGCTTCTTCGTGTCTGGCTTCCTGGCTCAACTCTTTTACGGTCATGTTGTTCTCGCTGATCGGGGGAATGGAAGATGGATCTGGATCATCAAGGATCTCTCTGACGCAAAAAACCGTTAGACGCCCGGTTTATCTGGCCTTCAGGACCATTCTGGATCATCTGAAAACTGCTGGGCGAAGCTCATGCAGGCTCCGAATATAGGATGTTTGTCGGACGATTTACACGACTCTTTACATCAATCCCACAAAAAACCGCACTTTCCGTCAGTGGTGCCTGGGAACATAAGTCAAAACACCAAGTCATAGCGATGTGCCATATAGCACTTCACAAGGAACCTCAGTGATGCGCAGTTTTTCGAAGCATTCGTCTTCTCTGTCCGCAACCGTGATAGCTACCCTGCTGGGTGCCATGGCGTTGCCAGGCACCGCGCAGGCCGGCATTGAAGTGAGCAATAGCTCCGCGTATCCCAGCGATAAAATTACCGCCATTCACAATGAGTTCGGCAAAGACGTACTGATCAAATCAGATGTTGACGTCGGCGACCTGAAAAAAATGCAGGATACCCTCAACGATCAGGCGCGCCAGATCGAAGAACTCAAGCGCAGCAGCGGTTCCAGCTCTAGCTACAGCAACAAGGAGATCGAGGAGCTCAAGCGCACGATCAAGGAGCAGGAGCGTGACCTGGAAAATCTCGGCAAACAAGTGGAAGAACTCAAGCGCAACAGCGGCTCCAGCTCAAGCTCGAACAACAGCGAGATCTCGAACCTCAAGCGGGAAGTCAGTGATCAGGATCGCGAAATGGATCAGCTCAAACGCACTGTCGAGGAGTTGAGTAGAAAAGTGAAATGAGGTGCAGCGTGGTGCCCGAGACAGGAATCGAACCTGCGACCTTCGCGTTACGAGTGCGCTGCTCTACCGACTGAGCTACACGGGCAGTGGGCTAAACCTAGCATCACGTAGCGATACCGGCAACTTCAGCCAGCGCCTCAGTTCTTCCCGTACAAAAAAAGGCCCCGCAGTTTTCACTGCGGGGCCTTTTTTACGACGTTGTAGCCGTCAGGCTGGAGGGGTGATTAAACGCCCGAAGCCTTGGCTGCTGCTACGTCCTTGATGGACAGCTTGATACGGCCGCGGTTGTCCACGTCCAGTACCAGAACTTCCACTTCCTGGCCTTCTTTCAGGATGTCGGTCACTTTCTCAACGCGAGCGTCGCTCAGCATGGAGATGTGAACCAGACCGTCCTTGCCAGGCAGGATGTTGACGAATGCGCCGAAGTCGACGATGCGCTCAACCTTGCCGACGTAGATCTTGCCGATCTCGGCCTCGGCGGTGATGCCCAGGACGCGCTGACGTGCTGCTTCGGCCGCTTCCTTGGTTTCGCCGAAGATCTTGATCGAACCGTCGTCTTCGATGTCGATCGAAGCCTTGGTCTCTTCACAGATCGCACGAATGGTCGCGCCGCCTTTACCGATGACATCACGGATTTTGTCGGTGTCGATTTTCATCGCGATCATGGTCGGAGCGTTGGCCGACAGCTCGGTACGCGATTGACCAATGATCTGGTTCATCTGGCCGAGGATGTTCAGGCGCGCTTCCAGGGCTTGGCCCAGGGCGATTTCCATGATCTCTTCGGTGATGCCTTTGATCTTGATGTCCATCTGCAGCGCGGTGACGCCTTTGGCGGTACCGGCTACTTTGAAGTCCATGTCGCCCAGGTGGTCTTCGTCACCCAGGATGTCGGTCAGGACGGCGAATTTCTCGCCTTCTTTAACCAGACCCATGGCGATACCGGCAACCGGCGCCTTCATCGGCACACCGGCGTCCATCAGGGCCAGGGAAGCGCCGCAAACGGAAGCCATCGAGCTCGAACCGTTGGATTCGGTGATTTCCGAAACCACGCGGATGGTGTACGGGAACACGTCAGCGGCAGGCAGCATGGCCGAAACCGAGCGACGGGCCAGACGGCCGTGACCGATTTCACGACGACCAGCACCACCCATGCGACCACACTCGCCTACCGAGAACGGAGGGAAGTTGTAGTGCAGCATGAACGGGTCTTTTTTCTCGCCTTCCAGGGTGTCCAGCAGTTGGGCGTCACGGGCGGTGCCCAGAGTTGCAACGACCAGAGCCTGGGTTTCGCCACGGGTGAACAGAGCAGAACCGTGGGTTTTTGGCAGAACACCGACTTCGATGTTCAACGGACGTACAGTCTTGGTGTCGCGACCGTCGATACGTGGCTTGCCGTTAACGATGTTTTCGCGAACGGTGCGGTATTCGATTTCGCCGAAAGCTGCTTTGACGTCAGCAGCGGAAGGCTGGCCTTCTTCGCCGGACAGCTTGGCAACGACCTGGTCCTTCAACTCGCCCAGGCGAGCGTAACGGTCGGCCTTGACGGTGATGGTGTAAGCCTGGGAGATCGCTTCGCCGAACTCGGCACGGATCGCACCCAGCAGTTCGGTGGCTTCTGGCGCAGGAGCCCAGGTCCAGGTTGGCTTGGCAGCTTCGGCAGCCAGTTCTTTAACGGCGTTGATCACAACCTGGAACTCGTCGTGAGCAAACAGTACAGCGCCCAGCATCTGGTCTTCGGTCAGCTCTTTGGCTTCCGATTCAACCATCAGCACAGCGTCCGAAGTACCGGCAACGACCATGTCCAGGCTCGAAGCAGCCTGTTGCTCGTAAGTCGGGTTCAGCAGGTAGCCGGTGCTTTCGTGGAAAGCAACGCGCGCAGCGCCGATCGGGCCATCGAAAGGAATGCCGGAGATGGCCAGGGCAGCCGAGGTACCGATCATCGCAGCGATGTCCGGATCGGTCTTCTTGCTGGTGGAAACGACGGTGCAGACAACCTGCACTTCGTTCATGAAGCCTTCTGGGAACAGCGGACGGATCGGACGGTCGATCAGTCGGGAAGTCAGGGTTTCTTTCTCGGAAGGACGGCCTTCGCGCTTGAAGAAACCGCCAGGGATCTTACCGGCAGCGTAAGTCTTTTCCTGGTAGTGAACAGACAGAGGGAAGAAGCCCTTGCCTGGATCGGCTTGCTTGGCACCGACTACGGTCACCAATACGCTGACGTCGTCGTCAACGGTGACCAATACTGCGCCGGAGGCCTGACGGGCGATACGGCCAGTCTCGAGGGTAACGGTCGACTGACCGAACTGGAATTTTTTGATTACCGGGTTCACGGTGTCCTACCTTCTTTGTGGCTCTTGGGGGAACTGGTTTCTTGCGAAATTCTTGGGCAACGCCGGGAATCGGCCCGACCGGTTGTCCGGAGTACACAGGTAAAGCAGGTATCCAGATAAAACTTGAGGCTGGGAGCCTGCCATGCGCTGGCGGGAAACCCGCTGACGCACGACAGACAACCAACCTCTAGCGCAATCGCTTATTAGCGACGCAGACCCAGGCGAGCGATCAGAGCGCTGTAACGGCTCACGTCCTTGCCTTTCAGGTAGTCCAGCAGCTTACGACGCTGGTTAACCATGCGGATCAGACCACGACGGGAGTGGTGGTCTTTACCGTTGGCCTTGAAGTGACCTTGCAGTTTGTTGATGTTGGCGGTCAGCAGTGCAACTTGCACTTCTGGCGAACCAGTGTCACCAACGGCTTGCTGGTAGTCAGCAACGATTTGAGCTTTTTCTTGAACGTCGAGAGCCATGAGACAATCCTTTTATCAGGAAACTGTTTCAGAAAAACAGTTTCAACAGGCCAGGGACAAATCCCTGTATCTAAAAATGAGTAGTGACCGTGCCTGTTAACAGCCACCCTCGTCCGGTCATTCTGACCGAATCAGTCGACGCGGCGCGATACGCCCGTCTTCGCTCACTTCACCGATACCGATGAAGCGACCATTGTGATCCTGTACCCGCACCATGCCGAACTTCGGAGCATCCGGGGCACGTACCGGCTGGCCGTTGAGCCAGTAGAACGCGCTCGCTTCCGAGAACTGTAACAGTGGCCAATCCAGCAGGCCGCTGTCCGATGGCATCAGGAAGCGATCAACCGCTTCGTTGCCGCCTTCGGCATGTACCGCTTCCAGCTCTTCCAGGGTAACCGTCTGCGCCAGGGTGAATGGCCCGGCCTGGGTACGTCGCAGTTCTGCAACGTAAGCGCCACAACCGAGTTGCTCACCGATATCCTCCACCAGGGTGCGGATATAGGTGCCTTTGCTGCAATCCACCGCCAGCCGCGCAGTATCGCCTTCGAAGGCCAGCAATTCCAAGCGCGTAATAGTAACAGAACGCGGTTCGCGCTCCACTACTTCGCCAGCACGAGCGAGCTTGTACAACGGTTGCCCATCACGCTTGAGAGCCGAGTACATCGGTGGTATCTGACTGATTTGCCCACGAAATTTCGGCAACGCGGCCTCGATTTCGGCGCGACCAACGGTCACTGGGCGTTCCTGCAAAACTTCACCCTCGGCATCGGCCGTGGTGGTGGTTTTGCCCAGTTGCGCCAGGGTTTCGTAACCCTTGTCGGAATCAAGCAGATACTGCGAGAACTTGGTCGCCTCACCGAAGCACAGCGGCAACACGCCGGTGGCCAGCGGATCGAGACTGCCGGTGTGTCCGGCCTTCTCGGCGTTGAGCAGCCAGCGAACTTTCTGCAGGGCTGCGTTGGAGGTGAACCCCAACGGTTTGTCGAGCAGGATGATGCCGCTGACATTACGACGGATACGTTTGACCTGAGCCACCGATTACTCCTTGGTGTCTTCGGCTTCTGCCGCAACCGGATGCTGATTGTCTTCAGCCACTGCACGTTCGATCAACGCGGACAGATGCGCACCGCGCACGACGCTCTCGTCGTAGTGGAAGTGCAACTGTGGAACGCTGCGCAGCTTCATCTCGCGAGCCAACTGCATGCGCAGGAAACCGGCTGCGGAGTTGAGCACCTTGATGCTTTGTGCGATGTCTTCGCGGCTGTCCTGCCCCATCACAGTGATGAAAATCTTGGCGTGACCGACGTCACGGCTGACTTCCACAGCGGTAATGGTGACCAGGCCGACGCGCGGGTCTTTGACTTCACGACGGATCAGCTGTGCCAGCTCGCGCTGCATTTGATCGCCGATTCGTTGGGTACGGCTATATTCTTTTGCCATGTCTTGTTACCTGTTGCTGCCCCATGGTGAAACCCACGAGGTCTGAAAGCGGCAAACGCCCGGCCTGACAAAAGCCAGACCGGGCGTTGCGTTTAGAGTCCGGGCGATGCGCCGTGCATTTGCATGCGGCTGGCCATCACGGCTCTTGAAGTGCGCGAGTTAGAGGCTGCGAGCAACCTGAACCTTCTCGAAGACTTCGATCTTGTCACCGACCTTGACGTCGTTGTAGCTCTTCACGCCGATACCGCATTCCATGCCGGCACGCACTTCGGAAGCGTCATCCTTGAAGCGGCGCAGGGATTCCAGCTCGCCTTCGAAGATAACGATGTCTTCACGCAGTACACGGATTGGACGGTTGCGGTGAACAACACCTTCGATAACCATGCAACCGGCGATCGCGCCAAACTTCGGCGAACGGAACACGTCACGCACTTCGGCCACACCCAGGATGTTCTCGCGAACATCACTGCCGAGCATGCCGGTCAGGGCTTTCTTCACGTCTTCGATGATGTCGTAGATCACGTTGTAGTAACGCATATCCAGACCTTCCTGCTCGACGATCTTGCGAGCGCCGGCATCGGCACGCACGTTGAAGCCGAACAGTACAGCGTTGGAGGCCAGTGCCAGGTTGGCGTCGGACTCGGTGATACCACCGACACCGCCACCGACTACACGCACTTGCACTTCGTCGTTACCCAGGCCATTCAAGGCACCGTTCAACGCTTCCAGCGAACCACGGACGTCAGATTTGAGGACGATGTTGAGCGTCTTCTTCTCTTCCTGACCCATGCTTTCGAAGATGTTTTCCAGCTTGCCTGCGTGAGCACGAGCCAGTTTGACTTCGCGGAACTTGCCTTGACGGAACAGAGCTACTTCACGGGCTTTCTTCTCGTCGGCCACAACACTCATCTCGTCGCCGGCATCCGGGGTGCCGTCCAGGCCGAGAATCTCGACAGGGATAGCTGGACCGGCTTCCTTGATTGGCTTGCCGTTCTCGTCGAGCATGGCGCGAACACGGCCATAGTTCGAACCGACCAGGACCATATCACCCTGACGGAGAGTACCGTCTTGAACCAGAACGGTAGCCACCGGACCACGGCCCTTGTCCAGACGCGATTCAACCACGACACCACGGCCAGGAGCCGAAGGCGTAGCCGTCAGTTCCAGAACTTCGGCTTGCAGCAGAACGGCTTCGAGCAGTTCGTCGACACCGGTACCCATCTTCGCCGAGACCGGTACGAATGGAGTGTCGCCACCCCAATCTTCCGAAGTCACGCCATGTACCGACAATTCGCTACGGATGCGATCGAGGTCGGCACCCGGCTTGTCGATCTTGTTCACTGCCACGACCAGCGGAACGCCAGCGGCCTGGGCATGCTGAACAGCTTCGATGGTCTGCGGCATCACGCCGTCGTCCGCTGCAACCACCAGGATCACGATGTCGGTCGCCTTGGCACCACGGGCACGCATTGCGGTAAACGCGGCGTGACCCGGGGTATCGAGGAACGTCACCATGCCACGGTCGGTTTCAACGTGGTAGGCACCGATGTGCTGAGTAATACCGCCGGCTTCGCCAGCAGCTACCTTGGCACGACGGATGTAGTCCAGCAGGGAAGTCTTACCATGGTCAACGTGACCCATTACGGTCACGACCGGCGCACGGGCAACGGCCTCGCCTTCAAACTTCAGGGACTCGGCCAGGGAATCTTCCAGGGCGGTATCGCTGACCAGGGTCACTTTATGGCCCAGTTCTTCAGCAACCAGCTGGGCAGTTTCCTGATCCAGTACCTGGTTGATGGTCGCTGGCGTACCCAG
The DNA here is from genome assembly GCF_013359695.1 of Pseudomonas sp. C2B4. GTDB lineage: Bacteria > Pseudomonadota > Gammaproteobacteria > Pseudomonadales > Pseudomonadaceae > Aquipseudomonas. The sequence goes on from NZ_JABFMU010000010.1 coordinate 37,450, forward strand.
TTTGAACATGAACTTGATGATTTCAGCAGCCTTGACCGACATCTGCTGAGCGAGATCGCCCACAGTGATGGTCTCGCCGATCTTCACTTCGCGCACGACAGGGCCGGTTGGGCTCTGGAAACCGTGGGCGTTGCGCTTCTTCAGCTTGGCCTTGCCGCGACCACCACGACGGAAGCCATCGCTTTCTTCGTCGGTAGTACGCGGGGCAACGCGTGGAGCAGGCGCCTTTTCCTTGACCGATGCACGATGCGGAGCGTTTTTGCGCTCGCCATCGCCGCCACCGCGACGATTGTTGTCGTCGGCACGTGGCTTGTCCGGACGACGCTGTTCGTCGCGCTTGCGAGTGTCCGCCGCAGGAGCCGGGGCAGCCGCAACAACCGGAGCGCTTTCGCGCACAGGCTCGGCAACCGCAACAGGCGCTGCAACAGGTTCGACAGGAGCGGTCGGCGCAGCAGCAGGCTGGCGACGCGCTTCTTCTTCGGCGCGACGCTTGGCTTCTTCTTCAGCCTTCTGACGTGCAGCATTTTCTACTGCGCGACGTTCTTCCAGTTCACGCTTGCGCTCGGCTTCGATTTCTTCCGGGCTGCGCTGTACGAAGACTTTCTTCTTGCGTACTTCAACGCTGATGCTTTTGCTGCCAGCAACACGCAGGGTGCTGGTGGTTTTACGCTGCAGCGTGATCTTGCGTGGTTCTTCCACTTTCGCCTTGTGGCTGCTTTTCAAGTGAGTCAGCAAGGATTGCTTCTCACTGTCAGTCACATGTTCTTCGGCGGCGGTGTGCGGCAGACCTGCCTCACGCATCTGCTGCAACAGGCGCTCTACCGGTGTTTTGACCTCATCGGCCAGTTGTTTCACCGTGACTTGCGTCATGCACTTCTCTCCTCAGGCCGCGCCTAATTACTCGAACCAATGGGCTCGGGCGGCCATGATCAACTTGCCGGCACGATCATCGTCAATGCCGTCGATGTCGAGCAGGTCGTCAATAGACTGCTCGGCCAGGTCTTCGCGGGTAATTACGCCGCGCACCGCCAGTTCCATCGCCAAATCCTTGTCCATACCCTCAAGCGAGAGCAGGTCTTCGGCCGGATGGGCGTCTGCCAGCTTTTCCTCAGTAGCGATGGCTTTGGTCAACAAACGATCCTTGGCACGAGCGCGAAGCTCGTTGACGATATCTTCGTCAAAGCCGTCGATGTTGAGCATTTCTTCCAACGGTACGTAGGCAATCTCTTCCAGGCTGGTGAAGCCTTCATCTACCAGCACCTGAGCCAGTTCTTCGTCGACTTCCAGCTCGTCGATGAAGTTGCGCAGGATGTCGCCGGTTTCTGCTTGCTGTTTAGCCTGGATGTCCGATTCGGTCATCACGTTCAGGGTCCAGCCAGTCAACTGGCTAGCCAGACGCACGTTCTGACCACCGCGACCGATGGCCTGAGCCAGATTGTCTGCGCCAACGGCGATGTCCATGGCATGGGCATCTTCGTCAACGATAATTGCCGCAACCTCGGCCGGGGACATGGCGTTGATTACGAACTGAGCCGGGTTGTCGTCCCACAGGACGATATCAACACGCTCACCGCCCAACTCACCCGACACTGCCTGGACGCGCGAACCGCGCATACCGATGCAAGCGCCCTGAGGGTCGATGCGTTTGTCCTTGGAGCGGACGGCGATCTTGGCGCGCGAACCCGGATCACGGGACGCTGCCATTACTTCGATCAGGCCTTCAGCGATTTCCGGCACTTCGATGCGGAACAACTCGATCAGCATTTCCGGCGCGGTACGCGACAGAATCAGCTGCGGGCCGCGGTTTTCGGTGCGGATTTCCTTGAGCAGCGCGCGCAGGCGCACGCCAACCCGGAAGGTTTCGCGGGAAATGATGTCCTCACGAGCCAGCAACGCTTCGGCGTTGTTACCCAGGTCAACGATCACGTTGTCGCGGGTTACTTTCTTGACGGTACCGGAGATGATTTCACCCAGGTGCTCGCGATAAGCGTCAACAACCTGAGCGCGCTCGGCCTCGCGGACTTTCTGCACAATGACTTGTTTAGCCGTCTGCGCAGCGATACGACCGAACTCGATAGACTCGATCTTCTCTTCGACCACGTCGCCGACCTTGGCGCCAGGATGCGTTTCGGCAACCTTGCTCGGCCAGGTTTCGATGGCCGGATCGTCCAGGTCTGCTTCTTCGACGACCGTCCAGCGACGGAAAGTTTCGTAAGCACCGGTGTGGCGATTGATTTCCACACGCAGATCGACTTCGTCCTCGAAACGCTTTTTGGTAGCAGTGGCCAGAGCCAGCTCCAGCGCTTCAAAAATCACGTTTGCCGGTACGCCCTTTTCATTGGATACCGACTCAACAACCAGCAGTACTTCTTTGCTCATCGTACGCCTCGCCTTTCGCAAGCCATTGGATCCGCGGGATCCGCGTCTCAGTCAAAACTGGGAATAATGTTGGCCTTGTCGATCATATCGATCGGCAACAGGAACTCATGGTCATCTACCTGCACCACGACATCCTGCTCTTCTACACCGCGCAGAAGGCCCTGAAAGTTGCGTCGACCTTCAAAAGGCGAGCGCAGCTTGATCTTCACTTGTTCACCGGCAAATTTTGCAAACTGCTCAAGAGTGAACAGCGGGCGTTCCATGCCAGGCGAGGAAACTTCAAGGGTGTATTCAACGGCGATTGGATCTTCAACATCCAGCACACCGCTGATCTGACGGCTGACAATGGCACAATCGTCCACCAGCACGCCGCCCTCTTTATCGATATAAACGCGCAACATTGAGTGGCGACCTTGAGCCGTAAACTCAATACCCCAGCATTCATAGCCTAGGGCCACGACCACCGGGGCCAGCAAGGCCTGCAACTCTTCTAGCTTGCTCGACACCTGAACCCCCTAGTGCATGTATGTGCATGCTATGCAAAATAAAAAAATGGGCTAAACGCCCATCCTTGAAACGCCGTCGAACAGCGGCGTTGAAAGTGTCCAGCTAACAAAAAGCCCCTTAAAAGGGGCTCCTTAAACTGGTTGCGGGGGCCGGATTTGAACCGACGACCTTCGGGTTATGAGCCCGACGAGCTACCAGACTGCTCCACCCCGCGACAAAGCTGGGGCGGAAGTATACGACCGATCCCTGACAGGGTCAATGTAACCTTCCACCTGCAAGAAAGCCCGCAACAGCGGGCTCTCCTGACTAATTGGTACCGAGAAGGGGACTCGAACCCCTACACCCTATGGGCACAACCACCTCAAGGTTGCGTGTCTACCAATTCCACCACCTCGGCAATACTACGTTTGAAACCCTTCTTACTTCTGCTCTTGAGCTGGAGGTACGTCAGTCGCTGGAGTAGCCGACTTTTGCTCTTGAAGCACCGGGACATCATCAGAAGCCGGTTGTTGCTTTGGAACTTCCAACACCGCTGGATTTGGGAGACCTACTTGAGTCAGCTGGTGAGCCTTCTCTTTAGCAAAGTAACCTAACCCTAAGCTGGTTATGAAAAAACCTGCGGCAAGTATAGCAGTAAACTTACTAAGAAAGGTAGAGGAACCTTGGCTTCCGAACACAGTATTTGAAGCACCTGCTCCGAAAGACGCGCCAGCATCCGCACCCTTACCCTGCTGCAGCAATACCAGAGCCACTACGCCCAATGCACCCAGCAGATGAAAAACGACTACGACTGTTTCCAGCATTTTTTCAGTTTCCCGCGGCGCGACAAATCGCACCGAACTCATCTGCATTCAGGGAAGCCCCACCAATGAGGCCCCCATCGATATCCGGCATGCCGAACAGTTCGACCGCATTGGCCGCCTTCACGCTGCCGCCGTATAGAAGCCGCACACCTTGCGCGACTTCAGAATTCTCTGCCGCCAACTGAGCGCGAATGGCTGCATGCACATCCTGCGCTTGTTGCGGCGAAGCAGTCAGCCCGGTGCCAATGGCCCAGACCGGCTCGTAAGCAATTACTGCCTTTGCAAAAGCTCCGACACCCAGCTCCTCGATGATACTGCCCAGCTGACGCGAGACAACCTCAAGAGTTTTTCCGGCTTCGCGCTGCTCGAGGGTTTCCCCTACACACAACACCGGAATCAAGCCACATGCCTGTGCCGCTGCGAACTTGCGATTCAGCGCTCCATCCTGCTCGCCCATGATGAGGCGACGCTCGGAGTGCCCGACAAGTACGAAGGAACAACCTGCATCCACTAACTGACTCGGCGCAATCTCACCGGTCAATGCACCTTGCCCGGATTCCACCGCAGAGTTCTGCGCGCCGACCGAAATCGACTTTCCTTTCAAGCCATCAATCACTTGATTGATATGCAAGTAAGGCGGGAATACCGCGACATCAACACCGCTCGGCAAGGCCATTTGACTCAGGCCATTGATCAGCTCAGCGACGCTGGCGCGGGTACCGTGCATCTTCCAGTTACCAGCTACCATAGGGCGACGCATGCTGTACCTCGTCGGTCAAAGTGGGCGCAGATGTTACCCAACACAATCATGGCTGGCAAGCCGAATTCAGGCAGAAACTTCAGTAACCAGTTTTGCCAGCTCTTCGGCGTAGCCGCGAACCTGTGTTTCGTCCTCACCTTCGACCATAACGCGCACCAGCGGCTCTGTACCGGACTTGCGCAACAGGACACGCCCACGCCCCGCCATGGCCTTGGTTACACGCTCACTGGCCTCCTTCACCGACGGGTGATCGAGAGGACTAGCACCGCCACCGAAGCGCACATTGATCAATACCTGCGGACACTTCCGCAGCGCCTGGCGAGCCTGAGCCAACCCTTCGGAGCGAGTTTTCAATGCCATCAGCACCTGCAACGCTGCAATGATCGCATCGCCGGTGGTGGTGTGATTGAAGCAAACGATATGCCCCGAGTTCTCGCCACCCACCAGCCAGTCGCGCTCCAACAGATCAGCAATTACATAACGGTCACCGACATTGGCACGTACGAAGGGAATACCCAGATCTGCCAAGGCCAGCTCAAGACCCAGGTTACTCATCAACGTACCGACTACACCGCCCTGTAACTTGCCGCGCTCATGCAAATCGCGGGCAATGATGAACAGAAGCTCATCACCATCGACGATGGTACCCGTGTGATCAACCATCAGAACGCGGTCGCCATCACCATCGAAGGCAATACCCAGATCAGCATGCTCAGCCAGAACAGCGGCCTGCAATTGACCCATGTGGGTCGAACCGCAGTTGTCGTTGATATTCAATCCATTGGGTTGCGCGGACAGAACTACAACATCGGCGCCCAACTCACGGAAAACGCTAGGCGCTACTTTGTAAGTCGCACCATGGGCGCAATCGAGAACGATTTTCAGGCCCGAGAAGCTTGTGCCGGTCGGTACACTGCTCTTGCAGAACTCGATATAACGACCAGAGGCGTCATTGATTCGCGAGACCTTGCCGATCTTGCTCGACTCGACCACCGTCATCGGCGCATCCAGCAACTCCTCGATCATCAGCTCCAGCTCATCCGGCAGCTTGGTGCCCTTGCCGGAGAAAAACTTGATGCCGTTATCGTCGTGTGGATTGTGCGAGGCGCTGATCACAATACCGGCCTCAGCCTGGAATGTGCGCGACAGATAGGCAATTGCCGGTGTCGGCATAGGGCCGAGCAGCATCACATCAGCACCCGCCGATGTCAGACCCGCTTCAAGTGCCGATTCGAACATGTATCCGGAAATCCGGGTGTCCTTGCCGACCAGTACCTTGCAGGCACCCATCTTGCGGAACGCCATACCCGCAGCCCAGCCGAGCTTGAGCATGAAGTCAGGAGTAATCGGGTATTCACCGACTCGGCCACGAATGCCGTCAGTACCAAAGTATTTCCTAGTCATAAGCGCTCCATCATTCTTATTCGGCTGATTCCACTGCGGCGATCATCCTCACCACATCGACTGTTTCGGCCACATCATGGACGCGCAATATACGCGCCCCCTTGTGTGATGCCAGTGCCGCCAGGGCGAGCCCACCATACAGGCGCTCATCCACCGGGCGACTCAAGGCCTGGCCTATCATGCTCTTGCGAGAAACCCCGACCAACAGGGGCCGCCCCAAGGCATGCAAAGCTTCCATATGTTTGAATAAGCTTAGATTGTGCTGCAAGGTTTTTGCGAAGCCAAAACCCGGATCGAGAATTATCCGCTCTGCCGCAATACCCACCGACGCACACTGAGTCATGCGCTCGGCGAGAAACTCACCGACTTCTCTCGTGACGTCCTGGTACTGCGGATTGTCCTGCATATCGCCCGGCTCACCCAGCATATGCATCAGACAGACCGGTAAACCCGTTGCCGCTGCCGCATCAAGCGCACCGTCACGACGCAACGAACGCACATCATTGATCAAACCAGCCCCCAACCGCGCGGTTTCTCGCATGACGGCTGGGGTGGAGGTATCGACCGAGATGATCACATCCAATTCACGGTGAATTCGCTCGACAATCGGGGCGACACGCTCAAGCTCTTCCAGTGGCGAAACCGCCCTGGCGCCTGGCCGTGTGGATTCACCGCCGACATCGATCAGTGTCGCGCCGGCTGCCACCATCGCCTCGGCATGGCGCAAGGCCGCATCGAGCTGACTGTACTGGCCGCCATCGGAGAAGGAATCGGGAGTGACATTGAGAATGCCCATGACATGCGTCTGGGCCAAATCAAGAACCCGGTTGCCGCAAGGCAACCGGGTCGAGGACTGAACAGAAGTCATTTCAAACCTTAAACGTCAGCAGCCGGACCGCCGATAGGTGTTTGCGGACGCTCATCCTGCACCGCCGGAGGCGTCCCGGAAGTACCGGTACCGCCCGACCAATCGCGAGGTTCGCGAGGCGTACGCCCCGCCATGATGTCGTCGATTTGCTCGGCATCAATCGTCTCGTACTTCATCAGGGCATCAGCCATGGCGTCTAGCTTGTCACGGTTGTCCGTGAGGATTTGCTTGGCGGTGCCGTAGCACTGGTCGATGATACTGCGCACTTCGGAGTCGATCAGCTTGGCTGTCTCACCGGAGAAACTTGCATTCTGGCCACCGCCGCCGCGACCGAGGAACACTTCACCTTCCTCTTCAGCGTACATCAGCGGACCGAGTTTCTCGGAAAGACCCCATTTGGTCACCATGTTCCGTGCAATCTGGCTGGCACGCATGATGTCGTTGGACGCACCAGTGGTGACGCCATCGAAGCCCAGAGTCATTTCTTCAGCGATACGACCACCGTACAGCGAGCAGATCTGGCTGATCAGCGCGCGCTTGGACAGGCTGTAGCGATCCTCTTCCGGCAGGAACATGGTCACGCCCAGCGCACGACCGCGCGGGATGATCGAGACCTTGTACACCGGATCATGCTCAGGCACGACGCGACCGACAATGGCGTGGCCGGCTTCGTGATAAGCGGTGTTCTGCTTTTCTTTCTCGGACATGACCATGGATTTGCGCTCAGCGCCCATCATGATCTTGTCCTTGGCCAGTTCGAACTCTTTCATTTCGACGATGCGCTTGCCTGCACGGGCAGCGAACAACGATGCCTCGTTCACCAGGTTGGCCAGGTCGGCACCGGAGAAACCAGGGGTACCACGAGCGATCACTGCCGGAGCAACGTCGTCACCCATTGGCACTTTGCGCATGTGAACCTTGAGAATTTGTTCGCGACCACGGATATCCGGCAGACCGACCACGACCTGACGGTCGAAACGGCCCGGACGCAGCAGCGCAGGGTCCAGTACGTCAGGACGGTTGGTGGCGGCAATCACGATGATGCCGTCGTTCATTTCGAACCCGTCCATCTCCACCAGCAATTGGTTGAGAGTCTGCTCGCGCTCGTCGTGACCACCGCCCATGCCTGCACCACGATGGCGACCAACGGCGTCGATTTCGTCGATGAAGATGATGCACGGCGCGTGCTTCTTGGCCTGCTCGAACATATCGCGAACACGGCTGGCACCGACACCGACGAACATTTCGACGAAGTCGGAACCGGAAATGGTGAAGAAAGGCACTTTGGCCTCGCCAGCGATTGCCTTGGCCAGCAACGTCTTACCAGTACCTGGAGGACCGACCATCAGCACGCCGCGTGGAATGCGACCGCCCAGGCGCTGGAACTTGCCCGGATCACGCAGGAACTCGACCAACTCGCCGACTTCTTCCTTGGCTTCGTCGCAACCTGCAACGTCAGCCAGGGTAGTTTTTACCTGATCTTCAGAGAGCAGGCGCGCCTTGCTCTTGCCGAAGCTCATCGGCCCGCCCTTGCCACCGGCACCGCCCTGCATCTGGCGCATGAAGAACATGAACACGGCGATGATCACCAGGATCGGGAAGCTCGCGACCAGGAGCTGAGTCCAGATGCTTTGCTGCTCAGGCTGCTTGCCTTCGACCACAACGTGGTTGTCCACCAGGTCGCCGATCAGGCCGTTGTCCTGGATTGCCGGACGAATGGTCTTGAAGCTGTCGCCATCGTTGCGCTTGCCGGTAATCACGTAGCCATCAACCGCCACGCGTTCGACCTTGCCATCCTTGACCTGCTGGATGAAGTCGGAATAGTTGAGGGTCTGCGGCTCGTTAGGGCTGGAGAAGTTGTTCATCACTGTCACCAGGACAGCCGCGATGATCAACCACAGGATCAGATTCTTTGCCATATCGTTCAATTAACTACCCTCTGAAGCAAGCGCCGCTGATGGCGCGCGCTTCGCATGATATTCACCGGCCTAACTTACTACATTACCTACAACTCTGGCAGGCGCCGTCTGTAACCCTTTGTGAAACACTTCCTACACAATATTCGCTATTTCTCACAGGGCGAAATACGAAATTCCTATTGCCCCGCAAAAAACTCGCTTTATTCACTCCGGCCGCGGTAGCCCCAAGCCAGCATGTATTGCTCACGGGAACTGCCACGGGAAGAGTCCGGCTTGATCATCTGGACCTTGTCGAATTTCTGACGAGCGTCCTTCACGTAAGCATCAAACCCTTCACCCTGAAAAACCTTGATCACGAAATTACCACCCGGCTTGAGTATCCGAGCCGCCAGATCAAGCGCCAGCTCGCAAAGAAACATGGCTTTGGGCATATCTACGGCAGGCGTACCACTCATATTGGGGGCCATATCGGAAATCACAAGGTCCACCGGCGAATTACCCACGGCATCCAGGATCTGAGCGAGCACTTCGTCCTGGGTGAAGTCACCCTGGATGAAAGTCACGTCCGGAATGCTGTCCATTTCCAGGATGTCCGAGGCGATCAGACGCCCCTGACCACCGATCAGCCGGCTAGTGACCTGCGACCAGCCACCGGGTGCCGCCCCCAGGTCGACAACGGTCATACCCGGGCGGATCAGCTTGTATTTCTCCTGGACCTCCAGAAGCTTGTAACTCGCACGCGAGCGGTAGCCATCCTTCTGCGCCTGCTTCACATAGGGATCATTGACATGTCTTTTCAGCCAACCAAGGCTTGTCTTGGAACGCGCCATTGGGCACCTCGATGATAAGGGTCGTGATTAATTGGGCGGATCCACGAACCCTCGGGTAAAATGGCCGCCATTTTACAGAATCCAGACGAAAGGGTCAGATTATGCCGCTCACTCAAGAGCAGAAGAAACAGTACAAATCCATTGGCCACCACCTGAAACCAGTTTTGATTGTGGCTGACAATGGTCTGACTGAAGGTGTTTTAGCCGAGCTTGAACGCGCTTTGGCGGATCACGAGCTGATCAAGATCAAGCTCAACATCCTGGATCGCGAGTCGCGCCTGGCGTCCATTGCAGAGCTGTGCAAGGTCGGCAAAGCGGACCTGGTTCAGGTCATCGGCAAGATGGCATTGATTTACCGCAAGAACTTCAGCGTCAACAAGCAGCTGTCGAACGTCCATCGCTTCAAGTGATGGCAAGGGTCAAGGGTGCGCTTCGCGCGCCCTGCCACTCCATCCCGGCACTGGCTGCAACACCAGCACCAACCCTGAAAAGCCCAGGACGAGATAGCTGAATGCCATCCACCGCATCGCATCCGGCCAACCGATACGTACTGCGAAGTACATCGCGCACGCATACAGCGCCATCAGCAACAATTGCCCGCGAATATCCCGCCATAGACTGACAAGGCCCTCGGCCTGAACCAGCACCAAAGCCTGAAATACCACGCACGCCGCGGCAAATCCCACCATCAGCGCATTCAACACGCCTGCAATTTCATCAATCAGCAGCGGCGCCAGGCCAATTCGGCCCAGCACCGGCAGCAGACCGATGTGTAACAGCCACAAACCGCCGACCCATAGCATCTGGGTCAACTGCCAAAGCATGGCGCCCGCACGCAGCGGGCGCCTGCCTTTAGATGTGGCGAACTTCGACAATCTCGTACTCGATAACGCCGCTCGGCGTTTTGACCGCAACCACATCACCTTCTTCCTTGGCGATCAAGGCACGGGCAATGGGCGAGCCAACGGAGATCTTGCCGAGCTTGATGTCAGCTTCGTCCTCACCCACGATCTGGTAAGTCACGCTTTCATCGGTCTCGACGTTGGCGATTTCGACAGTCGTGCCGAAAATCACCTTACCGGTGTGAGGAATAGTCGTGACATCAATCACCACAGCGTTCTGCATGCGGCCTTCGATGTCACGGATCCGCGCCTCGACCATACCTTGCTGCTCGCGAGCAGCGTGGTATTCGGCGTTTTCCTTCAGGTCACCCAACTCGCGGGCCGTACCGATGTCCTGGCTGAGCTTCGGACGGACGACCTTGGTCAGGTGAGCGTGCTCTTCTTCCAGGGCGCGAGCGCCCTGAACGGTCATTGGGTACTTCGTTATGCTCATGCCTTCAATCCTGCGTGTAGATCCTGCAAGCGGCGTACGGTCTTCTCGGGACCGAACTTCAGCGCCTCGCAGATCGCTTCGCCAGCAGCAATGGTCGTGGTGCAGTAGATCTTGTGCTGCAGGGCATTGCGACGAATGGAATAGGAGTCAGCGATCGACTGGCGACCTTCGGTGGTGTTGATGATCAGGGTGACTTCGTCATTCTTGATCATGTCGACCACGTGCGGACGACCCTCGGTGACCTTGTTCACGCGGCGCACTTTCAGGCCTGCAGCTTCGATCAGCTTGGCAGTACCGGCAGTGGCAACCACTTCGAAGCCCAAGTTGATCAGATCACGGGCCACGCCTGCAACCAGCGGCTTGTCGTCGTCGCGCACGCTGATGAACGCAGTACCGCCGGTCGGCAGCACTTCGCTGGCGCCCATCTGGGCCTTGGCGAATGCTTCACCGAAAGTGTCGCCCACACCCATCACTTCACCGGTGGACTTCATCTCAGGGCCGAGGATCGGGTCAACGCCAGGGAATTTGGCGAACGGGAACACCGCCTCTTTCACGCTGTAGAAATTCGGGATGATTTCCTTGGTGAAACCCAGTTCTTTCAGGGTTTTACCGGCCATCACGCGCGCTGCGATCATTGCCAGGGAAACACCGATGCACTTGGACACGAAAGGCACGGTACGCGAGGCACGCGGGTTGACTTCGATGACGTAGATGTCTTCGCCTTGCAGCGCCAACTGTACGTTCATCAGGCCAACCACGCCCAGTTCCAGGGCCATCTTCTTGACCTGTTCGCGCATCTCGTCCTGGATGTGCGCAGGCAGCGAGTACGGCGGCAGCGAGCACGCGGAGTCACCGGAGTGAACGCCGGCCTGCTCGATGTGCTGCATGATCGCGCCGATCACAACGTCTTTGCCGTCGCAGACAGCATCCACGTCCATTTCGATGGCGCAGTTGAGGAAGTGGTCCAGCAGCACCGGGCTGTCGTTGGACACTTGAACCGCTTCACGCAGGTAGCGCTTGAGTTCTTCTTCTTCGTAGACGATTTCCATCGCGCGACCGCCCAATACGTAGGACGGACGCACCACCAGCGGGTAGCCGATCTTGGCGGCAGCACGAATCGCTTCGTCTTCGCTGCGCACAGTGGCGTTTGGCGGCTGACGCAGGTTCAGGCGCTGGACCATTTGCTGGAAGCGCTCGCGGTCTTCGGCACGATCGATGGCGTCAGGGCTGGTGCCGATGATAGGCACGCCGGCTGCTTCCAGGGCACGAGCCAGTTTCAGTGGGGTCTGGCCGCCGTACTGGACGATCACGCCTTTCGGCTTCTCGACGCGGACGATTTCCAGCACGTCTTCCAGGGTTACTGGCTCGAAGTACAGACGATCGGAGGTGTCGTAGTCAGTGGAAACGGTTTCCGGATTGCAGTTGACCATGATGGTCTCGTACCCGTCATCGCGCAGCGCCAGTGCCGCGTGTACGCAGCAGTAGTCGAACTCGATACCCTGACCGATACGGTTAGGACCGCCGCCCAGGATCATGATCTTGTCGCGACCCGATGGCGCGGCTTCGCACTCTTCTTCGTACGTCGAGTAGAGGTAAGCAGTATCAGTGGCGAACTCGGCGGCGCAGGTGTCGACACGCTTGTAGACCGGGAACACTTCGACTTTGTGGCGATGAGCACGCAGGCTCTTCTCGGTCACGCCCAACAATTTGGCCAGACGCTGATCGGAGAAGCCTTTGCGCTTGAGGCGGAACATCAGGTCGCGGTCGATGCTGGTCAGACCCAGGGTCTTGACCTTCTCTTCGTCCTTGATCAGATCTTCCATCTGCACCAGGAACCAAGGATCGATCATGGTCATGCCGAAGATATCTTCAACGCTCATGCCGGCGCGCATTGCGTCCGCCACGTACCAGATACGCTCAGCCCCTGGAACGGTCAGCTCGCGCTTGAGTACGCTCATGCTTTCCGGGTTGCTCAGATCAACTTTCTCGTCCAGGCCGCAAACACCGACTTCCAGGCCACGCAGGGCTTTCTGCAGGGACTCCTGGAAGGTACGGCCGATTGCCATGACTTCACCTACCGACTTCATCTGAGTGGTCAGGCGCGCGTCAGCCTTGGAGAACTTCTCGAAGGCAAAGCGTGGCAGCTTGGTGACGACGTAGTCGATGGACGGTTCGAAGGACGCCGGGGTCTTGCCGCCGGTGATATCGTTCGACAGTTCGTCCAGGGTGTAGCCCACAGCCAGTTTGGCCGCGACCTTGGCGATCGGGAAACCGGTGGCTTTCGAAGCCAGTGCCGAGGAACGGGAAACGCGTGGGTTCATCTCGATCACGACCATGCGGCCGGTGTTCGGGCAGATACCGAACTGAACGTTGGAACCACCGGTTTCCACGCCGATCTCGCGCAGTACCGCCAGGGAGGCGTTACGCAGGATCTGGTATTCCTTGTCGGTCAGGGTCTGTGCAGGCGCCACGGTGATCGAGTCACCGGTGTGCACACCCATCGGGTCGAAGTTTTCGATGGAGCAGACGATGATGCAGTTGTCCTTCTTATCGCGGACAACCTCCATCTCGTACTCTTTCCAGCCGATCAGCGATTCGTCGATCAGCAGCTCTTTGGTCGGCGACAGATCCAGACCGCGGGCGCAGATTTCTTCGAACTCTTCACGGTTGTAAGCGATACCGCCACCGGTGCCGCCCATGGTGAAGGACGGACGGATGATGCACGGGAAGCCCAGCTTCTCGAGGACCGCGTTGGCCTCTTCCATGCTGTGGGCGATACCGGAACGCGGGCACGCCAGGCCGATGGACTTCATGGCCTTGTCGAAACGCGAACGGTCTTCAGCCTTGTCGATGGTGTCGGCGTTGGCACCGATCATTTCCACGCCGAACTTCTCCAGAACGCCTTCGCGCTCCAGATCCAGGGCGCAGTTCAGGGCAGTCTGGCCACCCATGGTCGGCAGCAGTGCGTCCGGACGCTCTTTCTCGATGATCTTGGCAACGGTCTGCCATTTGATCGGTTCGATGTAGGTTGCATCAGCCATGGCCGGGTCGGTCATGATGGTGGCCGGGTTGGAGTTCACCAGGATGACGCGGTAACCCTCCTCGCGCAGGGCTTTACAGGCCTGGGCGCCGGAGTAGTCGAATTCGCAGGCCTGGCCGATCACGATCGGGCCAGCGCCGAGAATCAGGATGCTTTTAATGTCTGTACGTTTTGGCATGGGTTTGTCACTCAAATCCGCAGGTCAGTCGGCAAGCCGTCTTGTTCAATCTCTGAAGACCTGAGGGGGCCACCGATATCGGGACCGCCCTCAGGCTTTGCTACATCAGGGCGAGCGATCAGCGTCGCTTGGCCATCTCATTGATGAAGCGATCGAACAATGGCGCTACGTCGTTCGGGCCAGGGCTGGCTTCAGGGTGACCCTGGAAGCTGAAGGCGCTCTTGTCGGTACGCTCGATCCCTTGCAGGGTGCCGTCGAACAGCGACTTGTGAATCGCGCGGACGTTGGCTGGCAGGGTCGTTTCGTCTACCGCAAAACCGTGGTTCTGGCTGGTGATCATCACAACGCCGGTGTCCAGGTCCTGGACCGGGTGGTTGGCACCGTGGTGGCCGTGACCCATTTTCAGGGTCTTGGCGCCAGAGGCCAGGGCCAGCAGTTGGTGACCGAGGCAGATACCGAAGACCGGGATCTCGGTTTCCAACACATCCTTGATCGCCTGGATCGCGTAGTCGCAAGGCTCCGGGTCGCCAGGGCCGTTGGACAGGAACACGCCGTCCGGTTTCAGCGCCAGTACATCGGCGGCCGGGGTTTGCGCCGGCACCACGGTCACGCGGCAACCGCGCTCGACCAGCATGCGCAGGATGTTGACCTTGACGCCGTAGTCATAGGCGACCACGTGGTACGGCAGCTCGGAAGCTTCGATGGTTGCGTGGCTGTCGGTTTTCAGATCCCAGACAGTCGAGCGCCACTCGTAGGAGTCCTTGGTGCTGACGACTTTTGCCAGGTCCATGCCCTTGAGGCCAGGGAAGCCTTGGGCGGCGGCGATGGCGGCTTCTTCGGAAATGTTGTCACCGGCCATGATGCAGCCGTTCTGCGCGCCTTTTTCACGCAGAATGCGCGTCAGGCGACGGGTGTCGATACCGGCGATGGCCACAACGTTGTTGGCCTTCAGGTAGTCCGACAGGGACATCGTGTTACGCCAGTTGCTCGCCACCAGGGGCAGGTCACGGATAACCAGGCCAGCGGACCAGACGCGGTTCGACTCGGCGTCTTCCGGCGTGGTGCCGGTGTTGCCGATGTGTGGGTAAGTCAGGGTAACGATCTGTTGGGCGTAGGAAGGATCGGTAAGGATTTCCTGATAGCCGGTCATTGCGGTGTTGAACACCACCTCACCAACGGTCTGACCGTCGGCTCCAATGGCTTCGCCGCGAAAAATGCTGCCATCAGCAAGGGCGAGTATGGCTGGCTTAGTCAAGAAGACCTCCCGTAAATAAAGCCTGAAAGGGCGATCGCAGGTTGTAAAAAAGCGGAGTGACGTATGGACACGTCACCCCGCTTCTTCACTGAATTATTCTGCGCGCTTTTAGTGGACACACTAAAGCTGTAGCTTACAGAAAAAGGCATTTTTGGTCTACCGCCAATGAGCCCGAAAGGCCGGAGAATGCGACAGGTCGTCGCTTGGCGGAATAAAACCGGGCCCAAACCCTAGGTTTGAGCCCGATTTCAGGCACATCTTAACGCAGGTCGAGCACGTCTTGCATGTCGTACAGACCAGGCTCGCGCCCATCCAGCCACAACGCAGCACGTACAGCGCCCTTGGCAAAGGTCATGCGGCTGGACGCTTTGTGAGTGATCTCCACACGCTCGCCATCGGCGGCGAACAGCACAGTGTGATCACCCACGATGTCACCAGCGCGGACCGTGGCAAAGCCAATCGTTTCGCGTTCACGGGCACCGGTCTGGCCTTCACGACCGTAAACAGCCACCTTCTTCAGGTCACGACCCAGCGCATCGGCAATCACTTCACCCATGCGCACCGCCGTACCCGATGGGGCATCGACCTTATGCCGGTGGTGAGCTTCTGTGATTTCGATATCGACATCATCACCCAACACGCGAGCAGCGGTGTCGAGCAACTTCAGGCACAGGTTTACACCGACACTGAAGTTGGCCGCGAAGACGATCGGGATGTCCTTGCCCGCCTCCGCCAGCAACTGCTTCTCTTCGACGCTGAAACCGGTGGTACCGATGATCATCGCCTTGCCGTGCTTGCGGCAGAAGGCGAGGTTTTTCAGGGTCACCGTCGGGTGCGTGAAATCGATCAGTACGTCGAACTCGTCAACGACACGATCCAGATCACCGGACAGCGGCACGCCGATTCGGCCCAGTGCAGCCAGCTCGCCGGCATCGGCGCCAACCAACGTACTGTCAGGACGATCCACCGCAGCCGTCAGACCCGCGCCCGATGCTTGATGCACAGCCTCGATCAGGGTTTTGCCCATGCGCCCCGCGGCGCCCATCACAGCTATACGTCGCATGCCTGTCTCCTTACAAATCGCCGAAGAAGCGCTTCACGCCTTCGAACCAGCCTGTGGTTTTCGGCGAATGGCTATTGTCGTCCGCCAGCGAACTGCGGAACTCTTCCAGCATTTCACGCTGACGACGACTCAGATTGACCGGCGTCTCGACCGCCACACGGCACATCAAGTCACCGGCACCACCGCCACGCACTGGCGCGACGCCCTTGCCACGGACACGGAACTGCTTGCCGGTCTGAGTCCCTTCAGGGATCTTCAGCTTGACTCGACCATCCAGGGTCGGAATTTCCAGCTCGCCACCCAGCGCCGCATCGACGAAGCTGATCGGCACTTCGCAGAACAGGTGCTTGCCGTCGCGCTGGAAGATCGAGTGCTCACGCACGTTGATCACCACGTAGAGATCACCTGTCGGCCCACCCTGGGCGCCCGCCTCGCCTTCACCCGAGAGGCGAATGCGATCACCGGTATCGACGCCGGCCGGCACCTTCACCGACAGGGTCTTGTACTCTTCGACACGGCCCTCACCATGGCAGGAATCGCACGGATCGGAAATGATCTTGCCCTGGCCATGACAGCGCGGGCAGGTCTGCTGCACCGAGAAGAAGCCTTGCTGCATGCGTACCTGACCGATACCGCCACAGGTCGGGCACGTCACCGGCGAGGAGCCTTTCTTGGCACCCGAGCCGTCGCATGGCTTGCAGTTGACCAGCGTCGGAACGCGGATATTCACGGTCGTGCCGCGCACCGCTTCTTCCAGGTCCAGTTCCAGGGTGTAACGCAAGTCGCTACCGCGCTGAGCGCCGCCACGGGAACCACCGCGACCGCCACCGAAGAAGTCACTGAAGACATCGCCAAAGATGTCGGAGAAGTTCTGGCCGCCGAATCCGGCACCGCCACCACCCATGCTCGGATCGACGCCGGCATGGCCATACTGGTCGTAGGCCGCACGCTTGCTGGAATCGGACAGCACTTCGTAGGCCTCGTTGGCCTCCTTGAACATCTCTTCCGACGCTTTGTCATCGGGATTACGGTCCGGGTGGTGCTTCATCGCCAGGCGACGGTAGGCCTTTTTCAGGTCCGCCTCGCTTGAGCCTCGTTCAACACCCAATACTTCGTAATAGTCACGCTTTGCCATAAGTCATTTGCACTCTTGAGGACGTTCGGCAAACCTCTCCTGAGCCCTGCCAAACTCGTTGAGCCCCAATACAGGCCCGGACCCAACTCACGTCAATTCAACGATCCTGGTCTTTGTTTCAGTGCGGCACCTTCGGCTCGGAAAGCAGGAGCATTCCCGACCATACCGCCAGCACCCGAACCTTGTCGCATGCTGTAAAAATTCGCGTATTCCAGACACGCCAACGCGGGAGCAAGCTCCCGCGCGGCGACATCCTACCAGTCACCGCCTCAAGGCAGTCAACCGGCCGACCAACAACTTACTTGTGGTCTTTGACTTCTTCGAACTCAGCATCGACCACGTCATCAGCCTTCTCAGCCGATTCGTCTTTCGGTGCCGCACCTTCTGCTGGCTGTGCCTGCTCGGCATACATCTTCTGAGCCACTGGCGCGGAGACCTTGGACAGCTCTTCAACCTTGGCTTCGATCGCAGCCTTGTCGTCGCCTTTTACAGCGGCTTCCAGCGCAACTACAGCAGCCTCGATTGCGGTTTTCTCTTCAGCGCTCACCTTGTCGCCAGCATCAGCGACCATTTTGCGCGTCGAGTGAACCAGTGCATCACCCTGGTTACGAGCAGCGGCCAGCTCTTCAAACTTGCGGTCTTCCTCGGCGTTAGCTTCGGCGTCACGCACCATGCGCTCGATTTCTTCGTCGGACAGACCGGAGTTGGCCTTGATCACGATCGACTGAGTCTTGCCGGTAGCCTTGTCCTTGGCGCCTACGTGCAGAATGCCGTTGGCATCGATGTCGAAGGTCACTTCGATTTGTGGCACACCACGTGGAGCTGGTGGAATCTCGGCCAGGTCGAACTTGCCCAGGGACTTGTTCTGCGCCGCCTGCTTACGCTCACCTTGCAGCACGTGAATGGTCACGGCGCCCTGGTTGTCATCGGCCGTCGAGAACACTTGCGATTTCTTGGTAGGAATCGTGGTGTTTTTCTCGATCAGCGCGGTCATCACGCCACCCATGGTTTCGATACCCAGGGTCAGCGGGCTGACGTCCAGCAGCAGTACGTCTTTCACATCACCGGCCAGAACAGCGCCCTGGATCGCAGCACCCATGGCAACGGCTTCGTCCGGGTTCACGTCTTTACGAGCTTCTTTACCGAAGAACTCGGTCACCAGCTTCTGAACCAGTGGCATACGGGTCTGACCACCAACCAGGATCACGTCGTTGATCGAACCAACGTCGATACCGGAGTCTTTCAGAGCGATGCGGCAAGGCTCAATGGTACGTTGAACCAGGTCTTCTACCAGCGCTTCCAGCTTGGCGCGGGAGATCTTCACGTTCAGGTGCTTAGGACCGGTGGCGTCTGCAGTGATGTACGGCAGGTTCACGTCGGTCGACTGAGCGGACGACAGCTCGATCTTGGCTTTTTCAGCGGCTTCTTTCAGGCGCTGCATTGCCAGCGGATCACCTTTGAGGTTCATGCCGCTTTCTTTCTTGAATTCGTCGACGAGGTAGTCGATCAGACGAATGTCAAAGTCTTCACCGCCCAGGAAGGTGTCACCGTTGGTGGCCAACACTTCGAACTGGTGCTCGCCATCGACTTCGGCGATTTCGATCACGGAAACGTCGAAAGTACCGCCACCCAGGTCATAAACGATCACGGTGTGGTCGCCCTTGGCCTTGTCCATGCCGTATGCCAGAGCGGCCGCGGTCGGTTCGTTGATGATACGTTTTACGTCCAGGCCCGCGATGCGGCCGGCGTCTTTGGTGGCTTGACGCTGGCTGTCGTTGAAGTAGGCCGGAACGGTGATCACCGCTTCAGTCACAGGCTCGCCGAGGTAGTCTTCGGCGGTCTTCTTCATTTTCTTCAGAATTTCAGCCGAGATTTGTGGCGGAGCCATTTTCTGGCCGTTCACTTCAACCCAAGCGTCGTTGTTGTCAGCCTTGACGATCTTGTAAGGGACCATCTGGATGTCTTTCTGTACCACTTCTTCTTCGAAGCGACGACCGATCAGACGCTTCACCGCGTACAGGGTGTTGTGCGGATTGGTCACAGCCTGACGCTTGGCCGACTGGCCAACCAGGATTTCGCCGTCGTTGGCGTAAGCGATGATCGACGGCGTGGTGCGCGCGCCTTCGGCGTTTTCAATAACTTTTGCCTTGCCGTTTTCCAGCACGGAGACGCAGGAGTTGGTAGTCCCCAGGTCGATACCGATAATTTTGCCCATGTTCACTCTCCCGAAACTTTGGATTTGGTTGCCGCAGCGGTTGTGGCCAACTGCGGTAGCACTTAAACGCTTGACTTCTAAATGGGGGCCTTGCGGCTAATTTCAAGCCTGCTCATCAATAGAAGGCGAAACTGGCGCAGGGGCCTTGCTGACCACGACCATCGCCGGGCGCAGCAGGCGTCCGTTGAGCTGGTAACCCTTTTGGAACACCTTGAGCACGCTGTTCGGCTCGAGGTCCGCGCTTTCCTGCATGGCCATCGCCTGATGCAGGACGGCGTTGAACGGTTCGCCATGCGGATCGATCGCTTCCAGCTGATAACGTTTCAGGGTGTCCTGGAACATTTTCAGGGTCAGCTCGATGCCTTCGCGCATTGGGCGGATGCTTTCGTCATCCGGGCTGGACAACTCCAGGCCGCGCTCCAGACTGTCAATGATCGGCAGCAGGTCGCCGGCGAATTTTTCCAGCGCGAACTTGTGAGCCTTTTCTACATCCTGCTCGGCGCGACGGCGGACGTTCTGCAGATCGGCGGCCACACGCAAAGCCTGATCCTGCGCACCTGCCAGTTGCTCTTCGAGCACTTGTACACGAGCCGCCAGGTCTTCACCCGAAGCCTCGGGCGCCTGGTTGGCGTCTGGGTTTTGCGTATCCACTGTCTGTTCGTCAGCCATAGAATTCTCCTTTCAATAACGTCCGCGAGCCTGACTCGCGCTTCTGCCCAGCTATATGGGGCCGCAAAATTCAGCTTCAAGGGGCATCAGCGCATTAACCCTACAAAAAACACCTGCATTGTCATTCCAGCGCGCACTAAGGATTTCGTCGGATCAAGCGAATCGACCTAACGACGGGCATTGTCAGCCAGAAACAAAACACTGTATAAATAACCAGACCTAATACCTGGGAGCGGCCTTTATGCTGGTGC
Organism: Pseudomonas sp. C2B4; assembly: GCF_013359695.1. GTDB lineage: Bacteria > Pseudomonadota > Gammaproteobacteria > Pseudomonadales > Pseudomonadaceae > Aquipseudomonas. The sequence goes on from NZ_JABFMU010000010.1 coordinate 58,061, forward strand.
ACCTGTCCGTACACAACTACGCCATCGTTGAACATCTCGATCTCGAACTCGATCGCGGGATGAGCGTCATCACAGGGGAAACCGGCGCCGGCAAGTCGATCATGCTCGACGCCCTGGGCCTGACCCTTGGCGATCGCGCCGATAGCGGTGTGGTTCGCCCCGGCGCAGACAAGGCCGACATCCTGGCAACCTTTGATCTGGCCGATATTCCGGAAGCCGGCGCATGGCTGGCGGAGCGCGACCTCGAGAACGATGGCCCGTGCATCCTGCGCAGGGTCATCACGGCAGAAGGACGTTCACGCGGCTATATCAACGGCACACCCTGCCCCCTTGGCGATCTCAAGGCGCTGGGCGAACTGCTGATCGATATCCACAGCCAGCACGAACACCAGTCCCTGCTCAAGACCGACACCCACCGCCGCCTGCTTGACGAATACGCCGGCGCGACGGACCTCGCCCGCCAGGTACAGCTTGCCGCCCAACGCTGGCGCCAGACTCGACAGGAACTTGAGCGACTCTCCAACTCAGGCGACGAGCAACGTGCCCGCCACCAGTTGCTCAGCTATCAACTTGAGGAGCTGGAAAACCTCGGCCTTGGGGAAAACGAGCTGGAGCAGCTGGAGCAGGAACACAAGAACCTGACCAATGCTGAAACACTGCTGGGCATCTGCCGGCAAGTGGTAGAACAATGCAGCGAAAGTGATTCCGGCAACGTATTGAACGCCCTGACTGCCAGCCTTAACCGACTGTCGAGCGTGAATAACTCAATCGGCGCGCTGGGCGAAGCCAGCAGCCTGCTGACAAGTGCGCAGATCCAGGTCGAAGAAGCGGTGGGCGAGCTGAACCGCTTCCTCGACAACTTCGATGCCGACCCCTCTCGCCTTCAGTACCTGGAAGAGCGCCTCGACTCGATCTACACCCTGGCACGCAAACACCGCATCCAGCCAACCGAAGTCGCCGAAATGCAGCAGAAGTTGCTGGATGAAATCGAAACCCTGAATGCCAATGACGAATCCATCGAGCGACTGAGCGATGAGCTGTCGTCCTATGCCCGCCACTATCAGGAAAAGGCCCGGGAGCTGAGCGACTTGCGTCATCAAGCCTCAAGCAGCCTGGCCAGCGCCGTGGAACAGGAAATCCAGCGCCTGGGCATGCCCGGTGGCCGCTTCACTATTGAACTGCGCCCCAATAGCGGCGACGAGTTGCTGCCTAATGGGCTTGAGCAGGTGGAGTTGCTGGTCAGTGCCAACCCGGGGCAGCCATTGAAAGCCTTGGCGAAGGTGGCATCGGGCGGCGAACTTTCGCGGATCAGCCTGGCCATTCAGGTGATCACCGCACAAACCTCTCGCGTACCCACCCTGGTATTCGACGAAGTGGACGTGGGCATCGGCGGCCCGACGGCCGAGATCGTCGGCCAGTTGCTGCGCCGGCTCGGGGAGCGAGGACAGGTTCTGACGGTAACCCACTTGCCCCAGGTAGCTGCGCAAGGCCATCAGCATTTATTTGTGCACAAAGTGCGCGGTGAAGATGCCACTCGTACTGCCGTCTCCAAATTGAGCAAGAACGATCGTGTCGAGGAAGTGGCGCGAATGCTTGGCGGTATCGACCTTACGAAGGAATCCCTGGCCCACGCCAAAAAAATGGTGATTACCGCAAAGGTTTAAGACTGGCAGAAAGCACGAAGGCGACCCTGAGGTCGCCTTCGTTCGTTTCGCGAACCTGGCGTTCGCGCGACATGCTTACTTTTTCTTGCGTACGTACAGCACCAGATTGTGATCAACCATCTCGAAGCCATACTTGTCGACGATTGCTTTCTGCAGGCGCTCGATTTCTTCGTCGAAGAATTCGATCACTTCACTGGTCTCGACGTTGACCATATGGTCGTGATGCTTGCCGTCGTCCAGCTCGAAGACCGCATGGCCTCCGTCGAAGTTGTGCCGCACCACAAGGCCAGCTGCCTCGAACTGAGTCAGTACACGGTAAACCGTGGCCAGACCGACGTCCTCACCAGCCTCCATCAGTGCCTTGTAGACATCCTCGGCACTCATGTGGCGCTGCTCGGCGGAGTCGAGCATTTGCAGAATTTTGACCCGTGGCAGGGTCACTTTGAGGCCGGCTTTGCGTAGTTCGCTATTTTCAACCATGGTCAGCTTTCTCGCGATGCTGCTTCGCAGCTTCTCTTAATGCGGGTATGATCGGCGTTTACGTTGTCCCAGCCAAGATAGTGGAAGTCGCCCACCGATGCAAAACACCAAGCTCTTGCTAACCAGTTTCACCTTTGTGGGACTGCTCGCACTCGCCGGTTGTTCATTCCCCGGGGTTTACAAAATCGACATCCAGCAGGGCAATGTCGTCACGCAGGACATGATAGACCAGTTACGCCCGGGAATGACCCGTAAGCAAGTAAGGTTTATCATGGGCAATCCACTGCTGACCGACACGTTCCACGCCGATCGCTGGGATTACCTGTACAGCCTGCAACCAGGGGGCGGTGAACGCCAACAGGAACGCATTAGCGTTATCTTCAACCCAAATGATCAACTTGTCAGCCTCTCTGGTGATTTCATGCCAGGCGTGAGCCGCGACGAGGCTATCCTTGGCAAGGATAGCGGTACTACCGTGACCGCACCGACTGAAAACGCCGAGAAGCCAAAACCGGAAAAATCAGTCAAACCGGGCTCTTTGCTGGATCAAATCCAGAAAGAGGTGGACGGTGTAGAAACTGTCCCAGTCCCGACTCCGGAACCACTGGACACCTCGCCGCAATAATTTGCGACGTAATAAAAAACCCGGAATGGCCGGGTTTTTTGTTGCCTGGCGTTTATGCCACTCACTGATTCCGAGCTTTAGCCTCAGCAGCTTTGGCTGCACGGAGTCGACGGACCTCTTTTGGATCGGCCAGAAGCGGTCGGTAAATTTCGATCCGGTCCCCAGATTGAACCGGACGAGTTTCCGGATCGACAACCACCTTGCCGAAGATGCCCACGGGACACGCCGCCAAATCCAGTTCCGGAAACGATTGGCCAATCCCGGACTCAAGCAACGTCGCCCGAACACTTGTTCCTGCCGGTACCGTTACCGACAACAGCACCTGACGATCAATGGCGGCATACACCACCTCGACCTTGATCCCTGCCTCAACCATACATTTGCTTGGCCCGCTGGCAGAACGCATCTACCAGCGTATTGGCCGCCTGATTGAACAATGGCCCAAGGGTCGCGCGGACAATCGGCCCGGCGTAATCAAACGACAGATCCAGACTGATCTTGCAGGCCTTCTCACCCAATGGCTTGAACACCCAGACACCGTGCAATTGAGTGAACGGCCCTTCTTCAAGGTTCATCTCGATGGACTGACCTGGAACCAGGGAATTACGCGTCACGAAATGCTGGCTGAGCCCCCCTTTGGCCACACCTACGCTCGCGCGCATGTGTTCGGAGGAACTTTCCAGCACTTCGGCGGAGGAGCACCACGGCAGGAACTCCGGGTATCGCGCCACGTCGTTGACCAGGTCATACAAGGCTTGTGCCGGGTACGGCAGCAAGGCCGAACGTGAAATGTGTGTCGTCATGTCAGCGTCACTTCCACAGCTGGGCGGCAAACACTACGAGAATGCCGATGGGCGCCACATAGCGCATCAAGAACAAGGACAGGGCGAACAATGCAGGGTCGCGGATCGACAGCTCGTCGCGCACCGCTTCCCGACTCATCACCCAGCCTGCGAACACCACGAAACACAAGCCACCGAATGGCAACATGGTTCGCGAGTGAAGAAATCAATCGCACCAAAGAGATCCGGCCCGATCGCGGAGCCCCATTGGTAGAGGTGGAACATACCGCCTTCGTTCACGAAAAACCTGGCACTCCAAAAAGAGCGCGCATTGTCCGGGATTCGATCAACCTGCTCAAGCACGCAGCATCACCGTAGCCGACTTGCTTGCAACTCCCTATAATGCCGCCCCTATGGCTAAACAGAAGAAACACCCCACAGGGACCATCGCGCAAAATAAAAAGGCGCGACACGATTACTTCATCGAACATCGGTTCGAGGCTGGTCTGGTCCTGGCCGGCTGGGAAGTAAAGAGTTTGCGGGCAAGCAAGCTGCAACTGGTCGACAGTTACGTGCTGCTCAAGGATGGCGAAGCCTGGCTGCTCGGCAGCCACATCACGCCCCTGACGACTGCCAGCACCCACGTCATCGCTGACCCGACCCGTACGCGAAAGCTGCTGCTCAACCGACGCGAGCTGGACAAGCTGGCCGCTTCGGTGCAGCAAAAGGGTTACGCCTGCGTATGCCTGTCCTGGTACTGGAGCAAGCACATGGTCAAGTGCGAGATCGCTCTGGGCAAGGGCAAGAAGGAATACGACAAGCGTGATACCGAGCGCGAACGCGATGCTGGGCGCGAGTTGCAGCGTGCGGTGCGGAACAAGGGCAAGGAAGATTAATTTTCCTGCTTGAAGTTTGCGGCGCCAGCGAAAAGATCGCAGCCTGCGGCAGCTCTTGCACCGGGATTACCCCGTAGGAGCTGACGCAGGCTGCGATCTTTTGCGTTTAAACGCAATCACATCCCCTTGCGCCGCTCCGCCCGGGCCATGCGCTGCACTTCCTGACGCACCTCTTCCAGCACTTCCTGCACATACAGAATGTGACGACTGGAGACTTCCCGCGCCTGTTCCGCCCTGCCTTCGATAATCGCCAGATACAATTCCCGGTGCTGCGTGATCAGCATGTCGCGGGTTTCTGTGCGCTGCTTGTACATGCCGCCAATGTTGGTCACCACATTGCGCTTGAGCAGGTCGAACAAACCGCGAATGGTGTGCAGTAACACCGCGTTGTGACTGGCCTCGGCAATCGCCAGATGGAATTTGGCATCCGCCGCGCCTTCTTCCGCCCGACTGACCTCATCGTGCCGCGAATAGCAGTCCTGCAATTCATTGAATGCCGCCGTCAGCCGCTCGCGATCAACATCCGTTGCGCGTAACGCGGCGTAGTAAGCGCAGGACGCTTCCAGCGTGTGGCGAAACTCCAACAGATCGCGCTGAGCCTCGGGATTGCTCTCCAGCAATTGCAGAAGAGGATCACTGAAAGTTGTGCCCAGGGACTCCACCACATAGTGGCCGCCACCCTGGCGACTGACCAGCAAGCCCTTGGCGACCAGCTTCTGAATGGCTTCACGCAACGAAGGGCGAGACACACCGAATTGATCGGCCAATGCCCGTTCTGCCGGCAGCCGCTCACCGGCCTTCAGCGTCCCCTCGAGGATCATGCCTTCCAACTGCTCGACAATATCGTCAGACAAACGGCGCTGACGAATCTGATCAAACCCCATAACTCGATTTCTCCACGACCCGACGGCTCGCCGGGGCTCTATTCTGGCCTATCCATGCCGCATCGGCATCTGCCAGTCAGCATTTACCCAAACGGATCAGATGATCGTGAGGGCCCTGCATTCGACAAAAGTTTTAGGGCGGCAAATTGACACACCGCCTACAAGGCTTTTACCCTAGCCAACAGCGATTGTAAATTGGTCTTACCAATTATCCAAGAACGCTGATCAGTGCCTGACCAACAACAATTAGGGGCCACCCCATATGCAAACTTGGCAACAGCTCTACAGCCCTCTCGGCAGCCTCGGTTTATCCGCGCTCGCAGCCGTCATCCCCATCGTGTTTTTCTTCCTGGCCCTGGCCGTGTTTCGCCTTAAGGGCCATGTAGCCGGTAGCATTACGCTGGCGTTGTCGATTCTGGTGGCAATCTTTGCCTTCCAGATGCCCGTCGATATGGCATTCGCTGCGGCTGGATATGGCTTCGCCTACGGTCTGTGGCCGATTGCCTGGATCATCGTGGCGGCCGTGTTCCTCTACAAACTGACGGTCAAGAGCGGCCAGTTCGAAGTCATCCGCAGCTCGGTGCTGTCGATCACCGACGACCAGCGCCTGCAAGTACTGCTGATCGGCTTCTGCTTCGGCGCCTTCCTCGAAGGTGCTGCCGGTTTCGGCGCGCCAGTGGCGATTACCGCCGCGCTGCTGGTCGGTCTGGGGTTCAATCCGCTGTACGCCGCAGGCCTGTGCCTGATCGCGAACACCGCTCCAGTGGCATTCGGCGCCTTGGGCATTCCGATCATCGTGGCCGGGCAAGTGACCGGTATCGACGCCTTCAAGATTGGCGCCATGACCGGCCGCCAACTGCCGCTTCTGTCGCTGTTCGTGCCGTTCTGGCTGGTGTTCATGATGGATGGCCTGCGCGGCGTTCGTGAAACCTGGCCCGCAGCACTGGTGGCCGGCCTGAGCTTTGCCGTCACCCAATACTTCACTTCGAACTTCATCGGCCCGGAACTGCCGGACATCACGTCGGCCCTGGCCAGCCTGATTTCCCTGACGCTGTTCCTGAAAGTCTGGCAGCCAAAACGCGCCGCTGGCCAACACATCGTCGGCGCGGTCTCTGCCTCCGTGGTGAGCGCCAGTGCCGGTGGTTTCGGCCAGAAGCGCACAACCGTGGCATCGCCCTACAGCCTGGGTGAAATCTTCAAGGCCTGGTCGCCGTTCCTGATCCTGACCGTGCTGGTCACCATCTGGACGCTGAAGCCGTTCAAGGCGATGTTTGCCGCCGGCGGCTCGATGTACAGCTGGGTGTTCAACTTCGCCATTCCGCACCTGGACCAGATGGTGATCAAGGTCGCACCGATCGTGGCCGCGCCGACTGCCATTCCAGCGGTGTTCAAACTCGACCCGATCTCCGCCACCGGTACAGCGATTTTCTTCTCGGCGCTGATCTCGATGCTGGTTCTGAAGATCAACCTCAAAACTGGTCTGACCACTTTGAAGGAGACCTTCTACGAACTGCGCTGGCCTATTCTGTCCATCGGCATGGTGCTGGCCTTCGCCTTCGTTACCAACTACTCGGGCATGTCGTCGACCATGGCGCTGGTATTGGCCGGCACCGGCGCGGCCTTCCCGTTCTTCTCGCCGTTCCTCGGCTGGCTGGGCGTGTTCTTGACCGGTTCCGATACCTCGTCCAACGCGCTGTTCAGTTCGTTGCAAGCCACCACCGCACACCAGATCGGTGTCAACGACACCTTGCTGGTGGCCGCGAACACCAGCGGTGGCGTGACCGGCAAGATGATCTCGCCACAATCGATCGCAGTGGCCTGCGCCGCGACCGGCCTGGTGGGCAAGGAATCGGACCTGTTCCGCTTCACGCTCAAGCACAGCCTGTTCTTCGCAACCATCGTCGGCCTGATCACATTGGCCCAAGCCTACTGGTTCACCGGCATGCTGGTGCACTAAGCACTACACGCGCCATGGAAAAAACCGACGCCGGGCCACGACCCCGGCGTCAGCTGTTCACTACCCGGTCTGTAAGGCTGCTGAAAGAATCTCTCTCTATATTCAGCAGCCTCGACGGACGGATAACCCGCCGAGAGACACGCCTGATGAGCGAGCTTTTTTACAACGCTGTGCCGAATGCGACCCGTGTCGCCCCGCCACTGCCCGAGCCTCGGCAATACCCCAGCGAGAAACCGCAACGGGTGTACCTGTTCGGGACCTGCGTAGTGGATCTGTTCTACCCGGAAGCCGGTATGGACGCGATCCACTTGCTGGAGCGCGAGGGCATCCGTGTCGAGTACCCGCAAGGGCAAAGCTGCTGCGGGCAACCAGCCTACACCTCGGGTTACACCGAGCAGGCCAGGACCGTCGCACGCTCTCAGCTGGCGCTGTTTGCCGGGGATTATCCGGTGGTGGTGCCTTCCGGTTCCTGCGCGGGCATGTTGCGTGAGCACTATGCCGACCTGTTCAAGGATGAACCGCAAACCTTGAAGCAAGTTCAGGCATTGGCGGCCAGAACCTACGAGCTCGCCGAGTTTCTGTTGTTTGTGTGCAAGGTACAGCTCAAGGACAGTGGTACACCGATAAAAGTGGCGTTGCACACTTCGTGCTCGGCACGCCGTGAGATGAACACACACTTGCATGGCCGCGAGCTTTTGGCGCAGTTGAGCAACGTAGAACGAGTCGACCATAGCCACGAAAGTGAGTGCTGTGGCTTCGGTGGGACTTTCAGCGTCCGTATGCCGGACATTTCCGGGGCGATGGTGGCTGACAAGACCCGGTCGCTGAAGGAATCGGGCGCGCACAAGGTACTCAGTGCCGATTGTGGTTGCCTGATGAACATCAACGGCTCGCTGGAGAAACAGAAAGAAGCGTTGCGCGGCCAACACCTGGCCAGCTTCCTCTGGCAACGAACCGGAGGCGCGCAATGAACGCTTCCGCGATTATTCCTACGGTCGCCGTAGAAGAAGATTTCCGCACCCGCGCTCACAACGCGCTGGGTGATGCGCAATTGCGAAACAACTTTCGCAAGGCGATGGATTCGCTGATGACAAAACGGGCAACGGCTTTCAGCGATGCCCATGAAAGAGAACACCTGCGAGCGCTGGGCAATGCTGTCCGCGCCCGTGCGTTATCCAAGCTGCCCGACCTGCTCGAGCAGCTTGAACAGAACCTGACCCGCAACGGTGTGACAGTGCACTGGGCGGAAACGGTGGACGAGGCCAACGGCATCGTCCTCTCGATCATCCGCGCTCACGAGGGGCGGCAAGTGATCAAGGGCAAATCGATGGTCAGCGAAGAGATGGAGATGAACCATGTCCTCGCTGAACAGGGCATTGAATGCCTGGAATCGGACATGGGCGAGTACATCGTCCAGCTCGACCACGAGAAGCCTTCACACATCATTATGCCGGCAATCCACAAGAACGCCGGTCAGGTCGCGTCCTTGTTCCACGACAAACTTGGCGTGGAATACACCAAGGACGTTGACCAACTCATTCAGATCGGCCGCAGGGTCCTGCGGCAGAAATTCTTCGAAGCGGACATCGGCGTCTCCGGTGTCAACTTCGCCGTGGCCGAAACCGGCACCCTGCTGCTGGTGGAAAACGAAGGCAATGGCCGCATGACCACCACGGTGCCACCGGTGCACATTGCCGTCACCGGCATCGAAAAAGTCGTGGAAAATCTGCGCGACGTGGTGCCTCTGTTATCACTGCTTACCCGTTCAGCCCTGGGCATTCCGATCACCACCTACGTCAACATGATCTCGGGGCCGCGCAAGGAACATGAGCTCGACGGCCCACAGGAAGTGCATCTGGTACTGCTGGACAATGGTCGCAGCCAGGCGTTTGCCGACAGCGAACTGCGCCAGACCCTGAACTGCATCCGCTGCGGCGCCTGCATGAACCATTGCCCGGTCTACACCCGAATCGGTGGCCATGCCTACGGCGAGGTTTACCCCGGCCCTATCGGAAAAATCATCACCCCGCACATGGTCGGTCTGGCGAAAGTCCCAGACCACCCGAGCGCCTCCTCGTTGTGCGGAGCCTGCGGTGAAGTGTGCCCGGTCAAGATTCCGATCCCTTCCTTGCTGCGGCGCTTGCGCGAAGAGAACGTCAAGGCGCCCGATAGTCCGAACCGCGTGATGCGCGACCAGGGCCGCAAGTACTCGCGCAAGGAACGGTTTATCTGGAACGCTTGGGCCCGGCTCAACAGCTCGCCGACGCTGTATCGCCTGTTTACGCTCGCCGCCACGCGCCTGCGGGCGCTCACGCCGAACAACGTCGGCCCCTGGACGCAAAACCACAGCGCACCGAAACCTGCCGCCCGTTCACTGCATGACATGGCTCGCGAGCATTTGGCCAAACAGGGAGATCGTTGATGAGCGCCAAGCAAAACATCCTCGGCAAATTGCGCAAAAGTCTGACAGGTACCACACCTGTGGCTGACAATTTCAACGTCGGTTTGGTGACAGAGCCGTACACCTACACCCCGGAGCAACGCATTCCGCAACTACGAAAACTGATGGAAGCGGTGCACACGGAAATCCATCTGACGTCGGGTGAAGACTGGCCGGCCCTGCTGGCAAAACTGTTGCTGGATCGTCAGCTACCTAGCCTGTTGATCGCGCCGACCACACCGCACGGTCAACACGTCACTCGGCATTGGGCGAAAAATCCGGCCCTGCCTACACTCAAGGCCTACAACCGCCCGGTGGAAGAATGGAAAGCCGAACTGTTCAACGACACCCCGGCGAGCCTGACCGGTACCTTGGGTGCGATCGCCGCGACCGGTAGCCTGATTCTCTGGCCGACGCGGGAAGAACCACGGCTGATGAGCCTGGCGCCACCGGTGCATTTCGCCCTGCTCAAGGCCAGCGAAATCCGAGACAACTTCTATCAGGTGCAACAGGAATTCGAATGGGCTCAGGGCATGCCGACCAATGCACTGCTGGTGTCCGGCCCGTCGAAGACCGCAGACATCGAGCAGGTGCTGGCCTACGGCGCCCACGGTCCGAAAGATCTGGTGGTGTTGATCCTGGAGGACCAATGAGTCTACCGGCCGCTTTCCTGCGCGATGCGCAGCAACTGATTCCCCGGGAGCGTCGCTTCGACGACCCGCTGTCGACCCTGGCGTTTGGCACCGACGCCAGTTTCTATCGGCTGATTCCGCAACTGGTGATTCGCGTCGAATCGGAAGATGAAGTGGTGGCGCTGCTGAAACTGGCGCAGCGCGACCAGGTTCCGGTGACCTTCCGCGCTGCCGGCACCAGCCTGTCCGGACAGGCTATCAGTGACTCGGTATTGATCGTCCTCGGGGATAACTGGAACGGTCGCGAGATCCGTGGCCAAGGCACGCAGATCCGCCTGCAACCGGGGGTGATCGGCGCCCAGGCCAACGCCTGGCTGGCGCCCTTCGGACGCAAGATCGGCCCGGATCCGGCGTCGATCAACGCCTGTAAAATAGGCGGCATCGTCGCCAACAATGCCAGCGGCATGTGCTGCGGTACCGCGCAAAACACCTACCACACGCTGGCCGGGATTCGCCTGGTGCTGGCCGACGGTAGCCGTCTCGATACCGAAGATGCCGCCAGTGTCGCCGCATTCCGTCAAAGCCACGGTGAACTACTGGAGCGCCTGGCAACCCTGGGCCGCGAGACCCGCGCCAACAGCGAACTGGCTGCGAAAATTCGCCACAAATACCGTCTGAAAAATACCACCGGCTTGTCACTCAATGCCCTGGTGGATTACGACGAGCCTGTGGATATCTTGAGCCATTTGCTGGTGGGCTCTGAAGGCACCCTCGGTTTCATCAGCGCGGTGACCTACGACACGGTGATCGACCATCCGAACAAGGCGTCGGCGCTGATCGTCTTCCCGAACGTGGAAACTTGCTGCAACGCGGTCACGGTGCTGAAAAGCCAACCGGTGTCCGCCGTGGAATTGCTGGACCGCCGCAGCCTGCGGTCCGTGCAGAACAAACCCGGCATGCCCGCTTTCGTACAGCACCTATCGAACAATGCCTGCGCCTTGTTGATCGAATCCCGCGCGGCATCGTCCACATTGCTACAGGAACAATTGGCACAGATCATGGCGTCGCTGGCGCCGTTCCCGGTGGAGAAGCAAGTCGACTTCACCGAAGACCCGCTGGAAAACGCCCGCCTCTGGGCCATCCGCAAGGACACCTTCCCCGCTGTCGGCGCGGTGCGCAAAACCGGCACCACAGTGATCATCGAGGACGTGACCTTTCCGGTGGAACAACTGGCCATCGGCGTGAACCGTCTGATCGAGTTGTTCGACAAACATCACTACGACGAAGCGATCCTTTTCGGACACGCACTGGAAGGCAATCTGCACTTCGTCTTCACTCAAGGCTTCAACAGCCCGGAAGAAGTCGTACGCTACCAGGCGTTCATGGACGACGTGGCGCAGTTGGTCGCGGTGGAGTTTGGCGGTTCGCTCAAGGCTGAGCACGGCACCGGGCGCAACATGGCGCCATTCGTCGAGCTGGAATGGGGCAGCGATGCCTACCAGTTGATGTGGCAGCTCAAGCGCCTGCTCGACCCCAACGGCATTCTCAATCCGGACGTGGTGCTCAGCGAAGACCCGCAGATTCACCTCAAGCATCTCAAGCCTTTGCCGGCGGCCGACGAGATTGTGGATAAGTGCATCGAGTGCGGTTTCTGCGAGCCGGTCTGCCCCTCAAAAGGCCTGACCCTGAGTCCACGCCAGCGCATCGTGATCTGGCGTGATATTCAGGCCAAGAAGCGTGCTGGCGTCGATACCCGGGAACTGGAAGCGGCCTATGAATACCAGGGCATCGATACCTGTGCTGCTACTGGCCTCTGTGCACAACGTTGCCCAGTAGGCATCAATACCGGCGAACTGGTGAAAAAGCTTCGCGGCCAGCACGCCACCCATACGAAAACCGCCAACTGGCTGGAAGGAAATTTCGCCACCGCATTGCAAGGTGCGCGCTTCACGCTGCACGTGGCCAATGGTGCGCGGATGTTGCTGGGGGCGCCGCGACTGGCAAAACTTTCGGCTACTCTGACCCGTTTGTCCAAAGGTCAAATCCCGCAGTGGACCAACGCCATGCCGCAGCCGGAACGGGCGATCCGCTTCAGCCCGACCGTGACGGACGAGCGCCCGCGCGTGGTGTATCTGGCCGCTTGTGTTTCACGCGCCATGGGACCGGCGGCCGGTGACAAGGAGCAAATGTCGCTGTACGACAAAACCCGCGGTTTGCTGGAAAAAGCCGGTTACCAAGTGGTGTTCCCGGACAATCTGGATAATCTCTGCTGCGGGCAGCCGTTTGCTTCCAAAGGTTATGCCGAACAGGCCGAACACAAGCGCCAGGAGCTGATCGGCGCCTTGCTCCACGCCAGCCGTGGCGGGATCGATCCGATCTATTGCGACACCAGCCCCTGCACGTTGCGTCTGGCCCAGGACCTTGGCGATACGCGCCTGGATCTGTATGACCCGGTACGCTTCATCCGCACGCATCTGATGGATCGCCTGGACTTCACGCCGCAGGACACGCCGATCGCGGTGCATGTTACCTGCAGCACCCAGCACTTGGGGGAAAGCCAGGCGTTGATCGATCTGGCGCGCAAGTGCAGCAAGAACGTGGTCATCCCCGAAGGCATTCATTGCTGCGGGTTTGCCGGTGACAAAGGCTTCACCACGCCTGAACTGAACGCGCATTCCTTGCGCACCTTGAAGGACGCGGTTCAGTACTGCAGTGAAGGCATTTCCACCAGCCGCACCTGTGAAATCGGCCTGAGCCAGCATGGCGGGATCGATTATCACGGGCTGGTCTATCTGGTGGATCGCGTGACGCAAGCGCGCACTGCGTAAAACCTGTGGGAGCGAGCCTGCTCGCGAAGAACGTGAACGATAACGTATAAATCCGGATACCCAGCGGGCCCCCGGTTTCTTCGCGAGCAAACTTGCGCCTACAGGCCCATGCATTGCTGCAAAAAAAAACCGAATTCCTGCGCACGGCTATAGTCATTTATCTAGGCCCTGCGAACGGGCTTATAACCCCCTCGGCCAGCGGCCCCGTTTCACCGGCAGCACCGAGCCCTCATGCGCAAGGAGATTCCCATGAAGCACTCTGCAATTGCTGGATTGTTCATCACCGCTGCACTGTTGGCCTCGCCCGTGTTTGCGGCAGATAAAGATCTTTGTGACGCGCAAGTTCAAAAACTGGACGACGCAATCACCACAGCCCCCGCCGTATCCGAGAATTCGATGGATAACGCCAAAACCGCGCTGGCTGATGCGAAAAAGGCCCAGGCTTCCGGCAACGACAAGGACTGCATCGAGATCTCCGGCCAGATGCTTGAGAAAATTCAGCAGCGCAGCCCTACCAAAAAGTGAACACAGGTAAGGCCAACCTTCGGGTTGGCCTTCCGGGCCACATTGACGTAGACTGTACAGGCTTGTTGCTCACCGTGATTTTCGAGCAATGAGTTCGGGGCCGTTTAGGATTCGACGCCGGTTGCGAAACTTTAGGTGCATGCCGAGTTGGTAACAGAACTCGTAAATCCACTGTTGCAACTACTTATAGTTGCCAATGACGAAAACTACGGCCAGGAATTCGCTCTCGCTGCGTAAGCAGCCTTAGCCCTGAGCTTCTGGTACCTTCGGGTCCAGCAATCACCAGGGGATGTCTGTAAACCCAAAGTGATTGTCATATAGAACAGAATCGCCGTGCAGTACGTTGTGGACGAAGCGGCTAAAACTTACACAACTCGCCCAAAGCACCCTGCCCGTCGGGTCGCTGAGGGTTAACTTAATAGACACGGCTACGCATGTAGTACCGACAGCGGAGTACTGGCGGACGGGGGTTCAAATCCCCCCGGCTCCACCAACTCAAAAAAAGACGTCCTAGGACGTCTTTTTTTATGCCTGAAATCCAGAGGATTCAGGAACTGCTGATTGGCCTGTGAAACCCATTCTCCCTCCTGCGCTCGCACCACTACCGATCGCAATAGGCCGGGAAGTCCGTGTAACCCACTTCACCACGCCGTGTGTAAAACGTTGATCGATCCGCTTCCACCAACGGCCAACCGTACTTGAGGCGCTCAACTAGATCCGGATTGGCTATATAGGGTCTGCCGAAGGCGATCAAGTCCACCAGCCCGGTGTCGAGGGCGTCCTGGGCGCCATGGCGATCGGTGAACCCGCCGCACCAGATAATTGCGCCAGGAAACACTGCCCGGACCCTGGTCAACAGCGCATGATCGAGGTGTTGCGATTTGAACTCGGCGATTTCCATGTTCGCCTCAGGCATCAGCTCGTAGACCAGATGCAGATAGGCAACGCCCAGGCGCCCCAAACGCTCGGCGACGTATAGCAAGGTTTCCTCGGTAAGAGGGTCCGCCGGAATGCCGTTGAACTTGCCGAACGGGGACAGGCGCACGCCAACACGCCCCGGACCCAACTCACGCACCGCCGCTTCAACGACCTCCAACAGAAACCGTGCACGGTTTTCTACGCTGCCGCCTCCGTAGCAGTCGGTGCGCGTATTGAGCACCGAGTTCATGAACTGCTCGAACAGATAGCCATTGGCGCCATGGATTTCGACACCGTCAAATCCTGCCTCCCGAGCATGGACGCATTCCTGGGAAAAAGTGCCGACCAACGCCATCACCTCCTCCGTCCTCAGGCGTCTTGGTTGACCGGCAGCGATAAAGTCCAACTTGCCATCCGGACCGTGGGCAAATACCTGCGACTCAGACCTTTGCTCGGTCACACCCCAGGGGGCCTCGCCGTTGGGCATGAGCGACGGATGGGCCATCCTGCCGACGTGCCAGAGTTGCATAAATATTGTGCCGCCATTGCGGTGAACCTGATCGGTCACCAAACGCCAGCCCTGCTGCTGGGCTTCGGTATAGATGCCGGGTGTCAACGCGTAGCCGTTACTGGAGGGTGCAACGTCGGTTGCCTCGGCGACGATCAGGCCGGCACTGGCCCGCTGCCCGTAGTAGGTGGCCATCAACTCGTTCGGGATGTCACCCTCGGATGTCCGCGTGCGCGTCATGGGTGCCATGACAATACGGTTCTTCAGCAGCACGGTGCCGCCAACCAATTGAGAATCAAACAGGTCTATCATGGGCTTTCCTTCCGGTCGGTTTTTATCGGTAGGAAAAGCGTACTTTTCGATAATCGTCACCATCTACACACCGTTTTGTCAGTGGTTGCACATGAAGACAATCAATAGACTGCCGGGCTTGCCGATCGAGCGCACGCTGGCTGTCCTCTCCGGGCGTTGGAAGGGAGTCATCCTGCATGTGCTGCTGGACGGCCCGCACCGCACCTGCGATCTGGAGCAGCGCATTGCAGGCATTTCACAGAAAGTATTGATCGAGCAACTGCGAGCGCTCGAGGAACATGGAGTCGTGAGCCGACAACCCAGCGCCGAGGATCGGCAGGGGATCGAATACCTGCTCACTCCGCTTGGCGCCAGCTTGGGGCCGATCCTGGAGTCGCTGATCGAATGGGGAGTCCATCACGCCACGGAGCTCGACGAGGTCCATAGGCTGCTGCCATGCGATGCCGTCGTTCGGGATCGCACGAGCTGACGCGTTGTTTGCCCTCAACTCAACCGAAAATCACTCAAGTCAATCGACACCATCAGGCGCTCCCGCAACGGCTGCAGATCCGCTCCCCGCAAATAGGCCCGACGCTGACTCGGGAAACGAAATCCTTGCGCCTCTACATACTCACCGACGTATTGCGCGGCAGCGAATCCGCCTGCCACGTCAACGTGGTAGTCGTGACGGTGCAAAAGGAAATCATCTGCGAAATAGAAATCCTGGAAGCGGCTGTGGCTGGCGATGTCATCCGGGAATGCCACCCGCAGTCCGCGCCAGATCTCCCCGCCTTCCTGCCAGGGCGCGATTTCACTGACACTGACCCCCTGCATCGCCATGAAAAACGGCGTGGTCAGGTAGGTCCACATGGCGTAGCCGCTGAAGTAGGCGCGATGCAGGGGATCCCACGGCGTTTCCATCACATGGCCGGCGAATGACTCACGAGGGTTCGAACGTTCACGGACGATTTCGCCCTGAGTGGTTTCGATGGCGATGTAGTCGGCCCTGAACGCCGTACGCCAGTCGGGCTTGCCGAACGGGGTCACCGAGGCGCGTTGCTGGTGCAGGCTGACAGTCATTTCCCGGGGCACGGTGTCTTGTGACACGCTCTTGATCCCCCACAACTCGCCGCCCGTCACGATGGTGGCCTTGAGTGAAGTGAAACTGTTCCAGCGCTCCAGGCCACCGTGGGCATCGAGCACTTTTTGCAGCAGTTCGATCATGGTTCGTACTCCGCAATGCTTTGTGTAGGAGCGAGCCTGCTCGCGAAAAATCTGAGGGTGCCTCGGAACATCTGATTTAACGCGTTTTCGTTCACGACCATCGCGAGCTCGCTCCTGCAGGGGCACCACCTTACTTCGACGGCTCACCCAACATACCCGTGTAATGGGCCAAGCGCTTCTCGACATCCGCCTTTTTCTGCAGGCCCAGCTCCATCAACTGCTTGATCCGCGCCTGTGCCGCCGGACGTTGCACCGAACCGATAAAGCCTTCCCACTCGCTGGCGATGGCTTCGTTGGGCGGCAGGCTGGCGGCGTCGACCAGGCGCTTGATGTCGGCAATTGATTGCTTGTCGAACCGGGCGATGCGCCGGGCCATGGTGTCGACGAACTTGTCGAGCTCAGCGTCCGGCAGCGCGCGGTTGACGTAACCATAGCGCTCGGCGAGTTCGCCATTGATATCGTTGCCGGTCAGCAGCACTTCCAGCGCCCGTCCACGGCCCATCAGTCGCGGCAGGCGCGCCATGGGGCCACCTCCGGGCACCAGGGCGGCACCGATTTCCCATTGCGACAGGATGGCTTTCTCGCGACTGGCAAAGCGCATGTCGCTAGCCAACGCCAGTTCGCTGCCGACGCCAGTGGCACGACCGCGAATCGACACGATCGAGACCACCGGTGCCTTGCTCAGCCGCACCAGCATATCGGGCAACGGTGGCAATCCGGTCGGGCCGTTGGGCAGGCTGGTGGTTTCAGTCAGGGCCGGCACGAAGTCGTAATGGGTCAAAAAGAAATCCGGCACGTCGCTGTCGAACACCACGACCACCAGTTTCGGATCGGACTCGATGGCGGTGACCACCTCGTTCAACTGCGGCATGGTTTCCGGACCGTAGATGTTGTACGGCGGGTTATGGAAGGTCACCCGCCAGTATTCGGGCGTGACCCGCGTGAGCTTGATTTCCTGTTTGACCGTGCTGGTGGAGGATGCCTTGTCGGCGCTTGAAGGGGTTGTCTCGCCAGCGAGTGCCGCATCCGTCATCGCCGTGCTGGCGAAAATCAGTGCAGCCGTGAGCAACTGAAGCCTCATGGGAACTTCTCCAGAGAATTGCCTGATGGCATGTGGAGTCCCGTTGAGCAGTCGTGACGGTCTGCCTGTTGCGCGGAGCGTGAACATTCACGCGCCGTGCTCGGTCCCTTTGCGGGTCAACACATAGTGAGTGCGCACTGCGCCGCAAAGCGGCCAGGCACGGTCGGAGGTATCGATTGGCGTCAACATGAGTTGGAGGCCCGGGACGAATGGTCTTCGGCGGCAGCTCCGACCGTTCAAGCGTAGCAGCGCAAAACGGGCTCACATGACCTGTCATCGGATGAGATCACACCCGACATGTAACGACACTGGCGAGGATCGCCAGTGTCTTCAGGGGTGTTTCAGCGCGACAACATGAAGGTGTCGTACTCGAGGTCTTCCAGCGCCGTGGACAACCGGTGCAACCCCAGCAACACGCAAACCAGCAGCGACAGGGTGAAGCCGTAGCCGAAGAAGCTTGGCCCCAGGTGCATGCTGAGCAGCGTCAATCCGGCGTTCAACACCGCAAAAATCACGCACAGTTCCAGCACCACGGCACGCTTGTCGAGGTAGAAAAACACGTTGAGCAAAGCCATGAAGACCACCTGAATGCTCACGCCGATCAGGTCGATGTAGAACAGCGGCAAGTAGTAACTGGAGATGCCCAGCCAATCCAGCAAGCGCGGGGCGAACAGGAACAGCAGCACCACCGTCAGCCCCTGCACCTTGCAGATTTCCAGAAGGCCCTGACGGATCGACAAGGTCATTTCGGTTTTCAGCGAACTGATGTGCTGCAGGGTTTCACCCTCGCGGATCGCCCGGAACAAACGGTCATACCACTCGGCGAAATCGGTTTCGATGCGCACCAGGAAGACCGCCATGCCGGGAATGATCGCCAGGTATGCCAGGAAGATCGGCAGGTCATACAGGATCGAAGCGCGCAGCGGACCGATGACGATGTTCGAGGTGCCGGAGTTGAACCAGAACAGGAATTTGTCGATCCAGATGCCCAGGTTGTAGAAGAGCCCGGTGGCCAGCAGGCTGACGAAGACCTGACGACCCTGGAGGAAGTCAAAGGCGATCAGCTTCTCGGCGCGGTACTCGCGCAGGATGTCGTAGAGAAACAGGAACAGCAGCGTGCTGTGGCCGATCAACAACGCCAGTAGCAGGCCGGCGATCCCCAGAAAGGTCAGCAGATAGGCACTGATGACCATCAGTGTGTAGCCCGCCAGCATCACCAGCAGAATGCGGTTGTAGGCCTTCATCCCCGACAGGAAGATGATCACCATCCACAGGTTGCACAGCACCACGAAGTTCGACAGCACCAGCAGTCGGTAGATCAACGACTGATCGAACAAAGTCGCCAACACGACGATACCCAGTACCCCGGCACCGACAGTGACCATCAGCAGCACGCCCAACAGGTTGGGCAGGATCTGCTCGTACTTGTGTTCGAACAGTCGGTCGGAAACGAACCGGGTGAAGAACAGTTGCAAGCCGCCCGTGAGGATCAGCGAACTGGCCATCAGGTAGGTCACCGTCACCAGAAACTGCCCGACCAGGGTATTGGGCACGACACGGCTCAGGCTGATGATGCCCACCAGCATCACGCTGATGATCGACAGCACCCAGGGCCCGGAGCTGATCAACCCGGCATAGACATAAGCGTGCAAGGTCGCGGTGTAGGAATCGCGCGACAAGATCTTGCGAAGTTCGAAGCCAATCCCGGCCATTTAACTGTTCTCCATGGCGGCTTGATACAAGTCGCGATAACGCTGCAGCATCAAGGCTTCGGTGTAGTAACGGGTGACCCGCAGCAAGCCGCTGGCCTGGGCCGCCTGCCAGCGTTGCGGGCTGCGCAGCAGTTCGAGGATCGCCACGCTGGTGGCTTGCGGATCGGCAATCGCCACCACTTTGCCGGCCAGGCCCAGGTCGCGGTCTTCGGCACTACCGCCTTCGATCAACTCGCGGCACGATCCCACATCGCTGCTGACCACCGGCGTACCGGCGGCCCAGGCTTCGAGAATCACCAGCGGTTGCGCCTCGCTGATCGAGGTCAGCACCATCAGGCCCAGTTTCGGCAAGATCTCCTGGATACGCTGGAAGCCCAGGAAATGCACCTTGCCCTCCAGCCCCAGACTGGCCATCAGGCTGCGGCATTCGCTGACGTATTCGGGGTCCTCCTCTTCCGGGCCGACGATCCAGCCTTCGACCTGCGGCATGGCGCTGATCACGCCGCGCATGGCCCGCAGAAAAGTCTTCACGTCCTTGATCGGCACCACACGCCCGATCAGACCCACCACCGGCGCAATGCCGGGAGCACGGGATTCGAGCGCCGAGGTCCACTGCGGCAGGTCGATGCCGTTGGGAATGACCCGGGTGCGGACCGAATCGGCGCCGTCCTTGATTTGCCGCTGACGGTTACCGTCGTACAACGAAATGATGCTGTCGGCGCTGTTGTAGGTCAGCTGACCGATGCGTTCGAAGAAGCGCACCCACAGGGTTCGGATATAACCCGAACCGGCGTCGAGGCTGCGGTTGAGCGCCTGGCCGGAACTCTCGGCAATCCACGTGGCCTGGGCCAGGTCGATCTTGCGCTCCTTGGTGTAGATCCCGTGTTCGCTGAGCAGATAGGTGCAATTCCAGCGTTGCTTGAGGATGCAACCCAACAGCCCGGCGTAGCCGGTGGAAATCGAATGCAGCACCCGCGCCCGTGGCATGCGGCGCGACGACTCGGCGAGCATCAGCAACGGCGACTGCATCGAGCGCAGGGTCCAGAAATAGTTGATGAACGACGGGTCGGCGCAATGCAGGCGATAACCTTCGCTCAACGCTTCCCAACTGGCGCGGCTGCGCAGCACGTCGTCCAGGGTCATGCGGCCTTGCGCGATGCAGTCGAGCAGGCTTTCACCCAGCGCCGGCTCCGGCGCGTCCGGGTGATGCAGGAAGCGATACAAATCCTGCAACTGCTGCAAATCCGCGTCCCGTGGCGTGCCCCGGGCGTCGGCCGGACGCGTGGCATCTTCGAGAAAGACTTCTTCGATGTGCAGCACGTTCGACGGTACTTGATAGCGACGCTCCCCATACGCCGAGCGCTGCCCGCCGATGAACATCACCGAGAAGGTCAGTTCCGGCAGGCCAAGGATCATCTGGTGAATCCAGCTCGACACACCGCCGCGCACATACGGCCAGGTGCCTTCGAGCAACAGGCAGATGTCGGCCATCGGCGCCTCTTCCTTGTGGCTCATGTCCAGCTCCTTACCAGATCAGCGAAGGGTGGCCGCTGACGGGTCTTCTCCGGAAGGCTGGAGAGCAATCCGGGGATTTCGTGGTAACGACCGGCCTCGAAGGCCAGTTCGGCATGGAACGGCAGGATCTGCGCCGAGCCCATGCCGTTTTCCTGGGCCTTGGTCAGCAGCACTTCGGCGCGTTCGACATCACCACGCTCCAGGGCGATACGCCCGGCCAGCAGAAACAGTTCGCCGCCCTCGCCTGCCGCCAGGCCTTGCTCGGCATGTTCGTTGGCCTGATTGAGCACGTGTTCGAGCACGCTGCCTTGCGCCAGGCCCAGATAGGCCAGCTCCCAATACCAGCGCGCCAGCGTGCCATGCAGTACACCGGCGGCCTTGGTCGTGGCGCCGTGCAATTGGCCAAGAGCGATCTGGATGCGCAGGTTGATGTCGCTTTCCTGTTTGTCGAGCATCGAGTACGCCAGCAACCGCACGTCGTCGCTCGGATCGCCCAGCGCCAGTTTGAGGATCGGCACCGCTTCCTTGCCCGGCATGCGCTTGGTGGCCAGCAACGCCGCCAGGCGCTGGTCGGGATCGGAGGCATGACGCAGTACGTCCTGCAAACCGCCATCGGCAAAGATCGGCGTGCGCGAATGCAGCTGTGCCCGGTACGGCAGGCTCGGAATGCCGACCGCCTGCCAGGCCTGCTTGTCGCGCTTGCGGGGCAGGTACAGCGCCGGGAAGATCGCCGCGACCACGCCCACCGCACCCAGCACCGGCACAAAGAACGCCAGGCTGAAAATGAACAGCGGGCTCCACGGCAGCGGAGAACGATAACGCGCCGGCAACAGCAGCCACACCGCACCGCACAACATCGCGCAGGCCAGGCCATGGCTGAAGGTGAACACCAGCAATTGTTGCAACTCGGGCAAGTCGGCCCACAAGCTGGTCCAACTGCCCGCCTCTAACAACAAGGCTCCGCTAAACAGCCACTTGCTGATCATTCAGGCCACACTCGTTGAACAGGAAATTACGCAGCCCGTTGGGTTCACCAGGCTCCAGATTGAAAGGCATGACCCGTACGCCGAGGCTGTCCATGTCGCTTTCGATACCAAAGTGTTCGTGCAACAGCAGGTTGATCCGGGCCAGATAACCTTCAGTGCCCTGCGGACTGGTCAACGGCAACAGCACCAGCAGCAACTGATGGTCGCGGTTGTTGCGCAGCGGCAAGTGCAAGTCCAGACCGCGCTGGCTGCGTTCAAGCAAACGCGTCAGCTCTTCGTTGGCGCGGGTCATTTCGAAGGCAAACAGGCCGGCTGACAGCTTGTGCTGCTCGACGTCCACCATCGAACGCTTGAGTTGCAGGGTGAAGTGCTGAGCCTCCGCGTCAGGCAGTTGCAGCACCTGCGCATCGCGCAACAACAGGTCGGCGATGTGCCCGGCCAGCAGCGCCAGCAGGCTCAACGTACGATCCTGAAACGCGAAGAACGGCATCTGCCGCACCGCCAGTACCGCCAACAGACGCCCCTCGGCATCGATCAACGGAATACAGGCCTGCAACGACGAAAATTGCGCCGAGGCGCCGGCTTCGTGCAGCTCCTGGCGCACGCTCACCAGTTCACCGCGTTCCAGGCACAGCTTGACCAGACCGTCCTCGGTATCCAGCGATCCCATGACGCCGATGGTCGCCAGCGGCGTCGGCAACACGCGCTCACCGCGATCATCGACACGGTACAAGCCGGCAACCCGCAACGCGCCATACTGTCCCAGCACGGCCACAATCGGATCGGCCAACGCGCCCAGCGCATCGCCTTCATCCGGCATCACCCGCAGTTTTTCGCGCAGGCCCAGCAAGGAACTGCGCAAACTCTGGTCGCTGCCCGCCACGCGCTGCTCCAGCAGGTCGTGGGAGACCCGCAGAATCTGATGCGCCCGGGTGAATTCATCAAGACGATACTGACGGTAATCGTTGGCCATCTGCAGACGCTCCAGGCGTCGTTCCCACAGATCGCGAACCTCGCCCACCAGCATCCCGCACACCAGCACGCCGACAATCCACGACGGCTCAAGCTGCGCGTAGCCGGCATGGCCGCTGTAGCGCAGGGCGAACACCGCCATCACCAACAACGCGGCGCTGAGCAGGCCGCGGACAAATCCGTAACGCACACCCAACAGCAGCGGCGCCAGAATCGGCCAGGGAAAACCGCCGTGCATTTGCATCGGGTCTTCCGGGGTCAGCCACAGGCCCAGGCCAATGGCCAGGCCGGTCACCAGGAACGTTTCCAGCCAAGACACCGGGCCGCTGGCGCGAGGCGCCAGGCTGTAATCCATGTGTGGAGAATTCATTGCGATCACTCGAACCGAAGGGCGCCAACAAGTGTGTCGAGCACTTTTTGTGCAGTGCCCGCCAGGCTTTCACGGGACCAGCCGGCGCGTGCGCCGCTTTTGCTCCACAGCACACGACCGCTGTCGGCTTCAAGGACGCGCAGGCTGATGCCTACCGCTGGCTCGCCGTCCAGGCCGTTCTTGTACTGCCACTCTTCGACGCTGCCGGCGACCACGTAATCGAGTTTCTGCTCGCGCGCCCAATCAAGGGCACCAGCCAGACGCTCGTTGTCGTCCATCAACGCTTGTTCGCCCCGGGTGCTGGCCGGGTAGACCCGTGGTTGCAAGCCGTGGCTGCTGAGCACGCTGAGCAGGATCTGCTCGCTGCGCTCACCGGCCTGCGGCGTCTGCGAATAGTTGACCATCGGCACGATGCCCCATTGCGCGCTGCGCGGCAGGCTCGGGCTGGCGTCGTCGGTGAAGCTGGCGCAACCGGCGACGAACAGGACCGCCAGCGCCAGGCTCAGATTACGAATTGCTTGCATACGTTTTTCTCCCGTAGAAATTCCATGATCAGCGTCCGAAACGCACGCCGTAGCTCACGCCCAGTGTTCCGCCGGCCTTGCCGTCGCCGCCTTGTGGCGCGGATTGGTAGCCGAAGGTGAAGGCCAGTTCGTCATCGCCCAGCACTTCAACACCGATCCCGGTATTGATGCCGTAGTTAAAGGTTGAATCCGTCCATTGCCAGCCCGCCGTCAGGTCCACCAGCCAGGTGTATTGCGGGCGGGTACGCACCAGCGCACCCGGCAGGCCACGGCGCCAGGAACTGCCGACGTACAGTTGGCCGTAGCGGCTTTGCAGCAGGTCGCTGGCCGTGACGGTCTCGATATCCTGTGGATTGATCGGATCGGGCAAACCGGTATCAGGATCGAATGTCTGCTCAGGCGCCGCCCTGATGACCGGACCGCCAAAGTTGCTGGACAGATAATCCAGCGTCTTGTCCTTGACCCGGTTCTTCTGGTAATCCACACCGCTGCGTACAGTCCAGTTAGGCCCGGCAAATTCCAGGGTGTGGTTGTACTCCATTTTCAGCGCATGGCCATCGCCCAAGTCGTCGTCAGCCCGGGTGGAAAACGACCGCTGAGCGACTTCCCAACTGAACTGATCGCGGGCGGTCAGACTATGGCGCCCCCCCAGATACACGCGATCCTGCTGACCGAACGCACGCATCAAGCCACTGTCTTCGTTCTTGCGATGCCAGTCGACGCCGGTTTCAAGTTCATCACTGACGCCCAACTGCCAGGTCCGGGACAGGCCCAGGCCATTGCGGTCGTCGTCACTGCGCTGGCTGGTATCGGCGAACAGCTTGTAGCTGCCGTTCTCGACACCGCGTATCAGGGTCAGGGCGGCGTTGCGCTCCTCGCCAATTTTCGAGGACTCGATGTCATCGCCGCTGTAGTCGCCCTGCTCCAGTTCCAGGTCGGCATACCACTGATCGCCCAGGTTATGCGCAATCTCCAGGCGCGGTGCGTTGAACTCGATCCCGCCGAAGTCCTGCTCGTGCCATGACAGTTGCGCGCCTTGCGGCGTGCGCTCGTGGATCTCCACCGCCTGACGGCGCAATTGCTCGCGCACCGCTTCCGGCTGATCGTCGCCGAGCGCGGTCAGACTGGTGTCGAGGGCTTCGTTCAGGCGACCCAGCCGAGTCAGGGCCTGGGCGCGCTGCGCCGGGTTGAGGTCACTGCTGGCCAGCAACGTTTCGACCTGAGCCTTGTTGCGGCTGCGCAGGGCTTGCTGGATCTGCTCATAACGCTCGACTTTCAGGCCCTGACCGCGTGCCCAATCCAGCCACTGGTCTTTTTGCGACTCCTGGTTGGTCGCGTCGAGACGTGCCAACAGGCGTTCGAACCACAGCTGCAGCATCGCCGGCGAGCCGTCCTTCCACTTCAAGACTTCCTGTTGCGCTTTCTTCGGCGAGTAGCTGCTCGCCATCAGGCGCAGCCAGATGCCGTAGCGCTGGGACGACGGTTGCACGCTTTCGCCTTCAGGGCTGCGCAGCAACTTCAGGCGCAGGCGCTGGGCCGCATCCTGATAACCGGCGCTGTCCAGCGCATCGGCGTAGGCCGCCTGCACCAGCCAGTCATTCGGACTGGTCTTGAGGTACATGCGGTACCAGGCCAGCGCTTCGCTGTCGCGCCCGAGCATCTGGCTGGCGCTGGCGAACGGCAGCCACAGGATCCGGTCTTCACGGGCCTGAGCCTTCCATTTCGTCAGCAACGGCTTGAGTTCGGCGGTGTTTCCCTGGTCGACGTAAAGCCACATCAGGCGCTCGCGGAACAGGTTGTCGTCAGGGAACCGCGTCAGGCCTTCCTGGTACAGGCGCTGCGCTTCGTCCGTCTGGCCGTTCTGCACCGCCAGGGCACCGCGCACCGCCAGCACCTGTGCTTGCCCGTAGGCGTCCGGGTACTGCTCGGCGTCCTTGAGCAACGCCTGCACCTGCGACCAGTCCTGCAACTCCTGGGCTTGCTGCAACGCTTCGACCAACCGTTGCTGATCATGGCTGCGCTGCCAGCTACCGATCATCAATTGCAGGGCGCGCTCGGGTTGGCTGGTGCGGTACAGGGTGATCAACTGGCTTTCGTCGCCGCTGTTGAGCGAGCCTTTGAGTGCGAGCATTTTCTCCAGCGACACCTGCAGCTCGTCATCCAGCTCCAGGTCCCAGGCCAACGCGGCCCGGGAGCGCCAGTAGTTCGGATCGACGATCTTGCGGTTATCGACCTGCAACACCTGCCACGCCGATTGGTTATCGAACAGCTTGAGGTAGGTGTCGACCCAATCGACCCGCTCGGTGGTGGTCAGGGCAAAACGCTTCGAATAGTCCTTGTAGACCTTGGTCTTGGCCGCATACTGCCCGGTGTTTTCCAGGTTTTGCAGGAGGCGCGTCCAGGCCAGCCGATGCTGCGGATACTTGCGCAAATAGGTGTGCAACCAGGCTTCGGCCTGTTGCGGCGTACCCCGGGATTCGTGGCCGTAGATCAACGCATCGAGTTCAACGTCGGTCAGCGCGCGCTGCTCCATGATCTCGGCGAGCAACGGAATCGAGCGGTCGAAGTCGAACTGCTGGCTGGCCAGACGCCAGGCGTGCTCGCGGGTTTCCGCGGTTTCGCGAAGCTTCAACAGTCGAATCCAGTAGCCGAGCGCCGCTTCCATTTCGCCACGCCACTCGCCCAGTTGAGCCATCTGCTCCAGCAGGTGCAGATCGTCCGGATTGTCCTCCAGCAATTGCTGACCGCTGTCCCAGGCACCCGGCAAGTCGCCCAGGGCCAGGCGCATACTGAAATCCTTGCGCAGGATTTGCGGATCATCCGGCTGCAAGACGCGCCACTGTTGCAGGAAGCGTTGCGCCAGATCAAAGCGCTTGCTCGCGATCGCCACATCGATACCCTGTTGCACCCAGGCCGTGTCGGTTTGCGGATTGATCAGCACATCGATTTCATCGGCGAGCACTTGCGCCGCCTTGTCGCCCTGCCCGGAGGCCAATAGGCTGTTGTACGCCAGCTGCGCGAACTCGCGTCGTTCGGCGGCCTGATCGGTGTCCTGTCTCAGCGCCAGATAGATCTCTGCAGCGCGTCCCGGCTGCTCGCCGGCCAGGTACCATTTGGCGGCAGACTTGAGCGCTTCGGTGCGTTGCTTCGGATCGCGGGCGGCAATCTCTTCATAGACGCTGGCGGCAAAGGCCGGCGCCTGCAAGGTCAGGGCGAGCTTTGCCAGGTTCTGCAATTGCGGCAGCGGCAACATACGATGATCGAAGCTTTTCAGACGCTCGACCAAGGCCTGCTGCGTAATCAGATCGCTGCCCTTGGCGGCTTCCAGCGCATCCAGCTCCAGCCGGTAATACGCCTGTAGTTGCAGGTTCGGCTCGGGCCAGTTTTCCAGGTGCTGGCGCGCCTTGGTGTAGTCCCCCAGGCGGATCAACAGATCGATGAGTTGCAGGCGCAGGTGATCGTCTTCCGGGTGGGCGGTCAGCAGCAGTTCGGCGTAGTTGGCCGAGACCGCGTCCGGCTCGCGGCCATCGGGCTGGAACACTTCTTCACGCTGGAAGGTCGCCCACAGCAGACCTCCCACGGCAACCGCGACCACCGCCAGTGCCCACGGATTGAGCAGGCGTGTGCTTTTAGTTGCAGAGGAGCTGACCATGACTCACCTGCTTCATTGGTAATTGAAAAGTCCACAGACCGCCGGATGCCTTGCCAGCAAAACGCTGCCCATCCACTTCCACCCGGCAAGCGCTCGCCGAGCGCACGGAGAAGCTCAGGTCGACCTGACCGGCAAAGGAAAAGCTCACGCGTTTGTCATCCAGATAGCGCCACTCCTGCAGCGGTAAATTGGCTTCCTCCAGCGCCGGACGCGGGTCACGATCGGCGCGCAAGACCAGCAACGCCTGGTCGCTGCTCAAGTGCACATAGCGCCCCTGGGGCAAATCACGCACGCCGGCGATACCTTGGGAGCGCAGCAGATCCGGCCAACCCATTTGCGGGTCCAGGCGCACGGTGCGCAGCGCATCCATGCCGCGAATCTGCCAGCTACCGTCGGCTGTCTTCGCCAGGCTGGCCTGATACAGGCCGTGCAGGCGATCGAGGTAATCGCTCATCCACAACGACATCGGCTGCTGCTCACGCATGTAGCCGTAGATCTCGTTCATTGCCTTGATCGAGGCCTGCTTGGTGCTCGAATAGAAGTGGTAATAGAGGTGCAGGCCACGCAAGCGGCGCGGGCTGTCGGTCAGTTCAAAGGTGTCGATCACATCGCGAAAACCGTAGTACGGACCTTTCCACAGGTTGGTGTAGAGGTTCTCGTTGATGATCGGTGCGTAGTACTGCAAACCGCCGGCGGTAGGCCGCAGCAACGGGTTCAGGCCGGTCAGCGACGGGTTGGCCTTGGTCAGCATGGTTTCGGCGCCGTTGACGTTTTTCAGGCCCGCGTCATAGGCCAGCTTGATCGTGGCCGCCGACGGCAAGGCATCGCCCGGCCAGAAAATCAGCTTCACCGGTTTTTCCGGGGTGGTCAGTTGCTGGTTGATGTAGTCGCGCGAGCCAAACACCTCGCGACGGAAATCCAGTTTGTCGTAGTTAGGAATGGCCATTTTCAAACCGTATTCCGGGTTGAAACCTTCACGCTTTTGCGCCACTTCCGGCTGCATGAAAAACGGATGACTGAAGGTGTGCGTGGCCACTTCGACTTTCGGGTTGGCAAACAATTCGCGAGCGATGGGTTCCAGTTCGCGGGCCAGAAACGGAAACATCCCGCGTGGGGAAATCTCGCCTTCGACAATCGATACCGAGGTCAGGAACGGGTTGGGCCGAATGAAATCGTCGAGCACCTGCTTGCCCGCATAGGGCGTGCCGCGAACTTCGGCGCGGGATGGAAAACCATCACCATCGATGTGCACGGTGGCAATGCGCCGACCGTTTTCGGTGGTGGTGTCCGGACGCGGTTGCACCGGCAGGCGCAGGCTGGCCTGGAGAAACGCGAACGGATCGAGTATCCAGCGACTGCGCTCGTTGTTGGTTTCCAGGATGTAAGGCGCCAGGGCCAAACCGCCCCAACTGGCCACCGCGACAGGAGCAAACGTTTGGCCGCCGTCGCCAGTCAACAGCAACGCCGGTTTAGGGCCGTCGGCCATAACGGAGACAGCGGTCAGGTCACGGGATCGGGGCTGCACCGGTGCTTCGAACGCCCCCAGCAGCGCCTTGTCCTGATAGGTAATGGTCAACGCTTGAGTGGCCGGAGGCGCACCGCGATTGAGGCCCAGGCGTTTGAGCAGCACCTTGTCCTCGACCGGCAGACCGGCGAAGAACACCAGCGGCACCTGCTCATCCAGGCGCTTGCCCAGCCAGCGGTTGAACGCCGGTGCGTCCTGCGGCGGGCCACTGGTCATCCAGGTGACGATGCCGGCGTACAAACCGCTGAAGCGGTGCTCCGGCAAGGTATCGTCAGCGGCCAGGTAATCGACCCGGTAGCCCAGGTACTCGAGCAGACCGCCGAGCAGCGTGTGCCCGGCGTTGCGGATCACGTCGCCTTCACGCGGGTCGTAGATCAGCGCGATGCGACGCGGCTGGACTTCGATGCTGCTGATGCCCAGCGAATCCAGGTCAGGCGTGCCGATGTAAGGGATGAAACCTTCTTCGCGCAGTCGCTTGGCCAGTTTGCGCGCTTCATCGCGACGTTCGGGCGGCAAGTAGTCGATCGCCACCAGCGGGATGCCTTTGGCGCGCAGGGGTTGCAGCTGGGTTTCCAGCCACTGGCGATCGGCTTCCGGTACCGGGCGGTAACGCTTGGCGGACGCATCCCAACCGGCATGGATGGATTCCACGGCAACCGCCGCGGCCACGCCATCGAGCTCTGGCAGCACTTCGAATCCACGGTTGAAAAACAGCTTCAGGTCCGGCTGGCTCTTGTGCAGTTCGCGCAGGAAACTGGCCAGGGCCAGACGCTGCTTTTCCCGCTCGCCTTGCGGCATCAACTGGAAGCTGTCGAGGGTGTCGAGGAACAGCCCGGCGTAACCTTCAGCCTGGAACGCCTTGGCGCGGGCCAGCAAATGCTCACGCCAGGCCGGCGAGGCGAGGTCCATGACCTGACTGTCCCAGGCGCCGTTACGCACCGGGCTGACCGCTTTGCTCAAGCCGGCCTTGTCGATGGCCGCCTTGTTGCCGCTGAACTCACCAATCGACAGATAAGCGAACGGCTGGCTGCCCAGCTTGCGCAGGGTTTTGACATCGCCCGCCGTCAAATGCCCCGGTTCGACCACTGACCAGTCAAACTGGGCCAGCTCGGAAATGGGCGGTTCGTCGGCATACCAGAAAGTCACGCTGGAGGGTGGTACCAATGTGGCCGCCTGCACGGCAGGGCCGCTCACACACAGTGCCAGAGCGGCTAACAGTCGCTTGGCGACCGAGCGGACACGCGTCCTGCGAAAAACGATTTCCATAACTCACTCTTGAATTGACTGAACCAGTACCACTGAACCTGGGACGATAAACCGACCGGGTTACAGACTGCGGATGAGTTGCGCTAGACCCTTGCCGATGGACGTCGGTTCCGGGAGATTGAAGCGCTCGAGCAGGCGGGCATTGTTGGCGCGCGAATGGCGAATGTCGCCTTGGCGTGGCGCCTGATAGTTCACCGTCAAGGGATGGCCGGTGGCACTTCCCAGTTCAGCGATCAGATCATTGAGGCTGGTGGAGCGGCTGAGGCCGATGTTCACCGCACCGGGACGCGGCTCGTTCGCCTCCACGGCCTGAAGCAGAATGCTCACCAGGTCCTGGACATAGACGAAGTCGCGGGTTTGCTCGCCGTCGCCGAAAATCGACACCGGCTGCTTGTTCAACGCCCGTTCGGTAAAGATGCTGATCACACCGGAGTACGGCGAAGACGGATCCTGGCGTGGACCAAAAATGTTGAAGAAGCGCAGGATCACCGGCTCAAGACCGTGTTCCCGGCGATAGAAGTCCAGGTAATGCTCACTGGCCAGTTTGTCGCTGGCGTACGGCGTGAGGGGTGACTTGGGCGTCTCTTCGTCAATGGCCGAACCTTCGCCATTGTTGCCGTAGATGGCAGCGCTGGAGGCGAACACAATGCGCTTGATCCCGGCCTTCAACATGTTTTCACAGACGTTGAGAGTGCCGACGAAATTGCTTTGATGGGTACCCACCGGATCGTCCACCGACGCTTGTACCGAAGCGACGGCCGCCAAATGTACGACGGCGCTGCAATCGCGCATCGCCTGGGCGACGGCGGCACTGTCGGCGACATCACCGATGACCAGGTTCAGGTTGGCATTATCCATCGGCAGATTACTGACTTTGCCGGTGGACAAATTGTCCAGTACACGAACCTTGTAACCCTTGGCCAGCAACGTTTCTACAAGATGCGACCCGATAAAACCTGCCCCGCCGGTAACCAGTACTCGCTCAACAAACATGAAATTTCTTCCTGAAGATTCAAGCGGATACTAGTGTTTGAAGTCCGCTAACGGTGTGGGCTCGTTTAACCCCATACGAATGCAAAGCATGTAAAACCAGACGGTCACAACCGGCAGTTTTATGGCGCTAGGCCATCAAAAGCGGGCCGATAATGGGAGATCCCACGTGGACTGTCAATAGGTTGTCTATTTTGTCATTGGCTGACCAATGCGATCAAAAACAAGTCATTTTTTTGACGACGAAAATCGGATCCAACTGGACGTCCACTCATGTATCAAGCCTTACTCATCATTGATGTGCAACCCTGCTTCGCCCCGCCGCAGTGGCTCATCGACGGCATCCTCCCGCTCATCGGCACGATGCCCAGCGTTGCCACCGTGGAGCGTCACGACGAAGCCAAAACGCCTTTCAGGAAACAACTTGGCTGGCACCCCGCCCCGGATGACGACAGCCTGATCGAGGCGGACCGGGTGTTCATCAAGCATGGCTACGCGCCAACGCCTGAAACCATCGAGTACCTCAAGAGCCTCAACGTGGACCGGGTCCTGGTCTGCGGCCTGCAAACCGAAACCTGCTGCCTCGCGGCGGGGTTTGCGCTGTTCGATGCGGGGTTGCAGCCGACGTTGATCACGGATCTGACGGTGGGGTCGTCACTGGATCGGTCGGGGGGATTGGGGGTAAGGCTGTGGGTGCATCATTTTGGGCAGGTGGTGAGGTTAGTCGAACTGCATCATGCTTAGAGTCGGATGCGCGGTGCGAACACCGGACGGCACTCGAGAAAGTGCATTTGTAGATCCCGCGATTGGAGGCCAGGAAGAACTCAATGACATCGATCAAATCAGATTATTGCAAAGGAACCAAAAGCTCCTTCGCCGATTTCATTCGCAATGCCAAGTCGAAGCAGAAAAAGCGTGTCTACCGTGAAGTGCTGACTGAAGCGATCAAGCGGCAGAACCTTGTGCTGATGGAAGCTGAAGCTAAAAGTATCTAACTGCACATACTGATAAATGACCGACTTAAGCGCAGCCCCCACCCTTTTTGTGGCGAAGGGATTTATCGGAATGCCACACCATCCCATTCGGCTGCTTAGCTGTCGTAAATCCGAACAACTCAATCTGTTTGAATGGACGCAGGGCCGCTTCGCGGCCCAACGGGGATAAATCCCCTCGCCACAGGTTTCCTGCACGCCGGAAAATTGCCTTGCGTGAACAGCATAACGACTCAATGCCGGGGCTTTAATGCTAACGGGATGTTTCGTATACGTGACATACGCTGCTCAATGTCACGTATACGAAACATCAGCAGCGCTCATCAGCCAATTCATGAACTTTTCTTCACGCTGCCTTAATGCCGCACCCTGTACATTTCCCATGCTCATTCAAGAAACTACGGTTTGCCCGCCCTCCCGCGGGCTTTTTTTTGCCTGTAGATTGCTCGTCATTCTCTCCACCGATGGGGCAATGCGCCCCGGAGCGCCAGATGACGATCCTCACCCTGCCCTGCAAGCGCCTGACGCTGGCGATCCTGAGCCCCAGTCAAGCCGTGCTGGAAAGCGACTTCTATCGACGCAACCACGCGCACCTCGCGCCGTGGTCGCCGGTGCGAGCGGATGACTACTACAGCCAGCAAAGAATCCGTTCTCGCCTGGCGCAGCAGGAAATGGCTTTCGATGAAGGGTACGCCGTGCATTTCGCGGTGCTGGATCGCGACGGCGAGCAAA
The DNA here is from genome assembly GCF_013359695.1 of Pseudomonas sp. C2B4. Lineage (GTDB taxonomy): Bacteria > Pseudomonadota > Gammaproteobacteria > Pseudomonadales > Pseudomonadaceae > Aquipseudomonas. The sequence goes on from NZ_JABFMU010000010.1 coordinate 91,032, forward strand.
TGATCGGCGCGTGCAATTTCAGCGGCATCGTTCGCGGTGCCTTTCAGGCGTGTTATCTCGGTTACCACATTTGCGAGTCCCGACAGGGCCAGGGCCTGATGCGCGAAGCGCTGGAGGCGGGCATTGGCTACATGTTCGAAACCATGAACCTGCACCGGATCATGGCCAACTACATCCCCGGCAACGAACGCAGTGCGCGGTTGCTGGAACGCCTGGGGTTTGAGCGCGAAGGGTATGCCAAGGACTATCTGAACATTGCCGGACGCTGGCAGGACCATGTGCTGACGGCGTTGGTCAGCAGGGTTTGGGAGGACCCGGATCGGCAATGGTCGCGGCGTCTGGGTTGATAATGCCTGCGGCGATTTGCAGGCGTCAGTCTGAACCACCGCGCTATCGTTCTTCGCGAGCAGGCTCGCTCCCACCGGGGCATCGTCGCCCACCATTTTTGTGAACGACATCCATCCATTGTGGGAGCGAGCCTGCTCGCGAAAGCGGTTTCCCAGGCAACAAGACTCAAAACCCGGGCTGGGTCTCAGCCACCAACACCCGCTTTTCATCTTTCTGCAACACCGGCACATCCAGCCGCGCCCGTCCATAAAACACCAGCGCCGTCAGCAGACACGCCAGCCACACGACAATCCCGGCCCAGAACGTGTGGGACATGTAGTGCCAGCCCTGTAGCACCCGTGTCGTGCCGTACACGAAACCCAGCGCCAGCGAGCCGTACATGACCGCTTTGGAGTACCGCCAGCGATATCGCCGCGCAACGAAGTACAGCGCCAGCATCGTGAAGCCGCCCGACGCATGCCCACCCGGCCAGCAGCGGCCATCACCGGCGACCTTCAGCAAATCGAAATTCTCGTACCACTCCTTGTGCTCGATCTTGCCGCCGTACTGCGTCGTTTCAATCGGGCAATACACGCTGGTGTGGCCCTTGAGGTAGTGGATCAGGCCGGTGCTGATGGCAAACGCGAACACCACGTAGAGAAAATCCCGGCGGTGCTTGCTGGTAAAACGCAGCACCGGCGCGACCTTGATTTTCTCCAGAAAGGCGCTGAGCTTCGGACGCTTTTCGGCCTTCAAGAGTGGCCAGAGGAAGGACAACAAGGCGCCGACAATCGCGATTTCGCCCGTCCAGTTCGGGATGATCCGCGCCCATTTATGGGTGATCTTCTCGAACAGATGCACATGGTCCAGTGGAAAGGTCTGCGTCACCGGGTCAAAGAAAAGATTGTTGAAGGCGATATCGATAGTGGTCAGGTCGAACAGCAGGAACACTACGGCGGCGCAGGCCAGCGGAATACCGAAGTTCATCCAGTAAAAACGGGAGCGGGAGGCGGTCAGCATGGTGTGTCCTGATCCAGGGAGTGAATTCATTGGGCGCTCACTGAACGCCAGTCCGAGGCTTCAATGAACCCCAGCATGCGCGGCGCCTTGAGGGTTTCAGCGGTGATGAACAGTGAAGCGCCGTAACCCAGGGTCGAGGCAGGCAACTTGAGGTCTTTCTCCAGTTGCGACATGCATTCGCTGTGGGTCACCAGAATCAGGTTTCGCCCGGCCACCTTGTGCGCCAGTGCGTCACGCAGCATGGTGCCCTTGCAGTTGATCAACCACTCGTCACCCGTATCGACCTTGTTGAACATGTAGCCGGCGGTTTGCGCCGTGCGCATCATCGGGCTGTTGTAAACGTCGGCCTTGTCCAGCCCCAACTGCTCGAATTGCGCACCGACGGCCACCGCGACGCTGCGAGAGCGGTCGGTAATCCCGTCGTTGCCGCTCAGGCAAGGGGCATTGGAGTGATCGCAGCGTTCAACATGGCGCACCAACACGATCATGTCCCCCTTGGCCCACCCCTGCTGCAGCGACCGTGCACCGGCAACGTTGCCATGGGCCAGGTCCGGCACGGCGGCGGGCCGCAGTAAAAACACGGTCAACGGGAGCACCAGCAACGCCGAGGCCAGCACCACGGCTGCATTGCGATAGCGGGCCAGACCGCTCAGGTCGATCGAGCGGCTCACACCGAACAGACTCAGTCTCAATTCCACATCAAGCCGCCTCGCCGGCCTACACCCTTCATTTGATGCGCCGAGGGTAGAGAGACAGGCGTGGGCAGGCAGTGAAACGCATGTGAAAAAAAGCTTAAGGGCTGCCCGAAAGACTCAAAAAAGCCTGCCGTAGGATCCGTCCGACAAAATCCTTTCAGCTCTCGAGATTGCGGCCGATACAGACCTTCTACACACCTTGCTGGCACCTAAAAACAACAATCTTCCAGCCAACCGACGATCGAGAAGCACCACGTTCCTGGAGGAATTTTGATGAATAGCTGGTTTGGCAATATCAGCGTGAACCTGAAACTGGGCCTGGGATTTGGCCTGGTCCTGGCCCTGACCTGCGTCCTGGCCCTGACGGGCTGGACCAGCCTCGGCAGTTTGATTGACCGCAGTAACTGGATGAGCGACATCACCCAGCTCAACGCGGGCCTGACCAAGCTGCGCGTGGTGCGCCTGCAATACATGCTGACCAACGGTGACGAAACCACCGCCCAGACGGTGCAGACCACCCTCGAAGCGTTTTCGGCTCAGCAGCAGGCGCTGCTGGTGAAATTCAAGAGCCCGGAAAACCTCAAGCTTCTCAAAGAGCAAGGCGCCGTGATCGACGCCTACAAGACGTCCCTGAACAAAATGCGGGGTGCCTACCGCGCCGGCAACAGTGCGCGCGATGTCATGACCGCCAACGCGGAAACTGCCAACACGCTGATCAACGACGTCAACACCCGCGTGCAACAACTGCCGGCGAGCGATCAGCGTTTCGATCAGTTCCAGGCCATCACCGCCGCCAGGGAAGCGTTCCTGCTGGCTCGCTACGAGGTGCGTGGCTACACCGCCACCACCAACGCCGAGACCGAGCAAAAAGCCGTCGCGCAACTGGACGCCGCCATTGCCAGCGTGAAATCCCTCAACGCCCATTTGGCCGACGTCCAGCCCGATGCACTGCGTCAACTGGAAACCGCGCTGGGCAACTACCGCACGGCCTTGCAGGCTTACAAACTCGCCAGTAACGACGTGGTACAGGCACGCAAGGAAATGACCGACCAAGGCGCCGCCATCGTCTCCCTGAGCGAACAGCTGTATCAGATCCAGCTCGATCGTCGTGATGCCGAGAGTGCCAAGGCCCGCACGCTGCAATTGGTCAGCACGTTGCTGGCGTTGCTGGTGGGCATCATAGCCGCCGTCCTGATCACCCGGCAGATCACCGGTCCCCTGCGCGAGACCCTGGTCGTGGTCGATCGTATTGCCAACGGCGACCTGTCCCATGACGTCAAGGTGACGCGCCGCGACGAACTCGGCGTGTTGCAGCAAGGCATCGCGCGCATGGGCGTGACCCTGCGCGACCTGATCAGCGGCATCCGCGACGGCGTGACCCAGATCGCCAGCGCCGCCGAAGAACTGTCGGCCGTGACCGAGCAAACCAGCGCCGGGGTCAACAGCCAGAAGGTCGAAACCGATCAGGTCGCCACCGCCATGCACGAGATGACCGCCACGGTTCAGGAAGTCGCGCGCAACGCCGAAGAGGCTTCGCAAGCCGCCGCGGCTGCCGACGGCGAAGCCCGTGAAGGCGACAAGGTGGTTAACGAAGCCATTGCGCAGATTGAGCGCTTGGCCAGTGAAGTGGTGCGCTCCACCGAAGCCATGAGCGTGCTGCAGCAGGAAAGCGACAAGATCGGCAGCGTCATGGACGTGATCAAGGCCGTGGCCGAACAGACCAACCTGCTGGCGCTCAACGCCGCCATTGAAGCGGCCCGTGCCGGTGAGGCCGGACGTGGTTTCGCCGTGGTGGCCGACGAGGTGCGTGGCCTGGCACAGCGCACGCAGAAATCCACCGAAGAAATCGAAGGCCTGGTCGCTGGTCTGCAAAACGGCACGCAACAAGTGTCGGCGGTGATGAACAACAGCCGCGTTCTCACCGACAGCAGCGTGGCCCTGACCCGCAAGGCCGGCGAATCACTGGAAAACATCACCCGCACGGTGTCCAACATCCAGTCGATGAACCAGCAAATCGCCGCGGCGGCCGAGCAGCAAAGCGCCGTGGCCGAAGAAATCAGCCGCAGCATCATCAACGTGCGGGATGTGTCGGAACAGACCGCTGCTGCCAGCGATGAGACGGCCAAGTCCAGTGTCGAACTGGCGCGGCTGGGGAATCAGTTGCAGATGATGGTCAGCCACTTCAGGGTCTGACGTTTAGTCAGCGGTGTATCACAAACCCATTCGCGAGCAGGCTCGCTCCCACAGGATCTTCATTGAACCTGTGGGAGCGAGCCTGCTCGCGAAGGCGATCTGTCTGTCACGATATTTGTTCAGACACTAATCGCATTGGTAAACACCAACCGGTTACCAAACGGATCGCTGATGGTCATGTCCTGGCTGCCCCACGGCATGGCCTGGATGTGCGGGCGGGAAAATGGATAGTCCTTGGCCAACAGTTGCTGCTGGAAGGTTTCCAGTTCATCGGTCTCGATGCGCAGGGCCGAGCCCGGTGTGGCGTCGCCGTGGTGTTCGGACAGGTGCAACACGCATTCGCCACGGGAGACTTGCAGATAGAGCGGGAAATTGGCTTCGAAACGGTGCTGCCAGTCGATCTTGAACCCAAGGAAGTCGACGTAGAATTCCACGGCCTTGCTTTCGTCGAAGATCCGCAGGATCGGGGTGGTTTTGCCGAAGCTCATTGAGTTGCTCCCAGACAGAAATAGCCCAAAGTGTAGCCGGGCTGTACGTCAGCAAATCGGCTCGGCGATGGCATTCTTTAATCTCAATATGCCATCACTGTGACGTACCACCCAGAACGGACTGAAACCCGTCGCGCAAATCCCCTTCCCGCGCCAGAAACCGCCCTTCCCTGCGCCCATTCGCCTGTCCGTCGCGGTAGCTCAACACGCCGTTGACCCACACACCATCAATGCCTTCAGCTGCTCGCTGCGGATCGTTGAAGTCCGCTACATCGCGAATGGTCGCCGGGTTGAACAACACCAGGTCAGCCCAGTGTCCTTCACGAATCTCGCCCCGGCCCTTCAAACCGAATCGCGCCGCCGACAACCCGGTCATCTTGTGCACGGCGGTGTGCAGTGGGAACAGTCCTACGTCACGGCTGAAATGTCCGAGCACCCGCGGGAAAGCACCCCACAAGCGTGGATGGGGAAACGGGTCTTCGGGCAAGCCATCGGAGCCAACCATCGACAGCGGATGCGCAAGAATCCGTCGCACATCGGCTTCGTCCATCCCGTAATACACCGCGCCGGCCGGTTGCAGCTGGCGTGCGGCGTCGAGCAACGACAGGTTCCATTCGGCGGCGATGTCCATCAGGTCGCGACCGCCCATTTCCGGATGCGGCGTGGACCAGGTGATGGTGATGCGATGGGCGTCGGTGACTTGCTTGAGGTCCAGGGTCGAGGAACTCGCGGCATACGGATAGCAGTCGCAACCAACGGGATGGGTTTTCGCGGCCTGCTCCAGAGAGGCCAACAGTTGCGGACTGCGCCCCCAGTTGCCGGCGCCAGCACATTTGAGGTGGGAAATGATCACCGGGGATTTCGCGTGGCGGCCAATCTGGAACGCCTCGTCCATGGCCTCCAGCACCGGTTCGAATTCGCTGCGCAAATGGGTGGTGTACACCGCGCCGAAGGCCGTCAATTCTTCGGTCAGTTGCATGACTTCATCGGTGGATGCCGAGAACGCGCTGGCGTAGGCAAGACCTGTGGACAAACCCAGTGCACCGGCCTCCAGGCTCTCGCGAAGCTGCTCGCGCATCGCCGCGATTTCATCGGGTGTCGCCGTGCGAAACAGGTCATCGAGGTGATTGCTGCGCAACGCGGTATGGCCCACCAGAGCGGCCACGTTCAGCGTGGTGTTCGCCGCTTCGACGGCGGCGCGGTAATCGCTGAAGGTTGGGTAAACAAACGCCGCCGATGTGCCGAGCAGGTTCATCGGGTCCGGCGGATCACCCCGCAGACTCACCGGGGAAGCGCTGATCCCGCAGTTGCCGACGATCACCGTGGTCACGCCCTGGCTGAGCTTGGGCAGCATCTGCGGCTGGCGGATCACCACCGTGTCATCGTGGGTGTGCACGTCGATGAAACCCGGCGCCAGCACGTGGCCCTGCGCGTCGATTTCCTCAAGGGCACGGGCATTGCGCAAGTCGCCGATACGCTCGATGCGCCCGTTGAGAATCGCCACGTCGGCGGGGTAGCCGGGGCTGTTGCTGCCATCGATGATCAGGGCGTTGCGGATCAGCGTGTCGTACTGCATGTCAGTCTCCCAGCGGCAGGTGATCGTCGCCGCCGCGGTAATCGTCCAGGGCGAGTTTGATCCGCCGCAGACGTTCTTGATTGTCTTGAGGATTGGCCAGTGCCAGCTCGGTGGCAAGCACGTCGATGGCGAGCAACATGCCGTAGCGTGCCGCCGTCGGTTTGTAGATGAATGAGGTTTCGGCGCTTTGCAGAGGCAGGACGATGTCCGCCAGTTGCGCCAGCGTCGAGTCGCCACGGGTGATGGCCAGAATCCGTGCGCCATAGCTGCGGGCCAGTTCCACCGTTTCGATCAGCTCCGGGGTGATGCCGGTCAGCGAACAGACGATGACCACGTGTTCGGCGCTGAGGCTGGAGGCGGTGATACGCATCATCACCGCGTCGTGGCACACCGAAATCGGATAGCCCAGACGGACCAGACGCACCTGCAACTCATCGCTGCACAGGGTCGAGCAGCCGCCCATGCCGAAGGCGTGAATCATCCGCGCCTTGCCCAGCAGTTTCACCGCATCGGCAAAGCGTGACTCGTCGAAGGCCGCCAGGTGCTGGCGCAAGGTCGATTCGATATCGCCCACGATCTGCCCGTAGAACGCCGACTGTTCAGGCGTGCCCGCCGGGTCGAGAAAGCGGCTGCCGACACCGCTGGCCTGAGCCAGTTGCAGGCGCAAGTCACGCAAGTCGCGGCAGCCCACCGTGCGGGCGAAACGCGACAGGGTCGCCGTGCTCACTTCCGCCCGCTGCGCCAGTTCATCCAGGCTCGCGGACGCGGCGAAGCCTACGTCGTCGAGCATCAGGCGGGCGATGCGTCCTTCACCGGCGCTGAAAGAATCCTGGCGGGCGCGAATCTGGTAAAGGATATCCATGGCAAGCGGCTCCGGCTAAATCAGGTAAGAAAGGCCAACGGTCAACGCGAAGGCAACCACCGAAATGATGGTCTCCAGCACGGTCCAGGTCTTGAACGTCTGGGTGACCGTCATGTTGAAGTATTCCTTGATCAACCAGAAGCCGCCGTCGTTGACGTGGGAAAAAATCACCGAGCCGGCACCGGTCGCCAGCACCAGCAGTTCCGGGTGCGGATAGCCCAGGCCAATCGCCACTGGCGCGACCACGCCCGAGGCGGTGGTCATGGCCACGGTGGCCGAGCCGGTGGCAATGCGCATCAGCGCGGCGAACAGCCAGCCCATCAACAGCGGCGACAGGTGGAACTCGTGAGCCAGGCCGACGATCTGGTCGGTGACGCCGGCGTCCACCAGAATCCGGTTCAGGCCGCCACCGGCGCCCACCAGCAGGGTGATGCTGGCGGTCGGCGCCAGGCATTCGTTGGTGAACTTGAGGATCGATTCGCGGTTGAAGCCCTGGGCCAGGCCGAGGGTCCAGAAGCTCAGCAAGGTCGCCAGCAGCAGCGCGATCACCGAGTTGCCGATGAACAGCAGGAACTGGTTGAAACCGGTGCCCGGTGTGGAGATCAGGTTAGCCCAACCGCCGATCAGCATCAGCACCACTGGCAACAGGATGGTCGCCATGGTGATGCCGAATCCCGGCAGACTGTCGCGCGGTTCACGTTCGAGGAACTGACGCTCCAGCGGGTTTTCCGCCGGCAGTTGAATACGCGGCACGATGTACTTGGCATAGATCGGACCGGCGATGATCGCCGTGGGAATGCCGATCGCAATCGCGTAGAGCAGCGTCTGCCCCACCGAGGCCTGGTAAACCTGCACCGCGAGCATCGCCGCCGGGTGCGGCGGCACCAGTGCATGGACCACCGAGAGCCCGGCGACCATCGGCAAACCGACCATCAGGATCGACACGCCGACCCGTCGCGCCACGGTAAACGCAATCGGCACCAGCAACACGAAACCGACTTCGAAGAACAGCGGCAGCCCCACCAGGAACGCGATGCAGACCATCGCCCAGTGCGCGTTTTTCTCGCCGAAACGGTCGATCAACGTCCGCGCCACCTGCTCGGCGCCGCCCGACTCGGCCATCATCTTGCCGAGCATGGTGCCCAGCGCCACCACCAGCGCGATATGCCCCAGGGTCTTGCCGACCCCGGCCTCGTAAGCCCCGACCACGCCGGACGGCGGCATCCCCGCCACCAGCGCCAGGCCGATGGAAATCAGGGTGATGACAATGAACGGGTTGAGCCGGTAACGGGCGATCAGAACGATCAATGCAATGATGGCGATGGCGGCATACACCAGCAGCCAATAGCCGAAGGACAGGGTCATGCGGTACTCCTCGAGAGGGTCACGTCGAAATATTTGTGAAAGTCTTAAAACATTTCGAGAAGCGATTATCAAACGAGGTGAAAGTAATTTTCGTACAGAGGTAAGGGTTGTCGCTCAGAGATATGTGTTGTCGCAAATAATGAAAATAGCACCTGCGGATTTTCATCGAACCCGCACGCTCTGAAACAAGCTTTCGTTTAATTTCCACCACTCTGTAACAGCATCGCTACATCGCTCTCTAGTGCTGTGTCGGGATGGCGCATCCGTCCTGCCTACACATTGAAAACACTGAGGACGTAACTATGAGTTTCAAGAAAACCACCGGTGGTGCTGCTCTCGCTTTCGCTGCCGCGACGCTGTTTGCCGGTGTTGCCGCACAAGCCCAGGCCGCTGACGCGCCACAGGTTCACTGCTACGGCGTGACCTCCTGCAAAGGCATGAACGACTGCAAGACCGCAGAAAACGCCTGCAAAGGCCAGGCTGTCTGCAAAGGTCACGGTTTCAAGGCCATGACCCAGGCCGAGTGCACCAAGGAAGGCGGCAAAGTCGGCGAGTAACCGACTGTCAGTTCCTCCGCAGTGGCCCGGTCAGCTACTGCGGCATCCCTTGTCAAGGAGCCCCCGATGCCTGCCTGTTTATCGAGCCCAGCTTATGGCCTGGGTCTGCGCAGTGTTTATTTCCAACAAATTCTCGACTCGTCGCCGCCGGTGGATTGGTTCGAAATCATCTCCGAAAATTTCATGGTTCAGGGCGGCAAAGCGCTGTACTACCTGGACGCTATCGCCGAACGCTACCCCGTGGTCATGCACGGCGTGTCCTTGTCCATCGGCGGGCCCCATGCGCTCGATCCCGAGTATTTGAATCAACTCAAGCGGCTGGCCGACCGGGTCAGACCCGCCTGGATTTCTGATCATCTGTGCTGGAGCCGCGGCGACGCCCACCAGTTGCATGACCTGCTGCCCTTGCCTTACACCGAAGAAAGCCTGCGTTACGTGGCCGCTCGGGTGCAGAAGGTCCAGGACTTGCTTCAGCGGCCCCTGGTCCTGGAGAACGTTTCCAGCTATGTGCGTAACGCCGAGGATACGTTCAGCGAATGGGAGTTTCTGGATCTGCTCAGTCGTCAGAGCGGATGTGAGCTATTGCTGGACATCAACAATGTCTACGTCAGTTCCCGTAACCATGGCTTTGATCCGTTGACGTTCATTCATGGCCTGCCGGCGAACAACATTCGCCAGATTCATTTGGCCGGTCATAGCGATTACGGCGATTACGTGATCGACACCCACGATCAACCCGTGTGCGATCCGGTGTGGGCGCTCTATCAACAAACCCTCGAACATTTGGGACCGGTCGCGACCTTGCTGGAGCGCGATGACCATTTTCCACCTTTCGAAGAACTGCTGGCCGAGCTGCAAAAAGCCCGAGAGTTGGGTGGCCACGCAATGGCCAGGAGACAGGCATGCGCCTGAACGATTGGCAACGCGCCTTTGAAGACTATCTGCTGGGTGAGTCGCCTGCCTGCCACGCGCACCTGAGCACAAGCCTGATCGGTGGCCCGACACTGAATGTCGACACGGGCCTGGCGATTTATCACAACGCCTATCGGGCTCGCCTTCAAGAAGTCATGCGAAGCGACTTTCCAACCCTTTGGCATTGGCTGGGCGATGAACAATTTGAACAGCTTGCCGCGAGCTACCTGCAACAATCACCGTCCGCCCACTACAACCTGCGTTGGCTGGGAAAAGGTTTCGCGGCGTTCATTTGTCAGCATTTGATACCCGGGCAAAGCGCGCCACTGGCAGAACTGGCCGGGCTTGAATGGGCCTTCACCCTGGCCTTCGATGCGCCATCGGGTGTGCCATTGACGGTGCAGGACATGACTGACCTGCACCTTGAAGAATGGCCGGAACTGCGAGTCAGGGCGGTACCGTCCTTGCAGCAGGTCGACTGCGAATTCAACAGTATTTCACTGTGGCGAGCGGTCAAGGACGCGTCCGGGTTTCCGGGTAGCTGCGCGCTGGATCAACCGCAGACCGTCGTCATCTGGCGTGCCGGGATGACTTGCCAGTTTCGCAGCCTTGAGTCCTCGGAGTCGGCCGCGTTAAACCGCATGATTCACGAAGGCTGGAGCTTTGCCCAACTGTGTACGGAGCTGGCCGTCACCCTGGATGAAATGGCGCCAATGGTCGCGGCGAGCTGGTTGAAACAGTGGGTTCTCGACGGCTGGGTTGAGCGCCAGGTTCCCTAGGTTTCGTCTCCCGCCCGCTTGATCATCTGCTTGCAACGCTCTGAAAGATGAAACACACGCACCTGCTTGCCCGCCTTCACATAGCGTTCACGCAGTGTTTTGAGCGCCGCAATCGCCGAGTAATCGACGAATCTCAGGTGGCGACAGTCCAGGGTCACCTGAGCCGGGTCGCTGGCCGGATCGAACTGATTGAGAAACGGTGTTGTCGAGGCGAAGAACAGCGTGCCGTGCACGCGATAGGTTTTGCTGCCATCGGTTTCCAGGTGGGCATCGGCATACAGCTCGCGGGCCTGTTGCCAGGCGAAATTCAGCGCCGCGATGATGATCCCGCACAGCACGGCGGTGGCCAGGTCGGTAAACACCGTGATCACCGTCACCGCAATGATCACCAGCACATCATTGAGCGGCACCTTGTTGACCACCCGCAGCGAGGCCCAGGCAAAGGTCTGCTGCGACACCACAAACATCACGCCGACCAGCGCCGCCAACGGAATGCGCTCGATCAGCGGCGACAGGAACAGGATGAACAGCAGAATCGACACCCCGGCCACCGCCCCGGACAAGCGACCACGCCCACCGGAGCTGAGGTTGATCACCGTCTGACCGATCATCGCGCAGCCCCCCATGCCGCCGAACACACCGGACACCATGTTCGCCGCCCCCAGCGCCACACATTCGCGATCCGGATAGCCACGGCTCTCGGTGACTTCATCGGTGAGGTTCAGGGTCAGCAGGGTTTCCAGCAGACCGACCAGCGCCATCAGGATCGCGTAAGGGGCGATGATGCCCAGGGTTTCCAGGTTCCACGGAATATCCGGAAGAGCGAACGTCGGCAAGCCACCGGCAATGTGCGCCATGTCGCCGAGGGTGCGGGTCGGCAAGCCGAGCAGAAACACCGCCAGGCCCACCCCCAGGATCGCCACCAGTGCCGGTGGCACGGCGCGGGTCAGCCGCGGCATCAGGTACACGATGGCCATCGTCAGCAGCACCAGCCCGACCATCATGTACAGCGGCGTGCCGCTCAGCCAGGTGTCACCGTTCTTGAAATGCTCCAGTTGCGCCAGGGCAATGACGATCGCCAGGCCATTGACGAAGCCGAGCATTACCGGGTGCGGGACCATGCGTACCAGTTTGCCGAGCTTGAGCAAGCCGAACGCCGACATGATCAACCCGCCCAGCAACACAGTGGCCAACAGGTACTGCACACCGTGTTGCACCACCAGCGCGACGATCACCACCGCCATCGACCCGGCGGCGCCGGACACCATGCCGGGCCGACCACCGAACAGCGCGGTCAGCGTGCAGATGATGAACGCGCCATACAGCCCCATCAGCGGATTGAGGTGAGCCACCAGCGCGAAGGCGATGCATTCGGGCAGCAGGGCAAATGACGTGGTGAGCCCGGCCAGGGCATCGGCGCGCAGGTTTTTAGATTTCATGGGGGAGACCGCGGGAGTAGCGAGATAAGAGTGTGCGGATGTTACGGAATCGAGGGCAGCCCGGCCAGCTTATGCGCCTTCAGAAATGCCTTCGCGAGCAGGCTCGCTCCCACAAGTCAAATGTGGGAGCGAGCCTGCTCGCGAAGAACGATGACGCGGTCTACAGCGAACTCACACCATCTCGTTGCGAATCCACTCCACCACCGAAGTCCGCTTGGGCACCCACCCCAGCAACTCCCGCGCCAGCTTGCCGCGCACCCGGCTGTTGGAGCCCAGGCCATAGTTGGCCATTTCATAACCCCATTCGGCTTCGGCCTCTTTCAGCGGCCAGTCTTGCGGCGTGCCCAGACCCAGCGCCTGCGCCATGGCCGTGGTCATGTCGATGAAGGAGGCTTCGCCGCTTTCGACGAAGTAGAAGGTGCCCGGGATGTTCTTCGTCAGCGCCAGCAGATACAGCGCCACCACGTCTTCAATGTGCACGTTGGACCAGATGTTCCGGCCGGTGCCGACATGGCGCACTACGCCACTCTTACGCGCCTGTTTCAGCAACCGCGGCAATTGCACGCTGTCGCGATTCACGCCCAGGCTGTGCCCGTAGATCAGGGTGTTGCAGATGACCGCCGAGTTCACGCCGTCTTTCGCCGCCGCGAGGATCAGGTTGTCGATGGCCACGCGAGCGGCCTTGTCGACGGTCGGCTCCGGCAGGTTGTCTTCGAAGTAGATGACGTCGCTGGATTTGCCGCCCGACGCATCGCCGACGATGCTCGAACCGCTGGTGTGCAAGAAGACTTTGTTGGAGCCGCGCAAGGCGTTGAGCAGGGCCTCGACCGCGCCGCGATGGTCGCTGCTGGCGGCGTTGATCACGGCGTCGGCGGCACGGGCCTGTTCGGCGAGCAATGTGCTGTCGTCAAGCGTGCCGATCACTGGCGTCATGCCCAGTGCATTCAACTCATCCGCTTGTTCGGCGTTGCGCACCAGGCCGGTGACCTTGTGACCGGCCTGTATCAGGCCCGTGGCGATGGAGCCGCCGATAAAACCGGCAACGCCGGTAACGAATACGTTCATGGAGAAACTCCCTGCGTTGATAAGTGATGCAACGAGTATCCGGGAGAGATCCCCGACGAAAAATCCCCGCCGACCCAATTCACTCTTGCGCAGGGATCACGAATCAGTCCTTGAAGTCCGCGCTGGCGTACAGCGCCAGCTTGCTCTGGATGAAGTCCAGGAAACACTGGATGCGCAAGGCCAGCTGCGAGTTACGGTAGTACACCGCGTTGATCGGCTGGCGATAACCGCTGTTGAACTCGGCCAGCAGCACTTTCAAGCGCCCGGCACGAATGTCTTCGATGGTCATGTAGTGCGACAGGCTGGCGATGCCCTGGCCTTCCAGCGCCAGGTGGCGGATCGTCTCGCCGCTGGAGGCACTGAGCGACGCCTGGATCGGCCAACGATCACCGTGCACATAGCGCAACGGCCATTGGTTGAGCCCTTCGTTCTGGGTGAAGCCCAGCAAGGTGTGATTGGCCAGGTCAGCCACGGCCGTCGGCGTGCCGTGTTTTTCCAGGTAGGCGGGGCTGGCGACGATGTGTATCGGACTGCAACCCAGGGAACGGGCGTGCAGGGTCGAGTCGGCGAGTGTGCCGATACGGATGGCGATGTCGGTGCTTTGCTCAAGCAGGTCGATGATCAGGTCATTGCTGTTGAGTTCGAGCTGGATCTCAGGGTAGAGCCGGCGGAACTCATCAATGTAGGGCACGATGGCGTGCAGCATGAAAGGCGACGCCGCGTTGATACGCAAGCGCCCGGACGGCGTTTGCTGGCGAGAGGACAAACGCTCTTCGAGCTCATCCATCTGATCGAGGATCAGCTTGGCTTGTTCGAAGAAATACTTGCCTTCTTCGGTAAGGTCCATGCGCCGAGTGGTGCGGTTGATCAACGTCGTATCGAGCTTGGCTTCCAGCCGCGACAGCGTGCGGCTGACCGCCGATGGCGTCTGTCCGACCTGCTCGGCGGCGGCCGAAATCGAACCGCACTCGATCACGCAGACAAAAATCTGCAACTCATCGGATCTGGCTTTCACGTGTGTTCCTTATCGATAGCCCTGCGCAATTCACCCTGTTGGAGAGGACCCATGTGGCGAGGGGATTTATCCCCGTTCGGCGGCGCAGCAGCCGTAATAGCGGCAATTCGATTCATCTGAACGAATGCTGGGGCCGCTGCGCAGCCCAACGGGGATAAATCCCCTCGCCACAAAAGCCCATCACCACAAAAACCCAATCGCCACAGGTTCAGGCTTTCGATAGTAGCCGAGCGTTACGCCTTAAGGCCAAACACCTCGGTCAAATGCTGCTCGTAACGCGCCACATCGCCTTCGATGTCCGGGCGTTTCATCACGTCCACGCACAGGAACGTCGGCAAACCGGTCATGCCGAGGAACTCGTTGGCCTTGTGGAACGGGAAGTACACCGCATCAACGCCCTTGGCTTCGAAGAAGTCGGTCGGGTCGTCGAACGCTTGCTTCGGGGCGTTCCAGGTCAGGGACAACATGTACTGCTTGCCCTGGATCAGGCCGCCGCTGCCGTATTTCTGCGACGCATCGGAACGGGTGCGACCGTCGCTGGCGTAGAGGCTGCCATGACCTTCGGTGAAGACTTCGTCGATGTACTTCTTGACGGTCCACGGCGCGCCCATCCACCAGCCGGGCATCTGGTAGATGATCACATCGGTCCAGAGGAATTTGGCGACTTCTTCGGCGACGTCATAGCCCTCGTCGATGAAGGTGGCTTTGACATCCACGCCGCCACGGTCCAGCACGCTCAACGCGGCTTCATGCAGGGTGGTGTTGTAGCGGCCATCGGAGTGGGCGAATTTTTTACCGCCATTGAGCAACAGGACTTTTTTCATGAGGGTTCTCGGGAAGGGTCAGAAATTGGATGGCGGCAGAGTACCGATCTGCCTCGCGCGGAATAAGCGCCCATATCGCAAAAATCATTTGACCCACACGCACGAATCAATTGGCGATTGTTGCCTTAGACTGCGGCCAATTCTGTCCCAAGGAGATCGTTTCATGAGTGAACTGCAAGGCTTCATCCTGCACGCCAAGACCCGCCCGGAAAAATCCGACGCCTTCGAAGCGTTTTTCAGCGGTTATGTAGAAGCCAGCCGCGCCGAACCTGGCTGCATCGAGTACCACATGCTGCGCGACAAACAGGACCCGACCCTGTTTATCTTCTACGAGATCTGGCAGTCCCAGGCCCATCTCGACGTGCACTCGAACCTGCCGCACATGAAGGCGTTTCTTGCTCAGCGCGATGAGTACCTGGAGCGGGATTTCGAGATCCGCGCCATCGAGATGATCAGCCCGTCGTCCGCTACCCGCTGATCAGCAAATGGCCGCCGAGCAATCCAAGGCCAATGAAAAAGACGCGCTTGAACAACACGGCGCTGATCCGCTGGCGCAGCCACTGCCCGAGCAGCATGCCGAGCACCGCCGGGATCAGCGCCAGCAACGACGCACTCAACTCGCCACCGCCAAGCGCGCCGCGCCATAACAGCCCGCCGGCCAGGGCCAGGGTCGAGACGGTGAACGACAGCCCCAGTGCCTGCACCAGTTCATCCTTGCTCAAGCCCAGCGCTTGCAGGTAGGGCACCGCCGGAATCACGAACACGCCGGTGGCCGAGGTGATAATGCCCGTCAGCATCCCGCACACTGGACCGAGCCAGCGCTCGCTGCCTCCACCTACACGCAGGGTCGGCAGGAACAGTCCGCTCAGCGCATAGAGCAACAACGCCGCGCCCAATCCCCGCACCACCCAATGCCCACCGGCCATGCCGATCCACAGCGTGCCCGCCCCAGTGCCCACGAAGATCGCCACCAGCATCGGCCATAACCGCTTGACCAAGCCGAGCAGATGACCGCCGAATGCCAGTTGCCAGACGTTGGTCAGCGTGGCCGGGATGATCAACAGCGCGGCAGCCTGTGACGGAGCCATAGCCAGACCAAGCAAGCCCATGGCGATGGTCGGCAGGCCCAGGCCGATGACGCCCTTGATCATGCCGGCCAGCAGGAAGGTGGCGATGACCAGCAATGAAAGGGCCAGGCCGAGGTTTTGGTAGAACGAGGCGAGTGTGTTCATGGGGCTATGGTGAGCCCGGATGGGTCGGTTGAAAATCTGCCATATACTGAGGGTGCCTCTTCCATGGCAAGAGGCTGATGTATGAGTTGAGGCTTCCGGCGCCTTCGCGAGCAGGCTCGCTCCCACAGGGGGAGCGCATTTCAAATGTGGGAGCGAGCCTGCTCGCGAAGGCGTCCATCCGGACAACACCTAATCCAGAGCCTGCCAATGCACTTCGACCTCACCGACCTGCGCCTCTACCTGCACATCCTCGACACCGGCAACATCACCGCTGGCGCCTCACGCAGTCATCTGTCCCTCGCAGCGGCCAGTGCACGCATTCGTGCCATGGAGGCCTCTCTGGGGATCGAGTTTCTCGAAAGAGGCCGGCGTGGCGTAACACCCACGCCTGCCGGCAAGGCCTTGGCCCAGCACGCCCGCACCCTGCTGCAACAGGCCGACCGCATGCAGCAGGACCTGGCCGAGTACGCCAACGGCGTCAAAGGCCAGGTGCGCTTGCTGTGTAACACGACGGCGATCACCGAGTACCTGCCGGAGTTGCTCGCCGACTTCCTGCGCGATCATCCCAACCTCGACATCGACTTGCAGGAATTACCCAGCTCGCGCATCACCCACGCCTTGCGCCAAGGCGCGGCGGATCTGGGCGTCGTCTCGGATGCCGTGGACACCCACGGCCTCGACACCCTGCCCTTTCGCGACGATCCGCTGGTGCTGATCATGCCGCCCGGGCATCCCCTGGCCGGTGGCGAACCGCCGAACTTCAGCGACACCTTGCAGCACCACTATGTCGGCCTGAGCGCCAACAGCGCCTTGGCGGTGTACCTGGAAGAGCAGGCCTTGCACACGGGCCTGCGCATGCCGATCCGCATCCGCGCCGATGGCTTCGACGCGGTGATGCGCATGGTCGCTCACGGCGCCGGGCTGGGTATCGTGCCGCTGGCGGCGTTGCGGCGCCGGACTGCCGACCAACCGCTCGCAAACTTCGCGCTGAAAGAGCCATGGGCCCAGCGAAAATTACTGCTGTGCGCTCGCTCGTTCGATCACCTGCCTGCCTATGCCAGAGCCTTGCTCGAAGCGTTGCGCATGGCAAACCAGACCTGCAGCCCTTGAAAACAAAGGCTCAAACCAACGCCTGCCTGTATGACTAAGAGGTTGGCGAGAGTAATATCTGCGCTTTGAAATCAGGCCTGGCCACAACAAGCAGAAGGGAACCAGATGGCGGATGAAATATTGCAACAGGGGACGCTCAAGCGGGGGCTGAAAAATCGTCATATTCAGCTGATCGCCCTGGGTGGGGCCATTGGTACGGGGCTGTTCCTGGGCTCCGCTGGCGTGCTCAAGTCCGCCGGACCGTCGATGATCCTCGGCTACGCGATTGCCGGGTTTATCGCCTTCCTGATCATGCGTCAGCTCGGCGAAATGATTGTCGAGGAACCGGTCGCCGGTTCCTTCAGCCACTTTGCCCACAACTACTGGGGCGGTTTTGCCGGTTTCCTGTCCGGCTGGAACTACTGGGTGCTCTATGTGCTGGTGGGCATGGCCGAGCTGACGGCCGTCGGCAAGTACGTGCAGTTCTGGTGGCCGGAGGTGCCGACCTGGGTCAGCGCGGCGGTGTTCTTCGTGCTGGTCAACCTGATCAACACGCTGAACGTCAAAGTCTTCGGTGAAATGGAGTTCTGGTTCGCGATCATCAAGGTCGTGGCGATCATCGGCATGATCGTCCTGGGCTGCTACATGCTGTTCAGCGGCACCGGCGGCCCGCAAGCGTCGGTGAGCAACCTGTGGGACCACGGCGGGTTCTTCCCCAACGGTTACAGCGGCCTGCTGATGGCAATGGCGTTCATAATGTTCTCCTTCGGCGGCCTGGAGCTGGTCGGCATCACCGCCGCCGAAGCCAGCGAACCGCGCAAGGTCATTCCCAAGGCCATCAACCAGGTGGTTTACCGGGTACTGATCTTCTACGTCGGCGCGCTCACCGTGCTGCTGTCGCTGTACCCGTGGGACCAACTGCTGCAGACACTCGGCGCATCGGGCGACGCCTACAGCGGCAGCCCGTTCGTGCAGATTTTCGCCTTGATCGGCAGCGATGCCGCCGCGCAGATCCTCAATTTCGTGGTGCTGACCGCGGCGCTGTCGGTGTACAACAGCGGCGTCTACTGCAACAGCCGCATGCTCTACGGCCTGGCCGAACAAGGTGACGCACCCAAGGTGCTGATGAAGCTGAACAAGCAGGGCGTGCCGTTGCTGGCACTGGGCGTATCGGCACTGATCACCATGCTGGCCGTGCTGGTCAACTACGTCGCGCCCCAGGAAGCGCTTGAGTTGCTGTTCGCCCTGGTGGTCGCGTCCCTGATGATCAACTGGGCCCTGATCAGTCTGACGCACCTGAGGTTCCGCAAGGCCATGGGCCAACGCGGCATCGTGCCGGGCTTCAAGGCGTTCTGGTCGCCGTACACCAACTACCTGTGCCTGGCGTTCATGGCCGTGATCATTTGCGTGATCTGGATGATCCCGCCGGTGCGCGCCTCGGTGTACGCCATGCCGGTCTGGGTGCTGCTGATCTACGGTTGCTACCGGCTGCGCATGGCCCGGCATCGAAACCTGCCCGTGGCTCAGTAACCCCGCCCAATAAAACGCCCCGGCCTTCGATGAATGCCGGGGCGTTTTTCATGGGGGGTACCCATCACCGAGCGTTTCTGGATACCTCAATGTCGAGCACAGACAACTCGGACCGCGCCAAGCCCGGCAGGATGCGTCCTCAGCTCTCCCAAACGCCCGGAGTCATCATGACCGCAAACGCACCGATTACCGTACTTCGCGACACCCATCCGCTGCCCGTACTCGACGCCTGCAAATGGGAAAAACTCGAGGGCGACCCGCACACCGTCAACCTCAACGCCTACACCAGCGAAGACGGCAACAAGATCATGGGCACCTGGATCTGCACCCCAGGCAAGTGGTACGTGGAATACGTGAAGTGGGAATACTGCGATTTCCGCGAGGGCTACTGCATCATCACCCCGGAAGGCAAAGAGCCAATCCACCTGCGTGCCGGTGACATTTTCGTCATCGAACCAGGGATGAAAGGCACCTGGGAAGTGGTGGAGACCGTGCGCAAGTATTTTGTGTTTGCCTGATCCCTGCGCAAAACGACACCCGATTACAAAAGCGACACCCGCAACGAGTCGTTATCCAGGTAACTGCTCGTTGCACACTACGCCCTCCATCGACGCACTCACATCCCCTTCCGAACACCCCGTCCACGCTCAAAACACCCACGCTAGACGCTTCGCCACTACATCGGCAGAATGCTCGAAAACCAAGCGATTGCTTTTTGCCACTCCGTGACCCAATGGTTTCCATAACGAACGCAAAGCTTGCCCATGTCGATTTCAGATACGGAGGTGGCGCGATCAGGTAACGGGAGCGCCGGACAAGCCGGGTAAGGTGGCGCTGCTTTTCACCGATATAACCACATCGCGATGATGGGTTTGACAGGAACGGCAGCGTCTGGAGGACGCAGCCTTCAGAAAGGGCATCCGGCAACCGTGACAATCACTGCTCCCCATCAGCACGCTCAAATGTCGTTCACCAGAGAAAAAAAATAATGATTAGCCCGAGCTCAAAGGATTCCAGTGGCCAATTGGCGCAGGGCTTCAAGCCTCGTCACGTCACCATGTTGTCTATCGCCGGGATTATCGGCGCCGGTTTGTTCGTAGGCTCGGGGCATGCCATTGCGGCCGCTGGCCCGGCCGTATTGCTGGCCTATCTGTTCTCGGGCCTGCTGGTCGTGCTGGTCATGCGCATGCTCGGTGAAATGGCAGTGGCCAATCCCGACACCGGTTCGTTCTCCACCTATGCCGACCAGGCCATCGGCCGCTGGGCGGGCTTCACTATCGGTTGGCTCTATTGGTGGTTCTGGGTGCTGGTGATCCCCATCGAGGCGCTGGCCGCCGGGCATGTGCTGAACCAGTGGTTCCCCCAGATCGATGCCTGGCTGTTCGCCCTGCTGTCGATCATTGCGCTGGTGATCACCAACCTGTTCAGTGTCTCCAAGTACGGCGAATTCGAATTCTGGTTCGCCATGGCCAAGGTCGTGGCAATCATTGGTTTCATCGGCGTGGGTTTCGCGGTGTTGATGGGCTGGATTCCCGATCGGGAAGTCAGTGGCTTGAGCGGCCTGATGGCCGAACACGGAGGGTTCGCGCCCAATGGCCTGTCGGCGGTCGTGGGCGCCTTCATCACCATCATGTTCAGCTTCATCGGTACCGAGGCGGTGACCATCGCCGCCGCCGAATCCGACAACCCGTCGCAGAACATTGCCAAGGCCACGCGTTCGGTGATCTGGCGCATCGGCGTGTTCTATCTCTTGTCGATTTTCGTGGTCATCTCCGTGGTGCCCTGGAACGATCCGCTGCTGGCCTCGGTAGGTTCCTACCAGCGAGCGCTGGAAATCATGAACATCCCCCACGCCAAGTTCATGGTGGACGTGGTGGTGCTGATCGCCGTGGCCAGTTGCATGAACTCCTCGATCTATATCGCCTCGCGCATGTTGTACTCGCTGGGGCGTCGTGGCGATGCGCCGAAAGCGCTGAAGGTAACCTCCTCCGAAGGCGTGCCACGGGCGGCGGTCATCGCCAGTACCGTGCTGGGGGCAGCGATTACCGTCTGGAGCTACTTCATGCCCGCCGGGTTGTTTGAGTTTCTGCTGGCCAGCTCCGGCGCGATTGCCTTGCTGGTGTACCTGGCCATTGCGGTGTCGCAGTTGCGCATGCGCCGGATGCTGCGTCGACAGAACGTCGAGCTGGCCTTTCGCATGTGGCTGTTTCCATGGCTGACGTGGCTGGTGATCGCGTTCATTTGCGCTGCGCTGGCCGTGATGATGATCTCCCCGCAACACCGTACCGAAGTGTCGACGACCATTGGCCTGGCGCTGGCGATTTCCTTTATCGGCCTGGTCACGTCGCGTCACCCTGCACAGCCTGCAAGGGCGACATCCGTGGGATGACCCAAGAGAGAAACCGGTTGCGCACACCAGAGGCACGGCGCCCCACCCTACCGTGCCTCTGACCGTCATCGCTCTTTGTGAGGACATGACCACGATGTCATCAAGGTCCGCCCTGCTGGACAGCAAACCGACCCAATGCGTCGGTTTCCTTCTGCTGGATCAATTCACCCTGATTTCCCTGGCTTCCGCCGTGGAGCCATTGCGCATGGCCAATCAGTTGTCGGGGCAGGAGCTGTATCGCTGGCATACGTTCAGCCCCGGCGGCCAACCCGTCTGGGCGAGCGACGGCGTGCCGATCACCCCGGATGCTTCCTGGGACGAGCCCTGGGCGGCAGACACTGTGATCGTTTGCGGTGGCGTCGGCATCCAGACCGTGGTCACCCGCGAGCACATCACCTGGCTCAAAGCCCTGGCGCGTCAATCCCGGCGTCTGGGAGGAATATGCACCGGTAGCTGGGCTCTGGCCAAAGCCGGCCTGCTCGACGGATACGAATGCAGTGTGCACTGGGAATTTCTGGCGGCCATGCAGGAAGCTTTTCCGCGGGTCAGCATGAGCGCGAGCCTGTTTACCCTCGATCGCAACCGGTTCACCAGCTCCGGCGGGACGGCACCCATGGACATGATGCTGCACCTGATCGGTCGCGATCATGGGCGAGCGTTGTCGGCCGCCATTTCGGAGATGTTTGTCTACGAGCGCATACGCAACGAGCAGGACCATCAACGCGTGCCACTCAAGCATGTGCTGGGCACTCATCAGCCCAAGCTGCAAGAGATCGTCGCCTTGATGGAGGCCAACCTCGAGGAGCCGATCGACCTGGATAACCTGGCCGATTATGTGCAGCTGTCACGTCGACAGTTGGAGCGGCTGTTCCAGAAATACCTGAACTGCACGCCGTCGCGTTACTACCTCAGATTGCGCCTGATCCGGGCGCGGCAATTGCTCAAGCAAACGTCGATGTCGCTCATTGAGCTGGCGACGGTCTGCGGTTTCGTGTCCACGCCGCACTTTTCCAAATGCTATCGCGAGCACTTCGGCGTTCCTCCGAGCGATGAGCGCGCCGGCTCGGAAATGAGTCGCGAGCCGGCAACGCCCGTGACGGCTCGGCAGCCATCGATCCGACCGGTGACGGCGCTGGAGCAGGCGCGAAACGAATCGACGTTTGCCAGCGTGCGAATGCCTGATCGAACCGGTTCATGATCTTTCAGGCATAAAAAAGCCGGGAGATCACCCGACGTGATGTCCCGGCAAATGTCGATGCGCACATACCGCACCCTGTGGGAGCGAGCCTGCTCGCGAATGCGCCGGCCCATCCAACATCAATGTGGCTGACAGACCGCTTTCGCGAGCAGGCTCGCTCCCACAGGTTTCAAACTCAAACCCAACTCATCACAGCCGCCCGTTACTGCGGCTTGCGATAGCCGTTGATGATCGCCGAGAAGTCACTGCCCCCTTCCCCACGCAAACTCATCGCCTGATACAACTGCTGGGCCACCGCGCCAAGCACCACGGGTTGGTGCGCCTGACGCGCCGCTTCCGTGGCCAGACCCAGATCCTTGAGCATCAGTTCGGCACCGAAACCGCCGGTGTAGCCGCGCGAGGCTGGCGCCGTTTCGACGATACCGGGCCAGGGGTTGTACATCTCCGAACTCCAGCAACGCCCGGTGGAACTGTTGATGATGCCGGCCAGCACCTTGGTGTCGATACCCAAGGCGTCGCCCAGGGCCATGGCTTCGCTGACGCCGACCATGGAAATGCCCAGCAGCAGGTTGTTGCAGATCTTGGCGATCTGGCCGGTGCCGACTTCGCCGCAGTGGACGATGTTGCGGCCCATCTGCGCCAGCACCGGTTGCAGGGTGGCAAACAGCTCCGCGGTGCCGCCGACCATGAAGGTCAGCGTGCCGGCCGCCGCACCGCCGGTGCCGCCGGAGACCGGCGCATCGGCCATGGCCACGCCCTGTTTGGCCGCCGCCGCAGCCACGTCACGGGCAGTCTGCGGGTCGATGGTGCTGCAATCCACCGCCGGTACGCCTTTGCCGATACCGGCAAGCACGCCATCTTCACCCAGCCAGACGCTGCGCACATGCACCGCAGCCGGCAGCATGGTGATCACCAGTTCCGCGTCCTGTGCCGCTTCGCGGGCCGAGGGACTGATGCTGCCGCCCAGTTGCTCAAGCTCCGCCAGCACGGTTTTGTTCAGGTCCACCAGACGCAACGAATGCCCGGCCTTGATCAGGTTGCGCGCCATCGGCGCACCCATGTTGCCCAGACCGATAAAAGCGATTTTCATGTCCGGCTCCTTAGCGCAAGTTGATGGTGGTGTTCACGCCGTCGTTGACGCTGTCATCGTCAAACCAGCGGCTGGTGACGGTCTTGGTCTGAGTGTAGAACTGCACCACTTGCTTGCCATACGGGCCGAGGTCGCCGAGCTTGGAACCACGGGAACCGGTGAAGCTGAAGAACGGGACCGGCACTGGAATCGGGATGTTGATACCGACCTGACCCACGTCGATTTCGGTCTGGAACTTACGCGCCGCCGCACCGCTCTGGGTGAACAGGCCCGTGCCGTTGCCGAACGGGTTGGCGTTGACCAGGGCAATCGCCTCGTCGAGGGTGGCGACTTCCAGCACCACCAGCACCGGGCCGAAGATTTCCTGGGTGTAGATCTGCATGTCGGTGGTCACGCCGGAGAACAGGGTCGGGCCAACAAAGTTGCCCTTCTCGTAACCGGGAACCGTGATCTCGCGACCGTCCAGCTCCAGCTTGGCGCCTTCCTTGATGCCGCTTTCGATCAGGTCGAGAATCCGCGCCTTGGCCTTTTTCGAAATCACCGGGCCAACGTCGGTGCCCGGCTCGCTGCCGGCGTTCACTTTGAGTTTCTGCGCCAGCGCTTTCAGATCAGGCAGCCATTGCTTGGCCGCGCCCACCAGCACCACGACCGAAGTGGCCATGCAACGCTGTCCGGCTGCGCCGAAACCGGCACCCACCAGAGCGTTCAGCGCTTGTTCGCGATTGGCATCCGGCAGCACCACGGCATGGTTCTTCGCGCCCATCATCGATTGCACGCGCTTGCCGTGTTTGCCGGCCAGGTCGTAAACGTGAGTACCGACCGCGGTCGAACCGACGAAGGACACCGCCTTGATGTCCTTATGGGTGCAGAGCCCGTCCACCACGTCCTTGCCGCCGTGCACGACGTTGAGCACGCCTGCCGGAATGCCGGCCTCGATGGCCAGTTCCACCAGCAGCATGGTCGACATCGGGTCTTGTTCGGACGGTTTGAGTACAAAGGTGTTGCCGCAGGCGATGGCCATCGGGAACATCCACAGCGGGATCATGGCCGGGAAGTTGAACGGCGTGATACCGGCGCAAACGCCGATAGGCTGACGCAGGGTATAGGTGTCGACACCGCCCGCGACGTTTTCAGCGAACTCGCCCATTTGCAGGGAGCCGATGGAGCAAGCGTGCTCGACCACTTCCAGGCCACGGAAAATGTCGCCTTCAGCGTCGGCAATGGTTTTGCCTTGCTCGGCACTGAGCACTGCGGCAATACGCTTGGAGTGCTGACGAATCAGGTCCTGGAGTTTGAGCATGATGCGCATCCGCGCGCCGATCGGGGTCAGCTTCCAGGTCTGGAAGGCGCGATGGGCCGCGCTGATCGCTGCGTCGACTTCTTCAGCAGTGGCAAATGGCACTTTGGCCAGCACTTGCTGGGTTGCCGGGTTGATGATGTCGTGCCATTCGGTGGTCTTGGATTCGACCCACTGGCCGTCGATCAACAGCTTGACCTTTTGTACGGTGGTTTCGTTAGGCGTAAGCGAAGCGTTCATGTGGGTCTCCTGGACATTGTTCTTATCAGGGGAGCCAAGGCGAGAAATTCGCCTTGAGAAGAGGCGTGTGCCGCAAATTGGTTGTTGGGCTGTTTTTGGAGTATAGATGTGCAAACTTCTGATAAGAACGCACATATAAGCCGGTCCAACATGCAAAAAAACATCACGTCCTTAGGCTCGCTGAACTGGGACGACCTCAAGTTTTTCCTTGAAGTCGCCCGCACCCGCAAGGCCAGCACCGCCGCCAAGCGCCTGGCGGTCGACTACACCACGGTGTCGCGACGCATCAGTTCGCTGGAAGCGTCGTTGGGCACGTTGTTATTTGAGAAGTCCCGGACCAGCGGCTTTGTCCTGACCGCTGAAGGCCAGCGGCTGCTGGGTTACGCCGAGTCGATCGAAAGCACGCTGCACATGGCCTGTGAGCAGGTGTCGGGCTCCGGCGTGGCGCTGTCCGGTCATGTGCGCATGGGCTGCACCGAAGGTTTCGGCAGCTTCTTCATTACCCCGCAATTGAGCCACTTCGTCGACGCCTACCCGGCGATCTCGGTGGACAT
This sequence comes from Pseudomonas sp. C2B4, assembly GCF_013359695.1. Taxonomy (GTDB): domain Bacteria; phylum Pseudomonadota; class Gammaproteobacteria; order Pseudomonadales; family Pseudomonadaceae; genus Aquipseudomonas. The sequence continues at coordinate 116,768 of NZ_JABFMU010000010.1, forward strand.
CCTTCCGCTGCCGCACTTCATCAGCCTGTCCAAGCGCGAGGCCGACATCGTCATCGCCCTCGAACGCCCGGAGCATGGGCCGTACGTCTGCTGCAAACTGTGCGACTACCGCTTGCAGCTGTACGCGACCCAGGAATACCTGGACAACCACCCCGCCATCCGCCGCCCGGCAGACCTGGGTAAACATTCATTCATCAGTTATGTCGACGACCTGGCGTTCAGCTCGGAGTTGCTGTACCTGGCAAACGTATTGCCCGGTGCCAGCGCGAATTTGCGCAGCACCAGTGTGATCGCCCAATTCGTGGCCGCGCAGCAAGGCCGGTCACTGGCCATCCTGCCCTGCTTCCTCGCCGCCCAGGACCCACGTTTGCTGCCGGTGTTGCCGGAGGAAATCAACATCACCCGGCAATTCTGGATGTACTGCCGCGAGGACCTGCGCAAGCTCAAGCGGATCACCCTGTTGTGGGATTACATCCGCGAGGTGACAGAGCTCAATGGCCCGTTGTTGCTGGGCCAGACGCGGGAACTGCGGTTTGTGGATTAAGAATCTGGAAGAAGAAAGGAAGACTCATCCTAACGACCTCAGGAGACTCTTGGCAACGGTTTGTGACAGGGGTTGTGACACCACTTGTGACAGTCGAAAGGGTTCTTACAGGGCGCGCATAGACTCGGTAGCGACCCGATGAGGGTAAGAGATTAAGCATCTGAGCGAGGCCGTACCGGGGGAACCAGCGGGGAAATGAATCAATGAGGTGATGTCTCGGAAATTTCTGTCAGATTTCCGTCAAGGAGCTACGCGACCACATCCATTGGGTGAGGTGGACGAGCGTACAGCCCTGATAGATAGCCTGTAGCTTGCCCAATGCGTCCTCCTAAAGAATGGTTAGCGCATCGGGTTAGCGTCCGCGTATCGCTTAGCCTGACGCTTCCACTTCTGTTGCTCCTTCTCAATGGGGTTAAGAGAACGCTTGAAGCGACGTCGATTGACCCCCTGCAAGGCAACGCTCCGAATGTCCTTCTCGCGCTCTCCAAGATGCAACACAGAGGCCTGAATAGACACACGCTCAAAACCTGAACCTTCCAGTTCAAGCCAACGCTTGACGATCATATTGGAAAGTTTGAAGGAATATCGGGAGAGCAGCGTAAAGGTCAGCTCCTTATCAAGGACCGTCAGTGGCTCGAATCGACCTCGGCTTGTTTGGTAGGTGGTCTCGACATATTTGATCTCACTCCCCATATTTGGGGCGTCAGCGTCCAGTTCTGCGAGCATCTTTCGGATATCCCTTAGAACATGGTCATGCCGCTTACTGGTGATCTCTGCGATCTCCAAAGACGACATACCGGGCAAACCATTGAGAGTCGTCGAGTTAATCGCACCAGCCGTTGAGATGTTCTCTAAGATGGTTACAGCGTTGTTTGTCATGTTCATTGATCTTGACTCCTTATGACTGCTTCCTGACTTCGTTCCCATAGAGCCAGCACAGCTATCCAAGACAAGGGGCTGGAAAACGGCACAGGGGAAAAATCAGAAAGACTCTGTTGGGTTAAATGTTGGTAACAAGCTCATGCTTGCCCAGAGAGAGACGTGACATTTCAATTGGCCCACTTGGGCTCGTCGCGATGAAGCAGGTAGGTTTCTTTCAGGAGGCCTTATCGGGGGGATAATAATCGACACAACTACCCGTCTTGTCGGCCACCCTCATGGGCCCTCTAAGTTGGTCTTTTATATTTATAGGCTGATTCGGAGACCCACGGCAGGCATGGTCTACAGCCATCTACAGGTAACCGTTTCGGAACCTTGACCTCAGTCGCTGGCAATGCGAATCCAGGCACCAATATAGGACTGACGACTCATCCGGTCCCCGCGCCAGCCGTACCACGGATGCACAATTACCTTGGTAGGCATCGCTTTCCCCTGTCGGATCACACGGATTAAGCCAGCGCGGGTTAAGTCTCCGATCTCACGCTTGGTCGCGACGTCGGTCAGCTTGCCAAACCAAATGTTCCGTCCCGCCAACCCGAGGAGGATCTGCCGGAACAACTTGATGGCGCCCACTGAAATTGCTCCAGTCTCCAATAAGTCCAGAAGCTTCTCAGGCTCAATCGTTAGATTATCGGCCCAGTAATCGTGAACGGAAAGGATCTCTGTGAGTTCCTCGGAAGTGCGGGCATCGACCGGGTGTCGACATTGGGAGCCAACATCGGTGGTAACTTTATGTCTTTTTATGATCTCTTTTTGACTTACAAGGACCTCCCCTGTGTAGGTATCGAAAGTCAGCTCATGCCCAGTTGTAGTGTCGATGGTGGTTTTCAGACGATTAGAAACGGTAGTCATTAATTGGGCTCCTATGTTGACGGACAAAATGCTGTCCTACTCGCAATAGTGAGGGGAATTAAATTTCACCAATTAGCTTTGTGCATATTCAGCTTACGCTGCCACAAACTTAATAGGAGAGGTTAATTTTCACGGTAACCATAGTGAGGGTTTTTAACTCCAGCCCTCAGACACCATTCTCGGCGTTGAACCACAAGTCTCACCGACCTACTTTTATCCACCAATCGCAGCGATGAGGGGAAGATGAGGAGGCAATGAGGGAAGGTTTATCCAACCTTGATCGCTGGGGAAATCTTCGCATTGACAAAACCAGAGATTCGGTGTTCGATTGGCCTAATTTATAAAAACTGTAAAGCTGCCCCACCAACCAAGGAGGTTCTATCTAATGTCAATAAAGATTGTCCCAGATGATTTGTTTTCTTATTTAATGGGAAGGATTTCCGGTGTTCGCTTCGAGGTATTCGCGAAGCAATTATTCGGTCTCGTATTTAAGGAAACTTTTATCCCAATGGGAGGAATCCATGATGGCGGGGCGGATGGGGCACTGTCCAGCTACATACAAGAGATATCTGGAAAGCCAAATACTTTTGTACAATTTACAATTACTGCCGAAGGTGGCGTAAAAGCAAAAGTTAACGAAACAATAAAAGCGCTACAAACCAGCGGTCGCACGCCACGACAAATAATCTATGCCACCAGCATTGCATTACCAAAGTCGGACATCATCGTACAAGAGGTTATTGACAAGCATGGCGTGATGGTTCAGTTCAGGGACTACGAACGAATTAAGGGCTATGTCAATACTGACGAAAAGTACAATCGTATGTTTTACGATTTTTTCACTTCAGAAATTTCCGCTCTGTCGCGAGCCGCATCCAGCAATTTAACCTCCGTGAACGAATACGCTACTGACCCGACGGTATACGTCTATTTAAACTACGAATTAAAAAACAAACACGTCAAGAACCATTTAAACGAGCAAGTTTTAGACGCATTAATTTATTGGTCTCTTAGAGATACCGATCCAGATACAAAAATTCTGGCAAGCCGTGCATCGATACACGACTCAATATCAGAATTGTTCCCTCAAGCAAAAAACGTGTTGCTTCCAAATCTCAATAAACGGTTATCTGCACTGATGACTAAAGTCGCGGGCGGCGTGGAGCGCCTCAGATACTACAAAGCGACTGACTGCTTTTCTCTGCCCTTTGAGATGCGAACAATACTGGCTACTGAAGCAAGCGCAGCAGTGGCGAGACAAAGCAAATTTCGCCATTCGATTACTGACAGACTGGTAGGAGAAATAGGCGAAATAGAGAAAGCCACACAAAAAAGCGCTTGCAACACTTTAGTTTTTCAAACCGTACATCGCTACTTCATCGACCAGGGTCTTCTACTCGCAGCATTTCTGGAGGGAAAGCTTGAGACGATTCATATCTCAGATCAAGTAGTTGAAGACATCATGGTAAAAGTCCTTTCCGAAATCGACCACGGAAAGTCTCTTACCCCAGAAATGTTTGGTGCATGTTTAAACTCTCTTCGAGGGATATTTTACCACCCCTCAATTGAAGAAAGAGAATACATGGCATACCTCTCTAAAACATCCTGCCTATTGGTAACAATGCAATCTGCACCGAGATTGCTTGAGTACTTTAACAAAATGGGTGGTAATTTCAGATTACTCATCGGCACCGACCTGATTGTTAAGGCTATCTCTGAGAGATACGTAAAGGAAGAAAACCAGCAAGTCACCAGAATACTTGAAGTGTGCAAACAACTGGGCTCAGAGCTGACGTTGACCGAGCCTGTATTGGATGAGGTTTTCACGCACTTGCATGCCACCGACTTGGAATTCAGAAATCATTATGCGGAGCAAGAAAAGTATCTACGGCGCGACATGACCGTTGATAGTGACCGAATTATGATTCGAGCATACTTTCACTCTCGCAAGTCGGCAAACGGCCCTAAGACTTGGGCACAGTTCATAGAGCAAATTGTCACACACTCTGCCCTTCGAAATCGTTCAGAAACCGCACGAGAGGATCTTAAGGGCTTCTTGATTCAAAAATTCAGCATGAAATTCCTCACAACAGAAGAATTAAAGTCGTCTGTAAATGATGAAAAAGTCCAGGAACTTGCGGCAAAACTTGATGAAGCAAGGGCCGTCAAGCACGAGGACCTTTCATACAATGATGCTTTGATGGCGTATGCCACTTATGCCCAAAGAAAGAAAAATGATGAATCGGGTATCTACGATGGCTTTGGTTACAGGACATGGTGGCTAACCAAAGAAACACATGTATTGAATTTTTCCAAAGCACTTGTCGAGTCTCAAGGAAATGTCCCTTACATCATGCGACCTGAATTCATCCTTAACTTCGTTTCCTTGGCAGCCAATGCTGAAAACGTTAGGAAAGCTTTTTCTGACTTACTGCCCACAACTGCTGGCTTGCAACTTGGAAAACATCTTTCCTCTGACACCATGCACCAGCTAATGGGAGATACTGAAGAATGGGGAGACAAACCTCCTGAGCGGATTAGCATGATGATTAATGATCGAGTAAACAAATTGAAGCACGACCAGTTTAAAAGATACTCCGACAACATTGGCTGATGTGACCAGAGCAGAACCTGAGCCACGATCAGCGCTTTAAGAGTCTTGACGGTTCGGTGCCCCCTACGGGTATCCGATCCGTTAATTGATACGTCCTAAGCCAATACATAACGGAGCTAAATGGCGCAACAAGGGAACCTAAACCGGCATTCCTATGAAATCTATAGGCCCACCCTTCAGAGAAACACACAGATTTCACACAGGAGCGCGTAAAGATCGAGTCGTCTTTGTGGAGGGACCTCCGCCCTCCTTTGCTGATCAGCAGGACAGATCTGGAATGAATCAGCCAACGTCCCGGAATACGCCAGAAAGCATCTCAGCAATGACGGCTACCGGAACCCCAGAACCATATGTGTCGAATGTAATAGTCCCCGATGCGTGTCCCATGACGGCCTGAGCGTGAGTTGTAGGAACCCCTTTGACCTGCATGAGAGAAGACAACGAGTGACGGAGTGAGTGGTACGTCAGGCCAGCCTTGTGATCATCTCCAAGAGCCGCTGGGATCGCTTGGCGGTTCGCCCAGTCACCCGCTGTCTTGTAACCAATCTGCGCCAATGACTCCGCCCCATTGAGCTTGCATGAATCTACATATCGTAAGAATGCAGCAAGGTCGAATCCGTAAGCTCTGTCAGTCAGCGGCACCAATCGCTCACTGCGTTTGTTCTTGATTGATTTGCCTTCCCCGACTTCATTGATATGGATGGCTGTGATCCCGGATTCAAGAGTCTGAATGTCGCTCGTGGTCAATTGAGAGATTTCGTTAAGACGCCCGCCAGTGATGACTCCAAGACTGAGCAGCCAGCGCTTCCATGAGGTCTCAGGGAGGTTGCTCGCGTAAGCCATGATCCTGACCACTTGAGCCTGAGAGAATGCCTTACGGGTCGACTCAAGACCCTTGGTGAGCTTCAGCTTCTTGTCATAAGTTTTGATCAAATGACCATTCTCGACTGCCCACGCGAACACAGCCGAGAGCTTCACGATCAGTTTGTTAACCGTGGATGCCGCACGGGTTGCATGTAGGCGATCTCTCATAGCTACGAGGTCTGCCCTTGAGTGCTTTCGTAGGTCAAGGTCGCCCAGCTGCACGGAGAGGACTCCATGGCACAGCTTGGTCTCCTTCAGTGTCGAAGGCTTTTGGCCTTGCCCTCGATCAGCCAGATAGAGCCCGGAGAGGACTTCGAAGGTCATCGGCGGCGACGCTAATACAGATAGGGAAGCAGGGACACTTTCCCCCATTTGCCCATGTTCGCCCTCAAGGTCCCGAATGATCTTCACCAACGGTACTGAGTCGCCTTGTAGTCGTGCCTGAGCAGCAGCCATCATCTGCTTTGCGTTCATTACATGCTCATGCTGATCGACACTGAGCGGCATCGTGGCAGCGATCTCAGCGAGGTTCGTCTTCACGTCTTCGTAAAGGTCACCCCAGTCACGCAACGAATGAACCTCATGAGCGGTAGACAGCAGATTCTCAGCCATCCACAACAGATGCTCCTTCAACTCACTAAAGGTCGCCTTCGGATGATCCAGGTGGAATGCCTTAATGGTCTCTGCAAGTCGTTGTGAAGCGTCCATAGCGGCTCGTCTATCGGTGGTCTTGAGGGAAACGGAAGCAGTCCGACTGGTGCTCCCGGTTTCGCGGAGGCGCAGATAGTAAATGCCGTTGCGTCGATAGTGGTAGAGCTTGGCGAGCCGCGTAGTCGGCCTCAGATGAATGGCAAAACTTGTGACAGCACTTGTGACAGGACGATTCTCTGAAAGGATGTTCATGGCGGTTAGCCCCCGTATTCATTGGGTTAACCTTTCGTTCCTTCCAGTTCTGGATGTACTGCCGCGAGGACCTGAGGAAGCTCAAGCGGATCACCCTGTTGTGGGATTACATCAGGGAGGTGACCGAGCTGAATGGCCCGTTGTTGCTGGGTCAGACGCGGGAGCTGCGGTTTACGGACTGACAAGGGTTCAGGTAACGGCACTACGGTTTTCGATGAAATCGGACCGTTCCTACATTCACCCCCAAGGGAATTTGATAGGGTCGCGCCAGTCAGCGTTTAGCTGGTATTCAACATGGATTGGCGACACAAGGACGACTCATGATTCCCACTTCTCGACTGGGCGACATACACGTCTGCCCATTATCCGGTCACGGCACGACCCCTATTGCCACTGCCAGTGCCGACGTCAACATCAACTTCATGGGCACCGCTCGGGTCGGTGATGTGTGCGGGTGCGGCGCGGTCATCACCACGGGCTTCCCCTCCATTCAGGTCAATGGCCGCCCCATGGCCCACTTGGGCAGCCCCACCAGCCACGGCGGGACGATCATCACTGGCTCAGGTGATGTCGGCGGTGGCTTTGTCATGGGGGCTGCTCCCGGCGCAACGATCATCAACTTTGCAGCGCTCGGCGTATTTCGGCCGGATGGTTCAGTGGACGATGAGAAAATGGCGACCTTGTTGGCTGATCCGAAGCTCACGGAGAAGGCGACTGCCGCTAATGCTCTGATTGATCCCAATACATCGATCAAACAGTCTGAATCCGCGCCGGGGTCTGCCGTTTGCAATCACCCTGACATGATGGAAGAGCTGGCGAGCTACATCGCGGACGAGATGAATCGCAATATCCACGATTCCTCGGTCTTGAAGATGAAAGAGCTGCTCAGCTACGACGTTACGCAAGAGACCCGCAAACGAATGGAGCTTCCCTGGTATGCCCAAGTCGGTACGACCAGCCCCCAAGCTATTGGGGCTGCAAAAGTCGCGGCCGCTATGGCGATATGGACTGAACGAGTGGGCCAGGACCGTCCGTGGGATCACAAGCCGAAAATCCGCAGGACCATTGGGGGAATCTGGCACAAACAAGGGAAGTACGAATATTTCTATGATATTTGGTCGAACATCCACTATGGCTACGTAGGACGAGCCGGTGGTCTCTCCGAAAGCGCCCTTTTGGACGGGGCCGGTGCCGAGCAGATCGTCTCAGACACGAAAAGGAAACTTGAGGAAATGGGCTCCTTAATACCTTGGGAAGAGCAAAAACGGAAAGGACCTCATCGTTCTGCCGACATTGACGGGCTGCGTGCGTGGGATGACGCCCCGGACCGGATATCCATCAGTATCGGCATCAAACTCCATAGCCATCACCCTAATGGTGGTATTACCGCCAAAATGATCATGGCTGAGGTTCTTGCCGTCACGCCGGAGCAATGGGGAGACGGTGTCGATGTCCACGACTGCAAAAAAATCTGAGACTCGGTATCTGGGAACAAAAATCCTACTCCTCCTGATTGCCCCATTCGTATTTTGGTACGTAACGACTCCCAGAGTCATTGTTCATTACTCCAAAGAGGGCACAGAGGAGTTGCGAACAGTGTGGAACACACAACACAGGATTTACAGGGAACGAATTCTTCCCGGGCAAGCTTCGGTCGATACCGGGCACATATTTCCGGACGAAGATTTTTTTATGATGTTCGATTGGTGGACTCACAGCAAATACAGGCGATGCATTGACATCACCCCAAAATGGGGAAGGACGATAGACATCTACATAGATGAGACGGGCAGGATCGACACTGCTAATACAGCCCCTGACGTTATTGCACGCTTAAAGTCCTGCAAGGGAGATCCTGACCCTTTCCGACCTTGAGGTGACCCCACAGCTCAAGCGGATCAACTCGTGCCGGACCACATCCAGGAGGTAAATCAGGCCGGCATAACCCGACAACCTTTACGGCTCACCTCCAGCCGCTTATAGCTCACCAGATTGTCCTCACGCGCATCCATCAACTGAGGCAAGGCGGCCTCGGGCTCATCCAGACGCAAAGTCAGGAGAAAATCGACACTGCATTCCCACCACTTGCTGTTCAACAACCTGTCGGCAAGTTCGGGAGGGTGTCGATATTTGATCACTTTCGCCGGGAACCCCGCGACGATGGCATAGGGCGGCACATCGTGAAGTACCACGGCACGCGTGGCGATGATGGCGCCAGTGCCCACGGTGACCCCTTCCATGATCATCGCGCTGTGCCCGATCCACACATCATCGCCGATGGTCACATCAACGATTTCCGGTTCGAAGGATAAGCGGGTGTTGGTGAACTGAAAGGGATGCGAGCTCACCCAATCCGAAGGGTGAGTGTTTTTATCCTGGCCGATGTAGCAGTTGCTGCCGATGGAACAGAATCGTCCTATTGAAGAAACGGCCGAAAGCACGCAATCACTTCGAATATAGGTGTGTGCCCCAATACTCAGCTGTTTGGCGTCGATCAGTACATTGCCAAGCGATACATGCTCTTCAAGTATCAGTGTGGTTCTGGCACGAAGGGATGACACGCCCCCGGCCATCTTGCACTTATGTTTGCGAAGCCATTTTTTCCAGAAATGGTCCCGAAGCATATTCATTATTTTTTTCATCTGGAAAATCGTCGCCTTCCGCCTATCCACAAAGGCGCGAACGCCCGAAACTTGAATGGTTAAAAAACCTGGATTAATCCGCACTCACCACGATCGAGACCCGGCGGTTTTCAGTGCGCCCGGAAGTGGTGCCATTGGACGCCACGGGTTCGCTACTACCCAGGCCACGCAACTGAATGTTCTCCTGTTTCATGCCGGTAGAGGCCAGGACGGTGCCGACGCTTTGTGCGCGGCGCAGGGAAAGTTGTTCGTTGTAGGGCTCTTTACCCGACGCATCGGTATGGCCATCGACTCTCACCCGTTCGATCCCGACACCCTGCAACGACTTGCCGATGCGCTCGACAATTTCCGTGCTTTGCGCATTCAAACTGTCCACGTCACTGCCAAACAGCACTTTACCGGACAAGCCAAAGGCCCACCCCTCATCGGTCAACTCGAAACCTTGCTGCTTCAGTACGGCGATCTGCGCTGGCGTCAGGCCTTTTTCCGGCACCGACTGGCAACCGGAAAGCGTCAGCATGACCATCGCCAGGGTGATCGAAAAAAATCGCAGTGAACGCTGGAAGAGTGAGGACACGGAAATCAGCTCCTGATTTGAACGTTGTCGACAAGGTACTCCGACCCTGCCGTGTGCTGTGCGCCTCGGGCGAGGCGCTTGGCTTGATACATGGCGCCATCGGCAGCGTTGAGCAACGCGCCCGGTGTAAGGCCATGATCGGGGTATACGGCGACACCGATGCTGAGCGACGTCAGCACCTGGTTCTCGTCCGGCAAGGAAATGGGCACTTCCATGCTGGCAATGATTTTCTCGGCAATCCGCTCGGCGTCTTCGGTTTTTTGCAGGGGGGTCAGCAACACGGCAAACTCATCGCCGCCCAATCGTGCCACCAGGTCCTCCTCACGCAGTTGTGCGCGAACCCGATTGGCCACAGCCACCAACACCGCATCACCGGCCGCATGGCCGAAGCTGTCGTTGATCTCCTTGAACCGGTCGCTGTCGAGGAACAGGACGGCCACGCGCTCATTCAGCTTGTTGGCGTTGCGCAATGCACGCAGCAGTCGACCTTCGAAAAGCGCCCGGTTCGGCAGTCCCGTCAGACTGTCATGGCTGGCTTGGTGAGCAAGGGTTTCGTTTTCGTGTTGCAGGTGGGTCTGCCAGGATTCGAGTTCATCGAGCAGCGCATTGAAGTCGTTGCCCAGGTTGTCGAGTTCGGCGATGGCCGCTGCAGGTACACGTTGATCGAAGGCACGCTCGCTGCGCGCGGCGTGAGCCACCGAGGCCAGGCTGCGCAAGGGACCCGTGATCCCGCGCAGCTGCCGGCGAGCCAGGTAGAGCGCTACCCAGGCGCTGATCGCCGTGCACAGCACAATCCCCACCAGACCGCTGAGCAAAAAGCGCATCAAACTGCCGCCGTGCCCGATGAGCAAAATGCTGCCAATCTCCTGGCCCTGATGAACGATCGGCATGCTGATGGGCTTTTCCAGAAAGGCCTTGGCCATCTGCATTTCGAGCTCGGTCAACAAACCGGTTTCCGGTCGCTGCCAACGTGCCAATATCTGGCCCTTCACGTTGAGGACCTGAGCATCGGCCACCTCTTCAGTGGAGGCGATCAACGCCAGCGCCTCGGTGGCCGCGGCTTTGTCGTTGAACACAACGGCGGCCTCCACGGTGTAATTGATCGAGCGTGCGATCAGGTGCAGGTTGTGGTCGGCATAGACCCGCAACGCCAGAACGCCGAGCAGTGTCAGGGAGACACTGGCCATGGCTACACCTACCAGCGCCACGATCAAATGACCGCGGCCGATGACTGAGTGCAAGGTCGGGCGATGACCCGGGTTGAAGAAACTCATGAGGCCGCCGGTTTGCGACGGGACAGTTGCAGCACGCTCGGATGAATTCGCACACCGCTGCGGGCGACGGAGTCGAGGTTGACTTCAAATGACACCTGATCATCGCTGACCCGTAGACAAAAAAGACTGCCGACAGTGCATTGATCGTCGCTTTCGCTGATGCTCAACACCGGTCGCCCCGTCAGCGAGGCGAATAGCCGATTGCGTTCTTCGCCGTTCAACTTGCCGATGTACACCGCATCGCACTCACCGGCGATGGACGTGTTGTCGGCCAGGAGTCGTCGTACCGTCACGGGCCGACCGGTCGCCTGGGTCGTGCCTTTGACCAAATCATCGGTGTATTCGGTGGGGCCCACCACACACAGGCGAAGTTGCGCCGGCTCAACCGGCCAACGGGCGTAACTGAGAATCCCAAGCACCACCTGCGTGACTGATTCGGCCCGTTGATCGGCCATGCTTGCCGGAGTTTGCGGTTGAGCGCAAACGACACCGGACAGCAAACAGAGAAGGCCGGCGAGCAGTGCTTGTTTGCAACCAACGACACGCTCTGTCGTCCAGACAGCCACCTTCATCCAGGGATTCTCTTCGACCGTAACCAAATGATGCCGCAACGATAGCATAGCGACAGAACACCAGCGAAGCAGCGCACCATGGCACTTCGGACAGATTCCGTCGGCTGGCACCGCCTCTCTCATAGCGTCGTATCGACGTCGTCCTTCAGTTCCAGCATCAACCCGCTCAAGCGCTTGACCTTGCGTCTCACCGCCTCTTCAAATACGCCGGTGCGCGGCTCGATCAACGTGAACCAATCCTTGGCCCGGGTGATTCCGGTATAGATCAGTTCCTTGGTGAGCACCGGGTTCAAGGCATCCGGCAGAATCAGTGCGGTATGGGCAAATTCCGAGCCCTGGGATTTATGCACCGTCATGGCGTAAACGGTTTCGACATCATTGAGCCGGCTCGGCAGAACGAAGCGCACCCCACCCTGCCCGTCATTGCGCGGGAATGCCACCCGCAACACTTGTTTGCCCGCTTCAGGCCCATCACGCTCGGGAAGCTTGAGCGCGATGCCGATATCACCGTTCATCAAGCCCAGGCCGTAATCATTGCGCGTCATCAGCACGGGCCGTCCTTCATACCACTGCTGGTCGCTATCGATCAGCCGGGCCTTGAGCAAGGCCTCGGTCACTCGCAGGTTCAACCCCTCCACGCCCCATGGCCCTTTGCGGACCGCGCATAACAATTGGAAGGCATCGAAGGCGTGCAAGACTTGTCGCGCCCACTCCATCCAGCGTGAATCATCCAGCGGGGTGTCGAGCGCAGGCCGCTGGTTACGCAACAGGCTCAAGTAATGCCGATACCCCTGCGGTCCCTCACCATGACCCTCAAGCAGCAAGCGCTCCAGTGTCCGGTCCTGTTCACTCTTGAGGGGCACACAAAACACATCGCCGTGACTTCGAGCCGCCAGCAACTTGCGCGCTTCCTCCGGCTGCTGCTGGTTGACCCAACGCGCCAACTGACCAATGCCGCTGCCTTCGCCAAACCGTCGCGAGTGCCGCAACATCACCACTTGCTGGGCCAGCGGATGAGTGCCTTGGCTGTCTTCCTGCAACCCGCTGGCCTCCAGGCTTTCGCCACTGACCGCCTCCAGCCACTGGCGGGTCTGCGGGCTGTACCAACCCGCCTCGGCATCGCGGCACAAATCGCCAAGCACCGCACCCGCCTCCACCGAGGCCAACTGATCCTTGTCACCCAGCAACACCAGACGCGCATGGGACGGCAACGCATCCAACAGGTTGGCCATCATTTCCAGGTCGATCATCGAAGCCTCGTCCACCACCAACACATCCAGCGGCAAGCGATTGCCCACGTGGTGACGGAAATGCCGCGTACCGGGACGGCTGCCGAGCAAGCGGTGGACGGTGGTGACATCCGACGGGATCTTGCTGCGTATATCCTCAGTCACTTTCAGCGTTCGAACTTGCTGACTGATGGATTCAGTCAATCGCGCCGCTGCTTTGCCGGTCGGTGCGGCCAGACGGATGCGCAATGGCTTGCCCGCTACCACCGCCGGCGCCTGGAGCAGGGCCAGCAAGCGCACGACCGTCGTGGTCTTGCCAGTGCCTGGACCACCGGTGACGATGCTGAAAGCGCTTCGGGTCGCGAGGGCGCAGGCCAACTTCTGCCAGTCGATGACTTCACCGGGCCTGGCCGGACCGAACAAGCTGGCAAGACGCTGGGACAAGTCATCCGGCGTTGCTTCCTGCTCCGCCAGACGTTGACGCAGTGCGTTGTCGATCCGCCGCTCGTAAGTCCAGTAGCGCCGCAAATACAGGCGTTTACCCGACAACACCAATGGCCGCTGCTGCACGGCCTCGCGCCCGTCGGCCGCCAAGGCGACCAGACTGCCGGCTGCCAGCACCTTGCACCAATGGGCACCGTCCAGGGTCTCCAGCAACTGCGACGGCAGCAGCATCGCGCCACTGTGGACATCACCTTCAGGAGGCAACGACAGGGCGAAGTCCGGCTCCTTCAATGTCTCGAACAGATCCAGGCAGACATGCCCATGACCCAGTTGATGGCTGGTCAATGCTGCCGCGAGTAGCACCAACGGATCATCGTCCGGCGCCAGTTCGTGAAGGAAGGCAACGAACGCTTTGTCCAGCGCGCGTAACCAGCCACGCTCGACCCAACGCGTGAGCAATAGCAGCAAGTCGTCGGCGCGGCTCAATGGGGCGAGATCCGCCAGGCTTTCGGCGGCCAATGGTGTCGGCAGCAAATCGGCAAAGGTGCGGCTCATAGCAATACTCCCTGTTCCCACGCCGGTTCGGCCTTCGGTTCTGCCTTACCTTGAAACATCCGGTCCAGCCGCTCGATCAGCTCCCTGGGCGGGCGGGCGAAATACACGCCCTGACTCGGCGCGTGCGTGCCGCGCAGGAACAGGTACACCGCACCACCGACATGCCGGTCGTAATCGTAATCGGCCAGTCGGGCCTTGAGTTGACGATGCAGGGCCAGGAGGTACAACACGTATTGCAGGTCGTAGCGGCTGTCGAGGATCGACTGTTCCATGGCCTGTTCGGTATAGGCCGAGTCATCAATCCCGAGCCAGTTGGATTTGTAGTCGGCAACGTAATAGCGGCCGTCGTGCTCGAACGTCAGGTCGATAAAGCCCTTGAACATACCGTTGAGCAACACCGGCTCGGCGGCCACCCGCGCCACACCGTTGTGCGTGTATTGACGCACCAGTGCATCAAGCTTGAGCACATCGACCTTGTGGCTGGCGAACCAGAACTCCATTTCGACCTGGTATTGAGTCAGTCGCTCGAACACCACCGGGGCCTGCCCCGCCCCCACAGGTAGCGGTGATTTGAGCAGATGCTGCAGCCAGTCACTGAGCGTGGTTATCCAGCCTTCCCAGCCACGACGATTACAGCGGCGCGCGATGACGTCCTCCACGGTTTGCGGCGTGACGGAAAAACCTTCGTCACCCGCCCATTCCAGCAAGCCATGGAGAAAGGTGCCCGGATTCGGACCACGGGGGAACCGATGGATATCGGCACCGCCCGCGATTATCTCCCGGGGTGCCTGTGGATCGAGACGCTCATCATCAAAGAGTTTCTGGGCCTGCGGACTCTCCGGAGCTTCATCACTGCCGATGCTCAGCACATCACTCAGGCGCAAGGCGCTGTAGGAAGCGATCCACCAGTTTTCGCTGGCCTTGCGTTTGGGAATCAACGGGGCCCGCAACGCCGCTTCGCTCTGCGGCGGATGGTAATGTTCGGCAGTGGCTTCAGGCATTTCACCGTAACCCAACGCAGGGCAATCCTGCTGCAAGTCTTCAAGCCAGCGTTTCAAACCCGCCGACTCGGCCAGCATAGCGCCGCCGCCCAGCAGATAACCCAGCGCCGACAGGTGCAGCACCGAGCTGTTGTTATTGCCGCGCTTCAGATCCGTCACACCCAGCCAGCAGGCATGCTGCGCACGGGTAAGGGCCACA
The DNA here is from genome assembly GCF_013359695.1 of Pseudomonas sp. C2B4. Taxonomy (GTDB): domain Bacteria; phylum Pseudomonadota; class Gammaproteobacteria; order Pseudomonadales; family Pseudomonadaceae; genus Aquipseudomonas. The sequence continues at coordinate 131,977 of NZ_JABFMU010000010.1, forward strand.
TAAAGCAAACGCAGGTCTTCCGCCAGTCGCTCATCATCGGCCAGGGCAATGAGCTCGGCGGTCGGGTTCAAGGTCACCTGCGCCTTGCCGTTTGCATCGTGGTAATGCAGTGGCAAGCGGCTGCCATCCACCGGTTTCGCCGAACAAATGAATGGCAGGAACACCAGGGGATATTCCAACCCCTTGGACTTGTGGATGGTCACGACCTTGACCAATTGTTCATCACTCTCCAGGCGCAGGATTTGCTCTTCGCCGGCCTGGCCGGACAGCGCCAGGTGCTCGGACAAATGGCGAATCAGTGCCTGCTCGCCATCCAGTTCGGCGGCCGCCTGTTGCAGCAACTCGCACAGGTGCAAGAGGTTGGTCAGCACCCGCTCGCCATCGCTGCGCACAATCAATGCCTGAGGTAGCTGGAAGTCATGCAGCAAGCACCGCAACATGGGCAGTACACCCTGCTTGCGCCAGATCTCGCGATAGCGACGGAACTGCATGACCCGCGCTTCCCAGGCCAGCTCGTCGCGGTTGAGCCGCTCCAACTCAACCAAGGACAGGTTCAGCGTGATGCAGGCCAATGCGGCCCGCAGGGGGCGCTCGACATCCGGTTCGGCACAGGCTTTGAGCCAGGTCAGCACGTCGTGCGCTTCTTGGGCGGCGAACACTGAGTCCTTGTCCGACAGATAAACGCTGCGCACGCCACGGGCAGAAAGCTCGGCACGCACGGCCTGCGCCTCTTTTCCATCGCGAACCAGGATCGCGATATCCGCTGGCAGCAGGCCTTTGAAGTCCTTGCCGTGCTGCACGAACCCCGCACGACCTTGTTGCCCGCCGTTAAGCAATGCGGTGATTTCACTGGCACACGCGGCGGCCAGTTGTTGCCGGTACACCGCACCGGACAACGGCTGCTCGGCCGACAAGTGCCAGATATTCAGCGCAGGCACCACCTGGCCGTCAATGTGTAAAACCTCTTTGCGGCCCTGGGATTCGACGGGCGAAAACGGCACCGGGTTATCGCCATTGCTTTCGCGGAACAGGAAGGCGCCACGTCCGGCATCACGGGTCTCGGCGCGGTCAAAGACATGGTTCACGGCGCTGACCATGCCATGACTCGAGCGGAAGTTGGTGCCCAGCGTATGCAAGCGCCCAGAGGTCGCCTGGCGGGCGCGCAGGTAGGTATAAATATCGGCACCGCGGAAGGCATAGATCGCCTGCTTCGGGTCGCCGATCAGGAACAGGCCACTTTCCGGATTGTTATCCTCGATGCGATAAATACTCTCGAAGATCCGGTACTGCACCGGGTCGGTATCCTGGAACTCATCGATCAGCGCCACCGGAAACTGTTCGCGGATCAAATTTGCCAGGCGCTCGCCACCCTCAGCCTGCAAGGCGGCATCGAGGCGCAAAAGCATGTCATCGAAGCCCATTTCCGCCCGGCGACGTTTTTCTTCCTCGAACCGGGCACCGACCCAATGGGCGGCGTGTTGCAGTACCGCAGCATCTGGCGTCGGCAAGCCATCAAGGGCGGCTTTCAGGGCGGGCATTGCGTCCAGTCCCGGATGATTCGGCACATCGCCCTTCTTCCAGGCTTCGGCCATACCCTCGGGGGTCAGGCGTGTGAAGCCGGTTCCGATGTCCAGTTGCTCAAGGGATTCGTCCTCGGCCCACGCTTTGATCTTCTCGAACCAGGGCTCAAAGTAACGCGCCTGCATCTTGCGACCGTCGACACTCTTGCTGACGACGCCCTCATGACAAATCACGAGCAGTTCATCCGCCCACTGGCGCCAGGGCTTCTTGAGTTCCAGCAAGGCGGCTCGCCGCTCCTGCAAACATTGCGCAATCAGCTCGGCAGGCTCCAGGCCTTCCACGCTGTCCCGCTCGCTGGCAAACAACCCGCGAACCCGGGGTAACAGTGCCGCTGGCCCACCCCAATTGCTGCGCACCCAGTTCAGCGCATCGCCTTGCATCGGATAGCAAAACAGCCGCCAGTAGTCGCGCAGGACTTCCCCGAGCAAATCACTGTGGTCGGTTTCCAGCGTCTGGGTAAACAGGCTGCCACTGTCGAAGGCGTGTTCGCGCAACATGCGCTGACACCAACTGTGGATCGTTGAAACAGCCGCTTCGTCCATCCATTGGGCGGCGATGTCCAGTCGATTAGCGCAACCGGCCCACTGTTCGGGCAAATACTGGTCACGCAGTTCGGCGATCAGTCCGTCAGGTGCCGGCGTTTCATCGCGGAAAAACCGGGCAGCTTCGGCCAGTCGGGTTCGAATGCGTTCGCGCAGCTCTTTGGTGGCGGCATCGGTGAAGGTCACCACCAGGATCTGCGGCGGCAATAGCTCGCGCCCGAAGCCACTGTTTTCCCCGCCATGGCCCAAGACCAGACGCAGGTACAGTGCAGAAATGGTGAAAGTTTTGCCCGTCCCCGCACTGGCCTCGATCAACTGACTGCCGCGCAACGGGAACGCCAATGCCAAAGGTGTCTTGCCGGTCATGGACGCGCCTCCTCGCTGGACATCGAACGCCAGGGCGCCTCTAGCAATGGTCGGTACAGAGCGTTGCACCAATCGATAAATGTTTCGTCGGCGACCAGCGCATCGTAATCGGCAAATTGACGAGCCAGTGCCATGCTTTCGCGTCGTTCACCGTCAGTGGTCAATCCATCACCTTCATATGCCTTGCGAGCCGCCGCGTCAGCTTTGACCGGGTCGGTTTGTCCCAGCCAGGCGAACGCCGTCTTGACCGCGACCGGCAGTGGCTGGCGCATGCCCGACTGCCAGGCCAGCAACAAGTCACCCAGAAACCGCTTTGCTGATTCCACGTCCATCGGCGCGAGCACCAGACTGTCGTCGCTGGCCACCAACGCGGTGGTCATCGCCAGCCCACTGGCACAAGCCACCAGATGATTGACCCATGGTCGCGTCAGGCGATGCCATTTGCGCGATTTGATCGAACCGATGCTGTTGGGAATCGTGGTAATGGACAGCAACCCACCATCGGCACGTTGATGCAAACCACTGAGCCAGCCTTCAAGTCGCAGGTCATGCAACTCCAGGTTCACTGGCAGGGCACTGGTCAATGGCGTTGGCCACAGGGCCAGAAGCTGGTGATAGCGCTGCAGCAGATCCGGCAACGGCTCGATCAGTTCTCGCTGCAGGCACTCGCCAAATCCTGCCATGGGTAGCAGCCCACTGTTCTGCAGGCGCCTGGCTTGTGCTTCAAGCGCATGGTCAGTGTTCTGCGCATCAGCCAGCGCCGCTTCCAGCAAACTGTCACTGAGGCTATAGCGTTGCAGGGCGTCGAGTACAAAGGGTTCCTCATCCGCCAATGGCACTTCGGCGGCCTCGAAAAACACCTTCAATCGCTGACTGAAAAAATGCCGCACCGGGTTGCGCAGAAAATCCTGGAGCTGACCGAGACCCAGCGGTTCCTCCTGAACATGGGCATCAAGGATTTCGCTATCCGTCGTTTTTTGTGTGACCTGGTGAAGCACTTGCCACTCATTGGCATAGCTGAACAGGTCATCGCCTTCATGGAAATAACGGGAGCTGAAGGGTTGTAGAGGGTGTTCCTGAGTCATGGCTTCAAGCAGGTCTTCGTCGACATCGCTTGATCGCCAGCCACTGGCCAGATGGTCACGGAGCTGGCCGATCAGTACCGATGCGGGGCGTTCACTGTTATCGCGGATGCTGCGACCGACCCAGCTGATGTAGAGCTGGTCCCGAGCCGACAGTAGCGCTTCGAGCAACAGGTATCGGTCATCTTCGCGTCGCGAACGATCCCCGGGGCGGTAGTCACTGCCCATAAGGTCGAAATCCAGCGGCGGTTGCGCTCGCGGGTAGTCGCCATCGTTCATGCCCAGCAAGCACACCAGCTTGAAGGGAATCGCTCGCATCGGCATCAAGGTGCAGAAGTTCACCGCACCGGCGAGAAAGCGTTGGGACAAGCGCCCCTGATCGAGACCGGCCAGCCAGGCTTCACGGACAACGGTCAGCGGTAGTTCTTCTTGCAGACCTACCGACTCACAATTCTCAAGCCAGGTTTCCCGCAACGTCTCCAGTTGAGTCAGTAGGAAGTCATCGTGTTCGTTGCTCGCCTGAAAGAACAGCGACACCAATGCCTGCAAGCGCGCACTCCATTGTGGGGGCGATGCCGGTTGGGTGAGTTCCTGATGGGCAATCTCCAGGGCATCCAGCAGCGCAACCAGCGGCCCGATGTGTGCAGCATCCAGCCCACCGATTTCGTCATAGGGTTCGATACCGCCACAGGCATTGCCACTGCCAACGGCATAGCCAAGCAACATGCGTCGCAGGCCAAAACGCCAACTGTTTTGCTCCAGCGCCTCCGGTAAACCAAGGCCTGTACGCTGCTCGGCATTCATGCCCCAGCGGATACCTGCGCCTTCTATCCAGCGATGCAGGGTCGGCAGGTCACGCTCCTCGACACCAAAGCGCTCACGCAACGCCGGAACGTCCAGCAGATCGAGGATTTCGCTGACAGGGAAACGGCTGTCAGGCAGCTTTAGCAGATGCTCGACCGCAATCAGCAGCGGATCACGCCCGCGCTGCCCTTGGTCGGCTAGCGTAAAGGGGATGAAACGCGGGTCGTGACGCTCGAGCTGACCAAACACCGCCCGAATATGCGGTGCGTAGCTGTCGATGTCCGGGACCATGACAATCACATCGCGAGGACGCAATTGCGGGTCGGCACTGAAGCGCGCGAGCAACTGATCGTGAAGAATCTCGACCTCGCGCTGAGCGCTGTGGGCGATGTGGAAGCGGATCGATTGATCCTGCTGCGGATCTACGGCCGGCCAACGCTCGCGAGTCTCGTTCAGTGGCCGTAGTTCAAGAATGTCGTCCTGCAATTGATTGAGCATGTTCAGTGGCACACTGTCACTGAACAGGTCGATGCGACCGTCACGAAACGCCGAGCGATAGCTGTTCGGATCGTCGTAGCTGTCGAGCAGGTTGATGTAGTCACGCCCCTGCTTACCCCATGCAGCGAGTAGCGGATGGGCATGCTGATGAAGGGTTTGCGGGTCGAGTACAACCGGCATCCCGCTCTTGCGAGCCTGTCGTTTGTATTGATGCCGCAGCAGGTCTTTATCGGCGACGATGTCTGCCCAATGATGACGACACGGGTTGTGCACGCACAACAGTACCTGACTGAATCGAGCCAGCCCGGCCAAGGCTTCCAGGGCTTGAGCAGGCAAGGAGGATATCCCGAAAACAATCACTCGGGAGGGTAATCCACCGGGTGCTACGTCGAGGCTGTTGATGCGCTCGATGAACCGCTGATGGACACCGGCACGGCTCTGCGCCATGCCACCTTCGCCGACATCCAGTAGCAGCGCGCGCCACAACTCCGCCTGCCAGCAGTTGGCCGGGGACAGCGGCTTGGTCTCGCCTCTGCCATTGCGTAGTTGATGACGACCTTGCGCCCAGTCTTCGAGCCAGTCCGCCCGGTACACCTGATATTGGTCGAACAAATCGGCGAGCCGTTCTGCCAACTGATAGCGTTTGCGCAAATCAGGATCATTGGTCAGAAAGCGTTGCAGGGGCTCGAAGTGTGGTTGGTTGATCAGTTGTGGAAGCAGGCGCATCAGACGCCAGGTCAGCGGGGCTTTATCGAGCAGGGAGCTCACCGGAATTTCGTCGCGACCCAGAACCATGCGGTAGAGCTGCCACATGAAACTACCGGGCAACTGCACGTCGATGGCAGCGGCAATTCCACAACCGCCCATGTCGTCATCTTCAGCATCTTCGGCCAAAGCCAGCTTGAGCCATTGTGCAATTCCGTTGCTCTGCACCAGCGCAATTTCATTCTCCAGGGGAGACAGCGGGTAACGCCGCATCCAGCTGACCACCAGGCTGCGCAACTCGTCCAGGCGGTTGCCATGAACCACCATAAAACCAGCACTGAGGGGCGTCGCGTCCGGCATAAAGGCTTCCTTGGAAAATACAAAAGCTAGGGCCGAACCTTAGCATTGTCGGGAGACTGTGACAGCGGGGACCTGCCAGGTGTTGCTGGCCCGAACTTTCCTGCGGGCAAAACAAAACCCCAACTGCTTTCGCAATTGGGGTTTCGGAAT
>NZ_JABFMU010000110.1 GCF_013359695.1 Pseudomonas sp. C2B4
ACTCAATGAAGTTCTCTTAAAAATCCTGCGGCGTAACATCTGCTCCATACCAACCGATAACACCCTGGAGCACACGATCATGAAACGCCAAACCCTTCTCAGCATCGCTTTCTCGGTTTTCGCAGTAAACGCTTTTGCAGCGACCTCTGCTCAACCTGTGGTCGCCGAAGGCGGCTCGGATCGACTGATCGAAAGCCGTGTGGCTGAAGGTGGCGCTGATCGCCTGCTGGAAAAACGCGCTGTGGCGGCTGATGGTTCGGATCGTTTGCAAGGCAACACCGTTGCCGCCGATGGCTCCGACCGCCTGCAAGGCAACACCGTAGCCGCCGATGGCTCCGACCGCCTGCAAGGCAACACCGTAGCCGCCGATGGCTCGGATCGTCTGCAAGGCAACACCGTTGCTGCCGATGGTTCCGACCGCCTGCAAGGCAACACCGTTGCCGCCGATGGCTCCGACCGCCTGCAAGGCAACACTGTCGCCTGAACAAATCGCTCCACCGCTCCACACAAAAAACCCGGCCTGATCAGCCGGGTTTTTTCATGGTTTTTTTGATCGGGCAATGACGCTTCAACTACCCGCGCCACCGTGTGCTTCTTCAAAGAAGTAGTCTTTCCAGCTATCTGCCTTGTTTTTCAGCACGCCCAACGCCTGCAGTTTCTCGGCATAGACCGCCGTGCGCTGTGGCACGACCGTGAAGTCGATTTCGGGGTCGTTGACGATTTTCTCAACCAGCGGCAGCGGCAATTTCGATTGTTCGACCCGGATATAGGTCTGGGCCGCGGCGGACTTGTCGGCCTTGATGATTTTTTCGGCTTCGGCCAGCGCGTCGTAGAACGCCTTGTAGGTTTTCGGGTTTTCGTCGTGGAATTTTTCAGTGGTGTACAGCACGTTGAACGTGGCCTGACCACCCAGTACGTCATAAGAGCTCAGCACTTTGTGCACGTTGGGGCTCTGCAACGCTTGGTACTGGAACGGCGGACTGGAGAAATGCGAGGTGATTTCCGAGCCGCCCGCGATCAGTGCTGCCGTCGCATCCGGGTGTGCCAGGCTGATCGAGATGTCGTCGAACTTCTTGTACTGATCATTCCCGAACTCTTTGGCCGTTTCGATCTGCAACGTACGCGACTGGAAGCCGACCCCCGCTGCCGGCACCGCAATGCGGTCCTTTTCGGTGAAGTCCTTGAGGGTCTTCACGTTCGGATTGTTGGTCAACAAATAGTTGGGCATCGATCCGAGCGAGGCGATGGCCTTCACGTTCTGTTTGCCCTTGGTCCGATCCCAGACGGTCAGCATCGGCGGCACACCCGCCGAGACCACATCCAGCGCACCCGCCAACAGCGCCTCGTTCATCGCCGTGGCGCCAGAAATGCTGTTCCAGTCGACCTTGATCTCGAGGCCCTGGGCTTTGCCTTGTTTCTCGATAAGCTGCTGATCGCGCACCACATCCAGGATCAGATAGCCGATACCGAATTGCTGGGCAATGCTGATTTTGCCTTCGGCCTGAACGCCGGGACTGAGAAGCGCACTGACCGCCGCCACGGAGGCCGCCAATAGGGTCACCGCTGAATGCTTGAAGCGAGTTGCCATGAAAACCTCTTGATCACTGGAAGAATGAGTTAGCCGAAAAGCACCGACAAAAAAGCGGCCTGAGCCGCTGTTTTTTCGCGTTATTGAGCCCAGCCTCAGAGCTTGGCAATCGAGACTTCGGTGGATTTCACGAAGGCAATGACCTCGCTGCCGACCTTCAATTCAAGGTCGCGCACCGAACGGGTGGTAATGACGGAGGTAACGATGCCGGAGGCGGTTTGCACGTCGATTTCGGAGACCACCTCCCCTTCCAGGATTTCCTTGATGACGCCCTTGAACTGGTTGCGCACGTTGATCGCTTTGATGGTCATGATGAGGCTTCCTGTCTGATGTCGAGTACATCCACCTGGATGTGCAGGCCTTCAAGGTGCACCGCCTTCATAAACATTAAAAGGAATATATAATTATCTATTTATTCTATTTGGAAATATAAAAAGCTTCGACCGGGGGTTTGTTTCCTGAACAAAAGTCCTGTGATCAATAAGAACAAAAAGATATTAATAAATACAAAATCAGTATTTATCGTTATAAAAATATCCGCGTACGCTCAGCTCATCCCGTCATTGATCACCACAGTGAAGTGCCCCATGAATCCGACTGACAATCTCATCGACTTCGCCAGCTACCGCAAACGTAAACAGGCTCAGCAACGGGCACGGGCCATGTGGGAGATGTATGCATTCCAGGCAGGTTTGCAGGCCTTTCAATGGGTGCAAGCCGCCAAGGCGACCGAGACGCGTCAAGCGTGAACATCCATGAACCCTCGCGCTTTCTGGCGAGCGCCGACGAACCCGTTCTGGATCTGAGTCACCTGGAGCATCAAGAAGAAGACGCCAACTGCGAGCGGGTTGCGCAAAACCTGCAACGCCTGCGCGGCAAGCGTCATCTGTCCCTCGATGCCTTGGCGCGACAATGCGGCGTCAGCCGGGCGATGCTGGCGCAGATCGAATCCGGGCGCAGCGTGCCGTCGATCAAGGTGTTGTGCAAAATCGCCAAGGGTTTGAAGGTCTCGGTGGCCGCGTTTCTTGAGCACCGGGCCTTCGAGGGTGTGGCGGTGTTGTCGGCCGGCCAGAGCAAACGCCTGGTCAGTGCCAATGGCGCATTTGCCAGCCGTGCACTGTTTCCGTACGACGTGGCGCGACAATCGGAATTCTATGAACTGCGCTTGAGCCCATTGGGTGAAGACCAGTCCGAGGGCCATGGCCCGGGCGTCCAGGAGAATCTGGTGGTGGCTCAGGGCGTGCTGGAAATCAGCGTCAACGATGAGCGCTACCTGCTCTCCACGGGGGATTCGATCCTGTTTTATGCCGACCAGCCCCACCGCTATCGCAACCCCGCCGACAGTGAAGCGGTGGCTTATCTGGTGGTGACCTACCCCGAGCGGCTGGACTGAAACACCACACAAACTGTAGGAGCGAGCCTGCTCGCGATGGACTCAATGCCAGGCGCGTTTAATCTGAAAACACGCGTTATCGTTGAAGTCCATCGCGAGCAGGCTCGCTGCTACAGGAAAAGCACAGGTACAGCGATCAGCAGGTGCAGCACATCAGCGGCATGCCGTTGCAGCTCATCATCATCGGCATGCTGCAATCGTTCATCATTTTCATCATCAAGGCGCAGCAGCTTTTCATCATGTCCATGTTCATGCCGGGCATCGGCATGATTTTGCACATCATGCAGTCCGCCATCAGAGTGCATTCCATCACGCACTTCATCGACGGCATTGGCATGCCCATCATTGGCATGGGCATCATCATGTTCATCATCGGCATGGCCATGCTCGCCGCAGACATGCACATCATGCTCATGTTGCCGCAGTGCATCATCATCGGCATACCGCAGTTCATCATCATCTGCATCATTTCAGCGCTGTTCTTGAACATCGCCATGTCCATGCCCGCGGCCGGCATCATTTTGCACATCATGCCGTCGCCCATCATGTCGCACGTCATGGTCGCCATCATCATCGGCATGCCCATCATCGGCATCATTGGCATGGTGGCGTTCATCGGCATTTGCATCTGCATGGCGTTCATCATGGTGTCGCTCCCTGAAGGATTGGATAGTTGGGCGAAGCTGATGGGGCCGATTCTAGGGAATCGGCCGGACGCAACAAGCTGGCGATCAAACAGCCAAAGTCGATGTCGGGGCAGCTTTAATGAAGCCGGCGGGACGAAAAATTCTGCCGTGACGCAGAATCTTCTTTCATCACAGATGCAGTGAAGGCTGGAACCCGAATTCTCGGGTTATGGATATGCAAATTGAGCCTATTTTAATAACCGAAAGAAATAATCGTTCTAAACGGTACTGAATTTCAGGCAAAAAAAATCCCGGGCAGCTGATGGACGCCCGGGACTTAAAAATGCATAAACCGTGGTGGTGAACGCGGCGCGAATATTACGGGATATTTCTCGCTGTAACAAGATATTTTAGTTAACCGTTCGGTTACTAAAATTCATAACCCCTTAAATATCCAGATATTTTTTAAGGTTAAGCTCGAATCGACTTGAACTAGAGATACCAGCGGTACTCCCGCGCACTGATGTCGTGCATGAATGCCAAATGGTCCTGACGCTTGTTCTCGCAATACACATCGACAAACTCTGCCCCCAGCCCATCGCGCAGTTGCGCATGACCTTGCATGGCCTGCACGGCCTCGAGCATCTCAGTCGGGAAATCGATACCGCTGGTGCGGTCTTCATTGAGCGGGACAATGGGGTCGTGACCGTTTGCCAGACCTTGCTCCAACCCTGTCAGTATCGCGGCGAGCACCAGGTAGGGGTTGGCATCCGCGCCAGACAGACGATGTTCGATGCGCAGGTTTTTCGCGTCCGATTCCGGTATCCGCAGGCACGCATCACGGTCTTCAAAGCCCCAACTGGCACGCGATGCCACGTTCACCGTGCCACTCAAGCGGCGCATTGCGTTGTGATTCGGCGCAAAGATGGGCATGCAATGGGGCAACACGTCCAGGCAACCGGCGATGGCGTGACGCAGCGCTTTCTGCCCGTTCGCCGCCAGCAGGTTGTTGCCTGCCTCGTCGTACAGGCTCACGTGCACATGCATGCCGCTGCCGGGGTGCTGCAGATAGGGTTTGGACATGAAACTGGCGCGGTAACCATGCTTGAGCGCCACGCCACGGGTGCTGCGGCAGAACAACGCCGCCCAGTCCGCCGCGCGCAAGCCGTCGTCGAGGTGACCGAAATTGATTTCGAACTGACCGGGGCCCAGTTCGGCGGTGATCACCGTGGCATCGATGCCCTGCGCTCGTGCCGTCTCGACCATTTCATCGAGTACCGGGGCAAAGCGGGTCAGGCGCTCGATATGCATGTTCGGCTGATCATCGGCATCGCCGGTCAGCGGGTCGCGGGCAAATTGCGGCAGGCCATCGCGCAAGTGACTGTCGAACAGATAGAACTCCAGCTCGAACGCCACGACCGGGAAAATGCCCTTGCGCCCCAGCCGCGCCAGCACCTGTGCCAGGACTTCACGCGGTTCGAATTCGATCGGCTTTTCCGTGCCGTCGGAGGTGATCAGCATCTGCCCCAGCGGTTGCTGTTCCCAGCTCACCAGCTTCAAGGTGCCTGGCACCAGGCGCCGTTGCGCATCCGGGTCGCCGTCGTTGAAGCAGTAGTCGCCGATCTTGAACAACCCGCCCTGGGTGCCGAGCAATACGCAGTTCTGCGGCAACTTGAGCGCGCTGCCGGCCGCGACTTTTTCGAGCATTTCGATCGGGTAGCGCTTTCCATAGAAATGCCCCGGAATATCCAGGGAAATCAGGTCGACAAAGCGCACATCGGGATGAAGTTGGCGAAACTCGCGCACTTCAGCCAGCAGTTCAGAGCAGACAGCATCCATCATTGTGTTCCTTGTTGTTTTATCAGGTGTAAACCCACAGCACGCGGGTGAGTTGGTCCGAGAGGTTGCCGTAGCGGCAATGGGCATGACTGGCCAGCTGAAAACTGTCGCCGGCGTGCAAGGTCACCGGCTCGTTGTCATCGAGCCACAGCGTCAACGCCCCTTCCAGGACATAACCGCCCTGCTCCGAGCTGTCGTTCATGTGCCGGTCGCCACTGCTGGCACCGGGTTCCAGCTGGCTTTCGAGCATGGAAAAGGACGCGCGCATTTTCGGCGAGACCAGGATGTCGGTAATCCCGTCGGCGTAATACAAGGTGCGGCGTTCGTCCGGACGCGTCACCCAGGGCAAGGCCATGGGCTTGGGCAGGCTGTAGAAATAAGTGGTCGGCACCCCGAGGGTTTCGCTGATGGCGGTCAGGTCCGCCACCGTCGGCCGGGAAATCCCGCGTTCAACCTGGGATAGAAACCCCACGGAACGGCCGATTTTGTCCGCCAGTTCCTTCAGGGTGTATTTCTTGTGTTTGCGCAGGTCCTGGATCAGGATCGCCAACGCTGAAATTTCTTCTTGCATGTCCATTTAAAGGCTTCCAGAAATTGCCGTTTCAAATACTGTCGCGCAACCGATACCAGGCTTTGCCCATGGCTTCCAGCGGCGCGGCCATGTACTTGCCACCGGGAAAGCGGCCGTTGGTCAGCCCTTGGTACAACGCCAATTCGTCCGATTGACCGAGGATCGCATCGCTGACGGCTCGTGCGCCGGCCAGGGTTGGCAGAACGCCGTGACCGGAATAGCCCTGCAACCAATACAAGTCACCGCGCTGACCGATGTCCGGGGTGCGCTTGAGGGTCAGGTCAATGTGCCCGCCCCAGGCGAACTCCAGCTCAACGCCCTTGAGTTGCGGGAAGACACGCTCCAGGCACGGCCGGGTGGCGCCGGCGATGTCCTTCGGCATGCCTCCCAGGTAAGTGCAGCCACCGCCGAACAGCAGACGGTTGTCCGGCGTGCGGCGGAAATAATCGAGCACGAACTGGTTGTCGGTGACACACACATTGCTCGGCAGCAAGGCGACGGCCTGCGCCTCGGACAATGGCGCGGTGGCCACCTGATAAGTGCCGACGGGCAGTACGCAACTCGATAGCTGCGGATCGAGTCGATCGAGATATGCATTGCAGGCCAGTACCAACACGTCGGCGCGAATGCGACCGCGCTCGGTGGTCACCACGTACCCGTCGCCGTCCTCGCGATAGTTCAACGCCTTGCTTTGTTCATGTATCACGCCACCGGTCCGCTCAATCGCGGCGGCCAGGCCCAGTGCCAGCTTCAGCGGATTCAGGTGCCCGCCTTCGGGATCGAACAGGCCGGCCTGGTAGCGTTCGCTGGCCACCCATTCGGGCAGCTGTATGCGTTCAATGAATTGCAAACCATCGTGGCCCCATTTGTGACTGGCTTCGTGCTGCCATTCGGTCAACAGGCTGACCCGTCGCGGCATCACCGAGGTCCAGAGATGGCCTGCCCGATAGTCACAATCGAAACCGTGGCGCGCAGGCAGCTCGCGCAACTCCCACGCCGCCCAGCGCATGCCATCCCACAGGCGTCGCGCACGCTCGTAACCCAGCGCCGCTTCCAGCGGTGGCATGTCGCAGGACCAGCCCAGAATGGCCTGCCCACCATTACGCCCCGACGCCGCCCACGCCACCCGGCTGGCTTCCAGCACGGTCACCCGCTTGCCGGCCAGGGCCAGGCGCAATGCAGTGTGCAACCCACTGAAACCGGCCCCGATGATCAGCACTTCAGTGCCTTGCTCGCCCACCAAGGGCGCACGGTTTTTTACCTGACCGGTGCAAGTGTGGGCGTAGTAGCTGGCGACATGCTGGGTGGATTGCTGAAACATTACCGGCCTCGTGAAATTTTATAGTTTTAATTTCATGAAAAAATACACGATAGATTTCATATGGGCAATGGTTTGATACTGGGGATGGGGACAGATCCATTTCTTCGGTAACGGCGGCTTATGGTTCCGCCCTTGCGGAGGCCACTTGGAAGAGCCTGTAGGAGCAAAGCTTGCCCGCGATGACGGCCTGACTGTCGCCCCCTTCACAGATATGTCCCTCATCCAAAAGTGGGAGCGAACCTGCTCGCGAATGGGCCATGCCAGCCAACATTTATGCTGCATGAGACATCGCCTTCGCGAGCAGGCTCGCTCCCACAGGGGAACGCGAACAGCAGTGAGGTCGAGTGTCAGCTCGCCTCGGCTGCTTCTGATCCACCCGCCCCTTCGGCAGGCTGAGTGGAGGCGTTCATCCGGGGATTGGCGCGCAGCGCCGTTCGACGCAGT
>NZ_JABFMU010000111.1 GCF_013359695.1 Pseudomonas sp. C2B4
CAGGTCAGTCAACATTTATGCTGAATGACACACCGCCTTCGCGAGCAGGCTCGCTCCTACAGGCTCTTCCAAGTGACCCGCCGCAAGGGCGGAACCCTAACCGCAGCAATGGATATACACCCAATCCAAATGAACAGCCGGAGCACCAAGGCACCCCGGCCACCGCATTCAGACGTTCCCCAACCCCCCACCACACACCAGCACCTGCCCACTGACATAATCCGACTCCGGAATGCAGAACAGATACACCGCCCCGGCCGCTTCTTCGGTGTTACCCGGACGCCCCAGGGGAATCATGCTTTTGGACTGCTCGACGATGGCAGGGCTGATGCCCACCTTGATCTCGCGGCCTTCGATGTTGATGAAATGCGGATCGCCTTCCACCGGCTGGGTCTGGCGGGTTTCGATATGGCCGAAGGCAACGGCGTTGACGTTGACCTTCATGCGCCCCCATTCCTTGGCCAGGCATTTGGTCATGCCCAGCACACCCGCCTTGGCGGTGGAGTAGTTGACCTGACCCGGGTTGCCGCCAGCGGAGGTCGAGGCGATGTTGACAACCTTGCGGTTGACCACGCGACCTTCGGCCGCTTCCTTCTTGGCCATGGCACTGATGATCGGCTGGGCGGCGCGCAGGATGCGGAATGGTGCGGTGATGTGGCAGTCGATGATCGCGTACCACTGTTCGTCGCTCATCTTCTGGATCACGTTGTCCCAGGTGTAGCCGGCGTTGTTGACGATGATGTCGATGCCGCCATAGCTGTCGACCGCGGTCTTGACGAAGCGGTCGGCGAAGTCGGCTGCCGTGACGCTGCCCACGCAGGCAACGGCTTCACCGCCGATGGCACGGATCTCGGCAACCACTTCCTCGGCGGGACCGGCGTCCAGGTCGTTGACCACGACGCGCGCGCCCTCACCCGCCAGTTTCAGGGCGACACTGCGCCCGATGCCACGACCGGAACCGGTGACCAGCGCGACTTTGCCTTCAAGTTTCTTCATGGGAATGTTCCTTGTTCTTGTTGGATTCAGATAAGTACTTCAGATGAGCGCCACGGTGGCTTCGCCGACCAGCTTCTCTTCGCCGTATTGATTGATGCAGCGGATCGCCAACCGCACGCGTCGCTCGCCATCGACTTCGAACCGTTCGATGACCTTGCCGTGACAAGTGGGGATGTGCCCCAGTTGGGTGATGCCGGTGAAACGTACCGCCAGGCTGCGGATCTGTTGCTGCGGTACCCAGGCGGTGAGCAGGCGGCCCAGGTAGGCCACCGAAAGCATGCCGTGGGCGAAGACATCGGGCTGCCGGGCCTTGCGGGCGAAGTCCAGGTCGATGTGCACCTGGTTGTGATCGCCCGAGGCCCCCGCGTACAACGCCAGGGTGGTGCGGTTGATGGCCGGCAACGTCAGCGGCGGCAACTCGAAACCAACCTGCACATCCGGTAACTGAAATGCGTTCATGTCGGGCTCCTCAGCGCTGCACGAGCGACGAGCGGATGTCGGCGATGTGCTGACCGTCCTGATTGGTGACGCGGGTCTGTTGCACCACAAAGGTCAAGGCCCCGCCTTTTTTCTCGTAGACATCCACCACCCGGGTATCGAAGGTGAGCACGTCGCCGGCATAGGCCAGGCCGTGATAGTCGAAGCCCTGCTCGGCATGCAGGATGCGCCCCAGGTCGAAGCCGAAAATGTCCTGCACGATGTGGTCGCTGTCGCGCCCTTCGGCCTCCAGGCACATCAGGAAACTCGGCGGTACCGGCAATGACCGGTGACCGGCGCGCCTGGCGACGGATTCGTCGGTGTACACCGGGTCGGTTTCACCGATGGCCTTGGCGAAAAAGCGCAGGCGGCCCTTTTCAACTTCACAGCTTGTTACGCCCAACGAGCGTCCGATCAGACTCTTGTCTGCCATGTCACGCAGTCCTGTCAGTCAGTGCTTTCAATCAAGCTTTTCAAATACAAAAAAGGGCGCGCCCGCAACAGGCGCGCCGTGTCATCAGCCGCGACCGAACAGGGTCACAATGCCGGCGCCGCCCAGGCCCAGGTTGTGCTGCAGGGCGTGCTCGAGGTTCGCCACCTGACGCTTGTCGGCGGTGCCACGCAGTTGATGGGTCAGCTCGTAGCATTGGGCAAGACCGGTGGCGCCCAGCGGGTGACCTTTGGACAGCAGGCCGCCCGACGGGTTGATGACCACTTGCCCGCCGTAGGTGTTGTCGCCGTCCATCACGAATTTTTCCGCCCCGCCCTCCGGGCAGAAGCCCAGGCCTTCGTAGGTCAGCAATTCGTTATGGGCGAAGCAGTCGTGCAGCTCGCAGACACGGATGTCTTCCGGACCGACGCCGGCTTTTTCGTACACTTCGGTTGCCGCCTGGCGGGTCATGCCGACGCCGACGATGCTGATCAGCGATGGCGGTTCGAAGGCTTCCGGCTGATCGGTCACCAGGGCCTGGGCCAGGATGCACACGTCGGTGCGCAGACCGTGCTGCTTGGCGAAACGCTCGGACACCACGATTGCCGCGGCACCGCCGCAGGTCGGTGGGCAAGCCATCAGGCGGGTCATGACGCCCGGGAAAATCACCTGGTCGTTCATGACGTCTTCGGTGGTAATCACCTTCTTGAACACCGACAACGGGTTGTTGGCGGCATGGCGACTGGCCTTGGCGCGAATGGCCGCGAAGGTTTCCATCTTCGTGCCGTATTTCTCCATGTGCTCGCGACCGGCACCGCCGAAGAATTTCAGGGCGTCCGGCATTTCACGGCCTTCAGGGAAGATCGCGTCGGCCACTTCATGGCCCTTGCCGTAGGTGATCGGGCGGTCAAGCCAGTGGGATTTCAACGCACCCGGTTGCATCTGCTCGAAGCCGAACGCCAGGGCGCAATCCACGGCACCACTTTCCACCGCCTGGCGCGCCAGGAAGAGTGCCGTGGAACCGCTGCCGCAGTTGTTGTTGACGTTGATCACCGGGATACCGGTCAGCCCCACTTCGTAGAGTGCCGACTGGCCGCTGGTCGAGTCGCCATACACATAACCGGCGTAGGCCTGCTGGACCTTGCGGTAATCCAGCCCGGCGTCCTGCAAGGCCAGGCGGATGGCTTGCGCGCCCATCTCGATATACGTACCGCTTTGGCCTGGCTTGGCAAACGGGATCATGCCGACACCGGCTACATAGACTTTCTGCGACATCTTTTTCTCCAAGGTGAGTTGAGCAGGTTTCGGGAATGACGCCAGAACGGCGTCAAGCCTGTAGAGCCTTGGAGTCGATGGTCCTGTAACCCCGCGCGGTATCCCCCCCTCCTGTCGAGGGGGATTGTCCGAACCGGTCTGGCAGCAGATTCGGCTCTCGCCCTTTAAGGCAACTCCTATTTTGTCGGCCAACACCTCCCCCCCCCCTTACTAGAGGGGGGGAGCAACGAATAACCCGTAGGAAGGTGTATTCGCCGGTCAGGTATCGATTCGGCACACCGTTGGACAACGGTGAAACCCAAAGAAACCAGGGGCACGAGCGCACACCACTTTTCACTGCCACCTGGGCTGTTCTGCCAATCCTGAAACCAGGTCGATTTGTTGGCGACCCGACATTCAAGGAAACACGAAATTGGAGCACCGAATGACAATAAGAAAACCGGTAGTATTCCAGCCACACCTGCTCGCCGCCGCCGTCGCACTCGGCTCGGCCATGCCGGCTGGTGCCGTCGACTTCAACATCGGCGAAATCGAAGGTCAGTTCGACTCGTCCCTTTCCGTCGGTGCCAGCTGGTCCGTACGCGGCCCGGACCCGAAGTTCATCAACTCCGCCAACACCCTTGGCCTGCGCGGCGAGTCGGCCACCCGCACCGCGGATGACAACCGGCAGAACTTCAAGAAAGGCGAAACCTTCTCGAAGATCTTCAAAGGCGTGCATGACCTTGAACTGAAGTACGGCGACAGCGGTGTCTTCGTGCGCGGCAAGTATTGGTACGACTTCGAACTGAAGGATGAACACCGCCCGTTCTACGACATCAACGACAGCGGTCGTGACGATCTGGCCAAGTCTTCCGGCGCCGAATTCCTCGACGCTTTCGTCTACCACAACTACAACCTCGGCGACCTGCCCGGCAACGTGCGCCTGGGTAAACAGGTGGTGAGCTGGGGCGAAAGCACCTTCATCGGCAACTCGATCAACAGCATCAACCCGGTCGACGTCGCGGCCCTGCGCCGTCCAGGCGCCGAGGTCAAGGAAGGCCTGATCCCGGTGAACATGCTGTACGTCTCCCAGGGCCTGGCCGAGAACCTCACCGCCGAGGCGTTCTACCAGCTGGAATGGGAAAACTCGGTGGTCGACAACTGCGGCACCTTCTTCGGTTCCGATCCGCTGCCCCAGGGCTGCAACGACCGCCTGGTGTTCGCCGGCCCCGACCTCGCCCCCGGCGTGGCCCGCAATACCGCCACTGCCGCGCAGATTCTCAGTGGTCAGGTGCGGGACGACGTCTACATGCCGCGCTCCAAGGACAATGATCCACGGGACAGCGGCCAGTTCGGCATAGCGCTGCGCTGGTTCGTGCCGGAGTTGCACGACACCGAGTTCGGCTTCTATGCCATGAACTATCACAGCCGCAACCCCTACCTGAGCTTCACGCAAACCACGGTCGCGCCGATCACTGCGGCCCAGGTCGCCGCCCTGCCCGCCGCCGCCCGTACCATTGGTGTGGCCCAGAACCAGTTCGACCGGGTGCGCGCCGCCCGTTACTTCGTCGACTATCCGGAGGACATCCGCCTCTACGGGCTGAGCTTCCAGACCACCCTGGGTGAAACCTCGGTCGGTGGCGAACTGAGCTACCGCCCCAACATGCCGCTGCAGATCAATACCGCCGATTTGAACCTGGCAGCGATTCAATCCACCGACACCAACTTCCGCACCCAGACCTCGCCGGTGTTTACCTCCGGTGAAACGGCACAGGCCCTGGGCGGCGACTTGCCCGGCTACAAGCGCATGCCGGTCATGCAGGCGCAGGTCACGGCCACGCAATTCTTCGATCAGATCTGGGGCGCCAGCCGACTCACCCTGGTCGGCGAAGTGGGCTACAACCGCATCAACGGCCTGGGCTCGGCCGACGGCACCGACATCCGCTTCGGACGCAGCCCGGTGTTCGGTGCGGGCGAATTTCCCGGCACCCAGAATGCAACCGTCTGCGCCACCGCCACCAACCCGCAGAAGGAGTGCAATAGCCATGGCTTCTACACCACCGACTCCTGGGGCTATCGCGCGCGCGCCAAGCTGGACTACACGAACGTGATTGCCGGCATCAACCTCTCGCCGAACCTGGCCTGGTCCCACGACGTGGACGGTTGGGGCCCGAACTTCGAGGAAGGCGCCAAAGCCGTCAGCCTCGGCGTGGATGCCGACTACATGAGCACCTACACCGCGAGTCTGAGCTACACGGACTTCTTCGGCGGCAACTTCAACACCAATACCGACCGGGACTTCGTCTCGCTCAGTTTCGGCGTCAACTTCTGAGTCGCAATAGACAGAGGGTCAATCCATGAAAGCAAGAATGATCATCACCGCCGGGGCCCTTGCGCTCTCCCTGCTGGCCACCAGCGTCATGGCCGCCGTCAGCGAACAGGAAGCGGCCCAACTCGGCACGACCCTGACGCCACTCGGCGCGCAGAAGGAAGGCAACGCCGACAAGAGCATTCCCGCCTGGGACGGCGGCCTCAAGGCGGGCGCCGCACCCGTAGACGCCAAGGGCTTCCTCGGCGATCCGTTCAAAAATGAAAAGCCGTTGTTCACCATCACCGCCGCCAATGCCGAGCAATACAAGGACAAGCTCACGCCCGGGCAACTGGCGATGTTCAAACGCTATCCAGAGACGTACAAGATCCCGGTCTATCCGAGCCACCGTACGGCTTCCGCACCTTCGGCCGTCTACGCGGCCGCGAAAAAGAGTGCGCTGAATGTGCAACTGGTCAGTGACGGCACCGGCCTGGGCAATTTTTCCGACTCGCGTTACTACGCCTTCCCGATCCCCAAGAGCGGTGTCGAGGTCTACTGGAACCATGTGACCCGTTTTCGCGGTGAGAACGTGGAACGCTGGTCGGTTCAGGCCGTACCGCAGGTCGATGGCGCCTACACCATCGTCGAGACCCATGACCAGAACAGCTTCCCGCAATACATGGATGGCGTAGACCCGCAAACCGACAAGAACATTCTTTACTACTACATTTTCGCCGTCGACGCGCCGGCGCGCCTGGCAGGCACCGTGTCCATGGCCCACGAAACCATCGACCAGGTGACAGAGCCTCGCAAGGCCTGGACCTACAACGCCGGTCAGCGCCGGGTCCGTCGCGCGCCACAACTTGCCTATGACGCCCCGGGCCTGGCCTCGGACGGCATGCGGACATCCGACAACGCCGACATGATGAACGGCTCCCCGGACCGCTACGACTGGAAGCTGATCGGCAAGAAGGAGATGTACATTCCCTACAACAACTACAAGCTGCAGTCGCCGAGCGTGAAGTACGCCGACATCATCAAGCCCGGCCATATCAACCAGGACCTGACCCGCTACGAGCTGCATCGCGTATGGCATGTGCAGGCGACACTGAAGTCCGGTGAGCGGCACATTTACGCCAAGCGCGACATGTATTTCGATGAAGACACCTGGGTGCTCTCCGAGGTGGACCATTACGACGGTCGCGGCCAGCTCTGGCGCGTGGGTGAGAACTACACCTACAACAACTATGAAAAAGGCGTGAATGCGCCCGCGGCGCAAGGGTTCTACGACTTGCTCGCCGGACGCTACATCGTCGCGACCATGAGCAACGAGGCCAAATCGGCGCCGCTTTACGGTAACCGGACCAAACTGGCGGACTTCACGCCTGCGGCGTTGCGCAATGCGGGTATTCGTTGACCCTTAGAATGGTTGTTAAACAGACGCCCCGCTTGCGGGGCGTTTTGCGTTTTGGCGTTTAACTGACCATCACTGCGTGAAGTGACGGTGTACATATCCGTTTTTTCGGTAACGGCTACTTGGGGTTCCGCCCTTACGGCGGATTACTTGGAAAAGCCTGTAGGAGAAAAGCTTGCTCGCGATCGCGGCAGTCCAGTCAACAACGATGACGACTGGTACGCCGCCATCGCGAGCAAGCTTTGCTCCTACAGAGAACTTCCACTCGGCCTTCCGACGGGGCAGATCAAGATCAAAAGCCAAAGCGAGGCGGCCTGACAGCCGACCTGACTTTTGCGGATGCCCCCCCAATCCCCTGTGGGAGCGTGGCTTGCCCGCGAAGGGGCCATATCAGTCACCATTGATGCTGAATGACACACCGCCTTCGCGAGCAGGCTCGCTCCCACACTGGGATCAGGGACATGGCTGTGAGGGATGGGTCGGCTGTCAGGCCGTCATCGCGAGCAAGCATTGCTCCTACAGGGGAATGCGCCCAGCCTTCTGACCAGACACCAATCCCACCGCTGGCAAAAATCCAACTGTGGGAGCGA
>NZ_JABFMU010000112.1 GCF_013359695.1 Pseudomonas sp. C2B4
TGAACCGGCCCCTTCGCGTGCAGGCTCGCTCCCACAATGGATTGGTGTACGCAAATCCACTGTGGGAGCGAGCCTGCTCGCGAAAGGGCCGGCAAGGTCAGTACAAAACCACCCTACTTCACCACCGCCCGCACCACTGACAACTCCGGTGCCGACACCCGCCGCTGACTCAGATACCGGGTACAACTCACCCGCAGGAACGAGGCGAAGTTCACCACCTCGCCGCGGTAGTCCATCACCTCTTCATACAGCTTGGCGATCAACTGGTTGGTGGTCATGCCATCGACCTCGGCGATTTCGCTGAGGATGTCCCAGAACTGATTCTCCAGCCGCAAGGTCGTCACCACCCCGCAGATGCGCAGCGAGCGGGAGCGCGATTCGTAGAGAATCGGGTCGGCTTTGACGTAGAGCTCGCACATGGACAGGTTCCTCGTTACAGCGTGATTTTCGTGCCCAGCAACCCGAGGAAACCGGCGAGCCAGTTCGGGTGGGCAGGCCAGGCCGGCGCCGTGGCCAGATTGCCTTGAACATGGCCGTCCGTCACCGGGATATCGATAAACGTGCCACCCGCCAGGCGCACCTCAGGTGCACAGGCCGGGTAAGCGCTGCATTCGCGCCCTTCGAGAACCCCGGCCGCTGCCAGCAATTGCGCACCGTGACACACGGCAGCGATCGGCTTGCCGGCCTTGTCGAAGGCGCGCACCAGGTCCAGGACTTTTTCGTTCAGGCGCAGGTACTCCGGTGCACGACCACCGGGGATCAGAACGGCGTCGTAATCCTCGGCCTTGACCTTGGCAAAGTCGAAATTCAGGGCAAACAGATGACCGGGTTTTTCGCTGTAGGTCTGGTCGCCTTCGAAGTCATGGATGGCCGTGCGGACGGTCTGGCCAGCGCTTTTGTCCGGGCAGACGGCATGCACCGTATGGCCGACCATCAACAGCGCCTGGAACGGCACCATCACTTCATAGTCTTCGACGAAATCGCCGACCAGCATCAGAATTTTTTTAGCGGCCATGGGGAGGACTCCTCTGGGAAATGCGTAGGCATGCAGGAGTATTCAAGGTAGTCCTTATCCGCAGGGGCGGGTAACAACCGGCTACTACTGCGTTATCGTTCTTCGCGAGCAGGCTCGCTCCCACAGGGGAACGCATTCCAATGTGGGAGCGGGCTTGCCCGCGATGACGTCCTCGAACTGTACGGATAATTCTGTGACTAGCTGTAACAGCGCTAAACCCGCGGATTATGGCTAGATGAAAGCTCTTCCCCTCACCCAAGATTCTGGTTGCCATCATGTCCTCCCGCGAAAACACCGGCATGGCCCTGGGCCTGCTCGGCGTCGTCATCTTCAGCCTCACCCTGCCCTTCACGCGAATCGTCGTGCAGGAACTGCATCCACTGCTCAATGGCCTGGGCCGGGCATTGTTCGCGGCGGTGCCGGCGGCAGCGCTGTTGCTGTGGCGGCGGGAAAAATGGCCGACCTGGAAACAGGTCAAGGGCCTGATGCTGGTGTCGGCCGGGGTGATTCTCGGCTTTCCGGTGTTGTCGGCCTGGGCGATGCAAACCTTGCCGGCGTCCCATGGTGCTCTGGTCAATGGCCTGCAACCGCTGTGCGTGGCGCTGTACGCCGCCTGGCTGTCCCACGAACGCCCGTCGAAAGCCTTCTGGGCCTGCGCCGCGCTGGGCAGTGCGCTGGTGCTCGGTTATGCGCTGATCAGTGGTGCCGGCAGTATTCAGGCCGGGGACTTGCTGATGCTCGGCGCCATTGCGGTGGGCGGCCTGGGGTATGCAGAAGGCGGCCGGTTGGCCAAGGAGATGGGGGGCTGGCAGGTGATCTGCTGGGCATTGGTACTCTCGACACCGCTGCTGATCGGCCCCGTGACGTACCTGGCGCTGCAACATCAGGGCGAGATTTCGAGCAAAACCTGGTGGGCCTTCGGCTACGTCTCGCTGTTCTCCCAGTTCATCGGCTTCTTCGCCTGGTACGCCGGGCTGGCCATGGGCGGCATTGCCCGGGTCAGTCAGATCCAGTTGTTGCAGATCTTCTTCACCATCGCCTTTTCAGCGTTGTTCTTCGGCGAACACGTCGAGCCGATTACCTGGCTGTTTGCGGCCGGGGTGATCGTGACCGTGATGTTGGGGCGCAAAACCAGCGTGCGCCCGGCACAACCGGGCACATTACCGGCAGGGATTCAGGTCAAGCCTTAGACACAAGCAGCCCATCGGCCTGCAGCAGCGTTTCCAGGCAATGTTCAGTGATGTGATAGAAATCCTTCAGCTCCTGGATCTTCACCAGCAACTGAGTCGGGTCGATCGGCTCGGCTCGCTTGACCGCCAGGATCATCTTGTTCTTGTTGGTGTGCTCCAGTGAGATGAACTCGAACACCTTGGTCTCGTAACCGCAGGCTTCGAGGAACAGCGCCCGCAAGCTGTCGGTGACCATTTCCGCCTGCTGGCCCAGGTGCAGGCCATATTGCAGCATCGGTTTGAGCAATACAGGGCTCTGGATTTGCAGTCGGATCTGCTTGTGGCAGCACGGCGAGCACATGATGATCGACGCCCCGGAACGGATGCCGGTGTGAATCGCATAGTCGGTGGCGATGTCGCAGGCGTGCAAGGCGATCATCACGTCCAGTTCGCTCGGCGCCACGCTGCGCACGTCACCACACTTGAACACCAGGCCCGGGTGTTCGAGCTTGGCCGCCGCGGCGTTGCACAGGGTCACCATGTCTTCGCGCAGTTCGACACCGGTCACTTCACCTTCGGCCTTCAAGGTATTGCGCAGGTAATCGTGGATGGCGAAGGTCAGGTAGCCCTTGCCCGATCCGAAGTCAGCGACCCGAACCGGTTTGTCCAGAGCCAGCGGCGATGACGTCAGCGCATGGCTGAACACCTCGATGAACTTGTTGATCTGCTTCCACTTGCGCGACATCGCCGGGATCAGTTCATGCTGCTTGTTGGTCACACCCAGGTCAGCGAGAAACGGTCGACTCAGGTCGAGGAAGCGGTTTTTCTCGCGATTGTGCTCGACAGACGGCACTTCGCGTAATTGCTGAGGCTTGCTCTTGAATAGCGAACTCTTGCCCTTTTTGCTGTATTCGAGCTGCGCCTCATCCGTCAGCGACAACAAATGCGCATTTTTGAACGCCGCTGGCAGCAACCCGGCAATGGTTGCTACACCGTCGGCAAGCGGCAGATTCTTGGTGATGTCGCGGGTTTTATAGCGATAGACGAAGGACAGGCAAGGCTGCGCCTTGACCGTTACCGGTTTGATGATGATCCGCTGCAGGTCCGCTTCATCACCGACGTATTTGGCCAACACCAGTTTGATAAAGGCATTTTGACCGAGGCTGGTTTGCAGCATCTCGATGAACTGGGCGTGATGATCCGGCGCGAGGCTGGCGGGAGTGGCGGTGACAGACATGGAAAAAACGGCCTCGGGCGGTGCGGTTCGGGAATGCCGGGTATTTTAGGGCGGACGAGGCGTTTGGGCACGGGCTTATTTTGCGACAGGTCCTGGTCGCGCCGCCCAAGACCTGAATGCGCCCGTTGAAAACTAGGGCTCCACCAGTCGAAGTTTACGGCTGGTTGGCGAGTTGATGATGTATTTGACAATCAGCCCTACCGGCACCGCCCAGGTCAGACCGTTGGCCGGGTCAGTGACCACGGCGACGGTTTCGGAACTCGCGGCGATATCCAGACGTCGGCGATCGTTGCTGGACTTGAGTATTCCATAGGCATGGCTAACCAGTTTTTCCGCCAGATGCATCGGCACATCGATGCCTTCCAAATGCTTGACCGCACGACAGAACAACACCTGGTCATCGATCAATCCATCGCTTTCATGACGAGCGAGGAACGCCTGGGCGATCGCCAGAAGCTCCTCGTTCAACACCACCTTTTCATCAGATTCAGCCATGCTCATGACTCCAGTCGTGCATCCGGCGTTGGAGTACTCGGTGCAACAGGCCGTGCGGCGCGACGCAGATCAGGGCTGGCGCAAGGTAAATGTACGGCGGGATTGGGCATCCCACTGGGCGAAAGTTCGTGGGTCATTTCAAACTCGGCCCGCACCGACCAGCCACAGGCCTCCGACGTACACTGCAAATAGGCCACCCGCAGGAAAATATGGCGACCTTCGCTGGTACGGATACGCATCCTGCTCAAGCAGTGCGGACAAACCATTTTGTAAGTGCTCATGCTTGATTCCCGGCAGTCATCTGGTGGTAATCGACTGGATCAAACGCAATACTGCTTAGTGCGTTGATCGCTGCGGTGCGCCCTTGCGAATAACGTCTGCCAGACAAATGGAAATGCAACAGGCAGCCGCGTAAAGGGTAGAAGCCAAGCTCGTAGGAAATCACCCTGATACCATTAGGAAGTTTCGACATCGTATTCTTCTGATTCATAGTTGATGATTGATTACTTACAAACAATAAGTACTCATTGCGCATACGCTAAGCACTCAAAAAGCATATGTCAAAGGGAAGAGGCTCAAATTGCGTAGCAAAAAATCACAAGCTGTTCTGACTCGCCTGAAACAAATCACCGGCACAAAAACCGATGCTTCGTTGTCTTCAGCCCTGCAGATCAGCCCGCAAACCCTTAGCAGCTGGAAAGGGCGTGACAGCACGCCATACGCATTATGCGTAGACATCGCACAAACCCGTGGCATCTCTCTTGATTGGTTGCTGCTGGGTGAAGGTCCGGTCCTGAGGCAAACACCCAGCGAAACACTCGACGGCCCCCAAGACAGTACGACTCGGGAAAACACTATTCTCGCGTTGTGGCGATTGCTCGATGAAGATGATCGCTGCGCCATACAAAACGCGCTGGAGGAGAAACGACGACTGCGCGATATGGAAGCCAAACTTTCCGAGATGGCCAACCTCGTTGCATCGCTCGAACGAAATTTGAAGACATAGGCAATCCGGACTCTTTACTTCAAAACATGCCACATCACCCTGATGCTTCCGCCACTTCGAACGATCAATGCGCATGACCAGACGCTAATAACCGCATGCCATGGACTCACCGGTGCAAATGTCAGCAGTACGTCCATGCCGGCAAGGCAAAACATTCCTCCGCACAGACTGGTCAATAGTCCTTCGCGCCAACAGTGGTGCTCCTCGTCACGCTGGTAACACGCCAGCCTGAACGCACTCAGTAAATGAGCAACACCGGTCATCAGAATCAGTGCAACCATTTCATGGCTCATCACCCGCGCCCTCTGAAGTGCCGAATGATTTCGCCGAGACCTGCACCATCGATCCATTGCATGACCTTGATACTGATGGGAATAACGATCAGCGCACACAGAAACGCCGTCACACCCGAGGTCAGGAAGGGGGTCAGTTGCAACGCGACGGGGGTAAAGAGATAGCCGACACCCGCCGACAGCAACCAGGAGCCGATTCGCTGCCAGGCTTTGAAGTTGCTGCGGGTGGTGGTCACCAGCCACGCGCCCAGGGACGCGCCGAAGAGTGCCTCGCCGTCAATCGCGGGCAGTGTCGCGATACCCAATCCCAACAAGAGCCCACTGATACTGTTGTAGGTCGAATCAGTCAGGTTCATGGGCACCTCTCACTCCCGTCTGGCCAATTCTGATAGCGCCCGTCTCAAGGGCCTTGAGCAGGGCAGCACTACGGGAGCTGACGGCGAACTTGCGGCGGATATTGGAGAAGTGAAAGTTGATCGTGGCTTCCGAGCAATTCTGAATCCGGGCGATCTCCCAGGATGTTTTACCTTTGAAGCACCACATTAAGGTTTGCGTCTCTTTCGCGGTCAACTGCGCCGGCGGCGAGTCAGTCTCGCCATCGGGTGCCGTGCCGGAAGAAGCGTTGAGCGATTGATTCGTTGCCATAAAAAGTCCCTCTACGTCAGAGCAACCGTCGCAGGACGCTCGCTGATAGAGAGATGTTGAAGACAAGGTTGCCCCCGGACAACACGCGGCCGTTGTACCGCGCAGCGCTACACAAACGCTCTATTTCAAGGTTTATCCAAGCACGACCAGGCGGTTGGGCAACTCGTTCCTCACATGCGTCACCGGAACATGCAACTTGAGCAACTCACCGCACGCTTCGACGCAGCTGACAAAGCCCTGCAACGTCTGCCCCTGCTTCACTTGCTGGGTGAACGTGGCAACAATCGCGTCCCAGTGCTTGTTGTCCAGCCGGCTGGAGATGCCCTCGTCCACCAGGATTTCCACGTAGCGTTCGGCTTCGGACACGAAGATCAGCATGCCGGTGCCGCCGACGGTGTGATGCAGGTTTTGCTCCAGAAACTGCCGGCGCGCCAGGTTCGAGGCGCGCCAGTGACGTACCGAGCGCGGGATCAGGTGGGTGGTGACTTTCGGCAGCCGGAACACCAGGCACAGGACGATGAACGTGATCCATTGCACCAGCAGCAGGCTGTGCATGGTCAACCAGCCGGTCAGGTAATGCACGATACCCGGCACCACCAGCGCCAGCAGGCTGGCCCAAAGCAGCGGGATGTACGCGTAGTCGTCGGCTCGGGCCGCGAGCACGGTGACCAGTTCCGCATCCGTGTCGCGCTCGACCCGGGCGATCGCCTCGGCGACTTTGCGTTGTTCGTGTTCTGTCAGTAGTGCCATGTCTTGAAGTGCCCACTCATTATTGTTCTATCACCAGCCGCCCGACGAACCGCCGCCCCCGAAACTGCCC
>NZ_JABFMU010000113.1 GCF_013359695.1 Pseudomonas sp. C2B4
GCTTGTGATATCGCTTTCGCGAGCAGGCACGCTCCCACAGGGGAATGCATTTCAAACTGTGGGAGCGAGCCTGCTCGCGAAGGGGCCCGCTAATACGCCGCTAAAGCCTTGGCCAACCGCTTCCCCCGCGCCCCCGCCGCCAGATCCATCACCGCCTGATCGCGCTGCCACATCGCCGCCCACGATGGCGGGCCATCGGCCATCGCCTGAGTCACTTCCCCCTTGAGCGCCTCGAACTGCGCAAACAACCCGCCCAGTAACACATGCCCTGCCGGATTGTTGGGTGGCTGGCGGCTGACTTCCGCGCAACCGGCCAGCAGCGCCAGCAAACGCAGTTGGAGGTTTTGCGGCCAGTCGCTGTCCTGGCCGACGCCGTACAGCCACGCCGTCATCGCACTCAGTACATAGATGTCTTCCAGGGTGCGGAACGGTTTGACGTAGGCATCCCAACCATCCCCCGCCAGCAATTCGCACAGTGCGTTGTCCAGAAACAAACGGCCGTGGCTGATGTCCGGCATCAACGGGATTGCCGGGAGTTTCTCCACCCGCACGCCCGGCTCATCGGGATAGACCACCGCCAGGCTCAGCCGTGGGTCGTCGCCCGATTGTTCGCTGCGGGCAGCGATCAACAGCCAGTCGGCAGCATCGCCGGCGGTGACGAAATCCTTGCGCCCGCTCAGGCGCAGATCCCGCAGGCGGGTCTGCATGTCCGCCACCCGCAGGCTGCGTTGTTCGGTTGCGCACAAGGCGCCGAGGCTGGGCGGCGCGCTCGGCCACAGCATGCGCAGCGCCGCCTGATACCCGACCAGAAACGCCAGCCCCGGGGTCGCCATCAGGCGTCCACCGGCCACGGCCAGTTCGAACGGAGTGACATTTCCCAACAGCTGCAACAGCGTCACGAACCCTTCGCCCAGGTCCGGGTAGGCGGGCAAGCGATCGCGGCGATTCAACAGGGTTTGCCAGGGCATAAGAGGCTCCTTGTGGGCTGTCATATAAGCATCACCAAAGCTTAACGGCGATGACACCGGGGCTACATAGCCTGACTTTGCACAACAAGGCTGGATAAAGAAAGTCGATCCGCTGTAACCCAAAGACGGGTGAGCAGCCCGCACGGAGATTCGCCATGACTCAGATCGCCCGCATCAGCGACACCGGCAACGAACGCCGCCTGCAAGCCGAACGCCTGGTGGGCGCCGAGGCTTTGCAAGAGGCACAGGCCTTGCGCTTCAACGTGTTCAGCGGCGAATTCAACGCCAAGCTCAAAGGCGCGGAGCTGGGTCTGGACATGGATGACTACGACGTTCATTGCGCCCACATCGGCGTGCGTGACTTGAACACCGGGCGCCTGGTGGCGACCACCCGACTGCTCGATCACACGGCCGCCAGCAGCCTGGGCAAGTTCTACAGCGAAGAAGAATTCAGCCTGCACGGCCTGGTTCATCTGAAGGGTCCTATCCTCGAAATCGGCCGCACCTGCGTCGACCCGGCCTACCGCAACGGCGGCACCATCGCCGTGTTGTGGGGCGAGCTGGCCGAGGTGCTGAACCAGGGTGGCTACAGCTACCTGATGGGATGCGCGAGCATCCCGATGCAGGACGGCGGCATCCAGGCCCATGCGATCATGCAGCGCCTGCGCGAACGTTACCTGTGCACCGAACACCTGCGGGCCGAGCCGAAAAAACCGCTGCCGACCCTGGACATTCCATCGAACGTGATCGCCGAAATGCCGCCCCTGCTCAAGGCCTACATGCGCCTGGGCGCGAAGATTTGCGGCGAACCGTGCTGGGACGAAGATTTCCAGGTCGCCGACGTGTTCATCCTGCTCAAGCGCGACGAACTCTGCCCGCGCTACGCCAAACACTTCAAGGCGGCTGTGTAATGGTTCGGTTGCGCGTGTACGCGCGAATCGCTCGAGTGCTGCTGGTGGTCGCGCTCGGCTTGGGCATGGCCAGTGTATTCGGGGTGTTCGAGCGCCTGGGCCTGGCTCACTCGATGGTCCGCCGCCAGCGCTGGTCGCGGTTTTTCATGGCGCGCTTGAGCAACGCCCTGCCCTTCGATGTGACCGTGCAGGGTGAACTGCCGAAATCGCCGATGCTCTGGGTCAGCAACCACGTGTCCTGGACCGACATTCCACTGCTGGGGATGCTCACGCCGCTGTCGTTCCTGTCCAAGGCCGAAGTGCGCACCTGGCCGGTGGCGGGTTGGTTGGCGGCCAAGGCCGGCAGCCTGTTTATCCGTCGCGGTTCGGGCGACAGCCAGTTGATCCGCAAACAGATGACCCGCCACCTGCAACAGGCGCATCCGCTGCTGATGTTCCCTGAAGGCACGACGACCGATGGCCGTTCCCTGCGCACCTTCCACGGTCGCCTGCTGTCGGCGGCGATTGATTCCGAAGTGAAGCTGCAACCGGTGGCGATTCGTTATGTTCGTGACGGTAAGCCCGATACGCTGGCACCGTTCGTTGGCGATGACGATTTGCTCTCGCACCTGATGCGCTTGTTTGCCAATGACCGGGGCGCGGTGGAGATTCATCTGCTCAAGCCGATCCCTTGCGAAGGCCGCGAGCGTGCCGCACTGGCGTTCGAAGCGCAGCAGGCGGTGCAGAAGGCGTTGTTTGGGGCGATTCCGGAAACCCAGCAAGCCCCGATGCGCCCGGCAATTGCTGCCTGAGTACATGTCCCTGTGGGAGCGGGCTTGCCCGCGATGAGGCCGGATCATCCAGCATCTATGTTGGCTGAACCACCGCCATCGCGGGCAAGCCCGCTCCCACAATGGGTTTATGGTGTTGGCCGGTTTTGTGCGAACGCCTGAAGCTGCGGATAGAACAACCGGAAATCCTCGCTCAACGGCTCATACAACACCCGCAATTCCTGCATCGCCGCCGCCAGCTCCTCCGGCCGGGTCAAACGCCGCGATATCCCCCGCAGCACCTGCTCCAGTACTTCGAACTCCCGATAAGACCCCAACCAGTCATTGGCCACCATGTGCGGCGCGATCCTCGCCAGGCGCTCCGGCAATTGTTGTTGACTGGACAGCACCCGGTACACATCCGAGGTGAACAGCTCCAGCGGGCGGTCCGCGTACAGCCGCCAGTCCCGCGCCAGGCAGTGATCGAAAAACACGTCGAGGACGATCCCCGCGTAACGCCGGCGGGTCAGGGAAAAACGCGACAACGAAGCATCCACCAACGGATGGCGGTCAGTAAACACGTCGATGCTGCGATGCAGCTGGATGGCCATTTCGATCTCCGGATCGAACTGCCCTTGCAGCCGTCCCTTGACGAAATCGCCATAGAGACTGCCGAGCAATTGACCGGGACGCTGGCCACCGAGGTGAAGATGTGCGAGATAGTTCATGGGCGCAGCTTAGCACTGCGCCCATGTCCCTATACAATCCTCGTATCGTTATAACCCGATATATCGATTTATGCGGTCGTCAGATCGAAATCATATTGGTATATCGCGAAATACCGATTTAAAGTTCGCTTCATCGCGATATAGCGTTTTACTAATCACGAGCCCCCGATCATGAACCTTGACCTCGACGAAATAATAAAAGCCCTGGCGCACCCGGTACGGCGAGACATCCTGCACTGGCTCAAAGACCCGACCGTCGAATTCCCCGATCAGTCTCACAGCAACGAGCACGGCGTTTGCGCCGGGCAGATCGATCAACGTTGCGGCCTCTCGCAGTCCACGGTGTCCGCCCATTTGGCGACCCTGCAACGCGCCGGCCTGATCAGCAGTCGCAAAGTCGGCCAGTGGCACTTTTTCAAACGCAATGAGGAAACCATCCAGGAGTTCCTCCGCATCTTCAGCAAAGAGCTCTGACCCTTAACGTCAGCCAGCCAAAAGGAAACAAACGATGCCCCTCTCGCTACTTATATTGGCCTTGAGCGCCTTCGCCATCGGCACCACCGAATTCGTCATCATGGGCCTGCTGCCCAATGTGGCGGCCGACCTCGGTGTGTCGATCCCCGGCGCCGGCTGGCTGGTGACCGGTTACGCCCTGGGCGTGGCCATCGGTGCGCCGTTCATGGCACTGGCCACCGCCAGGCTGCCGCGCAAGGCCGCCCTGGTCACGTTGATGGGCATCTTCATTGTCGGCAACCTGCTCTGTGCGGTGGCCAGTGACTACAACGTGCTGATGTTTGCCCGCGTGGTGACAGCACTGTGTCACGGCGCCTTCTTCGGTATCGGCTCGGTGGTAGCGGCGGGCCTGGTGCCGGCCAACAAACGCGCCTCGGCCGTGGCCCTGATGTTCACCGGCCTGACCCTGGCCAACGTCCTCGGCGTGCCGCTGGGCACTGCGCTCGGTCAGGAAGCCGGCTGGCGCTCGACCTTCTGGGCGGTGACCGTGATCGGCGTCATTGCATTGATCGGCCTGATTCGCTTCCTGCCGGCCAAGCGTGACGAAGAAAAACTCGACATGCGCGCCGAACTCCGTGCCCTCAAAGGCGCCGGTATCTGGCTGTCGCTGAGCATGACCGCGCTGTTCGCCGCCTCGGTGTTCACCCTGTTCACTTACGTGGCGCCACTGTTGGGCGAAGTCACCGGCGTTTCGCCCCGTGGCGTGACCTGGACCCTGATGCTCATTGGCCTGGGCCTGACCGTCGGCAACATCATCGGCGGCAAGCTGGCGGACAAAGGCCTGGCCGCGACGCTGATCGGCGTCTTCATCGCCATGGCCGTGGTCTCCACCGTATTGACCTGGACCAGCGTCGCGCTGATCCCGACCGAGATCACCCTGTTCCTCTGGGCCACCGCGTGTTTCGCCGCCGTGCCTGCCCTGCAAGTGAACGTGGTGACCTACGGCAAGGCGGCGCCGAACCTGGTGTCGACCCTGAACATCGGCGCCTTCAACGTCGGCAACGCCCTGGGTGCCTGGGTTGGCGGCAGCGTCATCGCCCACGGTTTCGGCCTGACCAGCGTGCCCCTGGCGGCAGCGGCTCTGGCAGTACTCGCCCTGCTGGCGACCCTGATCACTTTCCGTCAGAACGGCGACCCCGAACTGGCCCCTGTTACCAACTGATCTTCACGAGAGAGCTATTTCATGACGACTATTTTCGATCCGATCAAACTGGGCGACCTCGAACTCGCCAACCGCATCATCATGGCCCCGCTGACCCGCTGCCGCGCCGACGAAGGTCGGGTACCCAATGCGCTGATGGCTGAGTACTACGTACAACGCGCCTCGGCTGGCCTGATCCTCAGCGAAGCCACGTCGGTCACCCCGATGGGCGTCGGCTACCCGGACACCCCGGGCATCTGGTCCAACGATCAGGTGCGCGGCTGGACCAACGTGACCAAGGCGATCCACGGCGCCGGCGGCAAGATCTTCCTGCAACTGTGGCACGTGGGTCGGGTTTCCCATGAGTCGTACCTGAACGGCGAAAAACCGGTCGCCCCAAGCGCCATTCAGCCTAAAGGTCACGTCAGCCTGGTTCGCCCACTGTCCGATTTCCCGACCCCGCGCGCCCTGGAAACCGCTGAAATTGCCGACATCGTCGACGCCTACCGTGTCGGCGCGGAAAACGCCAAGGCCGCCGGTTTCGATGGCGTGGAAATCCACGGCGCCAACGGCTACCTGCTCGACCAGTTCCTGCAAAGCAGCACCAACCAACGCACCGACCAATACGGCGGCTCCCTGGAAAACCGTGCACGCCTGCTGCTGGAAGTGACCGATGCCGCGATCGAAGTCTGGGGCGCCGGTCGTGTCGGCGTACACCTGGCACCGCGCGCCGACGCCCATGACATGGGTGACGACAACCTGACCGAAACCTTCACCTACGTCGCTCGGGAACTGGGCAAACGTGGCATCGCCTTCATCTGCTCCCGCGAAAAAGAAGCCGACGACAGCCTCGGCCCACAGATCAAGGAAGCCTTCGGCGGCCCGTACATCGTCAACGAGCGCTTCACCAAGGACAGCGCCAACGCCTGGCTGGCCAGCGGCAAGGCTGATGCGGTGGCCTTCGGTATTCCGTTCATTGCCAACCCGGATTTGCCGGCTCGCTTGGAGGCCGATGCGCCGCTGAACGAGGCGCGCCCGGAACTGTTCTACGGCAAAGGCCCGGTTGGCTACATCGACTACCCGACGTTGTAATCGTCAGCCGTTGAAATGCAAAAGCCCCGGACTCGGAAGAGCCGGGGCTTTTTATTTATTGTGGGTTTGACGCCGCTTCTGCAGGAGCGAGCCTGCTCGCGAAAAACCCGAGGGTGCTGTGGGGCATCTGGTTTTACGCGTTATCGTTCACGACCTTCGCGAGCAGGCTCGCTCCCACAGTTGGATTGCGTAAACCAGCGAGAATCAGGTCGGCTGCCAGGCCGCCATCGCTGGCAAGCCAGCTCCCACAGGGGATTGGGTACATCCGCGAGAGATAGGTCGGCTGTTAGGCCGCCTTCGCGGGCAAGCCACGCTCCCACAGGGGAACGCGAACAGCAGTGAGGTCGAGTGTCAGCTCGCCTCGGCTGCTTTTGATCTGCCCGCCCCTTCGGGAGGCTGAGTGAGGCGTTTATCCGGGGAGTGGCGCGCAGCGCCGTTCGACGCAGTCGAACACGCTGCATGTAGGTGCAGCGAAG
>NZ_JABFMU010000114.1 GCF_013359695.1 Pseudomonas sp. C2B4
GCCCTTGATATTCATGGTGCCCGAAGCCGGAATCGAACCGGCACGCCCTTACGAGTGGGGGATTTTAAGTCAGTACTTTTATTATTATTTATCAAGCAGTTAGATAGTTACCCGCTACTAAACTCTACTTTAATAGCTCCAAGGACGCTCCTTATTTCCGGCCCTCGACCCATGGGCCTGCGGAGCAGGAGGAACGACAAGTTAAAGGCTCGAGGCGCTGCTGATTCCTATTGCTGCTCATGTTAAACGTCAACAGGTCCTAAGCCATCAAGATTGTCATCCTCAGTAGCGTGATCGAGTCTCTGCAACTCCAAAGCACCGACCAAATCCTCTCTCTGCACCTGTTCAAGAGCAGCTGTCGCGGAGGACTC
Organism: Pseudomonas sp. C2B4; assembly: GCF_013359695.1. Lineage (GTDB taxonomy): Bacteria > Pseudomonadota > Gammaproteobacteria > Pseudomonadales > Pseudomonadaceae > Aquipseudomonas. Next base: position 372 of record NZ_JABFMU010000114.1, read on the forward strand.
CATCGTGGCCATCAGCATGGTCTCCGAAATCCGAGTATCGTTTAGGAGCTGTCGAAATATTCGCGCCGCAGGCGGGTGCCCTAGGATCACTCGCGAGAAGGCGGCGAAATCAGCCGCCTCTGTGAAGTTCTTGAGGTGGAAAACGCTAAGCACGGGATCACTGAGTACGACTTCGGGATCCACTCCTAGCAAGCCCGCGTGCCAATCGTCGGGATCCGGATCACCCGGACCGCCAGGCCGCGGAATGTTGCGCAGCGACTTGGAATAGTGGACAGCGAAGTCACGGAAGAATTTTGCAGTCTTTGCTTGGGCCGCGAATTCCTTGTCGAAGTACGACTGTGGTACGTATGTCAGTTGGCCGGTAATCGGTACTCGCTCGACGGTGTGGAGCACCTCACCGCTACCGAGGATCTCCTCCACCACTACATACACCACATAGTTACGATCTGCAGCGCGGTTGTTTTTGATTGACACAATCAAGCGATCGGCTTGCCAGTGCAGGCTGTAGTCGAATTGCACATCCTGCTTCACCGCGAGGCGGTGCTGGCCTGACGGCGGCTCGTGCCCATCGCCCCAGCCTATGACATCGGTGAGTTGGTCGTTGTCCTGCAGAGAGATGGCATCAACAATAGCGGCGTTACTGAGTGTATGAGGGAAGATGGCCGGAATTGGTGACGGGAGAGGTGCTGTCGTGGATCCGCCGCCAGCTTCCACTCCTACGCTGCGTAGTGATGCCTGAAGTACTGCCTCGCTCGGTGACACCGCAACTGGAAGCGGTTGCACTGGAATCCACCAGTCAAACGTTATCGCCTTCATGGTCACCGTGCTGCTCATGTCACGCGGGGCGGCACTTGACGTACCTTCAGCCAACTGGATTTCAGACAGAGCCACTCCCGTCGAGGTGGAAAGCATCTTGAAACCCGGTCGCTCCGGGTCGTTGATGTATCCGACCTGATGGTAATTAGTGTAATTCTGCTCGTTATCCCATGAGCCACCCGCCACCGAGTAATTGGCACTGAGGGTTCGTAACCACACACGATACCGCAGCGTACGTTCGCGGCCCAAGGGTTGAGTTGTGAACCAAGTGATCGCCTTGTAGGCCACTGGCCGCCGTTCCGCGCGCGCCGAAATCACGCCGGTCATGAGAATCGGCTGGCTCTCGACCATTACGCTCACTCCGGCGCCTGGCCGCTGTCGCAACAGTGCCTTGGAGCTGACGGTCTGACTGTGGTCAGGATCGGTGGCCTCATTACGCAGCGTCGCGACTAGGTGTATCAGATTCAGATAGCCGCTGCTGTAAAGCAAATCAACATAATTTTGTTCAGCCACTGCGTTGGCGGCGGATGCGCACTCGGCCGGGTTCGTGATTCGATAGCGGCGGCGCGTGGGCGGTGGTTTGTTAGCCGGCTCCCAGCCCAGAACGGGATCAATCTCGTCGTAGTGTTCGAGACGGGCCGGCGGAATCCACCGCACGTCAAGCAGCCCCTGCCGCGCGTTCTCAGGACCTGGGTACTGGAAGGAGCCAGCTTTGAACTGCGGCGTGAAGAAGGCGTCGTTGTGGGCGAACAGATCGAATGCCCCCACCTGGAAGCGCGTGTTGTCGGGTGCCAGGTAGGGGGCAATGCCAAAAGCCGAAAAATCTACGACCTCCGAGGGATCGAGTCCCCAGGGCAGACCGCCCGCCGCGCCGCCCTCGAAGTCGGCAGCGGTATAGACCGTGCGCGCGAGACCTTCACGCCGCATGTTCTCGGCCAGTACCTCAAGGGCGATAGCGAAGTCCCATAGATCCTCGCGTTTTTGCCTGGTTGATCGGAATTCCGGGACAGCAGCCCGCAACACCGTCAGATATCCGGTGACGGCGAATGTCACAAGTGGCACCATCAGGCGGTGATCGAAGCGATTCGCACCTTGCGGCGGAAGCCACGCGGGCACTTGTCCGCCGGACACCGGAAACGTGAATAGCCGATTCGAGATCCATGGCCAGACGTGCTGGTACTCACTACGATCGAACGTGGCCAGCCATGTGCTGCTGTCGAGCAGATTGCGCACAGCAAGGCCTGCGTTATTGAGCTGATTGCGGACGTCTTGCTGGCGGAGAAGTAGCGTTGCTTGGTCTGGGGGCGTGTTCTTGATTTCGACGAGGTAGTTCTTGATCTCAGCCAAAGCTGCCGAGATCACATTGCGTTGAGTGCGCAGGTCGCGCTGTTGAATCTGAATTTCAAGCGCCTTAACCTTGCGTGCCAATTCGTCGAAGCGACGAGTGATGAGCAGTTCAAGGGCCGATGGCCCTTCCTTGAACAAGCCAAGCAACAGAGTGAGCACGGCCAGCGCCGCTCCCACAATGGGTACCACGGAGCCGATCAAACTTGCGACGGAGCCAACGGCCTGTAGCGCGCCGATAAGATCCTCCTTATCGCCTGCGGCCATCCCAATGCCGTCGAGGATTTTGTCGAATTTCTGGCGGCTCTTCGGGTCGTCCCTGTTGGGAAGAGCTTTAGCGATGCCTTGAAACGCTTTGGCCAGTGCGTCAGGTTGAATAGGCAGCCCTCCACCGGGAGTCGGGTAGACAGGCTTCCCCGGCTCTGGGCCGTGAGACAGAACGCCTTGACTGTTCATGTACAAACCACCACCCAGGTGCACACTGAATTCAAATTGAGACATTTCTCTGCTCCAAGCCAAGGCGAGAACAAGAAATCAACGACTTATATAGAAGAATTGAGCCGTAGGCGGCTGACATGTCTGATATTTGAGTTGTTAAGCATAGGCAGCCATTTAAAAATCACACGCCGAGGCTCAAGTAATCTTGGCTATTAATAAAATTACCGAACGAAATAACGATGCGGGATATCCAACGGAGTTGTACGCAGCACATTTCGCTAAATTCACTGATCCCTCAACTTCGCGAATGATTTAGAGCCGCAACAGCAAAAACTAATGTCATATTAAATTTATGATCTAGTGTTTAATCGATTTTTACCCTAACTCACGGCGCTGACTATGAGGCAGATTCTTTTCCGTCTAGGTTTCCCGTAACAAGGCATGCATGACCTGCCAAACGGGATAACTCTAAAGCGCCCCTGTACTCGAAGACGCCTTCGTACATCAGTAAAGGGTGGGTATCGGTCCGCTGTGTCACTATTTTCAAGCCTTCCAGCGGTGCATGAATATACACCGCAATCGACACGGGATTGTTTCTGGGGCTATTTGTGTGTTCAGGCGTCAGAGTGCAGTATCACGTGCATTATGCATACAGGCACATGCTTCCCCTCCGTTTTCGGGTGAGACCTCGGAAACGAGTAAGATTAGTAAGACCCTCAACCAATCCACCTCAAGACCTTGATTTCATTGGCCTCTCAGAGCATTCCGCAAAGTAACTTTTAGGTAATTCAGAGGTAAGATAATTACTATTTGGAAAGGTAATTTTTTCTTCTTCATGCCCTTTTATAAATCAAACAGTTACACCAACATCACCTGTTTGATTACTCAAAATTATTTTATGAAGCAAAACGAAAACCCCAGTGGATCCGGGCCTTTCGACCGATCCGGTCCCTCAACATTACCTCCTTACTTTTTTCCGCTAGCGTTCCTGAAAATCCTTACTCGCGTGGAACGCTTTCAGCGACCGATCCAGTTTTGTCGTCACGCCAGTCCAGCGCCAACCTGCCCTTCGCAGGGACTTGCAGGCTTTTTCCCCTCCACTATTGCTACGACAGCTCCCGACCTGGACGTTGCTGAGCCATGTGCAGAAGTGCAGAAAAAAGACCCATTTAGCCCGCAGGCGAGGTGGGGGGACGACGGCGCGCGCCGGGTTCTCGCCTCACCTTGTGGCACGCCAATAGCACCAAGCCACCGCACAGAGTTGGTGTGCGCCGTGTCCGGCCTGCTGGTGCCGCCGTTACGGACAGCCTTACGGCATCTGGATTCGCACAAGCTATGCTTGTGCTCACCGGTTAGCACAACGTTAGGCAAAACTGAGGAAACTCTATGGAAAGTCTAGGTCTGTGGATTGGTGCGTTTTGCTTTGGAGCGGTTATTGGCTGGTGTGCAAGCCTAGCCATTCGTGCTGAGTCAGCCTTTGGACTTTCACAGCTATCAGCCCTCATTGGGGCTGTGGGCGGCGCCGCAGTATCCGCCCACTTTGACAGTGTGCTTTTCTCAGCATATTGCGTTGGCCTAGCAATTTTTTTCTTCCTGCATCGTTTTCTAGCGTACCGACCAATCCGAGATTTCATCGAAAGAGAGTTCTACACGGAAGACAAGTCACGCGCAGCTACACGCTCAAATACCGAGTGACTATCTCGGCGAACAACAGGGAATACCCCCTCTTGCGGGCGTTTCGCAGGCAGAAAAAAACCGCCTCTCGGCGGCTTAAGCGATACTGTTTCAGTAATTCACTGTGCCCTCCAGTCAGAACAGCCCCCCAAAGACGCTGGTTCCCAATTCATGATCACCAACTCCCCGCTGACTTCATCCTTCCCCTGTCGCTGGTTCGCCGTGCTGTAACGGATATCCACCGTTTCGAAGTGAAAACCCTCAAACACCCTTCGAATATCTGGATGATCGTTGATGCTAACCATCACCTTACCCTTACATCGCCGCATGAAGTCGGCCATCCGTTCGTAGTTCTCAAACGGGAAGTCCACGCCATACCCAGCGATCTGCCAGTAAGGCGGTTCCATGTAGTGGAAGCTATGCGGCCGGTCGTAGCGCTCCGCGCATTCAAGCCAACCCAGGTTTTCCACATGAGTACCAGACAAACGCTACCAGGCCGCTGAAAGGTTTTCCTCAATCCGCAGCAAATTGATTGCCGGCCCGGTGGTCGCCGTACCAAACGTTTGACCACTGACCTTGCCAGCAAAAGCATGGTGCTGCAGATAGAAAAACCGAGCGGCGCGCTGGATGTCGGTGAGCGTTTCAGGGCGCGTCATCTTCTGCCACTCAAAGACCTGCCGAGAACTGAGCGCCCATTTGAACTGACGCACAACCTCTTCCAAGTGGTTGTGCACCACGCGATACAGAGTCACCAAATCGCCATTGATGCCATTAAGCACCTCAACTGGTGCCGCCTGCGGTCGCATGAAAAACAGCGCGGCGCCCCAGCAACCACTTCGCGATGCCTTGGATCTGTTCTATCTCACTGCCCAACGCATTGCCGACACGCTGAAAATGGATGAGCGAGACATCCGTGATGGCCAACTTTCGGTTCGCCAGGGGAAAACCAGCATGAAGCGGCGGATCGAGATTGTTGGCGAACTGAAAGTTGTGATCGATCGGATCATGGCGCGCAAATCCGGCTACAAGATCCGAGCTACTCGCCTGGTCGTCATGGAAAATGGCCAGCCGATGACAACAAGTATGCTCAGAAAACGATTTGATGATGCTCGGGAGGCTGCCGGTATTCCAAAAGCTGACTTTCAGATGCGCGACCTCCGGGCGAAGGCAGCGACGGATAAGGAAGAATCGACCGGCAATATTCGAGAGGCGATGGACCAGCTTGGCCACACCACCGTCGTGATGACCGAGCACTACATCCGCAATCGGAAAGGCAAAAAGGTAACGTCGACTAAATAGGAATTGCGGCAAGATTTGAAAATTGCGGCAAGAAAAAACTAAGGGCCTGCATGAGGAATCTCATACAAGCCCTTGATATTCATGGTGCCCGAAGCCGGAATCGAACCGGCACGCCCTTAC
>NZ_JABFMU010000115.1 GCF_013359695.1 Pseudomonas sp. C2B4
GGGGCCGGAACATCCAACATCAATGTCGCCTGTCAGGCCGCCATCGCGGGCAAGCTCGCTCCCACAGTGGGCCTGTGTTTGCAGGACTGATGTGGGAGCGAGCCTGCTCGCGAAGGGGCCGGAACATCCAACATCAATGTCGCCTGTCAGGCCGCCATCGCGGGCAAGCCCGCTCCCACAGGTTTTTGTGTTTGCCGCACGATTTTGGCACGACACATAACCTGTGGGAGCTGGCTTGCCAGCGATAAAACGATAACGCGGTCGTCAAGCCTGGCTCTGCTTGGCTTTCAAATTCCGCGCATACCAAGGCCGTTGCGGCACTTTCCTGAACAGATCCTTGAGCTTCTTCTCATCCTCGCCAAAGGTAATCCGCAAGGCCAGTTTCATGGTCTCCGGATCCATCTCCACCGACCGGCCCGCCTGCAACCCCGGCGTGGTGCTGCAACCATGGGTATCCGGCCCCAGCCACGGGTCGTCGATCTCGACCCAGCGACCCGGAGCGAACCACGGCACGCCATTGACCTCCATTCGGCTGACCTCCCCCGGATGAAAGCGCTCATGGGCACGGAACCAGTCTTCCAGGCGATCGTCGATCCAGCCGTGGAAGTGCCAGAACACCGGGCTGACATGGGACGAAAACGGGTCGCCGAGGAAGTCGTTTTCCGGCGCGAACCAACGCGCGGAAAAGTCCGATGGATCACGGGCGAACGGCACTGGCTGGCCGTTGGACGGATCCCGGGGCACCGAGGCCCAGCGCATGTGCAGCCAGTCGTGCAGCCCCAACTCGACCTCTGACCCAAACTGCCCGAGGGTCAGCTTCGACAGGTAACGCGGGTCGCGGTACTGCGACTCCCAGACCTGGAAATTGCTGTGGTAGGTCTCGGCGGTCTTGATGTCGGCGACCCACTTCGAATACTCGTCATCGTCTTCGGCCAGCCAGGTGGGCGGCAGCGCGGTGCCGTCATGGTTGTCGAAATAACGGGCGAAACCGATGCGGTCCCGAGCCAGCTCCGGCTGCGGCAGCGGGAATTGCGTCCACGACGGCAAGTCCTGCATCGAGCGCGCCGTGCCGAGCATGTGCCGGTGCATGAAGAAAAAGTCCACGCCCGAGCCGTTGCGATCCTTGCGCGCGCCACGGGCATCACGCTCCTTGTCCCGCGGGCCAGGCTGCCAGCCGATACCGCGCAGGGCACTGCGCTTGTCTTCGGGCAAGGTATGCCATTTGTCCCGGGAGGCATGCCAGAGCTGGTGAAACAGGCGATGCTCGGCGGACGTCAGCCAGGCCAGCAGCGGCGCATTCAGGCCGGTGCGCTCCCGCGCTTCGGGGAACACCCGCTTGACGGCGATGAAGCGATTGTCCTGGGCAGTCATCATCAACGGCCGATCCAGGTTCAACACCCGCCCGCTGAGCGAGCCGCTGCCGGCGTTGCCAAATCCACCCCAGACTTCGTCCAGCGCCATGCTGAATTCGTAGTCGCAGCTGCCATTGGCGCTGAGCAGCCGCCAACTCAATTGCGCCGATTTGGCCCCGGCCAGATCGCCGAGCACCCGATAACGCGGCGCTTCACTGGAACGCAAACGCTCGGCCGTGTCGAGAAACCCGATCAGCCCGCGACCCTTGTGGCCGATGTCGAGAAACACTTCCAGCCCGTCCGCCGGCAAACCTTCAAGGCCGGCATCACGACCTTCGAAGCGGATCTGCCAGACACCGCGCAAGGTATCCGCCAAGCGCTGACCCGCGATATCCGCGACATCGAACGTCGCCTCGCCGGGGGTGATCGTCGGATCCGGCTTCGTCCATTCGCGATGCCCATAAAAAGCCGCAGGCACGGCAGCGCCGGTCAGCGCCAGGCCTGCCATGAACCATCGTCGAGAAATCGTCATTGCCCTACCTGTGTCAGCCATGGAGCAGGCTTTATCCAAGCTAGAACGTTTGTTGCCCCCACAAATTTAAAAGCTTCGCGAGCAGGCTCGCTCCTACATTGACCGAGTGAACACTGAAGATCCCCTGTGGGAGCGAGCCTGCTCGCGAAGAGGCCCGCACAAACACTAAATTCCTCCCCCGCCTGCTCGTTCCTCCCAGATAGCAAAGGCCCCTACGCCCGCAACAGGGCGGCGAACTGACTGAGACGGCAATGACAAAACCACGCTCGAAAAAGGCTCTTTTCATCGGCCTGCCGCTGGCCCTGGCGATCAGTGCCGGGGCAGGCTTCGCCGCCTGGGACTACTGGTTCAAGGACAACCCCGGCTATCCGGTCAAGGTGATGAAGCAGGCCGATGAACTGCACGAACGCCTGCTCTCGTTCGACAGCCACATCACCGTGCCGATGGACTTCGGCACCGCCGGCAACGAAGCGGACAAGGACGGCAGCGGCCAGTTCGACCTGGTCAAGACCGGACGCGGACGCCTGTCCGGCGCGGCCCTGACGATCTTCGGCTGGCCGGAAATCTGGAACGGCCCCAACGCGCCGCATCGCCCCACCGCCGGTTTCGTCGAAGAAGCACGCTTCGAGCAGGAAACCCGCTACAAGATCATCAGCACCATGGTGCGCGACTACCCCAATCAGGTCGCCATCGCCTACACCCCCGACGACTTCCGCCGCCTGCACGGCGAAGGCAAGTTCGCGATTTTCATGAGCATGCTCAACGCCTACCCGCTGGGCAACGACCTCAACGCCCTCGACAAATGGGCAGCCCGGGGCATGCGCATGTTCGGCTTCAGCTACGTGGGCAACAACGCCTGGGCCGACTCGTCGCGGCCACTGCCGTTTTTCAACGATTCCAGGGATGCCCTCGGCGGTCTTTCGGAGATCGGCAAACAAGCCGTGCACCGCCTCAACGACCTCGGGGTGATCATCGACGTCTCGCAGATGTCGACCAAGGCCCTGGAGCAGGTCGCGCAATTGAGCCGCACGCCGATGGTCGCGTCCCACTCGGCCCCCCGTGGCCTGGTGGATATTCCGCGCAACCTCAGCGACCAGGAAATGCAGCTGATCAAGAACAGCGGCGGCGTGGTGCAGATCGTCGGTTTCCCGACCTACATCAAACCGTTGAGCCAGGCCACCCAGGACAAACTCAACGCCCTGCGCGCACGCTTCGACCTGCAACCGCTGCAAGGGCTGGAGATGGCGCTGATGCCCGGCGATCCGGTCATCACCGTCTGGTCCGAACAGCGTTTCGGCGAATACGCCAGCCAGCTCTATGCCATCGTCGACGAAGAACCCAAAGCCACCCTCAAGGACTACGGCGACGCGATTGATTATGCGGTGAAGAAAATCGGCATCGACCACGTCGGCATCAGTTCCGACTTCAACGATGGCGGCGGCCTCGATGGCTGGAAGGACGTCAGCGAAGCGCGCAACGTGACCGCCGAGCTGATCAGCCGCGGCTACAGCGAGGCCGACATCGCCAAGCTCTGGGGCGGCAATTTCCTGCGGGTCTGGGACCAGGTCGAGAAATCCGCCAGACCTGTCGCCAAAAACTGATGCCACTTTTTCCAAGCGAACCCCAAGCCATGACCAACCGTCGTTCATTCCTCAAGCAGGCCGGCATTCTCGCCGCCGGCCTGCCCCTGACCACCAGCGTGAATCTGCCGGCACTGGCAGGCAATCCGCCGGCATTGCCCAAGGGCAAATGGGCGCAGCTGCGCCAGCTGTTCAATCAGGACCCGGACTACCTGCACTTCGCCAACTTCCTGGTGACCTCGCACCCCACGCCGGTGCGCAACGCCATCGAGATGCACCGCGCCAACATCGACCGCAACCCCGGTCGGGCCATGGACTGGGACCTGCAGGAAACCGAGAAGCGCGAGCACAACGTGCGGGTCTGGGCCGGTCGCTACCTCAATGCCAAGCCTGAGCAGATCGCCCTCACCGGCAGCACCACCGAGGGCCTGTCGATGATCTACGGCGGCATTCATGTGCGCCCGGATCAGGAAATCCTGGTCAGCGAACACGAGCACTACTCGACCAACTACACCCTTGAATACCGGCAGCAACGCCAGGGCACCCGGGTGCGCAAGCTCAAGTTGTTCGAGAACAGTCGCGACATTTCCGTGGACGAAGTGTTGGGCGCCATTGCCAAGGGCATTCGTCCCGAGACCCGTGTGCTGGGCATGACCTGGGTGCAATCGGGCAGCGGTGTGAAGTTGCCTATCGGTGACATCGGCCAACTGGTCGACGAGCTGAACCGCAAGCGCGATGAGAAGGACCGCATCCTGTATGTGGTCGATGGTGTTCACGGTTTTGGCGTCGAGGACCTGGAGTTTCCCGACATGCACTGCGACTTCTTCATCGCCGGCACCCACAAATGGATGTTCGGCCCCCGTGGCACCGGGATCATTTGCGCCCGCTCGGCCGAACTCAAGGACGTCACGCCGATCATTCCGACCTTCTCCGAAGCCACCACCTTCTCGACCATCATGACCCCCGGTGGCTATCACAGCTTCGAACATCGCTGGGCGGCGGACGAGGCGTTCAAGCTGCACCTGGACCTGGGCAAGGCCGAGGTGCAGGCGCGCATCCACGAACTCAACACCTACGCCAAGAACCGCCTGCTGGAACAGCCGCGGATTGAACTGGTCACGCCGCAGAGCCCGGCGTTGTCCGCCGGTTTTACTTTCTTCCGGATCAAGGACCAGGACTGCGAAAAGGTCGCTACGCAGTTGATGCAAAACCGCGTGGTCTGCGATGCGGTGGAACGCGATGCCGGCCCCGTGGTGCGCATCGCCCCCGGCCTGCTCAACAGCGAACACGAAATCGACCGCTTCATGGCGCTGCTGAACAAAACCGCATAGCGCCGCTACCCCCTGTAGGAGCGAGCCTGCTCGCGATGGTCGCCGGAACACCGCGGATAGTCAGACACCCCGCGTCATCGTTGACGTCCATCGCGAGCAGGCTCGCTCCTACAGGGTCGTATCATTTAATCGAGATGACTCATGACCCTTTACTCGTTGACCCTCTCCGCCCTTGCGGTTGCCTTCCTTTCGACTACTGCACAAGCCGCCACCCCACAGCCACCGGGCAAGGTGTTCAAGGACTGCAAGGACTGCCCGGAAATGGTCGTGCTGCCCGCCGGCACATTCACCATGGGTACCCCGGACGACGAAGTCGGTCGCGAGCCCGATGAAGGCCCGATGCATGACGTGACCTTCGCCAAACCTTTTGCCATGAGCCGTTTCCAGATCACCGCCGGCGAGTGGGACAGCTACGTCAAGGAGAGCGGCGTGACCATCGCCAATGGCGATACCCGCCCGGGCCGCGAGTGCATCGCCAGCAAGCCGCGCTACCCGCAAAGCCCGCGCCAGCCGGCGGTGTGCATGAACTTCGACGACGTGAAAAACTACGTCGCCTGGCTGTCGAAAAAGACCGGGCAGAAATACCACATGGTCAGCGAAGCCCAGCGCGAATACGCCGCCCGTGGCGGCACCAAGGGACCGTTCCCCTTCCCCTTCGATGAAGGCAAGGCATACAGCATCGCCAAACATGCCAACACCTACGGCCCGGCCGACGGCTACAGCTACAGCTCACCCGTGGGCAGCTATCCGCCCAACGCCTTCGGCATGTATGACATGCACGGCAATGTCTATGAATGGGTGGAAGACTGTGAACACCCCAACTACGTCGGCGCCCCCACCGATGGCAGTGCCTGGCTGGAGCCCAACTGCGAAGCCGTACGCATCCGCGGTAACGACTGGGGCGAAGCGCCGGTGTTCTCCCGCTCGGGCAACCGCAATAGCCAGTACCCGCAGGAGCGCGGGGACTGGATGGGCTTTCGCGTAGTGCGTGATCTGTAAGCCACACCCCGCCCCCCTGTAGGAGCGAGCCTGCTCGCGATGGCGGACTGTCAGTCGACATCTATATCGGCTGGAAGGCCGCCATCGCGAGC
>NZ_JABFMU010000116.1 GCF_013359695.1 Pseudomonas sp. C2B4
ATCCATGCCGGTTTGCCCACTGCGCAGAACCTCCACTCGGCCTCTCGAGGGGGCGTGTACCGCAAAAGCCAAAGCGAGGCGGCCTTATAGCCGACCTCATTGCAGGTTTGTCCGCAATCCCCTGTGGGAGCGAGCCTGCTCGCGAAAAACGTCCGGACAACGCGATCATCCAGGTGAGCCCGCAGAATTCGGGAAAAATCGTACGCGAAGCCTCCGGCGTTTTTCAAGGCAGCTCATGACGCCGAGCCATGACCCAATTGCGGGCAATCCCCAGGCTGGCAAAGCCGTCGGCCGGCCATTGCGAGCAGTACTCCACCGTTCATGTCAGTGATTGCGATTACGGATTGTCAGTGCTCACTCGCAGTTTCGTTATCGCTGCAAACGTTGCTATACCCTCTATTCCGAACGCGTTTAAAAAACTGTCATATTTAACAGTACCCCGCATCCCTCTATCGCGAGACGATCCAGCTTCACGTACAACCGTATGGAAGGATCGCAATCATGTTAAGCCCCGGTACGTTCGATTATCTTCAAGAGCTCAAAAGTCAGTCCTCTTACTCAATAACGCTGTTCACGTTGCATTTCCCCGATGGTTCCACGAGTACGTACACGCCGTTGGCGTACCGTTCGAGCCCTGATGAAATATTGATCACCGGCAGCGACGGAAAAAATTTTTGGCTGGACGTGTCGCCGGCGACGCACGGGATGCTGGAGTTCGTTAGCGAGGGAGGGAGGTGCTATGTGCAGGTATTGTCGGCGAGTGCGGATGTCGCGACGTACAAGACGCCATGGGTAGCGACGTTATCTTATCACGTGGACTACAACATCGCCGGCAAGGATATTTTATGATTTATATAACTCAGAGTTTGGGAACGCGCGTGGTCCGAGTCGTGATGTGAGGAATTCTCTGGCATCGGTTCCTGGGGCCTAACCACTCGAACACATAGGGCAATTGCGGAGTGCAGTCCTAGCCGGACGGCTGGCCATTCAGTGGCAAACCTGCCACACGGCCATCAGGCCTTTACCCATGCGGCCCACCGTGCGCGATATTCCACCACACGGCACACCCCACTGGAGAGGGGCGCGCGCTCGTAACGCCGGCGAAGTATCAGGGCATGGTTAGCGAGGGCGCGCGGTGCCACGGCGGCGCACCCCTCAGCAGTAAACAGAAATCCCATCCAGTCAAAACCTTTCTCGACCTTGCCGATAAACGTCTTGTCGAGATGCTCTTCGAATCCATAAACATTAAAAAACTGGTTCAGTTGTTTGACCGCTTTGCGCAGGTGCCAACGCGTCTTGGCAAAGATTAAGAAATCATCCATGCAGCGGACATAGACGATCTGCGAGCAGGAGGCGAAAACTTGGTCCACGGCGTGGAGATGGAAGGCCGCCAGCAGCGGACTGATCGCACTGCCGCGAGCAATCCCTTTAATAACGGGCGTATGGAAGACGCCGTCGACCAGCACCGAGTAATGAACAATCTGTGACAGCAGATCGCGCAGCAACGGGTCGCTGGCCTGTTCACCGAAACAAACCCGTCAACCAAAAAAAACCCCAATGCCCCCAGCCTGACCAAGGGCGGTAGGGGGACATCAAGGCGAAAAACGAAGGGTAAGGTTCACAACACCAATCGGCTCAGGACACGCAACGCGCCTTGTCTTTCCAGTACTTTTCACGCACCTGCCGACGCAGGACCTTGCCCACTACGCTGACCGGCAACGCTTCGACAAACAGGATGGACTTCGGCGCCTTGAATCGACCGAGGCGGCCCTTTACATGCTCGATCAGGGCATCGACTGCCACAATCTCGCCGGCCTTGAGTACCACTTCGGCATGCACGGCTTCACCCCATTCCTCATGGGGAATGCCAACCACGGCCGAGTTGGACACTGCCGGGTGGGCATTGAGCGCCGCCTCCACTTCGATGGCGTACACGTTGAAGCCACCGGTGATGATCATGTCTTTCTTGCGATCGACCAGGAACAGGAATCCGTCCGGATCGATGTAACCCAGGTCGCCAGACTTCCAGTAACCGTCATGGAACTCCGCCGCCGTACCTTCCGGATTTCTGAAGTAACCCGAGATGGTGCCCCGCGACCGCACCCACAGTTCACCGGTCGTGCCCAGGGGTACTTCTTTGCCGTTATCGTCGACGATCAGGATCTCTGCGCCGACGGCGATGCGTCCGGCCGAAGACAGTTGTTTTTCGTTGTCGGTCAAGTGATCGGCCTTGCTCAACAAGGCGACCGCGTGCAGGCTTTCCGTGGCCCCGTAGATCTGCATGAAGATATTGCCGAAGCGTGCCTGGGCCTGACGCAGTTTGGCCGGGCTCATCGGCGCTGCACCGTACGCCATGGTCTGCAGCGAAGACAGGTCATAGTCCCGAGCTTCGGGCATTTCCAGCAGGCGGTAGATCATGGTCGGCACCAGCAGGGTCATGGTGACCTTCTCGGCTTCGATGTTGCGGCACAGCCGCGCCAGGTCCGGGATGTTCTGGGTCAGGGTGCAACCGCCGCGAAACAGTGTCGGCAGCAGGCCCAGGCCGGAGCCATGACTGATGGGTGCCATGTGCAGGAAACGGGTATCCGGCTGATAGGGTTGCTCGGCTTCCAGATACATCGAATCGCGCAGCGCCATCCAGTTGTCGAGGGTGTAGGCGGCGCACTTGCTTTGCCCGGTGGTGCCACCGGTGAAGCGATAGACCAACGGGTCCTTCTGCATATCGTTGTCGACGCCCGGATTGTGATCCGGCACGCCTTCGAGCAGGTCCCAGAAATAAAGCAGCCCCTCGCGCGGGGTTTCTGGCGGGTCCATGCAGACCACAGTGATGCCCTGATCGTGCAGCAGATCGAAATAGCGCTCGATCAATGCGTTTTCGATGAACACCACTTTGGGGCGGAGGAATTCCACCTGCCAGCGGTGCTCCTCGAAGGCGTCGCGATAGTTGGTGTAGGCTGCGGCCGCGTCGCCCTTGAGCGCGGTCCAGGCATGGAACAGCGAGATGTTGTCGTTTTCCAGGATGCAGAGATAGACATCCCCGCGGCGAAGCCCAAGGCGCCCGCGCAGCATGTTGACGATGCGATTGGTCAGCGAGTGCAGCTCACGGAAGTTGTAGCGGCGATTGCGCTCGATATTGACCAGGGCTTCCCGGTCGCCAAAACGCACGGCCAGGTTACCGACCGTGTGTGCGAAGTTCATTATTGTCATGGTTATTCTCCGTCCGGGCGTGTGGCTGCACGCCCGTTGCGATCAGCTTCGCGAGTTTAACGCGGGCCCCGGCCCGCCAACACTCAAGCCTGTTGACCCTTGATGGCCTGCAGGGCGGTGTCGATGAAGACCTTGACCTGCTCGTTGGCGTCGAAGCGCGGGACAGCAGTGCTCCAGTCGGTGATCTGCGCCAGGTGCGCCTCGATGGCTTCCGGCGATAGCTCTTCGTCGCCGATGTACACCGGAGCGGTTTCTTCCATGCGCACGGCGGAGAACACACCGGCACCGGCACCGAGGATCAGCTTGGTCGGTGCGTTCTCGCTGACCAGGAACAGCGCGCCCGGGGTCACTTGCTCGGGGCGGCTGGCCGCCAGCAGTTCGGCCGGCATCACATCCTCGGTCATGCGGGTGGCGGCCATCGGCGCCAGGGTGTTGACCAGGATGTTGTTCTTGCGGCCTTCGATGGCCAGCATGTTCATCAGGCCCACCACGGCCATTTTCGCCGCACCATAGTTGGCCTGGCCGAAATTGCCGAACAGGCCGGCGGCGGAGGTGGTCATCAGGACACGGCCGTAGTTCTGCTCGCGCATCAGGTCCCACACCGCTTTGGTGCAATTGATCGAACCCATCAAGTGAACATTGATCACCGCGTGAATGTCGGCCATTTCCATCTTGGCGAATGACTTGTCGCGCAGGATGCCGGCGTTGTTGATCAGGATATCGACGCGACCGAAGGCTTCGACCGCCTGCCTGACCATGGCCTGGACCTGTTCGTAGTCCGCCACGTTGGCGCCGTTGGCGATGGCGACGCCACCGGCCTGGCGAATTTCCTCGACCACGGCCAGGGCGGCATCGGAAGAGCTGCCGGAACCGTCACGGCTGCCGCCGAAGTCGTTGATCACAACCTTGGCGCCACGGGCAGCAAGGTTCAGGGCGTGGACGCGGCCCAGGCCGTTGCCGGCGCCGGTGACAATAGCAACGCGATCATCAAAACGAATGGTCATGGTCATTTCCTCTCATCAAATAGTAGTAGGCGGAGAACGGCGGAGGAAGTGCGTGGTTTCCCCGGGCTCGCCGTTCTCCATAAACATCAGGCGCGGCTGAAAATGCCGACGTGTTCGGTGGACTCTTCCACGCGCCAGAGGCCGCCGCCGTTGCCTTGCAGGGCAATACGCGCACCTTCGACCTGACGCGGGCCGCAATTGCCGCGCAGTTGCTCCACCAGCTCGAAGATCTGCCCGATACCGGTGGCACCGATTGGGTGGCCCTTGGACTCCAGGCCGCCGGACGGGTTGACCGGCAACCGGCCGCCCAGGGCGCTGTCGCCGCGTTCGGCCATCACACCGCTCATGCCCGGCTCGCACAGGCCCAGGGCCTCGATCGCCAGCAGTTCGCCGATGGCGGTGGCGTCATGCACTTCGGCCACATCGATATCCTGCGGGGCAATGCCGGCTTGCTCGAAGGCAGCCTTGCCGGCCAGGTGGGTGCACCCCTTGTCGAAGTCTTCGGCGGCACGGGCCGAGGCCGAGCGCACGACGCTGGCCAGGACTTTGATCGCGCGATTTTTGTCGAAGCCGTATTTCTTCAATGCCGACTCAGTGCACAGGATCGCGGCGGCGGCACCATCGGAGATCGGCGAGCACATCGGCAGGGTGATCGGGTAGGTGATCGGCGGTGCGGCGAGGATTTCCTCGATGCTCATGGCGTTGCGGTACTGGGAACGTTCGTTGTGCACCGAGTGACCGTGGTTTTTCGAGGACACGGCGGCCAGTTGGCGCTGGGTGATGCCATAGCGCTCCATCAGGCCGCCACGGCCCAGGGCCGCATAGACGTCCATGAACGGGCTGTAGGGCTTGTCCGATTGCGAACCGGCGGGCGGCACGATGCCTTTGCCCATGCTCGCCAGGTAGTTTTTGTTTTCTTCGAAGGTTTCGATGTCCCACGCGGATTCGAAGGCAGAGAACATTTTCGCCTTGTCGCTGTAGAACATCTTCTCCGCGCCCACCGCCAGGGCTACATCGGCAGCGCCAGCCTGCAACTGGGTGACGGCCAGGTTGAAGGCGTGGCTCGAAGAGGCGCAGGCGCCTTCGATGTTGAAGATAGGGATGCTGTCCAGCCCCAGCGGCAGCAGCGCCACCTGGCCACGGATCATGTGCTGGCCATCGAAATGGCCCTGGGTGCAGTTGCCGAAGAAGCCGACCTGAATCCACTGACGGTCGCAACCGGCGTCTTTCAGGGCATCTTCCACCGCCCAGGCGGTGAGTTGCTTGATGGTCTTGTCGGTGTGGCGGCCGAAAGCCGTCATGCCGACGCCGACGATGTATACGTTTTCCATCGTTAACCTCGAATCTTTGAGAAAAAGGAGCAGGGCGCCTGATTCCGGTCAGCCCCTCTGTGGGAGCGAGCCTGCTCGCGAAGGCGTCGGTACATTCAACATCAATGTGACT
>NZ_JABFMU010000117.1:0-3947 GCF_013359695.1 Pseudomonas sp. C2B4
CTCTTTCGAGTTCGCAAATTGCTTGGGTGTTATATGGTCAAGCCTCACGGGCAATTAGTATTGGTTAGCTCAACGCCTCACAGCGCTTACACACCCAACCTATCAACGTCGTAGTCTTCGACGGCCCTTCAGGGAACTCAAGGTTCCAGTGAGATCTCATCTTGAGGCAAGTTTCCCGCTTAGATGCTTTCAGCGGTTATCTTTTCCGAACATAGCTACCCGGCAATGCCACTGGCGTGACAACCGGAACACCAGAGGTTCGTCCACTCCGGTCCTCTCGTACTAGGAGCAGCCCCTCTCAAATCTCAAACGTCCACGGCAGATAGGGACCGAACTGTCTCACGACGTTCTAAACCCAGCTCGCGTACCACTTTAAATGGCGAACAGCCATACCCTTGGGACCGGCTTCAGCCCCAGGATGTGATGAGCCGACATCGAGGTGCCAAACACCGCCGTCGATATGAACTCTTGGGCGGTATCAGCCTGTTATCCCCGGAGTACCTTTTATCCGTTGAGCGATGGCCCTTCCATACAGAACCACCGGATCACTAAGACCTACTTTCGTACCTGCTCGACGTGTCTGTCTCGCAGTCAAGCGCGCTTTTGCCTTTATACTCTACGACCGATTTCCGACCGGTCTGAGCGCACCTTCGTACTCCTCCGTTACTCTTTAGGAGGAGACCGCCCCAGTCAAACTACCCACCATACACTGTCCTCGATCCGGATAACGGACCTGAGTTAGAACCTCAAAGTTGCCAGGGTGGTATTTCAAGGATGGCTCCACGCAGACTGGCGTCCACGCTTCAAAGCCTCCCACCTATCCTACACAAGCAAATTCAAAGTCCAGTGCAAAGCTATAGTAAAGGTTCACGGGGTCTTTCCGTCTAGCCGCGGATACACTGCATCTTCACAGCGATTTCAATTTCACTGAGTCTCGGGTGGAGACAGCGCCGCCATCGTTACGCCATTCGTGCAGGTCGGAACTTACCCGACAAGGAATTTCGCTACCTTAGGACCGTTATAGTTACGGCCGCCGTTTACCGGGGCTTCGATCAAGAGCTTCGCGTTAGCTAACCCCATCAATTAACCTTCCGGCACCGGGCAGGCGTCACACCCTATACGTCCACTTTCGTGTTTGCAGAGTGCTGTGTTTTTAATAAACAGTCGCAGCGGCCTGGTATCTTCGACCGGCGTGGGCTTACGCAGCAAGTGCTTCACCCTCACCGGCGCACCTTCTCCCGAAGTTACGGTGCCATTTTGCCTAGTTCCTTCACCCGAGTTCTCTCAAGCGCCTTGGTATTCTCTACCCAACCACCTGTGTCGGTTTGGGGTACGGTTCCTGGTTATCTGAAGCTTAGAAGCTTTTCTTGGAAGCATGGCATCAACCACTTCGTCACCCAAAGGGTAACTCGTCATCAGCTCTCGGCCTTGAAACCCCGGATTTACCTAAGATTTCAGCCTACCACCTTAAACTTGGACAACCAACGCCAAGCTGGCCTAGCCTTCTCCGTCCCTCCATCGCAATAACCAGAAGTACAGGAATATTAACCTGTTTTCCATCGACTACGCTTTTCAGCCTCGCCTTAGGGACCGACTAACCCTGCGTCGATTAACGTTGCGCAGGAAACCTTGGTCTTTCGGCGTGGGTGTTTTTCACACCCATTGTCGTTACTCATGTCAGCATTCGCACTTCTGATACCTCCAGCAAGCTTCTCAACTCACCTTCACAGGCTTACAGAACGCTCCTCTACCGCATCACCTAAGTGATACCCGTAGCTTCGGTGTATGGTTTGAGCCCCGTTACATCTTCCGCGCAGGCCGACTCGACTAGTGAGCTATTACGCTTTCTTTAAAGGGTGGCTGCTTCTAAGCCAACCTCCTAGCTGTCTAAGCCTTCCCACATCGTTTCCCACTTAACCATAACTTTGGGACCTTAGCTGACGGTCTGGGTTGTTTCCCTTTTCACGACGGACGTTAGCACCCGCCGTGTGTCTCCCATGCTCGGCACTTGTAGGTATTCGGAGTTTGCATCGGTTTGGTAAGTCGGGATGACCCCCTAGCCGAAACAGTGCTCTACCCCCTACAGTGATACATGAGGCGCTACCTAAATAGCTTTCGAGGAGAACCAGCTATCTCCGAGCTTGATTAGCCTTTCACTCCGATCCACAGGTCATCCGCTAACTTTTCAACGGTAGTCGGTTCGGTCCTCCAGTCAGTGTTACCTAACCTTCAACCTGCCCATGGATAGATCGCCCGGTTTCGGGTCTATTCCCAGCGACTAGACGCCCTATTAAGACTCGCTTTCGCTACGCCTCCCCTATTCGGTTAAGCTCGCCACTGAAAATAAGTCGCTGACCCATTATACAAAAGGTACGCAGTCACCCAACAAAGTGGGCTCCCACTGCTTGTACGCATACGGTTTCAGGATCTATTTCACTCCCCTCTCCGGGGTTCTTTTCGCCTTTCCCTCACGGTACTAGTTCACTATCGGTCAGTCAGTAGTATTTAGCCTTGGAGGATGGTCCCCCCATATTCAGACAAAGTTTCTCGTGCTCCGTCCTACTCGATTTCATGACTAAGAGATTTTCGCGTACAGGGCTATCACCCACTATGGCCGCACTTTCCAGAGCGTTCCGCTAATCTCAAAGCCACTTAAGGGCTAGTCCCCGTTCGCTCGCCACTACTAAGGGAATCTCGGTTGATTTCTTTTCCTCAGGGTACTTAGATGTTTCAGTTCCCCTGGTTCGCCTCTTGCACCTATGTATTCAGTACAAGATAACCATCTTATGATGGCTGGGTTCCCCCATTCAGACATCTCCGGATCAAAGTCTGTTTGCCGACTCCCCGAAGCTTTTCGCAGGCTACCACGTCTTTCATCGCCTCTGACTGCCAAGGCATCCACCGTATGCGCTTCTTCACTTGACCATATAACCCCAAGCAATCTGGTTATACTGTGAAGACGACATTCGCCGAAAATTCGCGCTGCTCAATTAAGAGCAACTCACAAATTTTACCTTAGCCTGATCCGTTACCAGTGAAAGTAACGTTCAGTCTATCTTTCTATCACATACCCAAATTTTTAAAGAACGATCTAGTCAAAGACTAGAAATCAACATTCACCATCACATCGATGGAATGCTCATTTCTAAGCTTTATACGTCAGAAGCAGTAGTGGTGGAGCCAAGCGGGATCGAACCGCTGACCTCCTGCGTGCAAGGCAGGCGCTCTCCCAGCTGAGCTATGGCCCCGTATTTCTACAGGCGTTTCCCACACAAAATTGGTGGGTCTGGGCAGATTCGAACTGCCGACCTCACCCTTATCAGGGGTGCGCTCTAACCAACTGAGCTACAGACCCAATTTCGGGCTGCTTCTATCGTCTTCTTCAATGAATCAAGCAATTCGTGTGGGAGCTTATGGTACAGCTGAGTCGTCGATTAAGGAGGTGATCCAGCCGCAGGTTCCCCTACGGCTACCTTGTTACGACTTCACCCCAGTCATGAATCACACCGTGGTAACCGTCCTCCCGAAGGTTAGACTAGCTACTTCTGGTGCAACCCACTCCCATGGTGTGACGGGCGGTGTGTACAAGGCCCGGGAACGTATTCACCGCGACATTCTGATTCGCGATTACTAGCGATTCCGACTTCACGCAGTCGAGTTGCAGACTGCGATCCGGACTACGATCGGTTTTATGGGATTAGCTCCACCTCGCGGCTTGGCAACCCTCTGTACCGACCATTGTAGCACGTGTGTAGCCCAGGCCGTAAGGGCCATGATGACTTGACGTCATCCCCACCTTCCTCCGGTTTGTCACCGGCAGTCTCCTTAGAGTGCCCACCATTACGTGCTGGTAACTAAGGACAAGGGTTGCGCTCGTTACGGGACTTAACCCAACATCTCACGACACGAGCTGACGACAGCCATGCAGCACCTGTCTCAATGTCCCG
>NZ_JABFMU010000117.1:4039-5419 GCF_013359695.1 Pseudomonas sp. C2B4
TCCTGGATGTCAAGGCCTGGTAAGGTTCTTCGCGTTGCTTCGAATTAAACCACATGCTCCACCGCTTGTGCGGGCCCCCGTCAATTCATTTGAGTTTTAACCTTGCGGCCGTACTCCCCAGGCGGTCAACTTAATGCGTTAGCTGCGCCACTAAGAGCTCAAGGCTCCCAACGGCTAGTTGACATCGTTTACGGCGTGGACTACCAGGGTATCTAATCCTGTTTGCTCCCCACGCTTTCGCACCTCAGTGTCAGTATCAGTCCAGGTGGTCGCCTTCGCCACTGGTGTTCCTTCCTATATCTACGCATTTCACCGCTACACAGGAAATTCCACCACCCTCTACCATACTCTAGCTTGTCAGTTTTGAATGCAGTTCCCAGGTTGAGCCCGGGGCTTTCACATCCAACTTAACAAACCACCTACGCGCGCTTTACGCCCAGTAATTCCGATTAACGCTTGCACCCTCTGTATTACCGCGGCTGCTGGCACAGAGTTAGCCGGTGCTTATTCTGTCGGTAACGTCAAAACACTAACGTATTAGGTTAATGCCCTTCCTCCCAACTTAAAGTGCTTTACAATCCGAAGACCTTCTTCACACACGCGGCATGGCTGGATCAGGCTTTCGCCCATTGTCCAATATTCCCCACTGCTGCCTCCCGTAGGAGTCTGGACCGTGTCTCAGTTCCAGTGTGACTGATCATCCTCTCAGACCAGTTACGGATCGTCGCCTTGGTGAGCCATTACCTCACCAACTAGCTAATCCGACCTAGGCTCATCTGATAGCGCAAGGCCCGAAGGTCCCCTGCTTTCTCCCGTAGGACGTATGCGGTATTAGCGTCCCTTTCGAGACGTTGTCCCCCACTACCAGGCAGATTCCTAGGCATTACTCACCCGTCCGCCGCTGAATCAGGGAGCAAGCTCCCGTCATCCGCTCGACTTGCATGTGTTAGGCCTGCCGCCAGCGTTCAATCTGAGCCATGATCAAACTCTTCAGTTCAAACATCTTTGGGTTTTGAGAAAACCCTAAACTTGGCTCAGCAATCGTTGGTTACATCTTTGATTTCTCGCGGAGTAACTTGTGATGCTGATAATCTGTTGACTAGCAGTCTGATACCACAAGCACCCACACGAATTGCTTGATTCAGTTGTTAAAGAGCGGTTGGTTAAGATCTTTCGTCTCAACCGAGGCGCGCATTCTACAGCAGCCTCTGTTGCTGTCAAGCGGTTATTTTCAGAAGTTTTCAAAGTTTCCTTTGTAACTTCAACCACTTGCGCTTTCGATCTCTCGTCAGCGGGAGGCGAATTCTACAGCGTTACTCGCTGCTGTCAACACCTCTTTTTCAACTCCCTTTCGGCTTCGATGACCTGAAGCAACTCACT
>NZ_JABFMU010000118.1 GCF_013359695.1 Pseudomonas sp. C2B4
AAAGCGGTCTTTCCTTCAAGAAGATGCTGACTGATTCGCCGCCTTCGCGAGCAGGCTCGCTCCCACAAGGGGGAGGGCAGCGAACCCGACAAACGCCACTCCTCTGTTTTTTCTCTGTCATCTTTGCCATGCATGCTCTATCAACCAGAGACGCAGCTTTCAGAACTTTCTTCTCCGGCCGGCGGTCATTTACTGTAGACATGCCCCAGGCACTTCGTTTTCGGACTATTGAGTGGTGATCGAGATGGAAAGTATCAGTCTCTTGCTCGGTGAGGCTCTGAGCCCGTACCAGGTGACATTGACCCCGTCAGGCCTTCATGGCGAATGCCGGGTGACACTGAAGAATGCGAGTGGCATTACGGTGGTCGAGCGCGAGTTCAATCAGGCGCAATTGACTGACAAGCGTTCGCTGACCGATGTGGTCGATGGCTTGCATCGCGATGTGCTGATCGCGGAGGGGCGTCTGGAGCCCTGTGTTATCGCGGCATTGCGCAATGTCGCCCAAGACAGGCTGTTGGCCAGCCGAAATTGAATTGTCATTTGTGGGAACCTTCCTGCATCCGAGTCAGTCAGACCCATTAACAGCAGGATCAAGCATTGTGCTCCGGTGCTTGTAGCTTGCTGCTACGGGTCTTTATGTAGACCACGTTTAACCCCGAGTCGTCTCCCCACTTCTCGGGGTTTCTTTTTGCCCGGAATTTGTCACTGCCCGGCCTGCTGCTCGAAAAATTGCCTGGAGGCTTCCAGGTATTCACTGCGACTTTCCGGGTCGAGCCAGGCAGCGTAAGCCTGACTCAGGCCATCACGAGGCAGGGTACGCAGCAGTTGGTTGATCTCGATGATGGCCTGCCGGCCTTGGGGGGTGTCGGTGCAGCCGATGTAACCGGACAGGTACTTGCCTGTGCCGCGAATCGGGTAGAACAGCAATTCATCCTCGGCGATCCCATGCTGCTCGGCCTGGTAGCGGATTTCCGGTCGATAGCCCAACAGCAACTGCAAGCGTCCGAGGCGTTGCATCTGCAACAGGCTGCCCAAGGCATCGTTGCCGTAATGAAGCGTCAGGGCCTTGGGCGGTGCTTGTTTGATGAGTGCGTCGAGGAATTCGCCATAGTTGCGTTCGGCAACAATGCCCAGGCTCACGCTGCCCGTTGCGAGCAGTGCTGCGAGGTCCACCTCGCCGTCCTTGATGAATGGCGTCAGCACCTCGCGATCAACGCGCTTCACCGCCAGACCATTACTCATTGCACGAAAGACCGGCACGGAAAACGCAATCCATGTTTCGCGCTCCTTGCTCCAATTCAGCGCTGCGTCGCATACGAGGGATGGCTCGTGGAGCATTTGCAAGCCGCGAGCACGATTAACCTTCATCACGCTGTGTTGGTACTGAGGCATGTTGGCGATCAACCGAGACAACAACTGATCGATGACGCCCTGGCCTTTTTTCGGTCCGTCGAAAATGAACAGTGGCGGCAGGTCCCGCTTGAGCCAAAGTAAGGTTTCCTTGGGTTGGGCGAAAACGGGAGCGGCCAGAAAAGCAATCAGCAGCACGCCCGCCCACGCGCGCAATACCGACCTGTTACACATCAGGCGGTAGTGGGGATACCACGCAGGCGGGCGCTTCAGCTCAGATGGCTCCGTCTTTGCGCAGCTGTGTGATCTGCGACGCGTCATAGCCAAGTTCCTGGAGTACCTGGGCGTTGTGCTCGCCCAATTGCGGCCCGACCCATTCACAATCACCGGGTGTCTCAGAGAGTTTCGGCACGATCCCCGGCATCTTGAAGTCTTTGCCATCGGGCAGCTTGGTCTGCAGGAACATTTCCCGGGCCAGGTATTGCGGATCGCTGAACATGTCTTCGGCACTGAAGATGCGGCTGGCGGGCACGTCGGCCTGATTCAGGTGCTCAAGGACCGCGTCCAGCGGCAGCGAGTTGACCCAGCGATCGATGACCCCATAGAGCTCATCGCGACGGCTGTCACGGCCGTCATTGCTGGCCAGCGTCGGGTCATTGGCCAGGTCTTCGCGGCCAATGATCAGCATGAAGCGTTTGAAGATGGCGTCGCCATTGGCACCGATCTGTACATGTTTGCCATCGGCGCTGGTGTGGATCGAAGAGGGCGTGATCCCGGGCATGATGTTGCCGGTGCGTTCGCGGATGAAGCCGAATACATCGAACTCCGGCACCATGCTTTCCATCATGGCGAAGATCGCTTCATACAGCGCCACGTCCACCACTTGCCCCTGCCCGCCGTTGACTTCGCGGTGACGCAACGCCATCAATGCGCCAATCACACCCCAGAGCGCGGCAATCGAGTCGCCGATGGAAATGCCGGTGCGCACCGGGGGCCGGTCTTCGAAACCGGTGATGTAGCGCAGGCCGCCCATGGATTCACCCACGGCACCGAACCCCGGCTGATCCTTCATCGGGCCGGTCTGGCCGAAGCCCGAGAGCCGGACCATCACCAGCTTCGGGTTGAGGGCATGCAAGACGTCCCAGCCCAGACCGAGTTTTTCCAGCACACCCGGGCGGAAATTTTCAATCAGGATGTCCGCTTCGCTCAGCAGTTTTTTCAGGATCGCCAGACCGTCCGGATGCTTCAGGTTCAAGGTCAGCGACTTTTTGTTGCGCGCCTGCACAAACCACCACAGCGAAGTGCCTTCATACAACTTGCGCCATTTGCGCAGCGGATCGCCACCGTCCGGGGATTCGATCTTGATCACCTCGGCACCGAATTCAGCGCAGATGCGCGAGGCAAACGGACCAGCGATCAAGGTGCCCAATTCAATGACTTTCAGACCTGAGAGCGGTTTGGCGGTGAACGACATACGGGTTCCTGTAGGACAAGAGGCTGAGCGAATACAGACTTTTAACATAGCCGACTGTCTGGCGCTCAAGGTAGATCGCCATCAATTCGTTGATTGATGGCTGCATCGGTTAGACTTGCCGCCTTTCCACGTATCAAGAAGCCCGTTCATGGCCCAGCCGTCCACCACCTACAAGTTTGAACTGAACCTGACCGACCTAGACCGCAGTGTCTACGAGAGCGTCAAGCAGACCATCGCCCGTCACCCTTCGGAAACCGAAGAACGCATGACCGTGCGCCTGCTGGCCTACGCCCTCTGGTACAGCGAGCAGCTGTCTTTTGGCCGTGGTCTGTCGGAAGTGGATGAACCCGCCTTGTGGGAAAAGAGCCTGGATGACCGCGTTCTGCACTGGATCGAAGTCGGCCAGCCGGATGCCGAGCGCCTGACCTGGTGTTCGCGCCGCACCGAGCGCACCAGCCTGCTGGCCTATGGCAGCTTGCGCGTCTGGGAAGGCAAAGTGGTGCCGGCGGTGAAAAACCTGAAAAACGTCAACATCGCCGCCGTGCCGCAGGAAGTCCTGGAAACCCTGGCCAAAGACATGCCCCGCGTTATCAAGTGGGACGTGATGATCAGCGAAGGGACGATTTTCGTCACCGACGACCGTGGTCAGCACGAAGTCCAGTTGCAGTGGCTGGCCGGCGAACGCGGCTGATCATTCGCCGCCGGACCGCGTCACCCGGATTTACCCTACGTATTCAAGAGAAGCCCCTGTCACCCCATGCGCATCGAACCTCGTCTGCTGCCCGAAACCCTGCCATTTCTCGGTGATATTCCGCCGCTGTTGACCCGCCTGTACGCGGCGCGGGGCGTACAGTCCGAAGCCGAGTTGGATAAGAGCCTGGCACGGTTGATTCCGTTCCAGCAGCTGAAGGGCATCGAGGCCGCGGTGGATTTGCTGGTGACAGCGCTGGAGCAGCGGCAGCGGATCCTGATCGTCGGCGACTTCGACGCCGACGGCGCGACGGCCAGTACCGTGGGCACCCTGGGTTTGCGCCTGTTGGGCGCGGCGCATGTCGATTACCTGGTGCCCAACCGGTTCGACTACGGCTACGGCCTGACCCCGGAAATCGTTGCGGTGGCACTGGAGCGCCAGCCACAGTTGCTGATTACCGTGGACAACGGCATTTCCAGCGTCGAAGGCGTGGCAGCGGCGAAAAAGGCCGGGCTTAACGTCCTGGTAACCGATCACCACTTGCCTGGCGATGAACTGCCGCTGGCCGATGCCATCGTCAACCCGAACCAGCCCGGCTGCGGCTTCCCGAGCAAGGCGCTGGCTGGCGTCGGAGTGATTTTCTATGTGCTGATGGCCTTGCGCGCGCGCTTGCGCAGCCTGGGCTGGTACGAAACCCGGCCGCAACCGAACATCGGTGAACTGCTGGATCTGGTGGCCCTGGGCAGCGTCGCCGACGTGGTCCCGCTGGATGCCAACAACCGGATTCTGGTGCATCAGGGCCTGGAGCGGATTCGTGCCGGACGCGCCCGACCGGGAATCAAGGCGATTCTGGAAGTGGCCAAGCGCGACCACGCGCGCATCACCTCGACCGATCTCGGGTTTATCGTCGGCCCGCGCTTGAACGCGGCGGGGCGCCTGGATGACATGAGCCTGGGCATCGAATGCCTGCTCACCGAAGATGCTGCCTTGGCCCGGGAAATGGCCGCGCAACTGGACGGGATGAACCAGGACCGCAAATCCATCGAGCAGGGCATGCAGCGTGAAGCGCTGGCTCAGCTCAAGGATCTGCCGGTGGAATCGATGCCGTTCGGTTTGTGCCTGTTCGATCCCGAGTGGCACCAGGGTGTCATCGGAATCCTGGCGTCGCGTATGAAAGAGCGCTATTTCCGTCCGACCATCGCCTTCGCCGATGCAGGAGACGGCCTGCTCAAGGGCTCCGGACGTTCGGTCCAGGGCTTCCATATTCGTGACGCCTTGAGCGTGGTGGCGGCGCAGCATCCGAACCTGATTACCAAGTACGGTGGCCATGCGATGGCGGCGGGGCTGACGTTGCCGGAAGCGAACTTTCCACTGTTCGCCGAAGCCTTTGATGCTGAAGTGCGTCGCCAATTACGCGAAGAAGACCTCACCGGGCGCCTGCTCTCGGACGGCACCCTGGCCGTCGAAGAGTTTCACCTGGAGCTGGCCCGCGCATTGCGCCATGCCGGTCCTTGGGGCCAGCACTTCCCGGAGCCGCTGTTTCATGGGGTGTTTCAACTGGTCGAGCAGCGGGTGGTCGGTGAACGGCATCTGAAAGTGGTGCTCAGAAGTGAATGCGGATCGGTCAAGCTCGATGGCATCGCCTTTGGTATCGACCGTGACATCTGGCCCAATCCAACCATCAAGTGGGTGGAATTGGCCTACAAACTCGACGTCAACGAGTTTCGCGGCAATGAGAGCGTTCAGCTGATGATTGCTCACATCGAACCGCGTTGACCCCTTCGCGAGCAGGCTCGCTCCCACAGGGGATACGCTGTACCAGTGGGATCGAGCCTGCGCCCGCTA
>NZ_JABFMU010000119.1 GCF_013359695.1 Pseudomonas sp. C2B4
AAACTGTTACCCATGTGCTTGAACTGTTTTGTTACCTATGTGGGTGAGTCATACCCGAGCCTTTTTTTGCTTACTTTTTTTTGGCGTTTGAAAAAAAAGTGAGTCGCCGTAAGGGCGAAACCATAAGTGGCCGTTACCGCGGTAATGGATATGTACACCATCAAAAAGTACGTCGCCTGACGCTAAGCCTTCGCGAGCAAGCTCGCTCCTACAGTTGATCGTTTCAGATGTTGCGCCATGTTTCCGAGGCTAAATTCCACACCGCACTCATCGTTTACAGGACAGCTCCCCGTCCCTGCCAATTCCACGGCAGTGTCCACCCATTCTGGAACCCTGCATGAAACGTCCCCGTCATACCCGACGCGCCCTGCTGGTAGCACTCAGTCTGATCCCCGTTATCGCCGTCGCCGCCTGGCAGATCCTTCCGCCCGGCCGCGACAATTTCGCCACCGTGCAAGTCAGCCGTGGCGATATAGAAAGCAGCGTCACGGCACTGGGCACCCTGCAACCGCGGCGCTACGTCGATGTCGGTGCCCAGGCGTCCGGGCAAATCCAAAAGATCCATGTGGAAGTCGGTGACGTGGTCAAGGAAGGCCAGTTACTGGTGGAAATCGATCCGTCCACGCAACAGGCCAAGCTCGATGCCGGGCGTTTTTCCATCGAAAACCTCAAGGCCCAGCTGCAGGAACAACGGGCGCAACACGACCTCGCCCAGCAGAAATTCCAGCGCCAGCAGAACCTCAAGGCTGGCGGCGCCACCCGCGAAGAAGACGTGCAGACCGCCCAGGCCGAACTGCGCGCCACCCAGGCGCGCATCGACATGTTCCAGGCGCAGATCCGCCAGGCCCAGGCCAGCCTGCGCAGCGATCAGGCCGAACTGGGCTACACGCGGATTTACGCGCCGATGTCCGGCACCGTCGTCGCACTCGACGCCCGGGTCGGCCAGACCCTCAATGCCCAGCAACAGACACCGCTGATCCTGCGCATCGCCAAACTGTCACCGATGACGGTGTGGGCCGAGGTTTCCGAGGCCGACATCGGCCACGTCAAACCCGGCATGAACGCCTGGTTCACCACCCTCAGTGGCGGCACCCGGCGCTGGAAAAGCACCGTGCGGCAGATTCTGCCGGTGCCGCCCAAGCCCCTGGACCAGACCAGCCAGGGCGGCGGCAGTCCCGCCAGCTCGAGCAAAAGCGGTAGCGCCCGGGTGGTGCTGTACACCGTGTTGCTCGACGTCGACAACGCCGACAATGCGCTGATGGCGGAAATGACTGCCCAGGTATTTTTCGTCGCCGACCAGGCCAAAGACGTTCTGACTGCACCGATTGCCGCGCTGCAATCGGGTACCCAAGCGGATAGCCAGACGGCACAAGTCGTCGCGAAAAACGGCAATATTGAACAGCGCACTGTGCGCACCGGCATCAGCGACCGCCTGCGGGTGCAGATCCTCGATGGCTTGCAGGAGGGCGATCACCTGCTGATCGGCCCGGCCGACGGGAGTGGCGGTTGAATGCAAACGCCCCTGATCGAACTGTCGGACATCCGCAAGGCCTACGGCGGAGGCGACGCTCCTGAAGTTCACGTGTTGCGCGGCATCGACCTCTCGATCCATGCCGGCGAGTTCGTGGCGATCGTCGGCGCTTCCGGTTCCGGCAAGTCGACGCTGATGAACATCCTCGGCTGCCTCGACCGTCCGACCTCGGGCGAGTACCGCTTTGCCGGGGAAAACGTCGCGGCCCTGGACAGTGACGAACTGGCCTGGCTGCGGCGCGAAGCGTTCGGCTTCGTGTTCCAGGGTTACCACCTGATCCCCTCCGGCTCGGCCCAGGAAAACGTCGAGATGCCGGCGATTTATGCAGGCACTCCAGCGGCCGAACGCCACGCCCGGGCCGCCGCCCTGCTCGACCGCCTCGGTCTGGCCACGCGCACCGGCAACCGTCCGCATCAACTGTCCGGTGGCCAGCAACAACGGGTGTCCATTGCCCGGGCCTTGATGAACGGCGGTCACATCATCCTCGCCGACGAACCCACCGGCGCCCTCGACAGCCACAGCGGCAAGGAAGTCATGGCGCTACTCGACGAACTGGCGAGCCAGGGCCACGTGGTCATTCTCATCACCCACGACCGTGATGTGGCGGCCCGGGCCAAGCGCATCATCGAGATTCGCGATGGCCTGATCATCAGCGACAGCGCCAAGGACAACCCCGCCGCGCAGCACTCGGCCAACCCCGGCGCCCTGCAAGCGGTGGATCTGCGCAAACGCCTCAGCGAGGGCGCCGAAGCAACAGGAGCCTGGAAAGGCGAGCTGATCGATGCCGTGCAAGCCGCCTGGCGGGTGATGTGGATCAACAAGTTCCGCACCGCGCTGACCCTGCTCGGGATCATCATCGGCGTCGCCTCGGTGGTGGTGATGCTGGCCGTCGGTGAAGGCAGCAAGCGTCAGGTCATGGCCCAGATGGGCGCCTTCGGCTCGAACATCATTTACCTCAGCGGCTCGGCGCCCAACCCGCGAACGCCGCTGGGCATCATCACCCTGGATGAAGTCAGGGCCGTGGCGAGCCTGCCGCAGGTGATGCGAATCATGCCGGTCAACGGCCAGGAAGCCGGAGTGCGTTTCGGCAACCTCGACCACTTGAGTTACGTCGGCGGCAACGACACCAACTTCCCGGCGATCTTCAACTGGCCGGTGGTCGAAGGCAGCTACTTCACCGAGGCCGACGAGCAAAACGCGGCGGCAGTGGCGGTGATCGGCCACAAGGTGCGCACCAAGCTGCTCAAGGACGTGGCCAACCCCATCGGCCAGTACATCCTGATCGAGAACGTGCCCTTCCAGGTGGTGGGCGTGCTGGCGGAAAAAGGCGCCAGCTCCGGCGACTCCGACAGCGACGACCGCATCGCCATCCCGTATTCCGCGGCGAGTGTGCGGCTGTTCGGCACCCACAACCCCGAGTACATCGCGATTGCCGCCGCCGATGCGCGCAAGGTCAAGGAGACCGAGCAGGCCATCGAACAGTTGATGCTGCGTCTGCACAACGGCAAGAAGGATTTCGAACTGACCAACAACGCGGCGATGATCCAGGCCGAAGCGCGCACGCAAAATACCCTGTCGCTGATGCTCGGTTCGATTGCGGCGATATCGCTGCTGGTGGGCGGCATTGGCGTAATGAACATCATGCTCATGACCGTGCGTGAACGGACTCGCGAAATCGGTATCCGCATGGCCACCGGTGCCCGCCAGCGGGACATCCTGCGCCAGTTCCTCACCGAAGCGGTGATGCTTTCGGTGGTCGGCGGGTTGGCCGGGATCGCCCTGGCGCTGATCGTCGGCGGCGTGCTGATCCTCAGCGAAGTCGCCGTCGCGTTCTCCCTGATAGCGGTGCTGGGCGCCTTCGGCTGCGCCCTGGTCACCGGTGTTGTCTTCGGCTTCATGCCGGCCCGCAAAGCTGCCCGACTCGATCCGGTCACGGCCCTTACCAGTGAATGATCTCTTGATGAAGCCGCCCCTCAATCTATTGCTCGACAGCAGTTTGCTGTCCCTGTGCCTGCTGCTCGGCGCCTGTGGCACACCTGCCCAGCGTCCAGACAGCGGCATCGTGTCGCCGTCTTCCTGGCAATCGCCGCACACCCAGGATGCCATGCGCAGCAACGCGCAATGGTGGAACCGCTTCGGCAGCCCGCAATTGGAGAGCCTGGTGGAACAGGCCCGGCTCGGCAGTTATGACCTGGCCGCCGCCATCGCCCGAGTAAAACAGGCACAGGCGGAAACGGTGGTCGCCGGCGGCTCGCAGTTGCCGGAGGTCAAGGCCGGGTTGAATGCCAATCGGCAGAAGTTGCTGCGCGGCAATGGCTATAGCCAACTCGACGCCGACAGCGATAACGACGCGGTCGACTACTTCACCGCCAACCTGACGGCGAGTTACGAAATCGATTTCTGGGGTGGCCAACGCGCCTCCCGCGACAGTGCGCAATTCGCCTTGCAGGCCAGCGAGTTCGATCAGGCAACCGTGGAGCTGACACTGCTCAGCGCTGTCGCCAATACCTACGCGCAAGCCTTGTCGTTACAGGAGCAGAGCCGCATTGCCGAGTTGAACCTGGCCAATGCGCAGAATGTTTTGAAGCTGGTGCAGACCCGCTTCGACTCGGGCTCGGCGACGGCCCTGGAACTGGCGCAACAGAAAAGCCTGGTGGCGGCGCAGCAACGGCAATTACCGCTGGTGCAGCAACAGGCCCGTGACGCGCAAATCAGTCTCGCCGCCCTGCT
This sequence comes from Pseudomonas sp. C2B4, assembly GCF_013359695.1. Classification (GTDB taxonomy): domain Bacteria; phylum Pseudomonadota; class Gammaproteobacteria; order Pseudomonadales; family Pseudomonadaceae; genus Aquipseudomonas. The sequence continues at coordinate 4,262 of NZ_JABFMU010000119.1, forward strand.
CGGCCGCCCGGTGCAGGAGCTGACGCTGGGCCAGGAACGCTTTGAACAGCTGTCATGGCCGGCCATCGACGCTGGCGTGCCCAGTCAATTACTCAGCCGTCGCCCGGACATTGCCAAGGCCGAAGCCGACCTGGCCGCCGCCCAGGCCAACGTCACCGTGGCCCGCGCCGCCATGTTGCCGACCGTAACCCTGAGTGCGGAAATCGGCTCTGGCGCCGACCGCGCCAGCGACATCATGCGCAGCCCTTTCTACAACCTCACCGCCGGTTTGCTCGCCCCGGTGTTCAACAACGGTCGCCTGGGCGCCGAACGCGACAAGGCCACGGCCCGACAGGAAGAACTACTGCAAACCTATCGCGGTGCGATCATCAACGGCTTCGCCGACGTGGAAAAAGCCCTGAACAGCATTCGTGGGCTGGACGAACAGCGGCAGTGGCAAAGCGAAGAACTGCGCCAGGCGCAGACTGCGTTCGACATCGCGCAAAGCCGTTATCAGGCCGGGGCCGAGGATTTGCTGACGGTGCTGGAGACGCAGCGAACGCTGTATGCGGCGCAGGACTTGAATGTGCAACTGCGATTGTCGCGTTTGCAGGGGAGTATTGCGTTGTACAAGGCGCTTGGGGGTGGGTGGCAGGTTTTGTAATTGCGGTGACTATTCGGCCGTCTTCGCGAGCAGGCTCGCTCCCACAATGGACCTGTGTTTGCAGGACTGATGTGGGAGCGAGCC
>NZ_JABFMU010000011.1 GCF_013359695.1 Pseudomonas sp. C2B4
GTTCATCCGGGGATGGGCGCGCAGCGCCGTTCGACGCAGTTGAACACGCTGCATGTAGGTGCAGCGAAGCAAACCGGAGGGCAGTGTCCCCGGATGAATGCCGGAGCGAAGGAACCCCGAGCCTCAGCGAGGGGCCGGACGCTCGGGGCGAGACCTTTGGTTCCTTTGGGCTGGGCCGGCACTCCGGCGTTTGCCAAAGGGACTCGCCGTAAGGGCGAAACCCTAAGTGGCCGTTACCGCAGCAATGGATATGTACTCGATCAACAAAAGACAGGTCGGCTGTCAGGCCGCCTACGAAAAACGATTCGCAGAACGCAAAAAAAGCCCGGGCAAGCGCGACCACGCTTCCCGGACCAAAGGTTGCTACATGCTCATCTAAACCCTGCCATCAAAACCGTGGCTTGACCGCCTTCCAGTCCGGTTTGTATCGCTGCATCTGCTTCACGTCATCGCGCTGACGAATCCCGCACGTCAGGTACTGATCATGCAGCTTGCCCAATTGATCGTGGTCCAGCTCCAGGCCCAGCCCCGGCGCCCGGGTGATTTTCACGCAGCCGTCGACGATCGGCAGCTTGCCGCCCTTGATCACCTCTTCGTCCGGTTCCTGCCATGGGTAATGGGTGTCGCAGGCGTAATCGAGGTTGGGCACCGAGGCGGCGACATGGGCCATGGCCATCAGGCTGATGCCCAGGTGCGAGTTGGAGTGCATGGACACCCCCAGGCCAAAGGTTTCGCACATTTTCGCCAGTGCCTGGGTATCGCGCAGGCCACCCCAGTAATGGTGGTCGGCAAGGACGATCTGCACGCTGTCCTGCGCCACGCTGCGACGGAACTCGTCGAAGTCGGTGATCACCATGTTGGTCGCCAGCGGCAGACCAGTACGCTTGTGCAGTTCGGCCATGCCCTCCAGGCCAGGCGTCGGGTCTTCGTAGTACTGCAGGTCATCGCCCAGCAACTCGGCCATGCGGATCGAGGTTTCCAGCGACCAGTTGCCGTTCGGGTCGATGCGCAGTGGATAGCCGGGAAAAGCCTTTTTCAGCGCCTTGATGCACGACACTTCGTGCTCCGGCGGCAGCGTGCCAGCCTTGAGCTTGATGCTCTTGAAGCCGTAGGCCTCAATCATCCGCCGCGCCTGGGCAACGATCTGCTCTTCGTTCAGCGCCTCGCCCCAGTTGTCAGGCTTGTAGGGCGAATCCACGTGCTGGGCGTATTTGAAGAACAGATAGGCACTGAACGGGATCTCGTCGCGGATCGCCCCACCCAGCAAGTCCACCAACGGCACGTTCAGGTAGTGCGCTTGCAGGTCCAGAAATGCCACTTCGAACGCCGAATAGGCATTGCTCACCGCCTTGCTGGCATGGGAACCGGGGGCCAGTTCCGCGCCGGCCAGGCTGGCCGGTTTGTTCGCCGCCACCGTCGCCTTAACGATGGCACGCAGTTGATTGAGGTTGAACGGATCTAACCCGATCAGCTGACTTTGCAGTTGCTGCTGGATCGCCAGCGCCGGGGCGTCACCGTAACTTTCACCCAGACCGATGTAGCCATTGTCGCTTTCGATCTCGATGATCGAGCGCAGCGCGAAGGGTTCATGAATGCCGCTGGCGTTGAGCAAGGGCGGATCACGGAAGGCGATGGGGGTGACGGTGACTCGTTTGATTTTCAAGAGGCTGCTCCCGTTGGATCAGATTTCAGGGCTTGATGACTGACTGGCTTTTTTACATCGGCACCTTCCACCGGCGAACGCAATGGGGTGCCACGGGGTGCGGTGCGGGCGAAGAAGATCACCACGGCGGCCACCAGCGACGTGGCGGCCAGGCCGTACAGCCCGCCCTCGATGGAACCGGTGGTTTGCTCCAGGAAGCCAAACGCGGTCGGGGCCACAAAACCGCCGAGGTTGCCGATGGAGTTGATCAGGGCGATCACCGCTGCGGCGATGCGGGCATCCAGATAGCCTTGCGGAATTGGCCAGAACAACGCCGAGGCCGCCTTGAAGCCGATCGCGGCAAAGCAGATGGCGACGAAGGCGAAGACCGGGCCGCCGGTGGTGGACATGAACATGCCGAACGAGGCGATCACCAGGGTCACCGCGACCCAGGCCTGCTGGTATTTCCATTTGCTGGCCAGGGCGGCAAAGCCGTACATCGCGACGATGGAGATGATCCACGGAATCGAGTTGAACAGGCCGACCTGGAAGTCTCCGAGGTTGCCCATCTTCTTGATCATGCTCGGCAGCCAGAACGTGGCGCCGTAGATGGTCAGGGCGATGGAGAAGTAGATGAAGCAGAACAGCGCAATCTGTTTGTCGGCCAGCAACTTGAACATCGATGGCTTGACCGTCCGGGTGGCGTCACGGGCCTGCTGTTCCAGTTCGATGGCAGCGATAAGCGCGGTCTTTTCTTCCTCGCTGAGCCACTTGGCTTCCCGTGGATGGGATTGCAGCCAAAACCAGACAAAACCGCAGAGGGCGATGGAGGCGAAGCCTTCGATCAGAAACATCCACTGCCAGCCATGCAGGCTCAAACCGTTGATGTGCAGCAGCGCGCCAGACACCGGACCGGAAATCACCGACGCAATGGCCGAGCCACTGAGGAAAATCGCCATGGCCTTGCCGCGTTCGGTCGATGGCAGCCATTGGGTGAAGTAGTAAATGATGCCGGGAAAGAAGCCGGCTTCAGCGGCGCCAAGGATAAAGCGCAGCACATAGAAGCTGGTTTCACCCTGCACGAAGGCCATCGCCATCGCCGCGGCGCCCCAGGTGAACATGATCCGCGTCAGCCAGGCGCGGGCGCCGTAGCGTTGCAGCAGCAGGTTGGACGGCACCTCGAAAATCGCGTAGCCGATAAAGAACAGTCCGGCACCCAGGCCATAGGCGGCAGCGCCGATGCCCAGATCGGTTTCCATGTGGCTGCGCACGAAGCCGATGTTGACCCGGTCGATGTAGTTGACGATGAACATGATCACGAACAGCGGCAGCACGTGGCGCTTGACCTTGGCGGCAGCGCGGGCGAGCACGTTCGGGTCGGGTGGATTCTGGTGGGTTTTCAAGGGGCGACTCCCGTTCTTTGTTTTATTTGGGATGACTTTTAGGCCTGGGCCGATGATGGACGCCCGCATTGATCCCGTCTAATCTAACTTGGCATTCGATTGATACCTGGATTAGATCAATGTTCGAACTGACCCAACTGCGCTGCTTTACCACCGTGGCCACGGAACTGAATTTCCGCCGTGCCGCCGAACGGCTGAACATGACCCAGCCGCCGCTCAGCCGGCAGATTCAGCTGCTGGAGCATCACCTGGGCGTCGAGTTGTTCACCCGCAGTACCCGCAGCGTCGCCCTCACCGCTGCCGGGCGGGCGTTCTTCATCGAAGCGCAGAACCTGCTGGAGCGTGCCCAGCAAGCCGCGGTCACCGCCCGGCGTTTTGCCGAGGGCGATATCGGTTCGGTCAATATCAGCTTCGTCGGCAGCGCGGTCTACGAGTTCCTGCCCAAAGTCATTGCCGAGGCACGACTGACTCAGCCCCACGTCAAAATCGACCTGTCGGAGATGAACACCTACCAGCAACACGAAGCCCTGCGCGCCCGCCGCATCGACCTGGGCATCGTCCGCGCGCCGTTGCTGGAGCCCGGCTACTCCACCGAATGCCTGGTGCGCGAGCCCTTCGTGCTCGCGGTGCCCAGCACCCATCGGCTTGCCTGCAGCGAAACCGTGTCGGTCAAGGACCTCGATGGCCAGCCTTTCCTCATGTATTCCCACGCCGCCTACCCGCCCTTCAACGAACTGCTGACCGGCATGCTGCGTTCGGCCCGCGTCGCCCCGGACTACGTGCAATGGCTCGGCTCGTCCCTGACCATCCTTGCCCTGGTCAACGCTGCCATGGGCCTGGCCCTGGTACCCCGTTGCGCCAGCAGCGTGGTGTTCAAGAACGTGGTGTTTCGCGATATCGACCTGGGCGAAGGGGTGCAAAGCGAGTTGCATCTGATCTGGCGCGAGAACAACGACAACCCGGCGTTCGCGATGCTGCTGGAGGGGATTCGGCGGGCGGTGCGTGAGGGGTGGGGAGCATAAGTCATGAGCACAAATCTCGACGGCAACGCAATCCCCTGTAGGAGCGAGCCTGCTCGCGATGGTGGTCAACGATGACGCGGGACGTCTGACTCACCTCGGTGCCCTCAGGCTTTTCGCGAGCAGGCTCGCTCCTACAGTAATTGCAGGCTTGCCATGCGCTGGTGCATCCAGCCTGAGCATCGCGATAAAAAAGTGCACACATCGGTCGCACTGTCACCGCAGGCAGGCTCGAAAGCCCCGGCAGCGCTGCCTGGCAGCTTCTGGCCCGCCCCTTGCAATCACCCTCTACGCAGTCAACGCAGATTGCACCTATACGACAAAGGCGCCGTGTAGCCCCCGTTCCGACGGAGGGCCGCATGGCGCCTTTTGCGTTTCTGAATTGATCAGGTGTTGGCAGGGTGTCGAGGATGGCAGACAAAACCGTACGCAGCGTGTGTCCCTTCTGTGGCGTGGGTTGCGGCATCGTCATGCAAGTCGAAGGCAATCGGGTGGTCAAGGTGGTTGGCGACAAGGCCCACCCGACCAACTTCGGTCGGCTCTGTACCAAAGGCACGACCTGCGGGCAGGCGATTGCCGAGTCCGGCCGCATGGAAAACGCTTTCCTGCGTCAGGCGCGCAATCAGGAACCGGTGCAGGTCGCGATGGACAAGGCCCTCAGCGAAACGGCAAGAAGACTGCGCGGCATCCTCGATACCCATGGGCCCGAGGCTCTGTCGTTCTATGTCTCGGGCCAGATGTCGCTGGAAGCGCAGTACCTGATCAACAAACTGGCCAAGGGGTTCGTGCGCACCAACAACATCGAATCCAATTCGCGCCTGTGCATGGCCAGCGCGGGCAGCGGCTACAAGCTTTCGCTCGGTTCGGACGGGCCACCGGGTTCCTATCAGGACTTCGACAAGGCCGACCTGTTCTTCGTGATCGGCGCCAACATGGCCGACTGTCACCCGATCCTGTTCCTGCGCATGATGGATCGGGTCAAGGCCGGGGCCAAATTGATCGTGGTCGATCCCCGGCGCAGTGCCACGGCGGACAAGGCCGACTTGTTCCTGCAAATACAACCGGGTACCGACCTGGCCTTGCTCAACGGCTTGCTGCATTTGCTGGTTAAAAATGGCCATACCGACCCGGACTTCATCGCCGCCTTCACCGAAGGCTGGGAAGCCATGCCGGGCTTCCTCGAGGACTACCCGCCGGCAAAAGTCGCACAGCTCACCGGCCTCGCCGAGGCGGACATACGTCAGGCGGCGCAATGGATCGGCGAGGCCGCCGAGTGGATGAGTTGCTGGACCATGGGCCTGAACCAAAGCACCCACGGCACCTGGAATACCAATGCCCTGTGCAACCTGCACCTGGCTACCGGCGCGATTTGCCGGCCCGGCAGCGGGCCGTTTTCCCTGACCGGGCAACCCAATGCCATGGGCGGTCGGGAAATGGGCTACATGGGCCCCGGCCTGCCCGGCCAGCGCTCGGTGCTGGTCGAGGCGGACCGGGCGTTCATCGAGGACTTGTGGGACATCCCCCGCGACAGCCTGCCGCGCAGCGTCGGCGGTGGCACCGTGGACATGTTTGAGCAAATGGGTGCGGGCCGGATCAAGGCCTGCTGGATCATCTGCACCAATCCGGTGGCATCGGTGCCCAACCGCCGCAAAGTGATCGAAGGTTTGCAGGCCGCTGAACTGGTCATCACCCAGGATGCCTACCTCGACACCGAGACCAACCGTTACGCCGACATTCTCCTGCCCGGCGCACTCTGGGCCGAAGCCGAAGGGGTGATGATCAACTCCGAACGCAACCTGACCCTGATGCAACAGGCCGTGGCGCCGCCCGGCGAGGCGCTGGCCGACTGGCAGATCATCGCCCGGGTGGCGTGCGAAATGGGCTTTGCCGAGGCGTTCACCTACCGTTCCTCCGCTGAAGTGTTCGAAGAGATCAAACGCGCCTGGAACCCCAAGACCGGCTACGACATTCGCGGCGCCAGCCATGCGCGCCTGCGGGAACAACCGCTGCAATGGCCCTGCGCTGCGGATGACGCCGAGGAGCGCAACCCGATTCGCTACCTCAACAATGGCGTCAGCCAGACCCTCAAGACCGAGACTGATGGCAGCCAGCCGGCCATCGTGTTCGCCACCGAACATGGCAAGGGTATCTTCCTCGCTCGTCCGCACCTGCCACCGGCGGAAATGCCCGACGAGCAATTTCCCTTCGTCCTCAACACCGGCCGCTTGCAACACCAGTGGCACACCCTGACCAAGACCGGCAAGGTCGCGACGCTGAACAAGCTCAATCCCGGTCCCTTCGTCGAGATCCATCCGGAAGATGCCGCCAGTTTTGGCATTCGCGACAAGGACCACGTCGAAGTGCGTTCGCTGCGCGGCCGGGCTGTATTGCCGGCGGTGGTGACCGATCGGGTGCGTCAGGGCAATTGTTTTGCGCCCTTTCACTGGAACGACGTGTTCGGTGAAAACCTGGCGATCAATGCGGTCACCCATGATGCGGTCGACCCGATTTCGCTGCAGCCTGAATTCAAGTTCTGCGCCGTCGCCCTGCAACGGGTCGAACTGATCGAGCACCAGTTCCTTGAAGTGCCCGCGCCGGCTGAAGAACCTCTCCCCGTTTCCCCTTTGCCAGAGGAACTCGCCATGTCGAGCATCGAGGCCTTTGCCGATATCGTCGGTGTCAGTCGCCTGCCCTCGCCTGCGTTGAATGAACAGGAACGCCTGTACCTCGCCGGTTTCGTCAGTGGCCTGCAATCCACGGCGGGCCGGCAGGCGAGCGGCGTGCCAGTGCTGCCGGGCAACGCCCCCATGGCCAGCGAGACGCGGCTATGGCTGGACGGTGTGTTGGGCGGGTTGTTCAGCCGGGTCGAGACCACTGCTCCCGCCCTCGCCGCCAGCCACGAACCCTCCGTAAGCCCACCGACGGTGACCCTGTTGTGGGCCTCGCAAACGGGCAATGCCGAAGCCTTGGCTGAGCGTTTCGCCAGCCGTTTACGCGACGCCGGCATCGTCGTCGAGCTGAGCGCGATGGCCGATTTCCCGGCCAGCAGACTGACCAGCACGCAAACCCTGGCCGTGATCAGCAGCACCTTCGGTGACGGCGATCCGCCGGACAATGGCGAAGGCTTCTGGCACAGCTTGAGCCGTGCCGAGACACGCCTGGAGTCCCTGCGCTTCGCGGTACTGGCCCTGGGCGATCCCAACTATGACCAGTTCTGCCAGCACGGCAAAAAGCTTGATCAGCGTCTCGAGGCACTGGGCGCCACGCGACTGCTGGAGCGAGTCGATTGCGATACTGAATTCGAGGCTCGCGCCGACCAATGGATAGCCGACCTTCTGAAAACCCTGCAACCGGCAACGATCGAGCCAGCAGCCGTTACTGTCGCCAGCCCCGCCAACTCACCGTGCAAGGCCAAACCCTACGCCTCGCGCTTGCTGAGCAACCTGCACCTGAACCAGCAAAGCGCCAACAAGGAAACCCGCATGTTTTCCCTGGCGCTGGCCGATTCCGGGCTTCACTACGAAGCCGGCGATGCCTTGGGCGTGATTCCGCGCAACTGCCCGGAACTGGTCGGCGAGATGCTGGAACTGACGCGCCTGGGCGCCGACACCCCCGTTCACGTCGACAAAGTCGGTGACCTGCCATTACACCAGGCGCTGACTGAACACTTCGAAATCGCCCGCCCCAGCAGCGACACCCTGGCGTTCATCGCCGAACGCAGCCGCAACCCGGCGTTGAAACAACTGCTGGGCAGCGAGCGCAAGGCTGAGTTGAAAGACTGGCTCTGGGGCCGGCAACTGGCCGACGTGTTGCAGGCGTTTCCGGTCGACTGCTCGGCCGGCGAGCTGCTGGGCACCCTCAAGCGCCTGCAACCACGGCTGTATTCCATTTCCTCCAGCCCCAAGGCGCATCCGCAGGAAGTTCATCTCACGGTGGCCGCCGTGCGCTATGGCAAGCGCAAAGGTGTGTCCTCGACCTTCCTCGCCGACCGCGCCGAAAACAGCACCGTGCCGGTGTTCGTGCAACAGTCGAAGCATTTTCGCGCACCGGTCGATGGCGACCTGCCGATGATCATGATCGGCCCCGGCACGGGCGTCGCGCCGTTTCGCGCCTTCCTCCAGGAACGTCGCGCACGGGGTGACCAGGGCAAGAACTGGCTGTTCTTCGGCGAGCAGCACGCCGCCAGCGATTTTTACTACCGCGATGAACTGCAAGGCATGCAACGCGATGGCCTGCTGACTGAACTCAGCCTGGCCTTCTCCCGCGATCAGGCGCAGAAGGTCTACGTGCAGGACCGCATTCGCGAACAAGGGGCCGAACTGTGGCGCTGGCTGCAGGAAGGTGCGCAGTTGTACATCTGCGGGGATGCCAGTTGCATGGCCAGGGACGTCGACCAGGCCCTGCGCCGGATCGCCCAGGACCATGGCGGATTGTGCACCGAAGGCGCTGCGGACTACTGGCGGCAGTTGAGCGAGCAGAAGCGTTATCTGCGGGATGTTTACTGACGAAGGCGTGTCAGTCGACACCCATGCATCTGACACTCCATCGCGGGCAAGCCACGCTCCCACAGGGTTCAAGTCGATCCGTCATTTCGTGATCGACGCGAAACCTTTGGGAGCGTGGCTTGCCCGCGATGAGGCCTGCCGATTCAGCAAAGATCCCGACCGTTGATCCGAGACTTCGCCCTCGCCCAATAAAAACATATTTTCATGCTTTAATTGATATTGTCGTTCTCACCAACACGAGGGTGCCGTCATGAATATCAAGGTATTGGCTCTGATCCTGCTGGCTTTCTGCGCGCAACCGGCCTGGAGCGCAACGCCCACCGCCTCCCCTGCCGCCGACAGCCCGGCGCTGACCACGCGCCTGGCGCTTCGCGACCTGTGGGTGGAGCATATTTTCTGGATCAGAACCTACGCGCAGGCCAACCAGGCCACCGATCAGAAACAAGCCAAGGTCGCGGCGGATCAGGTGGTCGACAACGCGACAAAAATCGCCAATAGCATCGCACCGCTGTACGGCCAACCGGCGGCGGATCAACTGCTCAAGTTGCTTGCCGGCCATTGGGGCGCGGTGAAACACTACAGCGATGCCACGGTGGCCAAGGACGCCAAGGGCAAGCAAGCCGCCGTAGCGGACCTGACCAGCAATGCCAAGGCCATCGCCGCGTTTCTGGCCGGTGCCAACCCCAACCTGCCGGAGGCGACACTGGTGAATCTGCTATCGGCCCATGGCGGCCATCACGTTGCCCAGATCGATGAATTCGCCGCCCACGACTACGCTGGCGAGGCGAAGACCTGGCACATGATGCGTACGCACATCCTGGCCTTGGCCGATGCGTTGACCGCTGCGCTGGTCAAGCAATTCCCCGACAAGTTCTGACACCGCGCGAGGGCACACCATGCTGGAAGGACTGGGCCGGACACAGCAGGACTTGCTCAATGCGTTGCTGCACCACGGTGCCGGCATGAGCATTGACGAGTTGGCCGAGCATCTGGCGGTCACGCGCACGGCGATTCGCCAGCACCTGGCGGCGCTGGAGCGTGACGGCCTGGTGCTGCGCGGCGACACCCGCCCGACGGGGCGGCGTCCGGAGCAGTTGTATCAGCTCACCGACCATGCCAGGGAACAGTTCCCGCGCCAGTACCAGTTGCTGGCCAACGCGCTGATTGATGAAGTGGCCGACATCATCGGCCCCGAGGCCCTGGCGGCGCTGATGCGCAGCCTGGGCCGCAAACTGGCCCTGGACCGCGAACGGCAGGTCGTCGATGAAGTGAAGATCGTGGAGCACATGAACCAGGCAGGGTATGAAGCCGAGGTATTCTTTCGCTCCTCCGGCGATGCGCAAATTGTGGCGCACAACTGCGTGTTCCATCGTCTCGCCGCTGCGCACCCGGTGGTCTGTGAACTGGACCTGGCGCTGATCGGTGCATTGGGCGGCGGTGAAGTGGAGCACAGCGAATGCATGGTCCGTGGCGGTCATGTCTGCCGCTTCAAGCTGCGGCCGGTCGAGCCGGCGCAGGACGTTGAAACCGAATAGCCGCCCTCCCCCCGCTACGTTCGTCGGACACACCAGCGCCTCAGCAAATATCCCCTCCGGCCCCTTGAACTAGTTTCGGGGCGCCAGTCTAAGACCGGCGATTGATCCTCCTCCCAACCGTCGTCAACTCATCAGAGCTGTCCGCACCATGCGCCAAACCGCCCTTGCCTTGCGCTTCACTTCGCTGTGCCTGCTGACCTCGCTTCCCTTGTTCGCCAACCCCGCCCACGCCGGTGCGGAGCGAGAACTGGTGGACGCCATCAATGATTACCGGGCCCATCCCCGGGGCTGCGAACGCCGACCCAGCCAACGATTGGCGCCGCTGGCACTGAAATCCAGCCTGGCGCTACCGGTCGGTTACGGCGGTGGTTTGCGGGAGCGGTTGAAAGATTCCGGCTATCAGGCCGTGTCGGTGCGCAGCATCCGCGTTGTGGGTGCGCAAGATGCCGAAGAAGCTTTTGATCTGCTGCAGAGCGACCACTGCGCCGCGCTGCTCGATAGCCAGTACGCCGATGTCGGGGTCAGCCGCCGCCGGGGTGAATGGCAGGTGGTGATGGCGCAACCGGTCATGGACCGGCAACTGAACGATACCCGCAACGTTGGCAAAACCTTACTCGCCCAGGTCAACGCCGCCCGTTCCAAACCACGTCTGTGCGGTCGCCAGCGCTTCGCCGCCGCCCGGCCACTGGCCTGGAACGCCAGCCTCGGCGCCGCCGCGCAAGGGCACAGCAAGGCGATGGCCTACGGCAATTACTTTGCCCACCGCGACCCCGATGGCGACACCGCCGCCGACCGGGCCAGAGCCGCGGGCTTCCGTGGCCGGCAGATCGGCGAAAACATCGCCGCCGGCCAGGGCTCACCGGGCAAGGCCATGGCGGGTTGGCTGGCCAGTCCCGGACATTGCGCCAATTTGATGAACCCGATGTTTACCCAGGTGGGTGCGGGCTTCGCGACGGAGGCGCGCAGTGATCAGGGGGTTTACTGGACGATGATGTTTGGCGCGCCTTGAGGGGTGGCTGCTTGATTTTGCGTTGAAAGTGAAGCCGCTTTCGCGAGCAGGCTCGCTCCCACACTTGATCCGCGTCGTGTACGAACCAATGTGGGAGCGAGCCTGCTCGCGAAGACGGTAGTAGCCCCGCCAAAAACCTATGCTTCATTCAAAAACAGCGATGGCTGCCTGGATGCAGTGTCAGTGAAATTGGCGTCGGCCGTGATGCCGCTTTCGCGAGCAGGCTCGCTCCCACAGGGGATCTCTGGTGAACACAAAATTTGGGTTCACATCGATCCAATGTGGGAGCGCGAATGACCTTTACCGCTCGGACACGTCAATCCAGATCGTCTTGATCTCCGTGTACTGATCATGCGCCCAGATCGACTTGTCGCGTCCGCCGAAGCCGGATTCCTTGTAGCCACCGAATGGCGTGGAGGCGTCGCCTTCACCGAAGCAGTTGACCGTCACGATCCCTGCGCGGATTTCCCGGGACAGCTTGATGGCGTTGCGCAGGTTGTCGGTGTAGACCGACGCCGCCAGGCCGTACACCGAGTCGTTGGCCAGGGCGATGGCTTGATCAAGGGTGGTGAAGGTGGTCACTGCGAGCACCGGGCCGAAAATTTCTTCCTGGAACAGCCGGCTTTCGGCACCCACGCCATCCACCACGGTGGGTTCGACAAAAATCTCGCCTTCGGTGTTGCCGCCGAACACCACATTCAGTTTTTCGGTGGCGGCGTGCTCCAGGTAAGAGCGGACCTTCTCGAAGTGCGCCTTGCTGACCATCGAGCCGATGCGGTTTTCCGGGTCCAGCGGGCTGCCCATTTTCCATTCGCGCATCTGCACGCCAATGCGCTTGAGCAACTCGTCCTTGATGTCGGCATGGACGATCAGGCGCGACGACGCCGAGCAGTTTTCCCCCATGTTCCAGAACGCGCCATTGACCACGTGGCTGGCCACCAGATCCAGGTCTTCGACGTCGTTCATCACCACGGCCGGGTTTTTGCCGCCGCACTCCAGCACGATGCGCTTGAGATTCGAATCCGCCGCGTAGTTGAGGAAACGGCGACCGGTCGCCGTCGAACCGGTGAAGCTGACCATGGACACGTCCATGTGCCGGCCCAGCGGCTCCCCTACTTCGCTGCCACCACCCGACAACACGTTGAACACACCGGCCGGTACGCCGGCCTCATGGGCCAGTTCGGCGACGCGCAGTGCCGTCAGCGTGGTTTCCTTGGCGGGTTTGACGATGATCGAACAACCGGCGGCCAGGGACGGGCCGATTTTCCACGCCAGCATCAGCAGCGGGAAGTTCCACGGCAGCACCAGGCCCACGACGCCGATGGCTTCGCGCACCACCAGGCTCAATGCGCCGGAACCGACCGGCGCGGTGTTGTCGTAGATCTTGTCGATCAGCTCGGCGTGCCAGCGGATCATGTGAATGGTTTCGGGAATGTCGGTGAGCTCGCACTCGCGAATCGGCTTGCCGCTGTCCAGGCTTTCCATGACCGACAGTTCATGGGCGTTCTGTTCCAGCAGATCGGCAAAGCGCAGCAGCACTTTCTTGCGTTCGCCGGGGCTGAGCTTATGCCAGCGACCGTCGTCGAAGGCTGCCTTGGCCTTGGCCACGGCGAAATCGACGTCCTTGGCGTCACATGCAGTGATCTCGGCCAACACTTCGTTCGTGGCCGGGTTGGTGGTGGTGAAGGTCTTGCCCGAACCCGAAGTGTACGGCGCGCCGTCGACGAAGGATTGAGTGGGCAATTTCAGTTGTTTGGCGATGGCGGCATAGTCGGCCGCGCTGAGCAGATCAGCCATTGTTCGAACTCCCGATCACTTGTGCGACTTCACGTTTGAGGGTGGCGATGACGTCCTTCAGGGCCTGTTTTTCGTGCTCATACAGCGGCTGCAGCGGCGAACGCACACTGCCAGTGCGCAGGCCATTGAGTTCGCAGCCGTACTTGATCGACTGCACGAACTTGCCGCTTTCCAGGAAGTCCATCAGCGGCATGAACGCGCTCATGATCTTGCGCCCTTTTTCGAAATCCTTCTCGACGACGCAGGCTTCGTAGAGGGCAACGTGTTCGCGGGGAATGAAGTTGGAACCGGCACACACCCAGCTGCGCGCGCCCCAGGCAAAGAATTCCAGCGCCTGGTCGTCCCAGCCGCAGGACAGGCTGATGTTCGGGTAGTTGCGCGCCAGACGGTGGACTTGCGCCATGTCGCCGGAGCTTTCCTTGATCGCGACGATGTTCTTCGATTCGGACACCGCCGCGAAGTACTCCTCGCCCATGCTCACACCCATCCGCGCCGGGTAGTTGTAGAGCATGATCGGCAGGTCGGCGGCGCGATCGACGGTCAATGCATGGATGGCGTTTTCTTTCTCGGTCGGCAGTGCATAGGGTGGCGAGCCGACCAGAATCGCGTCGGCCTTGATGGCGCGGGCGGCCGTGGCGTATTCCACCGAGTCTTCGGTGCGGATGGCGCCGGTGCCGATGACCAGCGGCAAACGCCCGCCGATCACGTCCTTGGCCTGGGCGGCCAGGGCGATGCGCTCTTGAGCGGTATGGGCGTAGTACTCACCGGTCGAACCGCCAATGATGATGCCGTGCACTTTGGATTCGATCAGGTATTCGAGCACCTCGGCGAAGGCCGATTTGTCGATTTCGCCGCTTGCGGTCAGGGGCGTGATTGCCGGGGTATAGATGCCTTCGAACTTCATGATTGTTTCTCCGTCAGTAAGGGATTGTTCAACTCAGTGCCGCCGCATCGCGCAAGTTCAGCGAACGTGTTTCAGGTGCCATGGCCCAGGCCGCCGTCAACCCGATAAAGGTCACGACTGCCGCCACATACATGGTGTTGCCGATACCCAGTGTCTGTAGCGAAACAGGCACCAGGTAAGTACCGACCGCCGCCCCTACGCGGGACAGCGAAGTGCCGATGCCGACGGCAAAGGCGCGGATTTCCGTAGGGAACAGTTCGTTCGGATAGACCAGTTGCAGAACCTGCGCGCCACCGATGAATACGGCATAGGCACCGAACAGGAAGAGCACGAGCAGTTCGTTGCCGTTGGAAAACATCGCCAACAGCAGCAACGACACGCCCGACCATAAAAAACTGTGGATCAACATGCTGCGCCGGCCAATCGTGTTGATCAGTTTGGTGGCCAGTACACAACCAACCACAAACAACAACGTAATGGCCATGGAGCCATAGGATGCCCACTCGCCTTTCAGGTTAAGTGCCAACAGAACTTTGGGCGCGAAGGCATAAACAGCAAATACCGGAATGATCGAACATGACCAGAACACCGAAACAAAGAACAGGCGTTTGCCATATCCGGAGTGCAGCAAGTCGCTGAACGTCATTTTCTTTTCGTCAGGCTGTTCCGGCAGATCCCGCAGCGAATAGTGCGGGCCATACACGCGCTTGATCACCTGCTCGGCGTCGCGGTCGCGCCCTTTGCTCAACAGCCAGCGGGCGGACTCCGGGGTGCCGATGCGCATCACGAACAGCACCAGTCCGATGACGGCGGCGCTGGCCAGTGCATAGCGCCAGGCATCGTCGCCGCCGGTATTGAGGATCGCGTTACCCACCACATAGGCAAATGCCGCACCGGCGAACCACAGGATGGTCAACGCCGCGAGTCGTGGGCCCCGTTGTTTCTTGGGCAGGAACTCCACCAACAGCGAGGTGGCCACCGGGTACTCAATGCCCACCGCCAGTCCGATGATGAATCTGAAAGCGAACAACGCCGCGGCCGACTCCACCCAAAACTGCGCCAGCGAACACAGGATGAACAACGAGGGGCCGATAAAGTAAACGGTCTTGCGACCCAACTTGTCCGTCAGCCAGCCGCCGATAAAACCGCCGAAAAATACCCCCATCAAGGCTGAAGCCGCGATCATCCCCTGCCAGAACTCTGACAGGTTCAGCGCCGACGTCACTTGCAACATGGCGATACCGATAATGCTCAATACATAACCGTCTACAAACGACCCGCCTCCCGAACGGGCCGTCAACAAACGGTGAAAGTTATTGAGAGGAACATCCTCAATGGATGTATTAGGACTTGTCATTATTGTCTCCTATTTAGCCTCGGTCATTCGAAGGGCCCCGGCGCAAACCCGAAATTCAGGCAAACGAAAGCCGTCGCGATCAAAAACCGTGAGCCACCATGGACGCGCCAACAGCACTCACAACTTCCAATCGATCGTTTAAATTCGAACGTATCTAACTAGCGTATTACTGGATCAGCTTTCCTTTCCGGCGCGGCACTGTCCCCATAGAAGGTTCATGTTTACACCTGCCGAGAGTATGGGTTCGGGTGGATTTCTGTTCGGTCCCGGGGAGGACAACAGAAAGTCGATCAGATGATTGCGTTTGCCCGCCAGCCAGTCGGCCAGCAGCGTGCCCGTGACCGTCCCCCGCGTGACCCCCAGTCCGTTGCAGCACAGTGCGCCATAGACGTTGTCGCTCAACTGGCCGAAGTGCGCCATGTGATTCCTCGACAGCGCCAGCGAGCCACCCCAGGTGTACTCGAAATTGACGTCCGGAAGCATGGGGAAGCGGCGCTCGAACGACTCTTTATGCCGCTGGTTGAAGCGCTGCAGGTACTTGGCATGGCTGCGTCCATCGGCATTGAAGCTGAAGCTGTTGCGCACCAGCAGGCGGTTGTCGGTGGTCCGGCGCAGTGTGGTGCCGAAAGGGTCGGCGGGAATCACCCCCCAGTAGGGCCGGCCACCCAGGCGCGTCTGTTCTGCGTCCGTCAGCGGCCGGGTCAGACTCGCGTAGGTGAAGATCGGCAACATGCGCCCTTTCAAGAAGCCGAAACTCATGGCGAAGGCGTTATTGGTCAGCAGCAGCTTGTCGGCAACGATCCGACCGTTCTTGTGGGTGAGGATGGTCTTGTCGCCATACTCCACTTCGGTAATCGGGGTGTTTTCATACAGCGTGACGTTGGCCGGCAGGCTGTCGGCCAGGCCTTTGACCAGGGCCGCCGGCTGGATCAGGGCGGTGCCCGGCGTAAACAAGGCCTTGCGATAGAAGTGCGTGCCAATGTGCTTGGGCAAGTCCTTCTCTTCGATCATTTCGTAATCCTGACCGAGCTTGTCCAGGCCACGGCGATAGGCATCCAGCACCGCGATGCCGCGGTCCTCGATGGCCGCCTGGTACTTGCCGCACATGCTGAACTGACACTGGATCCGGTGCTTCTCCACCAGGCCCTTCAAGATCGATTGCCCGGTCAGGTTCAACTCCATGCTGATCTTCGCGGTCTTGATGTCGCCGATGTAATCGTCCGCGCCGATATCGTGTGGCAGGTCGATGGCGAACCCGGCATTTCTTCCGGAAGCGCCGTAGCCGACCTCTTGCGCTTCGATCAACACGATCTCGTCATCCGGAAAGTTCAGCGCCAACTGCCGCGCCGCCGCCAATCCGGTGAACCCGGCGCCCACCACCACCCAGCGTGCCGAACGGATGCCCGAATGGGACGCACGGGCCACTCGGGGCGGACTCAAGTGGAACCAGCCACAGGTGGAGTCGTCTGCCGGGGTGTATCTGATCTTTGTCATGTTCGCGACCTGGGTTCTTTTATAGTTGTGAGTACTAAAAGCTTCCCTTCGGCACGATCCCATCACGGAGTGAATGGTGGTTCCGCCCGTGCAACCGGTAGTGCCTTTAGTAAGTAAGTGCCACTTCCAATCCTTCCGGCGCGGCGTATTCGGACATCCGTCGACGGGACAGCTCCAGATGCGCGCGCACGATATCCCCGGCCAGAACCGGATCATGGTGTTCAATGGCGCTGATCATTTCGTCATGCTGCTGGGCTGCCACTTCCAGGTCTTGCTGCATATCGACGGTGGTCGGGTGGCGATAGAAGATCTTGCCCAGCCGCGCATGGTCGATCAGCAGGCGCTGCAAGCTCGGCATCAGGTAAGCGTTGTGCGCCATCTTGCCGATCTGCAGGTGGAATTCGTCGTTGTAGAGCACGCGCTTCTCGACATCCTTTTCTTCGATGGCGATACGGAACAGCGCCTGGATGCGCTTGAGCTCGACAATCTCGGCAGCCGTTGCGTGGCTGGCGGCGAGTTGGGTGGTGGCGATGTAGATCAGCGGTGCCGCGAGGAAAAAGCTGCGCAGCGATTGATAGTTCATCGACGAAACCCGCGCAGCGCGATTGGCTTCAAGATCGATATAGCCTTCGGCCGACATCTGCCGCATCAGCTCACGCACCGGTGGGCGAGACAACCCGAACTCGTCGCACAAGGCCAGTTCATCCACCACTGCGCCAGGTGCCAGTTCCATGCTCAGGATCCGCCGCCGCAGCGCTTCGCCCAACACAGCTTTACGGTCTACAGGCAATTCGTTGCCAGCCTGCGGATCGAGTTCTTTTGTGGCCATCTTCAGAAACCTTCGTACGGGTGAGTGAGCACTGTCTACTACCTGTATTCGCACTATAAAACAACGTTATTCTTTGTGTCTACAATTAAAATACACAAAAGAAACAGGGCTCAATGGCAGGTGATGGGCGGTTGTTGGGGAGTGGATTTGAGGTGAAAAACGACGGTATCAACGCCGGCCTTTTGTAGGAGCGAGCTTGCTCGCTCCTACAAAATCTCGGCCTCCAAGCGCTATCAGGCGATCACTTGACCAGCCGCGTTTCCTTCGACGGCCGATAGCCAAAATACGAGCTGTAGCACTTGCTGAAGTGGCTGGGCGAAACGAAGCCACAGGCCACCGATACTTCGACGATGCTCAAGGTGGTGTGCTGCAACAGGCGACGCGCTTCCGTGATGCGCAAGTCCATGTAATAGCGCTGCGGCGTGGTGCCCAGTTGTTCCTTGAACAGGCGCTCGATCTGGCGGCGGGAGCGGCCCGCGTATTCACAGAGCGCTTCCATTTCCAGCGGCTCTTCGAGGTTGGCGTCCATCAGGTTGACCACCTCACGCAACGGACCACACACCGAGGCATTGAGCGAGGGTTTAATGCGCCGGTAACGGGACGCCTCGAAGGCCAGGATGTCTTCGATGCCGTCGGTCAACGCTTTGTCGTGCAATCCCCTGATCCACTCCAGCGCCATATAGAAGGTGCCGTTTGGACTGGAGGCCGTCAGGCGGTCGCGGTCCACCACATACGCTTCGCTGGTGACTTGCGTGAGCTTGGCGATTTCCGCCAGTGCTGGCCGGTGTTCCGGGTGAATCGCACAGCGATAGCCGTCCAGAAGGCCGGCTCGCCCGAGGAACCAGGCGCCATTCCATACCCCCGCTAACGTAACCCCCTGTTCGGCTGCGTCATGCAGGAGGTTGATCAACGCCTCGTCAGCCTTGAGCGCGGTACGGTAGCCGCCACACACCACCAGCAGATCCAGCGCCTGAATCTCGGCATGACTGAGGCAGGCATCGGGTCGGATCACCAACCCCAGGTCGCTGATCACTTCCCCTTCGGTCAAGCCAAAGGTTTTCGTCGAGAACAGCTCGGGCCGCAACAGGTTGGCCGTGATGACGGTGTCGAGCGCCTGGGTGAACGCCGGCAACGAAAAATGCTCCAGCAGCAGGAATCCCGCCCGGGCCCGGACCGACTGGCCTTCGTGCTCATTGAGGTAACGCAGGTTCTTACCCTTCATGGCACCGCTGAACTGACGCCGCTCTACCAACGCACGCCTCGCTTCGTCGTGATGACGAACATGTGATTTAACGCCTTGATGGCTGCTACTCCTGACCGGGTTCGGTGAGTGGCCTGTTTACGCAAAATGAACGCCGTGGGCAAGTGGGTAGTACCACTTGATTCAGGACTAATCCCTGTGGGAGCGGACCTGCTCGCGAAGGGGGTGCAACATTCAGCATTGATGTTGACTGTCACACCGCTTTCGCGAGCAGGCTCGCTCCCACAAGGAACTTCGGCGGACACTCATTGTGCGTACAACACAGATCATCTGTGGGAGCGAGCCTGCTCGCGAAGAAGCCGGCACAGCCAACATCAATGTGCCAGGCCCACCGCCTTCGCGAGCAGGCTCGCTCCCACACCCACACCCACACCCTTAAACCATCTGCCGTGGCGAATGACGCTGCAAGGCGCCGCGTGACAAGCGATCGAGCAGCAGCGCGACCGCAACGATCGCCAGACCGGCGCGTAGCCCCAGGCCCATTTCCATGCGGGTCAGCCCGCGGGTGACTTCGGCGCCAAGACCACCGGCGCCCACCAGCCCCGCCAACACCACCATCGCCAACGACAGCAGGATGCATTGGTTCAGCCCGACCAACAGCGTCGGCGCTGCGGTCGGTAATTCGATCTTGAACAGAATCGAGCGTGGCGAAGCACCCAGCGCCTGGCCCAGTTCCAGCAGGTCCTTGGGCAGTTGCTTGAACGCCAGGGTGGTCAAGCGCAGCATCGGCGGGATGCCATACACAATGGTGGCAATGATCGCCGGCACGCGGCCGAGGCTGAACAACATCACGGCCGGAATCAGGTACACCCACGGCGGCACGGTTTGCATCACGTTGAGAATCGGCAGGAACGCCGCGTCCACACGCTTGACCCGCGCCGCCAGCACGCCCAGGGGAAAGGCAATCGCCACCGAGATCAGCACCGAGACCGAGACCAGGGCAATGGTCTGCATCGACGCCACCCACAGCCCCGAAAACAGGCAGAACGCCAACATCAGCCCGGCAAAGATCGCCACCCGCAGGCTGGCGAAGATAAAGGCCAGCACGACGACAACCGCGATCGACACGTAGGGCGACGGTGCCAGCAACGCGGTTTCGATGCCGCCCAGGGTGGTCTCGATCACTTTGCTGATCAGCACGAACAGACCGTGCAGATTGGCATTCAACCAATCGATGCCAGGGGCGAGAAACGCGCCGGGAGAGAAACGCAAATCCAGGAGGCTCATTGACTGTCTCCCATCCGCGACTGCGCTGCGCTTTGGGCGAGCCGGTCGAGGATCATGGTCAGAATCACAATGGCAATCGCCGCGTTGATCGACTTGGCGATATCAAGGGTACGCACGGCGCCGTAGATCGATTCGCCGAGGCCACCGGAGCCGACAATTCCGGCGATCACCACCATGCCGAAGGCCATCATCAGGCTCTGGTTGACCCCGGCCATGATGCTGGGCATGGCGAACGGCAGGCGAATCTTGAAGAACATCTGCAAGCCGGTGACACCGCTGGCCTCGCCCAGTTCGATGAACTCCTTGGGCGTCATGCGAATGCCCAGGGACGTCAGGCGCAGCGCCGGCGGCACCGCCACAATAAAGGTGGCGAGCAGCGCGGTAGCAGGACCGTAGCCCAGCAGCGCGATCGCCGGCAGGAGGTAAATGTAGGGGGGCATGGTCTGGATCAGGTCCAGGCAAGGATCGACCACGCGATCGAACACCGGCGCCAGGCCCGCCAACACGCCCAAGGGCACCGCGACGATCAAGGCCAGCACCGTGGCCGTGAGCACCAGTGCCAGCGTACTGACGGTTTCCGGCCACAGGCCGATCATGGCGCAGGCGAGCAATGCCAGGGTCGAGAGCACGGCAAAGCGAACCCCCACCATACGCCAGCCGATCAGGCCGATAACGATTGCAATGACGTAGTACGGCGGATACGCCAGGCACCACTGCACACCTTTGAAAACGCCTTCCAGCACCGTGTTGGCTGATTCGAAGAGCCATTCACCGTGTTCGGAAAGCCACTCCAGGCCGGAGTCGACGACCGAGTCGAACTGCGAGGAAAAATCGGGCGTGCTCATGTCGATGCCTCCAGGACGGTGGCCGCGTGTTCAGCCGCAACTTCATTCGGCAGACCTTGCACGCCTCGCAGCAGATCGCGCGGGGTGATCACCCCCACCACCGCGCCGTTTTTCACCACGGCGATGGCTTCGAGATTGGTTTGCGTGGTCAGGCCGATCAGCTCGTCGATGTCGGCTTCGGTGGAGGCTTTGGGCAATCGCGCCAGATCGCAGGACGGATTGACTGCCTGGTACGCCGCCACCGGGGTCATGACCGAATGGGCCTTGACCAGGTGCAGGCGGGAAATGCCGGCGACAAACTCCGCCACATAATCATCCGCCGGATTCAGGACAATCTCCTCGGCGGTGCCGACCTGGATGATCACGCCATCCTTCATGATCGCGATGCGATCGCCGATGCGGATCGCCTCTTCCAGGTCGTGGGTAATGAACACCGCAGATTTGCCCAGTTCCTTGGTCAACTGCCGGAACTCATCCTGCAGTTGCCGGCGAATCAGCGGATCCAGTGCACTGAAGGGTTCATCCATCAGGATCACTTCGGGGTCGGCGGTAATGGCCCGCGCCAGCCCCACCCGCTGCTGCATCCCGCCCGACAATTCACTGGGGTAGCGTGAGGCCCAATCAGTCAGACCGACCTTGGCCAGCGCCCGCTCTGCCACCTGATAACGCTCGGCTTTGCCGACACCCTGCACTTCCAGGCCGAACGCGGTGTTTTCCAGCACCGTGCGATTGGGCAGCAAGGCGACGCTCTGAAACACCATGCCGATGTTACGTGCCCTGACTTCCCGCAATTTCGCGGGAGACAGTGCGGCCAGGTCGTTGCCCTTGACGAACACTTTCCCGGAGCTGGGCGTAATCAACTTGTTGAGGAGCCTGATAAGGGTGGACTTGCCACTGCCGGACAGCCCCATGATGCAAAAGATCTCGCCGCGACGAACCTGGAGACTGACATCGGACACCCCGACCACGCAGCCATAATCCTGCAGGATCTGGGTTTTACTGAGTCCCTTTTGCACCACAGCATCCATCGCTGCCTTGGCGTTCTGACCGAAGATTTTCCAGACTGACTGACAATCCACGAGCACTTCGTTAGTGTCTATTTTGACCGTATTCATTTGTTTGCCTATTGAACCAGTTTTGCTGGTTTTTCTAATTGATCAAAACTCGGCAGTGGCATGACTACTGTAGGAGCGAGCTCTGCTCGCGATGGTCGTTAACGATTACGAGGGCTGCCTGAATGAACACGGTGCCTTCAAGTCCATCGCGAGCAGAGCTCGCTCCTACAAGGATTATGGCTTCTTAATATTTTCCCAGCGCTTCAACAGGTCAGCATTTTTGGTCGTCCAGTCGTTGACCGCCTGCTCCATGCTTTTCCCGTCTTTAACCTGGCCATTTATGTTGGTGATATCGCCCAGCGGAACATAAACACTGGCAATGACTTCACGGGCATGCGGGTATTCCTGGGTAAAACCCTTATGTCCGATCCAGTAGTAGCCTTGTGGCGGCGGGAATACGCCTTTTGGATCTTTCAGGAACTTGAGATCAAACTTTTGCGCCATCCAGGACGGTTCCCATACGGTCACCGCCACCCACTCCTTGCGATCCACCGCCGACTTCAGGGCCGCTGTCATCGCCGCGGTGCTGCCTTCGAGCAGTTGCAGTTTGATGCCGTAGTCCTTGACCGCTTTGGTGGCATCACTCATCAGGCCGGAGCCCGGTTCGATACCGATGATCTTTCCGCCGAACTTCTCGGCGTTGTCATTGAGCTGTTCAAGCGAGTCGATGTCGACGTACTTGGGCACCGCGATTGCCTGGTAGAGGCCATAGGACACCGGCGACAGTTTTTCCAGGCGGTTCTTGTTCTTGTTCCAGTAATCCTGCGCCGCATAGTCGGTCTGCGAGGCCAGTATCTGGATATCGCCCTTGGTCAGTGCCGCGTAGGCAATGCCCCACTCGGAGAATTCGATGACCTTGACCGTATAGCCGGAGTCTTCAAGCACCTTCTTGGTAATACCGGTAATGGGCGTCAAGTCTTCCCATGACAGGGTACCGACCGTGATGGTCTTCTCTTCCGCTTGCACAGGCAGTATGAACATGCCCATAAGCGCGACCGCGCAAACTGCCTTAAAAAACTTGTTCATGGCGTTCCTCGATTTTCAATCAATCTGTTTTTATCAGCCTCTAAACAATAGAAGCCCGTGGCGTGAAACTTTTCGTCCACCATCCGGTTCAGCGTTTATTGCCTGTCAGCTCTGCCCTGCTCTTGTCAGAGTTGACACTCAATGCCGTGTGCCACTTGGGCACTTACTTATATTGATCGGGCCGGGATCAATATCTCCAAATACTATTTGGATAAATACATCAGGTCCGCTTTCATCCCTTGAGGTGCAATAAACATTTCCATGTTTTCGCGAGAAAGTTCCCAATGTTCAAACACCAGATCCACCACAGCGCTCTCGTCGCGATTTTCGATGGCGACAATAAATGAATCGTGATGTTCGGCTGAAAGTTCCAGGCGTTTCTCGGTGTCCTCGTCGCGAGGACGGAAAAACGTATGGCCGATCCGGGCATGATCAATCAGCAATCGTTCCAGGCTCGGTTCCAGGTACTGGTTACCGGCCATTTCACCCATGATCGCGTGGAATCGATTGTTCTCCACCACCATCATCAGCGCATCGCGGGACACCGTCGCGGCGCGGAAACGGCGCTGGGTTTCCTTGAGGTCGGCCAGTTGATGAGCCTTGAAGTTCTGCACCGCCAAGCGACCGATCGCGGCGTAGACCATGGGCGCCACCAGGAAGAAGTTGCGCAGCGTCGAGTGGTTCATCGGGATCACCCGCGCGCCGCGGTTCTCCCGGATATCGATGTAGCCCTCGCCCGCCAGCCGCCGGAACACTTCACGCACCGGGGTCCGTGAAAGCCCGTAGCGCTCGCTGATCGCCACCTCGTCCAGCGCCTCGTCGGGGTCCAGTTCCATGGTGAGGATCTGACGCTTGAGGTCGTCATAAAGAGTGCTCTTGCCGTTTTTCACAAAAGACCTCCGGGGCAGTCGAATCAGCGCTTTGGCGTGTTGTTGAAATCAGATTCGCACGGGTTTCGGGTACCGTCAATGCTTTGTATTTTTTATGTATACACAGAAAATACTGTAAGAACACACATGCAAAATCTCTCCAGCCCTTTAAAAACAGGGGCTTGGATTTGAGTGATGGAATCGGGATGGTCGCTAACAGGAATGTTTTCTGTCGCGGATTGAATGGCCTGTCCGGCCGGTAGTGGGCCACGCCACAGAAAGGGTTGCCCCTGCGCGACAGGTTCGGGAGCACCAACGCCATATTCGTCATTCAGACGCAGAAGCGATTATTCACAATGCGTGCGCAAAGGCATCACTTATTGCGCCTTGATGCAGGATTCGCGACGAATATTCTATCCCTACGTTAGAAACCCGTGATCTCGCACAAGACTGAAAAAGAGCCCACTCCATGACCTGCCCCAGAACGCTCTACCAAAAGCACATCGACAGCCACACCGTTTGCGAACTCGACGATCAGGGCCACGTGCTGCTGTACATCGATCGCCAGGTGGCCAACGAATACACCAGCCCGCAGGCGTTCAGCGGCCTACGCGAGTCGGGACGCAAGGTCTGGCGTCCGGGCGCGACACTGGCCGTGGTCGACCACGTGAACCCCACGACCCCAACCCGCATCGCGACGATGCCCGACGCCGGCGGTGCCCGACAGGTTTCGTACTTCGAAGAAAACTGCCGCGACTTCGGCATCGAACTGTTCGACGTGCTGGACAAGCGCCAGGGCATCGAACACGTCGTCGCCCCCGAGCAGGGTTTTATCCTGCCCGGCATGGTGGTCGCCGCCGGTGACAGCCACACCACTACCTACGGGGCCCTGGGCGCTTTCGGCTTCGGTATCGGCACCTCGGAAATCGAGCACCTGCTGGCATCGCAAACCCTGGTCTACAAACGCCTGAAGACGATGCGCGTGACCGTCAACGGCCTGCTCGGCAGCGGCGTGACGTCCAAGGACATCATCATGGCCCTGATCGAAAAAATAGGTGCCTCGGGCGCCACCGGTTATGCGATTGAATTCGCGGGCCCGGCGATCAGCGACCTCAGCGTCGAAGCGCGCATGACCATCTGCAACATGGCTGTCGAGGCTGGCGCCAGGGGCGCATTCATGGCGCCGGATGAGAAGGTGTTCGCTTATCTGCAACTCAAGCCGCGTGCGCCTCGGGGCGAGACATGGACCCGGGCCGTTGCCAAATGGCGAGCACTCCATAGCGATGAAGGCGCGGTGTTCGACCGCGAAGTCACCCTCGATGTCGGCACTCTGGAACCCATGGTCACCTGGGGCACCAGCCCCGATCAGGCTGCACCGGTCGGCAGCCATGTGCCGGACCCGGCCACCGAGCCGGACCTGATTCTGCGCCAGGGCATGCAACGCGCCCTGGACTACATGGGCCTGGCGCCCGGTATGCCGTTGAGTGACGTGGTCATCAGCCATGCCTTCATCGGTTCCTGCACCAACGCGCGTATCGAAGACTTGCGGGATGTCGCCCGCGTCGTGCGTGGCAAGCGCGTGGCCGCTCATGTGCGGGCGATGATCGTTCCCGGCTCGACACTGGTTCGCAATCAGGCTGAAAACGAGGGGCTGGCGCAGATTTTCCTCGACGCCGGTTTCGAATGGCGGCAATCCGGTTGCTCGATGTGCCTGGCCATGAATGACGATGTGCTCGCGCCCGGCGACCGTTGCGCATCCAGTACCAACCGTAATTTCGAAGGTCGTCAGGGTGCCGGTGCACGCACCCACTTGATGAGCCCCGCCATGGTCGCGGCTGCCGCGATCAGCGGGCATTTGACCGACGTCCGCTCATTCGCTCTGGAGGCTTGAACCATGCAACCTTTCACTACGGTCAGCGGCAGCGCCGCCCCACTGTTGGCTGCCAATATTGACACCGATGTGATCATGCCCAAGCAGTTCCTCAAGGGCATCGATCGCCAGGGACTGGATCGGGGACTGTTCTTTGATTTGCGCTTTCTGGCATCCGGTGAGCCCAACCCCGATTTCGTCCTCAACCAGCCAGCCTGGAACGATGCAGCCTTTTTGGTCGTCGGTCCCAACTTTGGATGCGGGTCCAGTCGCGAGCACGCGGTCTGGGGGCTCAAGCAAGTGGGGATCAGGGCCTTGATTGGCACCCGCTTCGCCGGGATTTTCTACGATAACTGCCAGCGTAACGGGGTGTTGGCGATTCAGCTGTCGGAGGTTCAACTGAAGCAGGTTGCCGCCGTGGTCGGTGATGCAGCGACAGCCCGGATCAGCGTCAACCTGCCGGAGCAAACCCTCTCACTGGCTGACGGCAGCGTGATCCCGTTCGAGATCGATCAGTTGCGCAAACAGTCGTTGCTGCTGGGGCTGGATGCCATCGGCACGACGCTGCAACGGGCCGAGCAGATTCGCCGTTTTGAAGCGCGGCATCTGGCGGACAATCCCTGGCTAGCCTGACAGCAGTACGCTGTACCTGTGGGAGCGAGCCTGCTCGCGAATAGGCTGTGTCAGTCGACGTTAATGCCGCCTGATACACCGCTTTCGCGAGCAGGCTCGCTCCCACAGAGGGCTCATCAATCGACAGACAGATCACGGAAGTATTCTTCCAGAAACTCCACACACACCCGCAACTTCGCCGACTGGCTGAGCCGTGTCGGATACACCGCCCAGACGTTGGCGCTCTGGGTGTAGTCATGCAGCACCTGCACCAACCGCCCTTGCTCCAGCATCGGTTTGACGTCCCACATCGAGCGCAACAAGATGCCGCCGCCGCTCAAGGCCCACTCCAGCACGATCTCGCCGCTGTTGGAGGACAACGGGCCGCTGACGCGCACCGACTCTTCGTGACCATTGCGGGTCAGGTTCCACACACCGAAGGCGTTGTTACGTTCCTTGAGCACCAGGCAATCATGGTCTTTCAAGTCATCCAGTGAACGAGGCATGCCCCGCCGTTCCAGATACTCGGGCGTGGCACACAGCACGCGCCGGTTGCTCACCAGCTTGCGGCCCAAATGCTGACCCGGCAGGTCATCGCCGACACGAATCTCCAGATCAAAACCCTCGCCGACGATATCGACCACGCGATCAAACACGTCCAGACGAATCTCCAGTTTCGGATAGGTCTGCGACAGTTTGCAGATCGCCGGCGCGACGTGATTGCGGCCGAAACCGAAGCTGCTGCAGATGTGCAACGAGCCCATGGGCTGGTGGCGCGCCTCGGAGATTTCACCGACAAAATCGTCGAAGTCCCCCAGCAACTTCTCGGCCCACACCCGCACCCGTTCGCCGTCGTCGGTCAACGCAATCCGCCGTGTGGTGCGGTGCAGCAGCCGGGTCGAGAGCGTCGTTTCCAGCACCGAAATGCGTTTGCTGATGTAGGCCGGCGAATAACCCAGCTCTTCAGCGGCACTGGCGAAACCATTTTTTCGCACGACCGTGAGAAAAACCTTGAGGTCTTCAGGCAAGGGAAATTGATCACGATTCGTGTTCATACGCCTCATACTTTCGCTGTTTATCACGTTATTTGCGAAGGATACCATCGATCTACCGGGCCACAACTGAACATTGTGGGAGCGAGCCTGCTCGCGATGGTCGTGAGGGCGCCGTGTTCATCCAGACAGCCCTCGTCATCGTTAAAGACCATCGCGAGCAGGCTCGCTCCTACAGGGAATCAAGCCGAACCCGTTTTAGCCGTAGTTCCTGAATCCTCGATAAAAACAAACATGAGGAAATAGCGACATGAACAAGTCCTATGAGCAGTCCCTGAAAATCGAAGACGTCCGTGCCGGCGGTTTTCTGCAACGCCTGCGCAACCTGTGCGCCTATGAAATCGGCGTCATCCCCCTGCCGGTGTTTCTCGGCATCGCCCTGATCGTTTACCTCTCGGCCCACCTGGGTTACCTGCCCAAGAACATGATCGGTGGCCTCGCCGTGATCATGACCATGGGCGTGTTCTTCGGCCAACTGGGTTCACGCCTGCCGATCCTCAAGGAAATCGGCGGCGGCGCCATCCTTTGCCTGATGCTGCCGTCGATATTGGTGTTCTACGGTTTCTTCGGCCCGGCGACGATTGACGCGACCAAGATGCTGATGAAGGAGGCCAACTTCCTGTACTTCGTGATCGCCAGCCTGGTGGTCGGCAGTATTCTGGGCATGAGCCGCTTCATCCTGGTCCAGGGCATGCTGCGCATGTTCATCCCGCTGCTGGTGGGCACCCTCGCCGCCGTTGCCAGCGGGCTGATTGTCGGCAAACTGGTGGGCTACAGCTTGCACCACACCTTCTTCTTCATCATCGTGCCGATCATTGGCGGCGGGATTGGCGAAGGCATCCTGCCGTTGTCGTTGGCCTACTCGGCGATCCTCGGCGGCACACCGGACATCTACGTCGCCCAACTGGCCCCCGCCGCCGTGGTCGGCAACATCGCCGCGATCATCTGCGCCGGCTACCTGGCTCGCCTGGCGCTGAAACGCCCCGGCATCAACGGCGAAGGCTCACTGATTCGCGCCAAGGCCGAGAACGACAAATTCCAGGTCAAGGAAGACACAAGTTCCACGGTCGACTTCCGCGTCATGGGCGCCGGCGTGCTGGTGATCTGCGCCTTCTTCGTCCTCGGCGGCCTGCTGGAAAAAGTCGTTGGCATCCCCGGCCCGGTGATGATGATCCTCGCCGCCGTGCTGTTTAAGTACGTCCGCGTGCTGCCGGAAAAACTCGAAAAAGGCGCCAACACCTTCTACAAACTGGTGTCCTCGGCCTTCATCTGGCCGGTGATGATCGGCCTGGGCATGCTCTACGTGCCGCTGGACAGCGTGGTGAAAGTGTTCTCGGTGGGGTACGTGCTGGTCTGCGTGTCGGTGGTGGTTTCGATGACGGTGGCGGGTTTCTTCATCGGCAACCTGATGAAGATGTACCCCATCGAATCCGCCATCGTGACCTGCTGCCACAGTGGCTTGGGCGGGACCGGGGATGTGGCGATTCTGTCGGCTTCGAACCGGATGTCGCTGATGCCGTTTGCGCAGATTTCGACGCGGATTGGTGGGGCTTCGACGGTGATTCTGGCAACGGTGTTGTTGAAGGCCTTCGCTTGAATCTGTGCGGGTAAAAACTGGTTCGCCCCATGGTGCTCGCCCTCACGCAGAGCACCATTTTCCATTTGGGTTCAGGGGCCGGAACATTATGTCGGACGACGCACCGCCCTCACCCTCCCGCTGCCACCACCGCCACAGAAAAACCGCTCGCCACCGTCGGACTCAAGCCCCGACACACCGATGCCGGCCGGCATCTTCAGGCTTTCCAGCACCTCGCCGGTGTTCGAATCGATCCGACGCAGTTCACTTTCATCGCCTTCCCAGGTGCCATGCCACAGCGCGCCCTCGACCCAGGTCACGCCGGTGACGAAGCGGTTGGATTCGAGGGTCCGCAGGATCGCGCCATTCTCGGGGTCGATCTGATGGATTTTGCGTTCGCGGTACTGCCCGACCCACAACGTGCCTTCGGCCCAGGTCAGGCCTGAATCGTTGCCTCCCCCGGGGGCCGGGATCGTGGAGAGTATGCGGCCGGTCTGGGGGTCGATTTTCTGGATGCGGTCCTCGGCAATCTGGAACAGATGCTTGCCATCGAAGGCGGTGCCGGCATGGGCGGCGACGTCAATCGAACGCACGGGCTTGCCGTTGTCGGGGTCGAGGGCATTGAGTTTTTCGCCACTGGCAAACCATACCTGCCGACCGTCCCAGGTCAGGCCATGCACGTGATCGACACCTTCAAAGGGTCCATATTCGCGGAGGATTTCGGCGGCTGACTGTTTCATGTTGGTGTTCCTCAACAGGGGTGGTGGCGTTCATCCTAGCCACCGGGCAGCGGAACCGGGAGTAACAAGGTCGTCGCGAAACCGGGGACCGGCGGGGTCAGCCAACGCTTGGCTCGCCCCTGCCCGAACGATTGCACCTTGCCCTGGGCGGCCAGCGTATCGAGGGCCCGTTGCACGGTGCGCTGGCTGTTACCCAGCGCCAGTGCCAGCCCCGAACTCGACCAGGCTTCACCGTCGCAGAGCAAGGCGTACACCGCTGCGTATTTCTCTTCGACGGGGGGAGTGAGCAGTACAACGTCGGAGGAAACCTGCGGGACAAACACGAATCCGCGTCGGGTGGCGGTCACACCGGCAAGGGGTTTCAGCGCCCCGCGCAATCGCCCGATTTCGACCCGCAAACGGGCGCGAAGGGATTCATCGCTGAGCTTGAGGCGAAAGGCCCGGGTGATGAGCGTTTCTCGCGGCACGTCATCGGGCCAGGCTTCGGCCAGTGCTCGGGCCAGGGTGAACAGGATCGGCCGCGTCGATAAAGACACCGACATGCCCGCGCCACGCACCACGTATCGGCAGGCGTCCACCACCAGCGATGTCGAGGCCAGCAGCGCTTCTACTTCGTCGATCAATAAAGGTCGCTCTTGCCCCCGGGACATCAACCGTGCGGCGGGACTGTCGAGCAATTGAACGGCACCGTCGACTTCCGCCATCAGGGCGGGAATCCCGGATTGCCGGGCGGCGAGCTCGGCCCTGGCCAGGGCGGCACGTGCCGTTTGCGAATGCAGGCGCCGCATGGCGATCCCCGCCACGACCAGCTCATGGGTGGCCCGCAATGACGGAGGCAGGATGGCCGGGTCCAGTCGGGCGAGTTTTTCCTGCGCCTCCTCCAGCTGGCCGATCAGCAACAGGCGGCGGATATCCAGGTAGCGCGCATGGGCAGCGTTCGTCAGGTCGCCATGGGCCTCCAGCACGAGCCGCGCCGCATCCAGTGCGTTCACGGGCCAACCGAGGTCACGGGATGCCAACGCGATCTCGGCCTCGGCGACAATGCACCGCGCACGGGCTACCGCCTCTTTCGGCCCGAACGCCCGTACCGCCCGACGTACCAGCGCCTTGGCCCGCGCCAGATCACCCAGTTGTGCCATGGCGATCCCGCGCAGCGCCAGCGCCGGTGCGTCTTCGCGCAACGCGACCCGGTCCAGCGCGCCGAGGGGATCGCCGGCAGCGAGTGCTTGGGCGGCGGCGGTGATCAGCGAGTCCATTGCGGTTCTGCCATGAGTGTCACTCCAGCGTTGGATGGTCGCTGTTGAGTCTATCTCTTGAGACTGGCTTTGCTTGTACTGACGCCATCGCGGCGGTGCGGCGATCCGACTTGCCCGCGATGTGGCCTTCGAAAACAGCGAAGATAGCCCTGCTTATACCGGCTCGGACGTTTGATGTTCCCGACAAATCAGCTCGATTTCCCGTGGCGCCAACGGCTCCTGGGTCAATCCACAAAACGCCCCACCCGCCACCGTCTGATGGAAACGGCATGTCCGGCACAACCCGAATCCCGGCACGTCTTCGCTTTGTTGAATATTGCGCAACAACTCCAGCAGCAAACCCTCCAGCACCCCTGCATCAGTCCCCATGCGCCCGGCGGCGGCCACCAGAAAATCCGGTGGCGTCACGGCGTCCAACAGCGCCTGGGCAGGCTCGGTCAACACCAGGTGCACGCTGCGCTTGTCCCGGGCATCCGGCCGTTTGACCAGCAGCCCCTTGCTTTCCAGGGCCTTGAGCGATTGCGACACCGTGCCTTTGGTCAGCCCCAGATACTCGGTCACTGCCAATGGCGTATCGGAATAACGATTGCAGCGGCCCAGGTACATCAGCGCACTCAGCTGAATCGGCTGCAGGTCCGTCAACATCGGGTGCTCGCGAAACCAGACACGCGTCAGGCTCGACAACCTTTCCAGCAGATCAAATAACACGGGGCAATTCCTGATTAATGACGCTGACAAATAGTATCGGATAAAAACCTTATTGACAAAAGCATACCTTACCGTAGGCTTTATGGTGTCGATTCGAAACAGTTATTCAACCCATTTTGCAACGGAGACATCCATGAAAAGCGCACTGGCACTGAGCCTCGGCGCCCTGCTGGCTTCCCAGGCCTGGGCCCATGACTCGCAAGGTATTCAAAGCGCCAAAGGCAAGGCCGACGCCGCCTTCGACCTGGTCAACACCCGTGTCTTCAAGGAGGGCAGCAACCTGGTGTTCGAGCAACTGGTCGATGGCAAGGCCGGCAGTCGCATGCCGACCGCCAAAGGCTCATTCGCCGGGGCCGAGGTCTACAGCTATGTCTGGCCCACCAGCCTCGACAGCTCCGCCGTCGGTTTTGAAGGCCAATCCGGCATCCTCGCCCTGGCGCTGACCTCGCACCCGGACTTCGATGACACCCCGCAACTGGACGAAAACAAGGACGGCAAAAAGGACAACGACGGCGGTCTCTGGCACTCCCATTGGGTGGTGCTGACCAAGGATGAAAGCTGCGGGCCTGGCGGTTTGAAAGTCCGCGACATTCCCAAGGACGCCAAGCCCAAATTGCCAGCGACCTGGCCGGGGGCGCCCATTTACATCGACTCTCCCGGCTATGACCTGAGCGTCGAGAAAAACGCGGCGAAAATCCGGGTGCCATTGGCGGCAGTCGGTTTCCCGGAAAGCTTCAACTACGACGGCGTCACCGCTGCATTGAAGGTCAATGCCGACCTGCACAACCCGTTGCTGTGCGTCAGCAGCGTCTATGACATTGCCTCCGGCGACCTGTCGTTGCCAGGCACCTGGAAACTGAAGGAGAGCCAATAATGAGCATCAAGGTCTTCGATACCCATGTACGCACCAAAGACGGCCGCTACCTGCACTTCGATGTGTTGATCGAGGATAACGACCCCGATCTGGCGAAAGCCTATGCCCGCCGGTTCCTTGATGAACAAGGCGTTCAGGACGAAGATATTGCCCAGGACAGATGCCAGTTCTGCCACGTCGAACCGTCCAATCCACAAGTGGCCGCGGCGATCGCCCAACAAGGCTACTTCATCCTCAAACTGCAAGGTTGCCGGGAGTAACGCCATGAACACCTATCAGCCCTTGAACTGCGACCTGCATGACTACCTGGAGATCGCCTGTCTGCGCGGTTATCGACTGGATATTGAACTCAAGGATGGCGCGCGATTGCAAGCCAAGGCGCTGACCACACGGACCGCCAGCAGCAAGGAGGAATTCCTTTGCCTGGAAACGGCTGATGGCCAACAGGAGGTCCGTCTGGACCAACTGTTGGCCATCACGCCGCTGGACGCCAATGCGCAGTTCGGCCGGGTGGCATTTTCCGATGCGGTCTGCACCTTCTGATTGCCGATTCAGACCAGCGACATGCCGCCGTCCACGTGCAACTCGATGCCGTTGACGTACGAGCTGTCGCTGGACGCGAGGTAGAGCGCCGCTTGCGCCAACTCATCGGCCTCACCTACGCGACCGGCAGGAATCATGTCCGCCATCATCTGCATGAAACCGGGACGCTGTTCCTCTGAAACTCCCAGCTTGCCGATGATCGCGGTGTCGACCGGACCCGGGCTCAGGACGTTGACGCGTATCCGCCGCGCTCGCAGTTCCAGCGCCCAATAGCGCGCAAAGGCTCCGATGGCCGCTTTGGAACCGGCATACACCGCATGCCCCTCGAACACTTTTGTCGCGGCGAGGGAGCTGGTCAAAATGATGCTGCCACCGTCGCGCAGCACCGGCAGGATCGATTGCACGCCGAAGAACACGCCACGGGTGTTGATGTTAAATTGCGCGTCGAACAGTTCCGGCGTGACCTCCTGCGAGGGCGTCGAGATGACGACCCCGGCGTTGGCCATGTAGATATCCAGCCCGCCGAATCGCTCGCGGACGTGCTCGGCCACCTCGCCATGGTGCTCCAGGCTGGCGACATCGCCCTTGATACCGACGGCGCCATGGCCGATCTGGCGAACGGCGTCGTCCAGTACCGCTTGCCGACGAGCCGTGACAATCACTTGCGCCCCCTCTTTGGCGAACAGGCAGGCCGAAGCCAAACCAATACCGCTGTTGCCGCCGGTGATCACCGCGACCTTTCCTTTAAGACGTTGCATCTGCTGACTCCGCTGGTTGAAGGCGCGCAGTATCATGTCGCGCACATCCAGCCAAACAGTCCTGCAAACGGCACATCTCTTGTGCTGCGGAGTCACAAAATGTCGAGTCTGCTAAACCAGTCGGCCAGCCTGATGGCCTTCGTCCGCGCGGTCGAAGCCGGCTCGTTCAGCGCCGCCGCGCGCAACGCCGGGACCACGCCCTCGGCCATCTCCAAAAGCATTGCCCGGCTGGAGACAGAGCTCAATGCCAAGCTGTTCCGCCGCTCCACGCGAATGCTCAGCCTCACGCCCGAGGGCAAGGCCTTTTTCGAGCGCGTCGCGCCATTGCTGCAAGCCATCGATGACTCCGCCGATGCCCTGCGAGACACCGGCGATGCGCGCGGTCACCTGCGGGTCAGCATGCCCAGCGAACTCGGGCGATTGCTGATGCCGCGGATCAGTTCGGTGTTCCTCGCCGATCACCCCGAGCTGGAGCTGGACCTGACGTTGCTTGATCACCGTGTGGAGCTGATTCGCGAAGGTTACGACGTGATTTTCCGGGTCGGCCCCCTCGCTGACAGCGACTTGAAAAGCCGCACGCTCACCCAACTCGACATGGCCTTGGTGGCCTCACCGGCGTTCCTCGATGAATGGGGCAACCCGACTTCCATCGAAGAACTCCGTGCCCTGCCCTTCGTGCGCTACCAGTTGAACGGTCGGACCCTGCCCATCGTCTTTGCCGACGGTGAAACCCTGGTCCCCCGTGGGCGCATCGGCCTGGACTCGGGCTTCGGCCTGCGCGCCGCCGCGCTTGGCGGCATGGGTGTGGCCTACCTGATGAAATGCACGGTGCAGCAAGACCTGGATTCAGGCGCCTTGATGCAAGTGCTGGCCGATCACCCGCTGCCAACCCGGGCGATTCATTCGCTGCACGCCTTTGGCACGCTGACACCGATCCGCATCAAATTGTTTGCGGATTTTGTGCAGCGGGAGTTGCAGCGGTTGACTGGACATTCGCCCGCCCTCTGATCGCGCCCGGGTTCTGAGCTGACCCGATTGCCTTTGGGAGATTCTACGGTTGAGGGGAAGATCTGAGCGCCTGGGATCTCCTGTGGGAGCGAGCCTGCTCGCGAAGAGTCCATTGCATCCAAAATCCATGCTGAGAGGGCCACCGCTTTCGCGAGCAGGCTCGCTCCCACATTTGGATCGCAAACAAACTCATCACACTCCCGCCTCCGACCTTTCGTCGCCCGACTACAAAAATACCCCTTGACGCCGATAGGGTTCTGCGGGAGTATCACTTACATCGGATGCGATCTAAACGCACACGATACTAAATCAAACCTGATTGCACCATCGAGGATTCACCCATGAGCAAGATCGAAAAAGTCCTGGCCACCGGCAAGACCCACACCACCCTCAGCAGTGCTGGCAACACCCTGCGTGGCCATAATGGCAACCTCGATATCGAACTGTCGTCGCCCGGTTCTGCCCAACCGGCCCACGTATTCGCCGCCACCCAGCCACACCCGAAAGCCGAGCAACTGTTCGCCGGTGCCTGGTCGGCCTGCTACACCGCCGCCGTCGGCCTGGTCGCCCAGGAACGCAACATCGTGCTGCCAGCGGACCTGGCCGTCGACATCGAAGTCGACCTGGGCCAGACGGGTCCGGCCTACTTCCTTCAGGCTCGACTGACCCTGCGCGTGCCGGGCCTGGCTCACGATGTCGCGACAGAACTTGCCCACATCGCCGACTCCATCTGCCCTTACTCCAAAGCCACACGCGGCAACATCGACGTTGCCCTGAACGTAATCACGGCTTGATGCATCATTAATATCGCATGCGATGTTAGCGCACACGAACATAACAGACGGAAAACCTGAGGAAATCATCATGAGCAAGATTGAAAAAGTACTGGCCACCGGCAAAACCCACACCACCCACAGCCGCAGTGGCTCCACTTCACGCGGGCATAACGGCAGCCTCGACATCGAACTGTCGTCGCCGGGCAACGCAACACCGGCGCACGTGTTCAGCGGCGTCCAGCCACACCCGAAAGCCGAGCAACTGTTCGCCGGGGCCTGGTCGGCCTGCTACATCGCCGCGGTGGGCCTGGCCGCCCAACAGGCGAAGGTGACACTGCCAGCGGATCTGGCGGTCGATATCGAAGTCGATCTGGGCCAGACCGGAGCGGAGTACTTCCTCCAGGCTCGCCTGACCTTGCGCGCGCCGGGCCTGGACCATGGCGTCGCCACCGAACTGGCGCACAAGGCGGACGCCATCTGCCCGTACTCCAAGGCAACCCGCGGCAACATTGATGTCGCCCTGAATGTCATTACCGAGTAACACACCGCACGGCCGGTTCGACAGGGTCAGCCCTGGCGAACCGGTCGTCGGCATTTACAGGTCTGCAAGGTCAATGTGATGGCGGCCAGGGATTCGAGCACTTCCGACACCATCGCATCCGACGTATAGTTTCAGTCTTGCAAGATTGGCCAATGAGAATGCCCATGAAAACCACCGACAAGCCCTCCGCCCTGGATCTCAAGCTCTCCGATTTCCTGTGTTTTGCGGTCTATTCCACCAACCTGGCGTTCGGCAAAGCCTACAAGCCGATGCTCGAGCGGCTCGGACTGACCTACACGCAATACATCACCCTGGTTGCACTATGGGAAGAGGACAACCAGACCGTTGGCAGCCTCGGTGAAAAGCTGTTTCTCGAATCCAACACCCTGACGCCGATCCTGAAAAAGCTTGAGGCGATGGGGTATCTGCTGCGTCAGCGCGACCCGGAAGATGAACGCCAGGTGCGGATCAGCCTGACGAAGGAAGGTCGAAACCTGCGCTCGGAATTGACCGAAGACGGCTTCCCGCAAACCGGTCTTGATCCGGATGACTTCGTGCAAATGCAGCAGGCGATCGTGGCGTTGCGCAACAACCTGATTCGCACGACGAATGCCGATAAGTAGTAACAGTTGAACGACTGTGGGAGCGAGCCTGCTCGCGAAGGCGGTGTGCCAGACAACATTGATGTTGAATGTGCCGCCGTCTTCGCGAGCAGGCTCGCTCCCACAGGGGGTTGCTTGTACGAGCCTTATTTATCCGATTTGATCGCCGTCCACACCCGCGTCCGCACCCGCTCCAGTTTCTGCGGCAACGGCTGCACGACATAAAGCGTGGCCAGCGCCTCGCTGGTCGGAGTGAGGTTCGGGTTGCCGGTGATGTCCTTGTTGATCAGCGTCAGCGAGTCCTTGTTGGCATTGGGGTAACCGAGGAAGTCGCTGATGGGCGCGATGACTTTCGGGTCGAGCAAGGTGTTGAGAAATTCGTGGGCTTCGTCAACGTCCTTCGCACTTTTCGGAATGGCGAAGGTATCAAACCAGATCGGTGCGCCCTCCTTCGGCAAGCGCCAATCGACCACCACGCCGTTACCCGCCTCCTTGGCGCGATTGCCAAACTGATAGAAGCTGCCGGAGTAACCGATGGCCACGCAAATATCACCGTTGGCGATGTCGGTCATGTACTTGGCCGAGTTGAAGTAGGTGACGTAGGGGCGAACCTTCAGCATCAGTGCCTTGGCTTTTTCGTAGTCGTCCGGGTTCTGGCTGTTCGGGTCCAGACCCAGGTAATGCAGGGCCAGCGGCAGGATTTCCGAAGGCGAGTCGAGCATGGCCACGCCGCAGGACTTGAGCTTCTCCATGTTTTCCGGCTTGAACACCAGATCCCAGCTGTCCACCGGCGCATTCTCGCCCAGCGCCGCCTTGACCTTGGCCGGGTTGAAGCCGATCAGCACGGTGCCATACATGTAAGGCACGCCGTACTGGTTGCCGGGGTCGTTGGCGTCGAGCAGCTTGAGCAGTGCCGGGTCCTGGTGCTTCCAGTTGGGCAGCTTGGATTTGTCGAGTTTCTGGAACACGCCCGCCTTGATCTGGGTTTCGATGAACTGGTTCGACGGCACCACCAGGTCGTATCCGGAGTTGCCGGTCAGCAGCTTGGCTTCCAGGGACTCATTGGTGTCGAAGGTGTCCCAGGTCACTTTGATGCCGGTTTTCTCGGCAAAGTCCTTGGGCACGGACGGCAGGATGTAATCCGCCCAGTTGTAGACCCTCAACTCGCGCGTTTCGGCCTGCACCGCGCTGGCCAGCAGCGTCAGCCCACAAACCGTGGCGCCCAGGATGCGTTTCATGGTTTCCATGGATCAGTTCCCCAATGTCAGCTCGTTGATTATTTTCTGTTTTGTAGACGGCAGTGACCGCAAGAACGGCCAAGGGCAAAAAAGATCAAGACTCTGGTTATGGATTCGGTCGGCGCTGCTGAGTCCGCAACCCGATCTCGATTCTTGCTGACAGCCTAGACGGTTCACAGCGTGAGGCAGGCCAAAAGGAGATCGATATGGCCAATATCGGTGACCGGATGGTTCTCCCTGTAGGAGCGAGCTCTGCTCGCGATGGACCCAAGGACACCGCGGGTTTCAGGATGCCCGCGTTATCGTTGACGTCCATCGTGAGCAGAGCTCGCTCCTACAGGAAATTGGGGCATAAAAAAACGCCAGTCCCGATCGGAACTGGCGTTTCTTGAAGATGGCAGGGGCGGCTGGATTCGAACCAACGCATGGCAGGATCAAAACCTGCTGCCTTACCGCTTGGCGACGCCCCTGCAAATGTTGCGCTGAATGCCTGGCATTCGACTCCTGATTCACAACCTGTTTAAGGGGCTGTGCTGGAATGCGCGGAAATTTATCAACTTTTGTTTCGTCTGGGAAGCCCCCTACCCACAATTTTTCTTTTAAAACAGCAACTTGTTAGTAGACCTGTTCCCGTTGCAGTTAAAAAAATTCAACGCCAAGGTTGAAATCCCGCCTCTGTCGCGTAAGGCTGTGCAACCAGTAATGTTATGAAAAACCTTTAAAGAGAAGTGAAGTTCCTGTGCTCAAGCTCCCCCGCCAGGCAAACACTCACCGTATTTCCCCTCTGCTGCCGGTACTGTCCGCATGATCGAAGTCACTGAAGTTTCCATTGCCCAACTGCGCGCTGCGCTTGAATCCGGCCAGACCACGTCGGTCGAGCTGGTTGAGGCTTACCTCGCCCGCATCGACGCCTATGACGGCCCCGACACCCCGACCGCGCTCAATGCCGTGGTGGTGCGCAACCCGGATGCGCTGAAAGAAGCGCAGGCCTCCGATGCCCGTCGGGCCAAGGGCGAGCTGCTGGGGCCGCTCGATGGCATTCCTTACACGGCCAAGGACAGCTATCTGGTGAAGGGCCTGACCGCCGCTTCCGGCAGTCCTGCATTCAAGGACCTGGTGGCCTGTCGCGATGCGTTCACCATCGAGCGTCTGCGCGCCACCGGCGCCATCTGCCTGGGCAAGACCAATATGCCGCCCATGGCCAACGGCGGCATGCAACGCGGGGTCTATGGCCGTGCCGAGAGCCCGTATAACGCCGACTACCTCACCGCCCCGTTCGCCTCGGGGTCGTCGAACGGTGCCGGCACGGCCACTGCCGCCAGTTTCGCCGCCTTCGGCCTGGCCGAAGAGACCTGGTCGAGCGGTCGCGGCCCGGCGTCGAACAACGGGTTGTGCGCCTATACGCCTTCACGGGGTGTGATTTCGGTACGCGGCAACTGGCCGCTGACGCCGACCATGGACGTGGTCGTACCGTTTGCCAGGACCATGGCCGACCTGCTCGAAATCCTCGATGTGGTGGTGGCCGAGGACCCGGATACCCGTGGCGACCTGTGGCGCCTGCAACCCTGGGTGCCGATTCCGAGCGTGGCCTCGGTGCGCCCTGCTTCCTATCTGGAGTTGGCCGTGAAGTCCGACTCGCTGGCCGGCAAGCGCTTCGGCATTCCGAAGATGTACATCAACGCTGATCCCGAAGCGGGCACCAGCGAAGCGCCCGGTATCGGTGGCCCGACCGGGCAACGCATCAACACCCGTCCTTCGGTGGTTGGCCTCTGGCAAGAGGCGCGCAAGGCCCTGGAAGCCGCCGGTGCCGAAGTGCTCGAAGTGGATTTCCCGCTGGTGTCCAATTGCGAAGGCGATCGCCCCGGCGCGCCGACCGTGTTCAATCGCGGGATCGTGTCCAAGGAGTTCCTGCACCATGAACTGTGGGACCTGACGGCCTGGGCGTTCGATGATTTCCTGCAAGCCAACGGCGACCCGAAACTGAACCGTCTGGTGGACGTCGACGGCCCGCTGATTTTCCCTCACGACCCGGGCACGTTGCCCAACCGCGAGGGCGATCTGGCCGCCGGCATGGACGAGTACGTGAAGATGGCCGAGCGCGGCATCACGCCCTGGGACCAGATCGCCACCGTGCCCGACGGTTTGCGCGGTCTTGAGCAGACCCGGAAAATCGATCTGGAAGACTGGATGGATCGGCTGGGCCTCGATGCGGTGCTGTTCCCGACGGTGGCTGATGTTGGCCCGGCGGATGCTGACGTCAACCCGGTGTCCGCGGACATCGCGTGGAGCAACGGCATCTGGGTGGCCAACGGCAACCTCGCCATCCGCCACCTGGGCGTGCCGACGGTCACGGTGCCGATGGGGATCATGCCGGACATCGGCATGCCGGTCGGGCTGACCTTTGCCGGTCGTGCCTATGACGATTCGGCGTTGTTGCGTTTTGCGGCGGCGTTCGAGTCCACCGGAAGCAAGCGGCAGATTCCGCCGCGTACCCCGCCATTGCCAACCGTTAAATAAACTGTGGGAGCGAGCCTGCTCGCG
This sequence comes from Pseudomonas sp. C2B4, assembly GCF_013359695.1. GTDB lineage: Bacteria > Pseudomonadota > Gammaproteobacteria > Pseudomonadales > Pseudomonadaceae > Aquipseudomonas. Next base: position 40,533 of record NZ_JABFMU010000011.1, read on the forward strand.
AAGGCTGAGTGTCAGACGACATACATGGCGACTGATACTCCGTTTTCGCGAGCAGGCTCGCTCCCACAAGGTTTTGCAGTGACCACGAAATGGGTGGACGTCAAAACGGCACAGTCAGCTTCATCCAGTACGCATTACCCTGCGCCCGGTTTCGCACGCCAGTCTCCTGCTCCCACTTCCCCGTCACGAACCATCCCGCCTTGTTGGTGTATTTGATCGACGGCCCGATGGCCAGCGACCGCCCCTTGTTGTCCTCGATGGTTTCGCCGTTCTGCCGGTCGTCGGTGGTCTGTCGGTAGTAATAGCCGCCGACACCCAGCACCCAGCCATTACCCAGCCCCCAGCCGACGGCATAGTCGACATGAAATTCCTGACCCGAGCGGTAGTCGGTCGCGGGGTTTTCGCGGTTGAAGTCGTACATGATCTTGGCGTCGAGGTTGAGCCCGTTCGGGTCGACATAGGACATGGCGTAGACCGGCTCGATCACCCAGTAATTGCGCCCGGTGTTGGCCAGGTCGCCACGGTCGTAGCGCCCGGTCGGGGCGATCATGTCCAGGGCGAGGATGCTGTGGAATTTTTCGCTGTGATGAAAGCCCAGTGCCGGCCCGAAAATGATGTCGCCCAGGCCTTGCTTGCTTTGCGACTGGCCATTCAATTCAACCTTCAAATCCACCAGCGGCACGATCGCATGCAGCGCCACGCTGGCGCCGAACAGGGTGTAGTCGCTGACCCAGATCAGTCGCGGAGTGATGGCGTTGGCGCGCACGCGAAAATCCACCGGGAGTTTGCGGCCGTCGTTGCCGCGCAGGTTGTCAGCCTCATAGTGGGTGACAAACAGTTGACCGTAGAAACCCGGTGGCGGCATCGCACCGGACATGTAGTTTTCCGCGCCCAATGGATAGGAGGTGCCGCCGCCTTCGGTGGCATGGGCTACCAGTGGCAAGGCAGTCAGTGCAGCAGTCACGATCAGCTTTTTTGTTGTGCGAGTCATGCAGTTCAACCTTTATTGTTGTTATCGGTCCCTGTGGGAGCGAGCCCTTGTGGCGAGGGGATTTATCCCCGTTAGGGCGCGAAGCGGCCTCAAACTGGAAAACAGTTGTGTGTCAGGTACACCGCACACAATGGTTTCACGACTGCTTCGCAGCCGAACGGGGATAAATCCCCTCGCCACAAGGGCTCGCTCCCACAGTGGATCTGCGGTGGTCTCAGGTTTGCAGGTACTCAGATACGTTTGAACAACGCCGAACGCTGGGTCGACTCGCCTCCATCGGCGGCGCTGTAGAAGCGTTCCATGAAGATGTCGCGTTCGAACAAGCGTCCCTGCATCAGGCAGGTAATGGCCGAGTCGATCATCACCGGCGGCCCGCACAGGTAGGCCTTGCGGCTGCTGAAACGGCCGTCGAAATGCTGCTTGGCCGCGTCATGCACATAGCCCTTGAAGCCGGTCCATTCGGCATCCTCGACCGCCTGGCTGAGCGCCGGCACGTAGGTGAAGTTGGCGTGATCCCGGGCCAGGGCCTCGAACAGTTCGCGGTTGTACAGTTCGGCGCGGTTGCGGGCGCCCTGGAACAGAGCGATCTGTCGGGTGTCGCCGGCCTCCAGCAAGTCGAGAATCATCGACTGCGGGCTCGACAGACCCGAGCCGCCAGCAATGAAAATCAAGTCACCGCTTTGCGAGCCACGGACGAAGAACTGCCCATAGGGTCCCGAGAGATCCACCGTATCGCCGACCTTCAACTCATCGTGAATCATGCCGGTGGCCAGCCCGCCGTCGACCCGCCGCACATGCAGTTCGACTTCATCGGCACGGCTCGGTGGATTGGCCAGCGAGAACGCCCGCGTGCCCTCGATGCCGGGCAATTGCAGGTTGATGTACTGCCCGGCCTGGAAGGCCATCGGCCGATCCAGCTTGAGGTGTACGCCCTTGATGGTTGGCGACAGGTCAACCAGCGCACTGACCACCGCCCGGTAATCCTCGACCGGATGCCCGAGGAAATCCGGATCGGCATCGATGTCGGCCTCGATCACCATGTCGCTCTGCGGGATCGCGCAGCACGCCAACACCTTGCCTTCGTCACGCTCCATGTCCATCAGCGCAAAGGACGAGGCCGCGCCGAGGTCCGCTTCGCCTTCCAGCACCTGGACCTTGCACGTGGCGCAGGTGCCGTGGCCGCAGGCAAACGGCAACCAGACCCCCTGGCGCAACGCGGCCTGGAGAATGGTTTGCCCCTCTTCCACTTCGATCTGCTCGCCAGTGGGTTCGATGGTGACTTGGTAACTCATGGCCCTGTCCTCAGTTGAAGCTGCCGGCAATGCCGTTCAAGCCTGGGGTGTCGAGGTGCAGCAGGCTCTTGTGATCAATGCCGTTGGCGATCAGGCTTGCCGCGTTGTCCGGGGTGAACGGCCGGTCGTTGAGGCGCCACAGCGCCTGGCTGAAATCGACCTGTGCCGCGTCCGGGTGACGGGCGATCGAGGGCTTGACCACCTGCTCGATGAAGTCGCCGAACGGCATGGCCCGCGGCAGTGGAAAGGTGAACGGCGCGCAGAACATCAGGTGTTTTTCCCAGCACAGGTACACCAGTTGCAGGCCGTGGAAGTTGTCCTGGCGGTCCAGGGGTTGGGCGTTGTAGGCGCCGATGGCAGTCACGGGCATGATCTTTTTCCTTATTTTTGTCGGTTGAACTGTGGGAGCGAGCCTGCTCGCGAAAGCGGTGTGTCATTCGGCACACATGTCGACTGACATGGCCCCTTCGCGAGCAGGCTCGCTCCCACAATGGATATCGGTTGCGTCAGCCGGCCTTGCGCACATTGGGGTGCCAGTCCTGCCAGCGTCGATGCTCGGTGGAGCCCAGGTACTCGAAGTTGTCCTGGCCGGGATTGATGTTGTAGTAGTCGCGCACCACCGACTCGACGTCGCCGCCACCGCAGTTGCCCTGCAGAATCTGGTGAACCGGCAACCAGGCCTGGATGTACTTGGTCGGCTCGTACTCGAAAATGTCGCAGCAGCCCTGGGAGCAGAAGTGATAGCGCTCGCCCTCGTGTTCGGCGCTGCGATGGCTGAGGGTGGTCGGGTCGTCCGGCTCGCCGAACGACAGCGGGATCTGGCAGATCTGGCAGAGCATCGGCAGGGTCGGGTTGTAGAAACGCTCGCCCTTCTCTTGCAGCGCACGCCAGTGTTCGTAGCGTGGGCGATAGATCTTGTCGAAGGTGTCCGGGTACTTGGACGACAGCCAGTCCAGCTCTTCGTCGGTGGGCATCCAGGTGTGGAAGTTGGTGGCCTGGCTGTATTGGTAGAAGATCGACCAGGCCTGATGGCTGACGTGGTCCTTGCCGATATTGGCTTCTTCAACGTGCTTGGGCGGACGGATGCCGTAGCGCTCCAGGTCCTTGAACAGCGCCCCGCCCGCCTCTTCGAAATACACGCCCCAGGCTTCAGACCAGGACATGACTTTGTTCGGCAGCATGTAGTCCATCATCATCCCCACCAGCGTCAGCAGGCGGTATCCGCGCCAGAACCACTTGTCGATCCAGCGCTGGATGATCGGTACGTTGTCTTCGTGCTGCTCCAGCAGGAACTTGATCACCTCAAGGCCCAGGGTCATGTGTCGGGCTTCGTCGGACTGTGCGGAGAAACCGAAGGTCACCGTGGCCATGTCGCCGTTGAAGGCCGCGCCCGACATGAACGGTACGAACAACAGGTTGGTCAGCACGTACTCGAACGAAAACGAAATCGCCGTGAGGAACTCGAACGGGCCCGCCGTGCGCGCATCCTCGAAGAACGACTTGGGCACCGAGAGAAACCACACCCGGTCGTGCATGTGGGCGAAGTCATGCAGGCCGTTGAAATGCTTGTTGTAGTGACTCATGGCGTGGATCTGGGTCTGCACGTGGCGCAGTTCGTCGATGGCCTGCATCTGGCAGGCGATCCGCGCACCGGCGCCGCTGAACTGTCGGCCGACCCGGGCGAAGCCTTGATAGGCCTGGTACTCCAGCGGTGTCACACCGGACAGGAACAGCTTCAGCGCGTTGACATAACGGGCGTCGGACAAGGTCGTATGGCCGTTGTTTTGCGAGAACGCGTCGAAGATCGCGTAGAGCTTCTTCTCTTTCTCGGCCTGGTATTTCCAGTAGGTGTCCATGGTCAGGCGGAACGGGTCTTCCCACTTGTCCCAATCGGTGATCTTGATCCCCTCGAAGCGCTCGTGAGGATAGATGTCCTCGTGAGTCTGGTAGCTTGGCTCCCAGTCCAGGTCACGGGTCATGCAGCGGTATTTTTCTTTGGCATTGAGGCGTTTTTTCACGGCCATGATGGCGCTCCCGAATTCTTGTTATGGATCATTGGCTACAGGCTCGATCAGCTGTTCCAGTACAGGGAAAAGCTGTCGTCCTCTTCCACGACGTTGCCGCCCAGGGTGATCACGTACATCAGCATTTCCTGGATGTCCCAGGGGCTGCCGGTGAGCTGCTCGACCGTGTCGCGGCGAATGTCCAGCCGGCCCTCGGCCTCGATGCGGATCATCGAAGGCTGGTGCTGGATCTCGGCATGGGGGTTGTCCTGCACGATGGCGTCGACGATCGAGCGGGCGTAGTCGGTGTCCTGCAGGTTCATGTAAACGAGGGAAGTCATGGGCGTGCTCCAAGTCCGATTTTCTTCAGGCGGGCGGCGAACTCGGTGCACACGGCATCCAGCGCCGACTCATCGAGACCCAACCCGGCCAGGGGACGCAGGGCCTCGACCGAGCGCTGGCTCCAGTGATCGATCCAGCCCTGAACCAGGTCCTTGTTGGCCTGGCTTTCGTTGACCACGGTCTTGAGCAAGCCGTCGACCCAGCGCTGGCTCTCGGCGAACCACAGGCGCATGAACTCGGTCAGCATGCCGACCTGGCCGGCGCCGTTGGCCGACAGTTGCTCGTCGAGTTTGTGGAACAGCAGCGGGTACACCAGGCCGTCGCTGACCAGGTTCTGGGCGACGGTCAGTTCGAACCAGTCGCGCACCACCAGGGTGTCCTCGACGTAGCGGCGCAGGCCCTGCCACGCAGGATCGTTGAGCCACTGCTGCTTGGCCTGGGCCAGCAGCAACACGTCGCCGTCATCAAGCATCAGGCCGATCCGCGACAGGTACTGGGCGATGCCCAAACGGTCCATGGCCTGGAACATGTGCATCTGCGTGACGCTGGTGCCGAAGCCGTCAGCAGCGATGTTGCTGTTGTTCATGTTGGCGCCCATCTCGGCGTGGCGCAGGGGCAACATCAACTGGCTGATCAGTTGGATATTGGCGCTGGACAGGCCGGCAAGCATGTCGCGCTTCTCGCAGAAGGCGTAGTCGTGCTCGGCGTTTTCCTGCATCTTGGCCCGGGCCTGGACGTAGGCGCCGTAGTAGTACTGGCGTGGGTCGGTGACCGCGTACCAGTCGGCCATGACCACCGCGGTACGTGTGGCGTCATTGAGCAACTTGTCCGGCTGCCACAGCGGCCGGTAATGAAAGTTGGTGGCCGATTCCAGGTCGAAATTGGCTTCCTGATAACGGCTGGCGACCTTGTCGCCAAACCGGCGACGGGTGTGGCTGAAGGTGTTGCGGATCGTCTCGACGGTGGTCGTCTTGATCTCGACACTCATGGAGTGGACTCCTGTGGTTATTGTTCTGTGGGTACGGTGGATGGCTCAGTCCGCGTCGCGGCCTTCGCCGTAGCGCCACTTGCGCGCATCGGCGTCGAGGGCCTCGCACATCTGCGTGTCCATGTGCTGCACCTGGTTGACTTCGCAAAACTGGAGGAACGCCTTGCGCGGCAATACCAGCTCGACAAACAGGTCGGGAAAGCCGATGGCGAAATCGAATTCGACGAAGGTGTCATCAGGTCCGCTGCGGACGCGGACGTAGCGCGGCATCTGGTCGAAGTGGGTGGCAGGTTGGCTCATGCTCGGGTACTCCCTTGTTATGGTCGGGGTACGGAGCAACAAGGGTGCCAGCGTTGGAAAATCGTCTGGAATTGATTTTTTATTCGTTTAAAAACAGTCAGTTGCGATGCGAACTGATGACAAGCGAGTGACCCAGCTCCGCTAAGAAGCCCGCTCCACGGACCGACAAATTGATCATTTGCTTAATCGCCTCCAGCGTCTTCGATCAAATGAACCAATCACACGGCGATTGACTTTTCGCCCACTTTCAGGCCGCTTAGAAAAAGAGAAAACGACCTTGCCTTGCTTGAAAAACCGGTCGCTAATGATGCGTAAAAAACCGCCATTGCCTGAGCGGTACGCGTCACCCCCCCCCCCCAATAACTACAACCCCAGGGGCGCAGTGAATGATCACCACGTACAAGGCTTCCCAGCTCCCGCCGTCACTCAAGGATCTGAGTGATCAGGTTCGCTTTCACGGGTCCGAGGGAAAGATCTGGCTGGACGAGCAACGCATGCTGCTGATCCAGGTGTCGATGATGGCGTCCTTCAGACGCGAACTGATCGAGATGCTCGGCGTCGAGCGCGCCAAGGGTTTTTTCCTGCGCCTGGGCTATCAGTCCGGGCTCAAGGACGCGGAACTGGCGCGCAAGTTGCGGCCCCATGGCACCGATGTCGAAATGTTCTTCACCGGTCCGCAACTGCACTCGCTCAAGGGCATGGTCAATGTCCGCCCGCAGGCAATCGATATCGATCTGGAGAACGGCCAGTTCTACGCCGACATCGAATGGCAGGACTCCTTCGAAGTGGAAAACTGCCAGAGCGAGAACCTGCATTCCGAGCAACCTGTGTGCTGGATGCTGCTCGGTTATGCCATCAGCTACAGCTCGTTTTTTCTCGGACGGCAGATCATCTACAAGGAGGTCAGCTGTCGCGGTTGCGGTGATGCGCAATGCCGGATCATCGGCAAACCGGCCGAGCAATGGGACGATGCCGAAGAGATCATGCGTTACTTCCAGAGCGACCCGATCATCGACGAACTGCAAGCGTTGCAAGTGCAGGTGGCGAACATGCGCCAGCGCTTGCAGATCGAGGCCGGCAAGTTCTACGGCATCGGCCAGTCGGCGATCTATCGCCGCACCTGCGCGCTGATCGACAAGGTGGCCCTGGGCAAGGCGTCGGTGTTGCTGCTGGGCGAGACCGGCGTGGGCAAGGAAGTCATCGCCCGCAGCCTGCACCTGCGCAGCGAACGTGCGGGCGGGCCCTTCATCGCGCTGAACTGCGCCGCGATCCCGGCGGACCTGATCGAGGCCGAACTGTTCGGCGTGGAAAAAGGCGCCTACACCGGCGCTCAGCAGTCACGCATGGGCCGCTTCGAGCGGGCCAATGGCGGCACGCTGTTCCTCGATGAAATCGTCGAACTGAGCCCTCGCGCCCAAGCCACGCTGCTGCGCGTGTTGCAGGAACAGGAACTGGAACGAGTCGGTGATTCGCAGACCCGCAAGGTCGACGTGCGCGTCATCACCGCCACCCACGAGGACCTCGAAAACGCCGTCAAGCAAGGCCGTTTCCGCGCCGACCTGTTCTATCGCCTGAACGTGTTCCCGGTGCGTATCCCGGCCTTGCGTGACCGTCGCGAAGACATCCCGCTGCTGATCGAGCACTTCCTGGAAAAACTCCACGCCAGCTACAAGAAAAAGACCCTCGGCCTGTCTGACCGGGCCTTGCAGATGTGCCTGCACTACGACTGGCCCGGCAACATCCGCGAGCTGGAAAACCTGATGGAACGCGGCGTGATCATCACCGACGAGAACCAGAGCATCACCGTCGACGCCCTCTTCCCGCACTCACCGCAACAGGCCGAAAGCATTGGCCTGGCCAGTGACGGGCGGCTGGTCAAATCAACGTCGACGCCCGGCCAGGACTGGGTCGACCGGATCATCGACAGTGGCATCGCCCTGGACTCGGTGGAGGATGCGTTGATTCATGCGGCCATGGAACGCAGCCAGCAGAACGTCTCGGAAGCGGCGCGCCTGCTGGGCATCACCCGTCCTGCGCTGGCTTACCGCTTGAAGAAATCCCCCACGGGTTGATCATTTGAATAACCCTCCTGGCCGGCACTGATCATTTGCTCAACGCCGGCCTGTTTTTTTTGTGGGAGCGAGCCTGCTCGCGAAGGTCGTGAACGAAGACGCGTAGAGTCAGTCCCCCCGCGGCGCCATTGAGCTTTTCGCGAGCAGGCTCGCTCCCACAGGGGTGACAGACAGGGTTCACTCACGCATTGGCACCCAGCTTGCTATGACTTGAAGCACTGCCTTCAACCACAACAAGAGCCTGCCCCATGACCGTGAAACTGTCCCACACCGAAGCTGCCCGGCAATTCCTCGACGAGGCCAGCGGCCTGACCCACCACGCGGGTAACCCGCGCTTGAAGGTGGTGGTCAATGCCATCCTCCAGCACACCGTGCAAATCATCGAGATCCACCAGATCAGCCCCGAGGAATTCTGGACGGCGGTCAATTACCTCAACGAACTCGGTGCCCGCGGTGAGGCCGGTTTGCTGGCCGCCGGTTTGGGCCTTGAGCATTACCTTGACCTGTTGCTCGATGCCAAGGATCAGCAGGCCGGCATTCACGGCGGCACGCCGAGGACCATCGAAGGCCCGCTGTATGTCGCGGGCGCGCCGTTGTCCGAGCATGAAGCGCGGCTGGACGACGGGCAGGATGCGGGCACGGTGCTGTTCATGCAGGGTCGGGTTTTCGATCTGGCGGGGCAACCGCTGGCGGGCGCAGTGGTGGACGTTTGGCACGCCAACACCCAAGGCAACTATTCGTACTTCGACCCCAATCAGTCGGCGTTCAACCTGCGTCGCCGGATCGTCACCGATGACCAGGGCAACTACCGCTTTCGCAGCATCGTGCCGAGCGGCTATGGCTGCCCACCGGATGGCCCGACCCAGAAACTGCTGGACGGCATTGGTCGCCATGGCCAGCGCCCGGCGCATATCCACTTTTTTCTCAGCGCACCGGGTTACCGCCACCTGACCACGCAGATCAACCTGGCGGGCGACCAATACCTGCACGACGATTTTGCCTATGCCACGCGGGATGAGTTGATCGCCGACATCCGCTTCAACGACGATCCGGCTGCGTGCAAGGAGAAAGGTGTCGAGGGGCGGTTCGCAGAAATCACTTTCGACTTCACCCTGCATCCGAGCCGCGACGCTGGCGATGAAAGCCGTCGCCAGCGGGTGCGTGCATTGGAATCCTGAAGCACGCCCCCTGTAGGAGCTGCCGCAGGCTGCGATCTTTTGATTTTGCGTACAGACGCGGGACCTGTGGGAGCGAGCTTGCTCGCGATGGCGGCGTGTCAGGCACTGCTGATGTTGAATGTGCCGGCCTCATCGCGAGCAAGCTCGCTCCCACAGGGGAATGCGTACTCCCGCAGGGGCTACTGCAGGCTGCGATTTTTTTGCAGCCTCGTTTCACACGACAGCTGCACACGCTTTACAACAACGGAATCGCATAGTTGATGATGAACCGGCTCTGATCGACATCCCGGCCCGCATCGGTGTTCGACTGGCCGTTACGCAACGAGAAGCCGACGTTCTTGAACGTACCCGACTGAATCACATAGTCCAGGGTCATGTCGCGCTCCCATTCCGATTGATCCCCGCTGTTCTGTACCTTGATCCCGGTGCCTTTGAGGTAGGCGATCGACGCCCTCAGCCCCGGCACGCCCAGCGCCGCGAAGTCATAGGTGTACTGACCGAAACGGGTCTGCTCGCCCGCCCGGGTGAAGCTCTGGATCATGCGGTCAGTAGGCAGGTAGACGCTGCCGCCACCGGCGCCTTTATCCGGCAGGCTGCCCTGGTTGGGCTGGACAAAGTTGCTGCCATCCCCGACCTGTTGATACCCCAGCGCCACCGCGTGACCGCCATTGGCATAGGTGATCATCGCGGCCCAAGTGTTGTTGTCGATTTCACCGTCGTTGTTTTCGGTGTAACCCGACACCCGATAGCCTTGTGCCCGGCCAGCGGCCGAACTGTTGGCACCGCTCGAGGTGGTGCGGAAGTAACGCAGGTCGGTGGTGATCGAACTGGTGCTGTCGATGGGCAAGAGGTGGGTCAGGCCGAAGAAGTTCTGGTTGTAGAAATCCTCCAGCTGAGCGAAGTAGTACTGGGCCTTGAGGTTTTTGGTGACCTCATAGTCGCCGCCGGCGAAGTAAAACTTGTTGCTGTCCCGGGTGGCGCCGGCGACCGACAGACCGGTGCGATCCGTCGAGGCACGCCCCACGGCCTGCTCCAGCAAACCGCCGGTCAAGGTCAGGCCATCGATGTCTTTGGAAGTGACCTGGGTGCCGGTGAACGACTGCGGCAACACGCGGGCATCGTTGGAAATCAGGATCGGCAGTTTTGGCAACAGCGTGCCGTAGCGCAACTCGGTTTTACTGATGCGCATCTTCGCGGTCGGGCCGAAACTGCTCCAGCTGTCGGCGGCATCGTCACCGTCCGACGGGATCATGCCGCTGCCGACGTGGCGCCCTTTTCCGCTGTCCAGCGTCACGCCGAGCAGGGCCTGGGCATCGAGGCCGAAACCGACCGCGCCCTGGGTGAAACCGGATTCGTAGCGCAACACGAAGCCCTGGGCGGTTTCTTCGGTTTTCGACGGGGCGGCGGTGCCGTCGCGGTTGTCGCTGTTGAAGTACAGGGTGCGCATCGACAGTGTGGCTTTGCTGTCTTCGAAAAAGCCGTGGGTATCGGCGGCCTGGGCGCACACCGAGCCGGTGGCTAGAAGAATCGCAGTGGGAATTGCTCGTTTGAACATACGGGGCTCCTGGGAATTTCTTATCGTTATTTGGGTGTTTCGTTGCTAATTCGGGCGCGCAAAATTCCGCGCCCGATGAATGAACATGGGTGTCATGTTTTTTTGTTTTCTAGCGGCGTGCGCATTTATGGATTGGCGGGTCACTTTGGAGAGCCAAAGCGCGGCAGCCTGACAGCCGACCTGGCTGTTACGGGTGCATTCAATCCCCTGTGGGAGCGTGGCTTGCCCGCGATGACGGCCTGACAGCCGCCCCACCCCTCACAGATATGTCCCTGATCCAAATGTGGGAGCGAGCCTGCTCGCGAATGGGCCATGCCAGCCAACATTTGTGCTGTATGACACACCGCCTTCGCGAGCAGGCTCGCTCCCACAATGGATCGGCACCCCCCCTGCTTTTCACCACCCATCAGGCCGACGTCAAAACTCGTGAAACTCTTAAAACATTTCAGGAAGCGATTATCAAACAAGATGAAAGTAGTTTTCGTAGAGGGATAAGGCTTGTCGCGCAGAGATACGAATTGCCGACGTAATTGAAAATCCTGCCATCGGGTTTTCATCGACTCATTCCTGCCCGCATCAAACATCGCGCCCTGCCCAACGATGGTCGATACTGCTTTTCACCCCCCGTACCGAGGAAAAGCAAGATGCCCCTGACTCTGTACTACCACCCCCTCTCATCCTTCTGCCACAAGGTCCTGATCGCGCTCTACGAACACGGCATCGCATTCGAGAAGCGCATCATCGACCTGGCCAATGAGGCCGACCGGGCCGAGCTTCGTTCGCTGTGGCCAATCGGCAAATTCCCGGTCATCCGTGATCACGACCGGCAGCGCAACGTGCCGGAATCGAGTGTCATCATCGAGTACCTGGACCAGCTGTATGTCGGCCAGCATCAGCTGATTCCCGACGATTGGGACACGGCGTTGCAGGTGCGGTTGTGGGACCGCTTTTTCGACTGCCACGTCCAGGAGCCGATGCAACAGATCGTCGCCGATCGCCTGTACGCCACCCACGGCGACCTGACCAAACAACGCACCGCCCTGCTGACCGCCTACACCCTGCTCGAGCGCCAGCTACAGGACAGAACCTGGGTTGCCAGCCCGGACTTCAGCCTGGCCGATTGCTCCGCCGCCCCGGCCCTGTTCTATGCCAGCACCCTCGTGCCCTTCCCCGCCGGCTGCCAGAACCTGAGTGCGTACTTCGAGCGTTTGACCCAGCGACCGTCGTTCCAGCAGGTCATCAAGGAAGCCAGGCCCTGGTTTTCCTACTACCCCTATGCCGAGGCCATTCCTGAACGGTTTCGCTAGCCGCCAGACCACTTGATCGAGGCCGCCCGACGCTTGGCCCGCGCTTTGCTTTAGCTGATTTCGCTGAAGGGTAAACACCCACATTGGTGGAATCGCTGGAGGTACGCATGGCGGGGCAAGCAACGCTGGCAGTGGTGTTGGCTGTACTGGCGGCTATCGTGATCGTCATGGCCGCGGTGTTCGTGGCCGCCGCGGCGGCGCTGGTCACGGCGGCCACCTTCAGCGCCATCGGCATTGCCGACAAGGTCATGCCGGACATTCAGCCCCTGGCCGTCCTGGCCCTCACGCCGAACCAGGCAATGATCATGGCGACCATGCAAGCCGGGGGGCTGACGACCATCACCGAGTTCATGCAGCAACTCAATCTGGTCATGATCACGGCCACGCTCTAACACCCCCCCTCCCTTGTGGGAGCGAGCCTTTGTGGCGAGGGGATTTAGCGAAACGTCGCACCGCCCCGCTCGGCTGCGAAGCAGTCGTAAAACCATCGTCCGCAGAGTATCTGATACGCAGTGGCTTTCGATTTCGGGGCTGCTGCGCAGCCAACGGGGATAAATCCCCTCGCCACAAAGGCTCGCTCCCACAGGATTTTTCTGTTGCCCCGTAAAGCCAACCCATCACAGGGAAATTCCCCAATATCGGGGGGACTTTCGCCGGGCCGGTTGCGCGGGTGGCGATCCGGGCCTATGGTCCAGACGAAGCATTGCCACAACCCATGCGTTGAAGGTTGATGGCAATCCACCGAGGATCCAAGCAGCGAGGTGACGACATGCCGAACGACTCCCGCCCTGCCGTGCTCGAACTCATCGGTAACACGCCGCTGGTGCGTGTCAGCCGTTTCGATACCGGTCCCTGTACCCTGTTTCTCAAGCTCGAATCACAGAACCCCGGCGGTTCGATCAAGGATCGCATCGGTTTGGCGATGATCGACGCCGCCGAACGCGATGGCCGTCTCAAGCCCGGCGGCACCATCGTCGAAGCCACCGCCGGCAACACGGGCCTGGGACTGGCGCTGGTCGGCCGGGCCAAGGGTTACCGCGTGGTACTGGTGGTGCCGGACAAGATGTCCACCGAAAAAGTCCTGCACCTCAAGGCAATGGGCGCCGAGGTGCACATCACCCGTTCCGATGTCGGCAAGGGCCACCCCGATTACTACCAGGACGTCGCCGCGCGTCTGGCCGCGGAAACTCCCGATGCCTTCTTCGCCGATCAGTTCAACAACCCGGCCAACCCGCTGGCCCACGAATACAGCACCGCGCCGGAGATCTGGGCGCAGACCCAACATGATGTGGACGCCATTGTCGTCGGCGTCGGTTCGGCCGGCACCCTGACTGGCCTGACCCGGTTCTTCAAGCGGGTACAACCCGACCTGGAAATGGTGCTGGCCGACCCGGTGGGTTCGGTGATGGCCGAATACAGCCGCAGCGGCACCCTAGGCACCCCCGGTTCCTGGGCCGTGGAAGGCATTGGCGAGGACTTCATTCCGTCGATCGCCGACCTGTCCAGCGTGCGCCACGCCTATTCGATCAACGACGAGGAGAGCTTCGATCACGCCCGCCAACTGCTGCGCGCCGAAGGCATTCTCGGCGGTTCGTCGACCGGCACCCTGCTGGCGGCGGCGCTGCGCTATTGCCGCGAACAGACCGAGCCGAAACGGGTGGTCAGCTTCGTCTGCGACACCGGCACCCGGTACCTGTCGAAGGTCTACAACGACCAGTGGATGTCCGATCAGGGCCTGCTGGCGAGCAAACACTATGGCGACCTGCGCGACCTGATCGCACGGCGTTTCGAGGATGGCCGGGTGATCAGCGTCGGCCCGGACGACACCCTGCTCACCGCGTTCCAGCGCATGCGCCTGGCGGATGTGTCGCAACTGCCGGTGCTGGTCGGCGGCAAGCAACTGGTCGGGGTGATCGACGAATCCGACATTCTGCTCAACGTGCAGAACGGCGAGGCGCACTTCCGCATGACCGTGACCAGCGCCATGACCGACAAACTGCAAACCCTGCCTCCCGACGCCAGCCGGGCGCAACTGCAGGACGTACTCGACCGCGGGCTGGTGGCGATCATCGCCGACGCCTCGGGCTTCCACGGCCTGATTACCCGGGTCGACATGCTCAATCACTTACGGAGAACCCTTGCATGAGTCAGCCTGATAAAAACGCCGCCCCACGCGGCTTCGCCACTCGGGTGATCCACGCCGGCCAGACCCCGGACCCGACCACCGGGGCGCTGATGCCGCCGATCTATGCCAACTCCACCTATCTGCAAGACAGTCCCGGGGTGCACAAGGGCTTCGACTACGGACGCTCGCACAACCCGACCCGTTTCGCCCTGGAGCGCTGTGTGGCGGACCTCGAAGGCGGCACCCGGGGCTTCGCCTTCGCCTCGGGGCTGGCGACGATCTCCGCCGTGCTCGAACTGCTCGATGCCGGTTCGCACGTTGTTTCCGGCAACGATCTGTACGGCGGCACCTTCCGCCTGTTCGACAAGGTGCGCCAGCGCAGCGCCGGGCACCGTTTCAGCTACGTCGACCTGACCGTCCCGGGCGCCTTCGAAGCCGCGTTGCAGGACGATACCCGCATGGTGATGGTCGAAACGCCGAGCAATCCCCTGCTGCGCCTCACCGACCTGGCCGCCATCGCCCGCACCTGCCGTGACCGCGGCATCATCTGCGTGGCCGACAACACCTTTGCCAGCCCCTGGATTCAGCGGCCGCTGGAGCTGGGTTTCGACATCGTGCTGCACTCGACGACCAAATACCTCAACGGCCACTCCGACGTGATCGGCGGCATCGCCGTGGTCGGGCAGAACGCCGAACTGGCCGAGCGCCTGGGCTTCCTGCAAAACGCCGTGGGCGCCATCGCCGGGCCGTTCGACGCCTTCCTGACCCTGCGCGGCGTGAAGACCCTGGCGCTGCGCATGGAGCGCCACTGCAGCAATGCACTGGAACTGGCGCAATGGCTGGAACGTCAGCCGCAGGTGGCGCGGGTCTACTATCCGGGCCTGCCCTCGCACCCGCAGCATGAATTGGCGCGCAAACAAATGCGCGGTTTTGGCGGGATGATCTCCCTCGACTTGAACACTGACCTTGCCGGTTCGAAGCGCTTCCTGGAAAACGTGCAGATCTTCGCCCTGGCCGAGAGCCTGGGCGGCGTGGAGAGTTTGATCGAACACCCGGCGATCATGACCCACGCCACCATCCCCGCCGACACCCGCGCGCAACTGGGCATCGGCGACGCACTGGTGCGGTTGTCCGTGGGGGTCGAGGATATCGAGGACCTGCGGGCGGATCTGGCCCAGGCGTTGGCCACGATTTAAGGACGCACAAACACACCGCTCACTTCCCCACCGTGCCCGGCACGGTGGGAGATACAGGCGTCAGCGGCCCTGGTCTTCCGGGTCCACCCAATCCACCGCATGCAGCGCGAGATAGCGTTTTACCGCCACGCCCAAGGTCGGGAAAAACGCGTCTTGACCAAACCGCTCGAACAACCCGAAGCGCTTGAGCTTGTCCTTGACCGGGTCTTTCATCTCGGCCAGGCACAACTCGATGCCTGCTGCGTTTAGGGTTTCGTCGAGCTCGGCCAACATGTCGGCGGAAGTCACGTCCACGCTGGTCACCGGTTCCGCCGCAATCACCAGCCAGCGCACCGGGGTTGGCGATGCCGCCACCGCGTCCAGCACCCGTTCATGGAACAACTCGGCGTTGGCGAAAAACAGCGGCGCATCCCAACGAAACAGGACCAGGCCAGGTATCAGGCTCGCATCGGGATAGCGCTTGATGTCATGGTAGCCCTGCACGCCTTTGGCACGACCCAGTACCGTGGAGTACGGACGCCAGCCATCCCAGAGGAATTCGATGACGGCGACCACAATGGCCAGGCCGATCCCCTCGATCGCGCCGAACACCGCCACACCGACGGTGCAGACGATCGACAGCCAGAATTCCCAGCGCTGGATGCGATAGATGCGCCGCAGGTCGGTGATTTCGATCAGGCCGATGGCGGACGCGATCACCACGGCCGCCAGTGCACTGTTGGGCAGATGCTGCAACAGGTCCGGCGCCACCAATAGCAAAACAGCAACCGCCAGCGCACCGACAATGCCAGTCAGTTGGGTTTTGGACCCCGCCGCTTCGGCCACGGGGGTCCGCGACGAACTGCTGCTGATGGGAAATCCCTGGAAGAAACCGGCCGCCAGGTTGACGATGCCGAGCCCGACCATTTCCTGATTCGGGTCCACGTAGGTACGGGTCCGTGCCGCATAGACGCGAGAAAGCACGCTGGTGTCGGCAAACGAGACAAGGGCGACGGCAACCCCGCCGATCAACACCGGAACGAAATCGGCCGTGGTGATCCACGGGATGGCAAACGCAGGCAAGCCCTGCGGAAGCGAACCGAGGACCTTCACCCCGGCGCTCGTGCCGAGATCCAGCACACCCACGGCGACGGTGGCCGCAACCACGGCGATCAGGATGGTCGGCAGGCGTTTATAGCGCTTGAGCAGCAGGATCACCGCCAGGGTCAATGCGCCGATCACGAAGGTGGTCCAGTTGGTTTTCCCCTCCATCACCGCCGTGGCGATGGCCCACAGGTTTCGCAGTGGCCCGTCGGTTTCAATGGAAAAGCCAAAGAGCTTGGGCAACTGGCTGATCAATACCGTCAGCGCGATCCCGTTCATGTAGCCGTAGCGGATCGGTTTTGAAAGCAGTTCCGTGATAAAGCCCAGGCGCGCGATGCCGGCCAGGATGCACACGGCGCCGGAGACGATGGCCATCATGCCCGCGAGGGCGACCGCGCGATGCGGATCGCCCCCCGACAGTGGCAGGACCACCGCCAGAATGACGGCCGCCAGCGAGGAATCCGGCCCCAGCACCAGGATCCGGCTAGGCCCGAATAATGCGTAAGCGAGCAGCGGAATGATGGTCGCATACAGGCCATAGATGCCGGGCACCCCCGAAGCCACCGCATAGGCGATACCGACGGGCACCAGCATGGTGGTCAGCACCAGTCCGGCGACGATGTCGTTGCGCAACCAGGCGATCTGGTATCGGCGCAACGTCAGCAATCCCGGCAGCCAGCGGCTCCAGCGGTTCTGATCGTCGCCGGTATCCCGACGGGCAATCCGCCCCGGTTCCGGGTCGGAGGGCGAAACATCCGATTGGCTCATCGCTCACCTACTCCTCAAAGCGACCTGTGGTGTCACGGTCGTGCTCGTATCGACGGGCCAGTGGAAACGCCGGCAACCACGATTCGCGACGCACCGTCCAGCTTTCGTAGGTGGGCTTCAATTGGTCAGGGGCGTCGAGTGAACCCAGGTTCACTTCGATTTCGTCCGCGGTGCGGGCGAAAACAGAGGAACCGCAGCGCGGACAGAAGTACCGCCCGGCGAAGTCGCGGGTTTCACCCTCGATGGTCACCGCTTCCTCCGGGAAAATCGCCGAAGCATGAAACAGTGCCCCATGGTGCTTGCGGCAGTCGAGACAGTGACAAAGACCCACCCGGTACGGGCGTCCCGACGCCACAAGTCGAACGTTGCCGCACAGACAACCGCCGGTGAATCGGTCCATGTTGCGTCTCCTCTTCAGCCAAACGGTCGAAATCTCAGTGCGTGAGACAGTTCAATCATAGACCTCAGGGAACGCGACGTGCCTTTCGATGACAGCCATCGATATCAGCGCCGCCACCCTCTGTGGCGAGAGGATTCAGCGAAACGTCGCACCGCCCCGTTCGGCTGCGAAGCAGTCGCCAATCCGGACGACTCGGCCTGCTGGAGCGGGCACTGGGGCCGCTTCGCGACCCAACGGGGATGAATCCCCTCGCCACAGATATCGGGCCCGCAAGTATGAGAACACCATTAAGCCGCAATGCGCCCTTGTCTTTCGACAAGGGCGCAACCGGCTCTAATCAATCATCAGAAGTCTTGCGAGGTCGGCCGCAGGACGATCTCGTTGATGTCGACATCAGCAGGCTGCTCGATTGCGTAAGCGATGGCCCGTGCGACCGACGCCGCCGGAATCGCCTTCTTGTAGAACTCGCCCACCACCTCGGCGCTTGGCTGGTGGCCGCTGCCGAACTTGAGTTCGGAATCGACCGCCCCCGGCTCGATGGTGGTCGTGCGGATGTTTCCGCCGACTTCATGACGCAGGCCGTCGGAGATGGCGCGCACGGCGAATTTGGTGCCGCTGTAGACCGATCCGCCCGGGCTGAACACCTTGATGCCGGCAACCGAGGAAATGTTGATGAAGTGACCGCTGGCTTGTGCCTCGAACAGCGGTAACGCTGCCGCGATGCCGTACAGCACGCCCTTGACGTTGATGTCGATCATGCGATCCCACTCATCGACGCGCAGTTCCGCGATGGGAGAAATCGCCATCAGCCCCGCGTTATTGATCATCACATCAACGCGACCGAACACCTCCACCGCCTTGCCGACCAGCGCAGCCAAGTCCTCTTTGCGCGTGACATCGATGGGATGGGCAATCGCCTTTCCGCCCTGCTCCGTAATCTCCCGGACAATCGCGTCCAGACGATCCTGGCGGCGAGCGCCGAGCACCACATGGGCGCCGAGAGCTGCCAGATGACGTGCCGTTGCTTCGCCCAGACCGCTGCTTGCACCGGTGATGACGACCACTTTGCCCTGGATGTTTTGACTCATGTTCAGCGCTCCTGTTGAGGCTTGCTTGGGTTGATGGGTTCAGGATGCGCTGGTTTTATCTGCCAGAAAATGGAAGAGTTCGGATTTGAGAATTCCACTTTCTGGAACAGGAGTTGACGGCAATGCTCAACCGCATGGAGTTGATCCGCATTTTTTCGGTGGCGGCGCAGTCGACGACTTTTCGTGATGCCGCCACCCGCCTCGGCACCTCACCGCAAACCGTGACGCGAGCCATCAAGGAGCTCGAACGCACCTTCGGGGAGCTGTTGTTCCACCGCAGCACGCGGCAGGTTCACGTCACGGCGTTCGGCGCCGAACTCGCCGTACAAGCCCGGGAAACCCTCGAACGGGTCGATCAGTTGTTTATCGCCAACAGCAAGCCCGAGGAAAAAGGTCTTGTCGGCCGCGTCGGCATCACCGCGCCGCACGCCATCGGCAAGCTGTACCTGATCGAATTCCTGAAACCGCTGATGCGGGAAAACCCTGGCCTGAGCATCGACCTGAGCCTTGATGACCAACTCACCGACGCCGTGGCCAGCAAGATCGACATCGGCATTCGTATCGGCGCCGTACGTGACCGGCGCTACATCGCCAGGACGGTTGCCCGTGTCGAGCTGAAAATCGTGGCGACGCCGTCACTCATCGACGACGTCCAATACCCGGACACCGTCGAAGCGCTGAAGCGCCTACCCCTCTCGATGCTGATGGATCGCAACAACGGCCGCCCCTGGCCGTGGGTGCTTGCCGAGGGCCAGGCGTTCCTCCCCGCCTCCCCGGCATTCACCTGCGACGATCCCGAAACCGAACGTGAGCTGGTGCTGACGGGGCTCGCCTTCGGGCAGATGCCCGGCTATCTGGCGGAACCGTACCTGTCCGAAGGGCGACTGGTCGAGGTCATGCAACACGAGGCTCCGCCACCGTCCGAATTGATCATGTACCGCCCGCAGACAGGACCGGTGGCGCCCCGCGTCAGGCTGGTGTACGACCACCTGGTCAAGAGCTTCTCCGATCCGGGGCTCTTTCCGCAGAGCAAGCACTGACACAGACA
The DNA here is from genome assembly GCF_013359695.1 of Pseudomonas sp. C2B4. Lineage (GTDB taxonomy): Bacteria > Pseudomonadota > Gammaproteobacteria > Pseudomonadales > Pseudomonadaceae > Aquipseudomonas. The sequence goes on from NZ_JABFMU010000011.1 coordinate 60,269, forward strand.
GGACGGTGAACGCTTGCTCTTGCAGGCATCCCCAATTCCCTGTGGGAGCGAGCCTGCTCGCGAAGGCGGTGTGTCATTCAACATACATGTTGACTGGCCTGGCCCCTTCGCGAGCAGGCTCGCTCCCACAGTTGGATATTGAATGAGATCAAACGTCAGGTGTTCCCGGCCACTTCCGCTGCCACCTCCACCAGCAACTGTCGAAACCACTGGTGCGCGGGATCGTTGCGATAACGAACATGCCAGGCAATCTGCACCGGAAAGGTTCCAAGGTCGACGGGCGCCGGCACCACCTTTAGCCGTGGGTCCTTGGCGATGTGATTGCAAACGAGCCGAGGCAAGGTCGCGCAATAGTCGGTGACCGCGATGATCTCCGGCACCGCCAGAAAATGCGTCACTGAAATGGCCAGTTCCCGTCGCAGGCCCTGGCGCTCAAGCGCCTGGAACAACCCTGCCCTGAGTCGCCCCGGTGGCTGGATGTTGACGTGCCGCAGCTGCTCATATTGCTCGCGCGACAGGGTGTCTTGGATCTCGGGATGGTCTACTCGCACGACACACGCCAGGCCATCGTCCATCAAATGCTGAATGATCAAGTTGTCGGGCGGATCGACGATGCGGCCAAGCACCATGTCGGTGGTTCCCGAGATCACGCCGGTTTCCGCCAGGTCACTGCCGAACGGCATCAGGGCCATCTTTATCCCGGGTGCCAACTGTCGAAGCCGGGCAATGATGCTCGGCATGAGCACGATTTCAACGTAGCTATTGGCCGCAATGGTGAAATGTCGGGTAGCGGTCGCGGGATCAAAGTGCTGACGCCCGACGAGGACCTCGTCAAGCCTGGCCAGGGACTCAGCGATGACGGGCGCAATCTCCAGCGCAAACTGGGTCGGTTTGATGCCGTAGCGCTCACGGATGAACAGCGGGTCCTGCAAGGCGTCACGCAGCCGATTCAAAGCATTCGACAGCGCCGGCTGAGTAATGCCCAGGCGCAGTGCCGCACGCGTGACGCTGCGCTCCTCGATCAGCGCAATAAAAACCGGTAAAAGATTGAGGTCGTAGCGCATGAGTCACTGCCGGTGGGGTTGGCTGGCGTGATGCCGTAGGGATCATCTTGCTTGATATCTAAAATTCATTCAGTCGATTTTCGGAATATCTGAGGTTGAATCATAGTTGAGCCACCGTCCGCCGGCCTGTCCGCGTTCTGCGTGATCGCCGCCAACCACCCATGAGGTCCATTTCGTGAGCAAAGCGCCCTACGTTCCCCCCAAGGTCTGGAAAAACAATGCGCCGTCTGGCGGCCAGTTCGCGAGCATCAACCGTCCCGTGGCGGGCCCGACCCATGAAAAAACACTGCCGATCGGCAAGCATCCGTTGCAACTGTATTCGCTGGCCACACCCAATGGCGTGAAGGTGACCATCCTGCTTGAGGAGTTGCTGGCACTGGGGCATGACGACGCCGAGTACGATGCCTGGCTGATCCGCATCGGCGAGGGCGAGCAGTTCTCCAGTGGCTTTGTCGAGATCAATCCGAATTCGAAGATCCCCGCGCTGCTCGACCGTAGCGCTGAACCGCCGATCCGGGTCTTTGAGTCCGGTTCGATCCTGCTCTACCTGGCAGAAAAATTCGGCGAGTTCCTGCCCACCGATCCTGCCGGACGCACCGAGACCCTGAATTGGCTGTTCTGGCAGATGGGCTCGGCGCCTTACCTGGGCGGTGGCTTCGGGCACTTCTACGCCTACGCGCCGGAGAAGCTCGAATACCCGATCAACCGCTTTACCATGGAAGCCAAGCGTCAGCTGGATGTGCTCGACCGCCGCCTGGGCGAAAGCCGCTACCTGGCCGGTGACCACTACAGCATCGCCGATATCGCGGTCTGGCCCTGGTACGGTCAGTTGGTGCGGGACAAGGTGTACTCGGCCGCCGAATTTCTATCGGCCCACCAGTACACCCATGTGCAGCGTTGGGCAGAGGACATCGCCAACCGGCCCGCGGTCATCCGGGGCCAGCGGGTCAATCGGACGTGGGGCGATGAGGCCAGCCAGGTGCCCGAGCGACACCTGGCCGAAGACCTGGACTGAGGTTCAGACAGGCTTGAAGCAGTAGGCAGCCAGTTTGTTGCCGTCGAGGTCACGGGCGTACGCGGCATAGGCATGAGGCGCCCAGCCTCGCGGCCCCGGTTCGCCTTCGCAGGTGCCGCCAGCGGCAAGGGCCGCGGCGTGGAAGGCATCGATAGCCGCTCGATCCGGCGCCTCGAAGCTGACGGTCACACCGTTGCCCACGCTGGCCGGGGCACCGTTGGCGGGTTTCAGGACGAAAAAGGAGGGAGCGCTCTCACCCCATATCGACCCCTTGTCATCCAGGTCGGCGATGCGCTTTTGGCCAAGCGCGCCAAGCACATTGTCGTAAAAGGTCCGGGCTTTCTGCAGATCGTTGGTTCCGACGGTGACATGAGTGAAGACGCTCATTGTTATGCTCTCTCGGGTAGACACGTGGGTGGGTTTTGCAACTTCGACCGCACACGACCGGTCTGGCGATCATCGCCAGGTCGGTGGTGTGAATGATCAAAAGGGATAACGGTGCGAATACGGGGCTTCCTTGCCCCGGTCGCCAATCAGAGCGTGGCGTCGATTTTTTTCGCCGCGTCTTCGCTGACCCAGGCGTGCCACACCTGCGGGTGTTCCTTGAGGAACATCCTGGCCAGTTTGGGCGATTCGATGCGTTCGCTGGTCATCCTTGCCAGGTTCTGGTTCAGCAGTTCGATGGGAATGTTGACCTTCTCCAGGACCGCGACCAGCTCGGGTGCCTGTTCATGAAAGACACTGGAGAGTCCGACCATGGTGACGACGTTCTTGTCGACACCGGCCTTTTCTTCCAGTCTTATCGCATCGATCTGTCCCATCAGCGGCGTCGGTGACCAGTAGTAGAAAAGCACCGGTTCACCGCGTTTGTAGCTGGACAGGACCGCCGCATCCAATGCCGCACCGGTGCCTGGGCGGAAATTGGTGAAGGTGTTTTCAAGACCATACTCTTTCAACATCTCGGTATTGTCCTGCTCACAAATCCATCCCGCAGGACAGTTGTAGAAGCGGCCCTTGGATGGCTCCTCCGAATCCTTGAAAACGCCCGGGTATTGGCTCAGGTCGGCGACTGTCCGAAGGTCGGGGGCCTGCGCGGGCCGTTTGCGCCTGGCGTCCCCCTCGACGACATAGCGCGGCACGTACCAGCCCTGGGTGGCGCCAATGATCGGCGCCCCCACGCCGACGACCTTCCCGGCCGCCGCGGCTTTTTTCCAGACTTCGCTGCGCTCCATCCACTCTTCCGCGAACACCTGAATGTCGTTGGCGGCCAGGGCAGTTTCAAGAATGATGGTATTGCCGACCAACTGGTCTGTTGAGCAGCCGTAGCCCTCCTTGAGCACGATCATCATGATGTCGGTGAGGAGCATTCCGCTCTCCCAATTCAAACCGGCAAACTTCACCGACTTGCCCGAATCACACCACCCTGATGCCTGGCTCGAAGCACTGCCAACGAGCAAACCAAGGGCGAGTAACGAGGCCAGCCAATTCTTTCTGTTGTTCATGATCAGACGCTCCGAAATTATTATTGGGGGCAGCGAACTGGTGCGTGCGACACGCGAGGGAGTCCATCAAGTGTTTTTATTGTGAGTGCGAACGTTCAAGCCTGCGGGTCAGCCGACGTGCGTCCGTAGAACAGTTTTCGGGCGTAGTCGCTGAATTCGACATTGGGCTGATCCACATAAGCGAATACCGCGTTGAGTCTCAACCTGTCCCCTGCCACCGGCGTCACGCGGTGCAATGAATATCGGCCACGGAACAAGGACAAGGTGCCAGGCACCTGGGGCAAGACCTCTACCTCCTGGGTTTTCGGGTCATCGAGGAACTGCCTGACGGCCTCATGGCAATCATCGTCCTCATTGCGGAGCATGCGGACGTACTCAAAATCCCCACCGCTGTTCGCGGCTTGCAGGGACAGCGTGACGCTGAAATCGGAACGATCAAAGTGCCATCCCAATTGTTGTCCAGCGGTAAAACCCTGCAGGTTGAGTGCGGCCAAGGGGTCCGCATGGCGATAGAGCGTGTCCAGTCCCAATACATCCCTGATGAAAGCCAGCACTTCGTCCGACTCGTAGAGGTTCCTGACCCAGTTGTCGGCAGGAATGTCCGCGTAGGCGACGGTGTCTTTTTCGGTTTTCATCAACCGCCGCAGCGGGTGCTCCGGATCAACACGCTCCTCTTGAGGTTTGAAATACACCGTGTGGTTTTCCCGGAAATGGAACATCCGTGGGTGCAGTGCGAGGGTTTGATCGGCCATCGTGCCCACCGCTTCTTCACGGACAAATCCCGGGAAGATCGCGACCCCCTCCTGCCGGAGCAACGATTGACTTCGAGCGACCAGTTCGCGATAGGCGGAGCAGCTTCGATCGGTAATGGGAAAGCGCTTGAGGTCGACGATATCGCCCAGAGTGACTGCGGGTTCCAGCGTAAGCAAGGTCATGGTTCTTGTTCTCCGTGGGTTCTGGCTGGAACCAGATTGCTATGCGGCCAAAAACAAGTCACGCTCATAATTTTACGTAATTTTGTGAATTATTTTCAGGTCGCGCCCCTATGAGACTCACCCTGGATCACCTGGTCATGCTGCAAACGCTGTCGGAAGTCGACTCCGTCACTGCCGTCGCCGAGCGCCTATGGCTGACGCCTTCCGCAGTCAGCCATCGCATGCGCGAAGCCGAGCGCCGGCTGGGCGTGAACCTGACAGAGCGCTCAGGCGGAAAACTGAGACTCAGCCCTGCCGGTGTACGCCTGGAACGAGCCGCCAGGGACATCATCGCGATCCTCAATGAAGCGGAGTCCGAGGCCAGGTCGATGGCCGGAGGCGTTACCGCGTTTGTACGCATGGGTGTGACCTCCTATGGCCCGTTTCGCTGGATTCCAAAGTTCATCAAGCATTACTCAACGCTTCGCCCCGATATCGAAATCACCCTGGTGACCGTACCGCGCAATGACGTCTATGCGAGCCTCATGCAAGGCCGGCTGGATGTATCCATCATCGATGACGGCATGGTGCCGAGCGGGGTCGCCAAGTTGCCCCTGTTCCGGGACGACTTGATTGCAATCATGGCAACCGATCATCCCCTGGCGGGGAGAAAGAATATTTATGCCGAAGACTTCAAGACCTATAACCTGGTGACCTATTCAACCGACCGCGCCAGCGGTTGGGAGTACGACCGATTCTTCGCCCCCGCCAGCATCCTGCCGAGACGGATGATCACGGTGGAGGTGATCGAAGCCATTGTCGAACTGGTGCGTTCGGGGTACGGCATCAGCATCCTGCAACGTGACCTGGTGTCCCCCAGCCTTGAGCGCGGAGAGCTGGCGTGGGCCGACCTGAATGACGGCCTGGACATCGCGTGGAATGCAATCATTCGCCCCTCCGAACAGGAAGACAGTGAGGTCAACAAGATGGTTAAAGCCTTGGATCACTGGATTAAAACTCAGGAAAAAACCTGAATTGCCAGAGGACCAGGCCTGGATAAGAGCCAATGCGGTGGTGGCGTGACAGCCACTTTTCCACCACCGCTGTTTCCAGCTTTTTACAGTCTTCAGTTCGGCCACAGATCTATCGGAAAGTACTTCTGCGATATCTGCGTGTACTTGCCCGACTCGTGCAATTGCGTGAGGGCCTGATCGATTCGCGTCTTGAGTGCGATGTCCCCCTTGCGCAGGCCCGCGCCGATGCCAAGGCCATACTTCAATGGGTCCATCTTGACGCTGCCTGTGCCTTTTTCCTCGTAGGCCAAGCCATCCTGGGATTTCAGGAATTCGATGTCGCCGAGTTTGTCGAGGAACATGATGTCGATGCGGCCCGCCAGCAAGTCGGCGTTGCAGTCGTCCTGGGTGTTATAGATCCGGATGTCCGAGGTGTTGCCGTAGGCGGTGCGGATGAACTCCGCGTTGGTGGTCGAGCCCTGCACACCGATGGACTTGCCGGCCAGGCCTTCCGGGGTCAGGGTCAGATTGACGTCCTTCGCCGCGACAAAGATGCCCGTCGTCTCATAGTAAGGACGTGAGAAGTCGATCACCTTCTGCCGCTCCGGGCTGATCCCCATCGAATTGAAGAGCACGTCGAACTTGTTGGCGATCAGCGCGGGAATGATGCCGTCCCATGCCACTTCCTTGATCTCGCACTCGGCTTTCATCTGCTCGCAGAGCGCGCGGATCAGGTCAGGCTCGAAGCCAGTGAATTGCCCGGTGGGCGTCTTCACCAGAAACGGCGGATAAGGCTCGGCGGCCACACCGAAGCGCAGCTTCTCCTGGGTCGCGTTCGCGGGCGCCGTAAAGGAACACAGCGTCATGCCGATGGAGGCCAGCAACGTCAGATTGCGGAACATTCGTTTCATGATCGATCCTTTGTTTTTCTGGAGGATTCTTGCCAATAGAACGGTTCAACTGCATGCATCCACCCCATGCCACTTTTACGCCCCGGGTGCCGGCAGCGGCAGCCATCCCTGGATGGCTTGCCAGTTCGGTTCGAGGGCGGCGAAACGTGAAAGCGAGAAGCTGGAAAGATCGGCGAAACTGCACGTCCCGTCCACGACCAGATCGCGAATGGCATGACCGCTCGCCGGCGAGAGCCCGAAGCCGACACCGGACAGGGTGGCGACCGTGACGTTATCCAGCGCGGCGGGCCGATCAATGACGGGACGACCGTCCGGTGTGTTTTCGATGAACCCTGCCCAACTGCGAATCACCCGTTTATGAGCGACCTTGGGGAACAGCTCGGCCAGCCGCCTGGCGATATTGCATTGCAGGGGTGTCGACTGCGCACGCGTACCGCGCAGGTCGGCGAGATCGACCCATTCGTGCGGACCGCCGCCATACGCCAGGTTGCCGCGCAGGGTTTGCCGGCCATACAGGCCATTGCCATCCACCCCGCCGACCGCCATCAACGGCAGCGGCTCGGTCACGATCATCTCGGCGCGCGCGGTGACCAGTGGAATCTCTACACCCAATTGCGCCGCCAACTCACCGGTATGGGGGCCTGCGGCGATCACCAGGTGGTCGCAGGCAATCAGACCTTGCGCCGTGCGCACGCCTGTCACCCGATCACCTTCGCGCAGGATTTCAACGACAGGCGTGTGTTCGAAAACCCGGCCGCCCAGATTCTGCAGCGCCCACGCGTAGGCCTGTAGGGTGCGGTGTGGATTGGCGTGACCACCGAAGTGGTAGTAGAAGCCCGCCAGCACGTTATCACCGGCAAAGGGCACCAGATCGCGAACCTGACGCGGGTCCAGCCGGTCGACGCGCAGCCCATAGTGAGCGCATTCGTCCACGACCTTTTGATCGAGGGAAACCTGGTGTTCGGTGAGGTTGATGCTGATGCGGTCAGGGCGATACTCGGTCGGGTAACCGAGCAGTTCGTCCATCATCGGCCAGAGCCGCTGTTCCTCGACGAACAACGGGCTGTGGTGATGCGAACACCCGCCGCCATTGCGGCCCGAGGCGCCCCACCCGATCAAACCGGCCTCGAGGACCAGCACGTCGACGCCCTCCTGCGCCAGCCACCAGGCGGCGCTCAGCCCGGTCACGCCGCCACCGACGATGACGACGGACGCACTCGCGGACGACTTCTTGACTGCCTGCATGGTGTCAGCCCTCGTTGTGCAGCGAATGGTTGTGAAGGACGCTGTCTTGCCGGCGTGTGGCGACCGTCTGTTGACCCGCGCACAGCCAGAACGGCGTCCACTGCGACGGCATGTCAAACCAGGCATCCCAGTGACTTTGCATCGGCGCTGTTTCCTCGATCTGTCCCGCCTGTTGCAGTGACAACGGCCGCACCGGCGGACGAAACGAGGCCAGCGCGATGTCCTCGACATTCACGCCTGCGCCGATACCGAGCAAGGCCGCCACCTGTTCGCGACAACGGCGGCCCTGGCACGGCCCCATGCAAGCGCGTGTCAGCCGCTTCGTGACATCCGGGTTGGGCGAGCCGTTTTGCATCGTGCTTGCTGACTGCGCATCGGCCGGTTTCCAGCCCAGATAGCGCGGTGGTTGAAGTCCCAGAACTTCGCTGGCCGTCACCTCTTCGCACAGGCAAACGAAGGGTTCGTGCTGCCCATGGACGGTGGACGCCCGCACCCAGGCGGTGCGATGGGCGGCAACATCGCAGGCCGGTGTATCGGGCATCGGCACCGGGTCGTGATGAGCGATGTCGACACCCAGCGCGGCAAGCGCGGTGTGCGCGGCGATCCGCCCTTCGCGCCGGGCAATGCCGTCGTCGAGGCTTTTCGCCCCCCACACGCCGGCGCAGTCACCCGCCACCAGAACGAACGGCAACGACGTGCGCAGCAAGGGGTCGGTGTCGGGGACGTGACCGCCACGGTCGGCCTGGAATGACGTGCTGCAACCTGCGGCCTCGACCAGTTCGATCGCGGGAATGGCGGCCACACCGAGCAGCACGGTGTCGCATTCAATCTCGACCATCGGCCCATGAACGGGACGCCCCGCTACGTCCACAGCCACTGCGCTGATCCGCTGAACGCCCAATGCATCGCCGCTCGCCTCGCGAACGACATGTCCGGTCAAGACCCGGGCGCCCTGTTCGACCAGCAGATTCAGTAGCGCTGGATCGCCACTCACCTGCCCGGCCTGTTCAATGATGGCGGCGATCTGCACGCCCTTGCCGATCAGTGCATGGGCCGACGCCAGCGCCTGGGTGTCGCTGCCCACCAGCACGGCACGCTTGCAGTCCAGCGCCTCATACACCGTCGCGAGGCGATGGGCGGCGCCGACGCCCATGACGCCGAGGCGATGCCAACCGTCAAAGGCCAGTCCCATGTCCCGCCTTCCGGCGGCGACAATCACTTGCTTGAAGCGCAGCAGCCAGGCGTTTTCGTGATCGGCGAGGCCGGCAACGGCGCCCTCGATCCACGCTGCGGTGGGTTGCTGGGGAAACAGCCCCCAGACCGCCGTGCCAAGCCGCACGTCGACGCCCGCTTCGAGCGCCTCGACAATGTCCGGACGGGCATCGAGCAAGGTCTGCAGCACGCTGTTGCGGTTGGCCACCGCCGCGCCCATCCTTCCACCAAAATGCAGCGGCACCTCTTCGCCCATGGTCTCGATAGGCACCGGATTTTCGTCCACCAGGGTGACACGCAGCCCATGCCCGACGGCAGTCAAGGCGGCGGCGAGTCCCGCCGGGCCCGCGCCCACGATGAGAATATCGGTCTCGTCGCTGATCGGCGGTGCCTTGCCTGCCACTGAGGCGGGATCGTAGTAGAGGTCTTGTGTGGTCACTGTGTTTCCCCCGGGAGGTAGGCGCTTGAGAGCTGACGGGTGGGTTACGGCTAGAACAGCGACGAAGGCGGCTTGACGTCACCCTCGGCGAATCGCGACAGACGCAGCTGGCGCATCTCCAGTCCCGGATCACCGGAGTCGATCCAGTCAGCCAGGGTCTTGCCCACGATCGGGCCCATGGCAAAACCGTGACCGCAGAATCCGGTGGCGACGGCCAGGCCTCGGGGCGACGTTTGCGCGTCGATGACGGGAATACCGTCCGGCAAGACATCGATGCCGCCCGCCCAGCGGTCGACGATCTGCGTATTTGCCTGCCCCGGGAACGCGGCCTTGAGCGCGTGCATCGCTGTCTTCAAGCCCTTTTCATTCGGCGGGATCAACGGATTGCGCTGGTGAATCCCAGACCCTGATCGCGATGCCTGGGACCACGGCATGCGTTGGTGCAGGTCCGTCAGGCACGCCCCGTTCAGGTTGAATCGAAACGATTTGCGGTGCGCCCACAACGATGGCGCATACCAATGCAGTGCCCGCAGATGGCCGAGCGTCATGTCGACGTCGACATGGGCGTCGTCGGCGATGTTGAAACTGCCATCCAGTCGTTGCCGGAAGCCCACGCCGTTGGCGATCGTGGAGATGCCGCTCAGCGCCGGCCCGGAGGTGGTACGTGCCACCGTGCCCCTGACCAATTGCTGTGGCAGGGAAATGCCGAGCATTTTCAGCAACCGGAAAGACGTGACACCCGCGGCGCACACCACCGTTTTCGCCTTCACATAACCGCGCTCGGTTTCAACACCCACCACCTGGCCGGCGGCGATGTCGATGCCCTTGGCACCACACTGCTCGACGATCTGTGCGCCCAGCTCACGGGCGCGCAGTGCAAAAGCACGGGCCACCCGCGTGGGCTCCGCCTGACCGTCGCTGGCGGTGAACAGGCCACCCCATTGCGGGACGGCGTAACCCGGCAATTTCTTGACCACTTCACGGGGCGACAACATCACGGTATCGAGCGAAAAGCTGCGCGCAACGCTCAGCCAGGATTCGTAGCCGTCTCGTTCGGCCTCATTGCCCGCAACGAAAAGACAGCCGTCATTGCGCCAGCCCAGGTCGGTCTGGAGTTCGTGCTCCAGCGAGCGCCAGATTCCGATGCTGGCTTGCATCAACGGCACTTCGGCTTCGTCACGGGATTGCTGGCGCACAAAGCCCCAGGCCCGGGACGATTGCTGGCCCGCAATCACGCTTTTGTCGAGGACCAGAACCTTGGCGCCCGCCTTGCTCAGGTAGTACGCGCACGCGCACCCCATCAGACCGCCGCCGATGATCGCCACGTCGACTTCACGAGGCAGGTTGCTTTCCCGGGGTACCGACACGCTGGCGAATGCCGCTTCTGGAATGTTCATAGGGGAAACCGTCAGGTGGGGAATGACGCATGGCGCTGCGTCGTCGTTTGAGCTAAGAATGTGCCCCGACCCGGCGAAATTACAGCGATGTATCTGCATTAATCCCATGCGAGGAGCGCATAGAAACATGAGCCGCCAACTGCCATCCATCGAGCTTTTGCAGGCGTTCCTCACGGTTGCCAAGTCGGGCAATTTTGGCCAGGCCGGTGAGCAGCTCCACCTGAGCCAGAGCGCGGTGAGCCGGCAGGTCGCGCAACTGGAGACGCGCCTGGAGACCCGCCTGTTCGAGCGGCACACACGCAGGATCGTGCTCACCGACGAAGGCAAATCACTGGTGCCGGTGGCCGAGCAAGTCATCGGATTGCTGTCCGATGCCTCGCACATGCTCGCCACAGTGGGCAGAAGTGTCAGCCTGCGCGCGCATCCGACCATGGCCGCACGCTGGCTGATTCCACGGCTGACGGGGTTTTATCGCCTGCACCCGGAGGTGACTGTCAGTGTCGACACGGTGTACCACCGCTTTCCAGACTTTGCCTTTGAATCGATCGACGCCATGATCGCCTACGGCACCGCCACCTGGCCCGACTTCGAGGCGCTGGAGCTGTGGGAAGAAGAACTGATTCCGGTGTGCTCACCGCAATTGCTCGCCGGAACGACCCCGCAAGAGGTGCTCAAGACCGCGCGCCTCGTGGACGCGAGCATGGATCGCCTGGACTGGCGCCGCTGGGATGAGTACTACCCGGATTCAACCGGCCCCGATAACGCCCACCTGACGTTCGATACCCTGGAGTCCGCCATCGTCGCAGTGAAGTGTGGCCAGGGTATCGCCCTCGTCGACGCCGTTCTCACCCGCGACGAGTTGCAAAACGGGCAACTGGTTCGTGTGCACGCCGGCAGCATCATTACCGGCGGGCGCTATACGCTGGTCTATCCAAGGCGGGTGAAGCGTTCGAGCGGGTTCTGCGAGTTCCTGGACTGGCTGGAAGAGGAAGTGGCCAGTGCCGATGCACTAGTCTGATACCATTCGGGCATTGACACGCCAAGTAGAAAAAACATGAACCGTCGTAAAAAAATAAACCAGCTGTTAAAGGCCAACGCCAAGAAAGCCAGTGCCAAACTGGCACCGAAAAAGCCCAAATACATCAGTAAAGCCGATCGGCTCAAACTGGATGCTGAAGCCAGTCACGAGCCGGTCATTGCCTCCGAGAGCTGATCGACGGATCCTGGGCACCCCCCTGTCGGCTTCCAGGTCGGGTTGGTTTTCGTTGGTCCTGAACAGCAGAGAGACAGCGCGCCCCCGATGGAGAGCGTGGCCAACGCGACCGTGCCGTTCCTCGTGAACGACGAGTAAGGTCCTCCGAGCCCCCGCCCTGGGGGCTCCATTTGCGCCGCGCGCGACCTTGGTGTCATCGAGGTCGACAGGGGCGCGCCGCAACAAACGAATCAGCCTGCGATGGCTCGAGCGAGACTTTCATCCGGACACATCGATGCTTCTTGCCAGAGACAACCGGGCGGGTCATACCTGTACTCGTTTATTTTTCGAAAAAATCGACACGACAACGCCGCCGGGACCGCACTTTTGTGCATCGCCTGTTGAGCCAACCAGTCCTTCGACTTCGTCTTCCGACAACACGTAGGCCGCGTCCAGGCGATCGCGAAAAACCATGGCTTCCATGAGGGTCAGTGTTCTCGCACTGACGCCCAGGGAGATCAGATCGTTGGTGATGTTGTAATCCAGCTTGTCGAGCGGTGACCGGGCAATCAAATCGATTTTCAAGTTCAGCGTAGCGACCAGCCGCTCCTTGATCGCTTCGGCCAATTTGTCGATGTGCTGCTGGATTTCTTCGTCCATCTCAATTTCCTTGAAAAAATAGGAAATAGCAGCGTATGACGGGAGCCCGAGAATAGATGTCAGATCGCTCCCAATTTTTCTGGGATGTTTCCTACGATCTGAATGTTGACGTTTGCCCGCTCCCCCCAGGGCCCAGGCGACAATCGGCCACAAGCAGCCATTTACCGTCCACACCACTCCAAAGGGGGGGGCGCGCAACCGATTGGATGCGGGCTAACTGGCAATGCCCCTAAAGGACATTTCCACTGCATTCGACGGAGATCTTCATGAGCTTGCGTTTACCTTTCACTCTTGGTGCTACGGCCGTGACCTGGCTGATGACTGCCTGTTTACAGGCGCCGGTAGCGCTCGCGCAAACCGACCCTGCATCGCCAACGCCTGCCATCACTGACCAGGACATCAGCGATGCCTACATCTACCTGTACAGCCGCCTGCTGGTGGCACGCCAGCAGCAGCTGGACTTCAAGGAAGGCATGCAGTGGAACACCTTGAGCCATCACAAGCCCGGCGCGGTGGATTGGCCCAACCCCAATGTGGACGTGGCTTATTCCGAAGCCTGGGTGGCGGTGGACGAGAACAGTTGTACGCTGGTGTCGGTGCCGAAGATCAGCGGTCGTTACTACACCGTGCAGTTCCTCAACGGCTGGGGCGAGACCCTGGCCAACATCAACGAACGCGTGTTCCCGCAACATCCGAACGGTGAGTTCGCGGCCTGTTTGCAGGGCGCCAACGTCAAGCTGCCGGCCAATACCCAGCGGGTTGATCTCCCGGCGCGCACGGCGCGGGTCCTGACGCGTGTCGAGTTGGGCAGCGACTGGAACGAAGCCGAACGCTTGCAACATGAGTTCAAGATGCGCCCGAGCGGCTCGCCGCAACTGCCGCAAATCCCCGAGACCCTGATTTTCCAGGGGCAGCAATTGCCGGGCGTGGAAGCCTTCGATTCGGCCAACGTGGCGTTGCAGGAACCTGACCTGAACCCCGGCATGGCGCCGTTGCAGGCCAAGGTCCGCGCCATCGTCGCCGCCATCGCCGACCCTGAGGAGCGGGCGCGCATCGACAAATCAATCCACACCCATACCTTCGCCGACCTCGCCAAGGCTTCGCCGCTGATGGGTCACGGCACTGCCAGCAATGGCTGGGGCCGCCCTGCCACCTCCGGTACTTACGGCAGTGACTACCTGACCCGGACCTTGGTGAACTATGGCGGTATCTGGGCGAACACCCAGAAAGAAGTGGTCTATTACCGCGGCTGGCAGGACGAAAACGGTAAACCGCTGGAAAGTGCACAAAGCTATTCAGTCACCTTCCCGGCCGGCCAACTGCCCGCGTCGATGGTCAACTACTACTGGTCGATCACGGCCACGGACTCCAAAAACTTCCGCGTACTGCCCAACGCACAGAATCGTTTTGCGATCAATAGCCACTCGCCGCTGACGTACAACAAGGATGGCTCCCTGACGCTGCACTTCGCGCCGACAAAACCGCAGGACGTCGCCGATGGCAACTGGCTGCCGACTTCGCCGGGGCAGAACTACCGCTTGATCTTCCGCTTCTACGGAGCCAAGGGCGGGGCAACCACGGGCGAATACTTCCCGCCGGTGATCAAGCACTCCTGATCCTCGGGCAGCCCCTGCGCAGAGCGTCGGACAATCAGCGGGGGCAAGCCCTTTCGGTCGGTTGCTGTCTTTCACGACGGGTAGCCGGTGTGTCACTGTCCAGCGACCTCTTTCAACAGTGCACCCGCGGCCAGCTTACCTAGCGCGTTACCCGCCAACGGGCTGTCGCCGGTCAGCATCTTGCGGTCCTGATGGACGGCTCCGGAGATGTCCTTGTTGATGATCTCAAGGCCCAATGCCGTCAGTTGCTCACCGAACTTCCAGGTCAGGTGACCCGGCATGTAGCCGATGTCGGGCGTCTTGGCGTCGAGGTCGTCGGGGAACGCGCAGATCTTGTAACCGCTGAAGATGCAGGATGCTTTGTTCTCACCCATACCCGCCGCCAGCAACGCCGCCGGTCCGTGGCACAACGAGATGACGAACTTGTCCTTGGCGGCCGCCCACTCAAGCAACTTCTTCACATCGGCACTCCGGGGCAAACCAATCAAAGCGCCATGGCCACCCGGGATGAAGACACCGAGATAGTCGGAGTCCTCGCCGAGTGCTTTGTCGATCACCTCTGCCAGTTTCATCGGTTGCTTGAATTGACCGCGATATTTGGCGTACAGCCCTTTCACCTCCGCATCTTCGGAGGGCATCGCCCAGAACTCGAACTTGACCGGGTTACCCGACAAAGTCGCGATGTCGAACGTGAATCCGGCTTTGTCCAGGTGGTACATGGGCAGCAAGGTTTCCACAGGATGGTTTCCCGTCGAGAACATCGTGCCGTTGTCGGTCAACAGGTAACGCTCATCCGCTCCGATCACCAGCACCTTCCAGCGCCCGCCTTTGTAAGGATCGGGATAGTCGGCGCCACTGAGATCGGACTTGGGAGACGTGAACTGGCCAAGCGAATAAGGCGAGGGGAAAAACGCATTGTCCTCTGCCGGATCCCGGGTTGGGCGCTTGTCGTCGGCTTGTGTATGGGTCATGGCGTGCTCCGTCGTGCTGGGCGAATACCGTGGGCATACCAGCAGCAATGCGGGCGTTCCTTCAATCAAACACGCTGCCCGCACCACCCTGCCCCCAACGTCGAACCAAAAGTTTAGTCCAGCAAAAGTCGGCCTGGCCGAACCCGACCGGCAGCATCAACCGCTCGGATTGATTGCGTCATTCCAGCCAATCGGCGGTTATTTCGTGCCGACTTTGCTTACCGTCAAATTTCCAACTACAACCTATGTGTGTGACAAGATGTGTCCAAATCTTGACGATAGCTGTCATGAGCGGACATCCGATACAGGGCAACAGCTTCAGGGAGGGTTCGCTCATGGCTCAAGGCAAGTACCGCTCCGACATCGATGGGCTAAGGGCTGTGGCGGTGATAGCGGTACTGCTGCATCACCTCGACACCCGCCTGTTGTCAGGAGGGTTCGTTGGCGTCGACATTTTCTTTGTCATCTCCGGTTTTTTGATCACGTCCCAGGTTTATTCCGAGGTCAAGCGCAACGCTTTCTCACTGAAGGGGTTTTATCAGCGACGCATCAATCGCATTGTTCCTGCATTGGTAACGGTCTTGCTGGCGACCACGATCCTCGGGGCATTTATCCTTTCCCCGGTCGACCTGATCCGGTTAAACGTCAGCGCACTGCTCTCTTTGCTGGGCGTCTCGAACGTCTATATCTGGATCAAATACGGCAACTACTTCGCCGCTGACGCCAGTGAAGCCCCCCTGCTGCATACCTGGTCACTGGGTATCGAAGAGCAGTTCTACCTGATCTGGCCGCTGTTCATTGTGTTGCTCTATCGCCTCGCGCCGCGTTACGTGCTGCCGGTATTGGCCATTGGCGTGATAGCCGCGATTGGCGTTTCAGAATACGCGACAGGCGTCTTTGCGACGGCTGCCTACTATCTGTTGCCGACGCGTTTTTTCGAATTGATGCTGGGTGGCGTGCTGGGGATCTACCTGCATCAACCGCGCGTCATCGGCAGGCTGGTGGCCCATGGCATGGCCCTGGCGGGCTTCCTGCTGATCGGTTTTTCGCTGTTTGCCCTGACTCCCGACTCGACCTTCCCCGGGATCAACGCACTGATCCCGTGCCTGGGCGCCGCATTGCTGATCCTCGCCGGCAGCGGCGACACGCGTTCGCGTTTGCTCACCAGCCGGCCCATGGTGTTTATCGGCTTGATTTCCTATTCGCTGTATTTATGGCACTGGCCGCTGATTGCCTACCTGAGTTACCTGGAGATCCCCATTGATTTACCGGTGGGTGCGATGCTGATCGCGGTCTCGATCACCCTCGCGTGGCTATCCTGGCGTTATGTCGAGGTGCCCTTTCGGCGCAATGGGGCGACGTGGCCCTTTTCCCGGGTCTTCGCCCGTCGTTTCGCCTTGCCGGCAGTGGGCCTGGCCACGTTGGCGGTGCTGAGCCTGCAGTTCGACGGCTTTGCGCAACGTTTCAGCCCTGATGTTTTGCGACTTGAAGCGATGACTCAGCAGAAGCCCAGCGAGATTCGCAAGGGCTGCCACGTCACCAATGCGCTGTACGCCACCGCGCCGGATGACAGCTGTCGCTTGGGGGTCAAGAAAGCAGCGCTGGACGGCATCATGATCGGTGATTCGTTTGCCAATCATTTCACCGGCATGGTCGATCTCCTGGCCAAGCCGGACAATCTGTCGATCATGGACTACACCATGGACTCGTGCCCGCCGATCCTCGGCTACACCGTCGACATGTCCGCGGTCTATGCCGCCCATTGTGCTGAACGCAACGAGCGGGCGTTCAGCCTGATCGAGCACAACCATTACCACTATGTGGTAATGGCGGCGATCTGGCCCCGGGAAGCGATTGCCAAGGACATCGTCGAAGCGAGTATCAAGCGGGCGGTAGAGAACAGCGACGAGGTCATCGTCATCCTGAGGAATCAACATATCGAAAAAGCCGCCAGTTGCCCGATCCGCCACTTGATGTTCGGTATCGATCACAACTGCTCGGTCGCACAAAGTGCCATAGCGCCCTATTGGGCCGATATCCATGTGAAGTTCCCGCAGGTGCACTTTATCGATCCCAATCAAGTGATCTGCGCGGCAGGCGTGTGCAGCCCGATGGTCAAGGGTCACCTGCTGTACCTGGATGATTCGCACTTGAATGAAGTGGGATCGCGCTTTATCGGCCGCACGCTACTGGACCGAGGCTACTCGTTGCTGCACGACCCGGTGGCTGCCCCGCGTACTACCGCCTCCATTCACCTTTAGGGGCTGGCTTGTGTGCGAATGTGGCTTGGAATCCCTGCTGACTCGATACGGCAAACGGTTGCATCGACCGGTTGAGCCCACAGCCAATAGTCGACCTTGCAGGTCGGCTCCCAAAGGGCCACTTTTCCACTGCTATGCTGAAAACATCTGTTTCTGGACTAGAGACGACCAGCATGGCATCACAAAGCCAGCATTCCCCTTTCATGTTCAAGGCCATGGCCTGCGCGACTGGAGTTGTCCTTGTCGCCGGGGCTGCCATGAAGCTGCTCGACAGCCACTTCAACCTGACGTTGTTGGCCGATACCACGGACTGGCTGCTGCGTTTTCGGGATTGGCTGTTGCTGGAAACGCCAATGCCGAATTGGTCGCTGCTGATGATTATCGCGATTCTGATCGGCACGCTGTCTGTAGCGATTTACTATGCGCGCATCACTGATGGCGCTTACAGCGAACTACACGAAATTGAGCGAAAGGTTTACAAAAAGAATAACCCTCAGTTTCCACAGCTGACCGATAACCAAACGCTTCTGATGGAAGCTCTGGCCTATCATGCGAACTTCAGGAAAATTGCGAATTTGAACTCGATTTGCAAGCTTGTCTCACTCAGCACACTGGAAGTCGAAACCGGTCTGAAGGAACTCCAGGCCAAAGGGCTTGTGAAGCAAAAAGTGACAAGGGGCACGTTCGGCGCCACCTTTTTTGAACTGACCTTGGCAGGTAAGGATTATGCGTTGGAGCGGCTTGAGCTGACGTAGCATCGACGCACGGGACTTCACGACAGGCAGCAGGACACTCCAGGCCCTCTCGCTCCCCCTCGTAATTGACGTCTCTCTTGGCCGAAGGGCCGTAGATGATCCCTCCGCCCGCGGACCATTGCATAGGTATAGGGGGTATGCCTATCATGCGCTCAGCATAGGTAGGGGGGTATCCAATGGGTCATATCGCAGCAAACAAAGACGATCTTCTCAAACGCGTAAAACGTATCGCCGGACAAATCCAGGCCGTTGAACGGGCATTGGAAGCGGATCTCGATTGCGCCAAAACCCTGCACCTTGTCGCCGCCACTCGCGGAGCCATCAACGGCTTGATGGAGGAAATCATCGAGGACCACGCGCGGGAGCATGTCGCGAACCCGGCTCTCAGCGAAGAAGAGCGTAACAAGGGCGTCGAAGAGCTTCTTGAAGCCATTCGCCGTTACTCCAAGTGAACGCAGGTACACACTCATGAGCAGCCCCCACATCAACCACACACATGACCATGTGTTCCTTGGCTCAGCGCACGACGAAAATGCCAGGCGCACGCTTTGGGTTGTGGCACTGACCGTCGTGATGATGGTTGGCGAGATCACCGCCGGGTATATCACGGGTTCCATGGCGTTACTGGCCGATGGCTTTCACATGGCAACTCATGCCGGCGCATTGGGCATCGCGGCGGCCGCCTACGGATACGCAAAACGCCACGCTTGCAGCCAGCGATACAGTTTCGGGACCGGAAAGGTCGGAGACTTGGGCGGATTCGCTTCAGCGCTGATTCTCGGGATGGTTTCTTTGGGAATCGGCGTTGAGTCTGTGATTCGCCTCTTGCAGCCAACGGACGTTCAGTTCGGCACCGCTACGCTCATCGCGATTGCCGGTTTGATCGTCAACATTGTCAGCGCCCTGCTGCTGGGCCACGGACACAATCATGGGCACGATCATGATGATCATGGCCATGTCCATGCCCATCACGGGAACGACAACAACCTGAAATCGGCCTACGTCCACGTCATCGCAGACGCGCTGACCTCGGTCCTGGCCATCGTTGCGCTGCTCGCCGGCCGGTATCTCGGTTGGGTATGGCTGGATCCGGTCATGGGCATCGTCGGCGCCATCGTTATCGCGCGCTGGGCCTGGACCTTGATGGGGGTCACCGCAGGTGTACTGCTGGATCAGACAGATGCGCACGTTGCCGAGGAAATTCGCGAACGGGTTGAGAAACCGGGGGATGCCACCATCACGGACTTGCACGTCTGGCGCGTTGGCCCCCAAGCCCATGCGGCCATCGTCAGCGTCCTTGGTGAGGCCACTGCGAACGCCGATAGCATTCGTGAACGTCTCAAGCCGGTTCACGAAGTCAGCCATCTGACGGTCGAGTTTCGACCGGTCTGACTCTCCCCCGCACTGTCTTCAAAGGAACCTGCAATGCCCCCAGGAAAACGCGAACTGGCGCGGATCGAACGCCGGTTGATTGCCACGCTCACCGAAGCGTGCGAAACAGCAAAAGGTGAAATCAAAGGCTTTACCTGGCTCACCCACACCGCAGACCTGAGCGCGTTGGCTGAAACCCTGAAGGTCATCTGGGTATTCGAAACCCAGGCTGACAGGAAGCTCGCCCAGGTTGACGCCAAGGCGCGCATCTTCGAGTTGACCGCCATCGCGTTGAATGACGCCAACATCGACCTGATCCCTTCAGACCATAGCGTCCGCTTCGACTCTGAGGAGGAGTGTCAGCGTACTCACGGAGGCGACTGGAAAATCCGCCTGACTCAATCACGAGTGACCAAAGGTGGCTGACAATGGCTAAAGAAATCGAAAATCCCTGCATCTCGGTTTGTCAGCTCAGTGGTGATCTGTGCACGAGTTGCGGGCGAAGCAAGGAAGACATCAGAAAGTGGAAACGCATGAAGCGGCCTGAAAAAATGGCCGCTGTGCAAAGGGCGAATATGCGCTTGAAAGGGCTGAAGAAAGCACACGCATAGTCACCTGCCCTGGATGACCGCTTGAGTCGATTGCAGCCCTTCCTGACGGGCACCAAACGGCCAGAAGTAGCCCTTCAATCCGCCTATAAAAAATGATGAGTTTGCTGACTCACTGGGTGATGACAGAAATGGGCTACCTTGTTGATCCGGTACTGTCGTTGCAACGACCCAATCGTTACAGACAATCTAGCCCTCATGCCCCTCTCGTCCTGGGAGAAGGTGAAAACATGCTCACCAACGAAAGAGGGAAGAAGTCATAACGATGGCTGCTTGCCAGACTGGCTGGTGGCGTTGCCCCAGACATCCGAGCGCCTCTCAAAGAGATCTCAAGGCCGTGCTGTCCAGTTCGATCATCTTGCAAAAAAACCGGTTGGAAGCTCATGCGCGTCCAGTGGGTCAAAGCTCATTGCGTTGCCAGTTCCAAGCACCGTTGTTTCTTTGCTGATTATCCGCACTTCAGCGAATTTGTCCTGTTCACAACTTTTAACACCCCTCCCCAACACTCACATCTC
Organism: Pseudomonas sp. C2B4; assembly: GCF_013359695.1. Lineage (GTDB taxonomy): Bacteria > Pseudomonadota > Gammaproteobacteria > Pseudomonadales > Pseudomonadaceae > Aquipseudomonas. Next base: position 80,930 of record NZ_JABFMU010000011.1, read on the forward strand.
TTAACGAGCACGTTGTGCGAAATCTCGTAACTATTCTCCTTAAGCACAGCGAGTGATCGCCAGATGAGCACCGCAATCGAATTCTCAGCCTACAACTACAAGGTCGTCCGGCAATTCGTCGTGGCAACCATTGTCTGGGGTGTCGTGGGCATGGCGATGGGGGTGTGGATCGCTTCGCAGTTGGTGTGGCCGCAGATGAACCTCGACCTGCCGTGGACCACCTTCGGGCGCTTGCGACCGTTGCACACCAGCTTGGTGATTTTCGGCTTCGCCGGCAGTGCGCAATTTGCCGCCAGCTATTACGCGGTGCAGCGTACCTGCCTGGTTCGGCTGTACTCGGACAAACTCGCCGCCTTCACTTTCTGGGGCTGGCAATCGGTGATCGTGGTGATGCTGGTCACCCTGCCGCTGGGCTACACCACCACCAAGGAATACGCCGAGATAGAATTCTCCGGTGCGGTATGGATGACCGTGGTCTGGATCGCGTATGCCATCGTGTTTTTCACCACCGTGGTGCAGCGCAAGACCAGGCACATCTACGTCGGCAACTGGTTCTTCGGCGCGTTCATCGTGGTCATCGCCATGTTGCACGTGGTCAATCACCTGTCGATCCCGGTGGACTGGTTCAAGTCCTATCCGGTGTATTCCGGGGCCACCGACGCCATGGTCCAGTGGTGGTACGGGCACAACGCGGTGGGTTTCTTCCTGACCACCGGTTTCCTCGGCATGATGTATTACTTCGTGCCGAAACAGGTGGGCCGGCCGGTGTATTCCTATCGCTTGTCCATCGTGCATTTCTGGGCGTTGATTACCCTGTACATCTGGGCCGGTCCGCACCACCTGCACTACACCGCACTGCCAGACTGGGCCCAGTCGCTGGGCATGGTGATGTCGCTGATCCTGCTGGCGCCGAGCTGGGGCGGCATGATCAACGGCATGATGACCCTGTCGGGCGCCTGGCATAAATTGCGTACCGACCCCATTTTGCGCTTCCTCGTCCTGTCCCTGGCCTTCTACGGTATGTCGACCTTCGAAGGGCCGATGATGGCGATCAAGACGGTCAATGCCCTCTCCCACTACACCGACTGGACCATCGGCCACGTCCATGCCGGCGCGCTCGGGTGGGTGGCCATGATCAGCTTCGGCGCGACCTATCACATGGTGCCGAAGATCTTCGGTCGCGAGCAGATGCACAGCATAGGCCTGATCAACGCACACTTCTGGCTGGCGACTATCGGCACGGTGCTGTACATCGCCTCGATGTGGGTCAATGGGATCACCCAAGGCCTGATGTGGCGCGCCATCAACGACGACGGCACGCTGACCTACTCCTTTGTTGAAGGTTTGCAGGCGAGCCATCCGGGCTTCGTGGTGCGCTTCGCTGGTGGCATGTTCTTTCTCAGCGGCATGCTGTTGCTGGCTTACAACGTCTGGCGAACCGTACGGATGGCCGATGCGGCTATGGCTGAGCGTGAAGCGCAGATTACCTGAGCAAGAGAGCTGGCGATGATCGGGATCGCATTGAACCTTCTCGGAGTGATCTTCTTCTGGTTAGCGGTTGAATACTGCCTGAAGGACCAGACAGCTGAAAACCCAGGCGAGGCGAGCCTGATGCCCTTCGCCGATGACCCTGAAGTGGCACGAAGGGTCGAGTCAACGAAGGGCATGGCGGTGAAGTCAACCTCACCTGATTTAAAGAATACGGGATGGGGGAGTCCACGGACTTAACACTCGGTCCTCTGCCGCTCGGCCATGGATTGCCCCTTCAGATTGCGTAGCTCGTCCGGTCATAGTCGATGCAGGTGGATCTGGACTTTATCGGCCGGCACACGGAGCAAAAAAATGAACGATCACCCCCAACTTTTCCCAGATGAAGCGAGACGCCGAAATATGATGCTAACGGGTGTCGGAGTGGTTATTGCCTCAGCTCTGCCCACAGCAGTTCAGGCGCAAACCGCAACGCCTAAATCCCTAGGCATGACGTCCGCGACCATCACCACCAGCGATGGTGTGATTCTTTATTACAAGGACTGGGGTCCGAAAAGCGGTCCGGTGGTAACACTTAGCCACGGCTGGCCACTGGATTCGGACAGCTGGGACGGACAAGCTTTTTTTCTTGCCTCCCAAGGCTTTCGGGTCATAGCCCATGATCGGCGGGGACACGGGCGATCAAGTCAGCCTTGGGATGGTAACGACATGGATCACTACGCTGACGATCTGGCCACTGTGATCAACACCCTCGACTTGGAAGACATTGCGGTGATGGGTTTCTCCACAGGCGGCGGCGAAGTTGCTCGCTACATCGGCCGTCACGGTACTTCACGCGTTTCGAAAATTTGTCTGATTTCCGCAGTTCCGCCATTGATGTTGAAAACCGACTCAAACCCGGGTGGTTTGCCGATCACGGTATTCGACGGCATTCGCGCCGGCATGATCGCCGACCGTTCACAGCTGTTTATCGACATACCCAGCGGACCGTTTTATGGCTTCAACCGTCCGGGAGCCAAAGCATCTCAAGGCATGATCAATTCATGGTGGATGCAAGGCATGGTCGGAGGTTTCAAAAACATCTTCGACTCGATCAAGGCTTTCTCGGAAACGGACTTTACCCAGGACCTAAAAAAATTCGACAAGCCGACGCTCATAGTCCATGGAGACGACGATCAGATCGTGCCAATCGACGCTGCTGGCCGCGCCTCGAAAATGTTAGTGCCCAAAGCGACGCTGAAGGTTTACCCAGGCGCGCCCCATGGGCTGACAGAAACCCATCGCGAGCAATTAAACAAGGACTTGCTGGTGTTCCTGCATAGCTGACTGCCCAACAACGACTGGAGATAAAAAAATGTCCAATAAATACCTTCCCATCATCGGTCGACGCTCTTTTGTAACCGGCGCGATGATCGCCGCAGCCGCCTCCGCGCTGCCCTCCTTTGCCGACGACAAACCGGCGACCTCACCCAAAGAAAAATACGCTGACCCAAAAAATCCGGCACTACCCAAGTCGTCAATGAAACTCGACATCGCCCACGCAGCTCTGGTTGTCATTGACCCGCAAGTTGACTTCATGAGCGATAAGGGTAAAGCCTGGGCCGTTGTGGGAGAAAGCGTGACCGAGCAAAACCTGGTGGCCAATTTGCTTCGCTTGTTCAAAGCAGCGAAAGCAGCGGATATCACCGTTGCCATCTCGCCGCATTACTACTACCCCCATGATCACCGTTGGCAGATCCAGGGACCAGCGGAGCAATTCCAGCACGACATCAAGATATTCGATCGCCCAAGCGCCCTGAGTCTGGAAGGTTTTCTCAACTCCGGGAGCGATTTCATGCCTGAATTCAAACCCTATATCGAGGACAACAAAACCATAGTCTGCTCGCCCCATAAACTGTACGGCCCGCAAGTGAATGACTTGACCCTGCAACTACGCAAACAGCATGTCGACCAAGTGATACTGGTTGGTATGCTCGCCAATCTCTGCGTCGAATCACACCTGCGCGATTTACTTGAGCAGGGCTTTGAGGTTGCCGTAGTGCGCGATGCCGTAGCAGGTCCAAAACTGCCCGAAGGAGATGGATATCAGGCCGCGCTGATAAATTACCGTTTCATGGCCAACGCTCTGTGGACCACAGACGAAGCCTTAGCATTGCTCGGAGGTAAGGCCTGATCCCCTTCCGCCGGATTTAGCGAGGGCCGCTAACGAGGCTGTCCCAAGGGACGCCTGGCAGGTTTCGCGCGTGAGGCAGTTTGTGAAGCAATTGCCTGGCGGTGCGCAGATCAACGGAGTCGAAACCCTCGCTGAATCGTCGGTAGACTTGCCAAATCAACTCGTAGGCTTCGCTGTTGCGCCCCTGCAAAACGCGCAACTTAGCCAGTGTGATAGAAGCACGCAATTCCCACCCCAAAGCAGTCTGACGGCGCGCACAACTCAACGAGCGTTGAATACATGCCTCTGCTCGTTCGAAGTTTGGCGTCGATTGTGTTGAATAAATCTCTGCGGCGATACGTAGCACCTCTGGGGTATCAAATGTTTCACCGTTATCTTCAACCATACGTTGTGCGCGAACGATCATTTGCCGGGCTTTGTCGAACTCACCCCGCAGTGCCAGCCCCTCCGCGAGACTTTTCATGAACATCGTACTAAGGACTTGATGATTCTCCTCAGTTAATACACTCAAGCACTGTTGCAGCAAAACCACACCGCAATCCACACGGCCCTGACGGATCATTAAAATACCTTTTAGCCCCATACCCACGGCCTGATCCGGATTAAGTGCATTTTTGCTGGCATTGAGCATCAGTTTTTCGATAGTCCTTTCGGCGGTAGTCCAATCGCCCACCCAAAGAAACACCGTCGACACGTAAATTAAGGAAATGCAGATGGTCACCGGGTGTTTTAAATTCTGCGCATCCTCCAGCGCTTGGTGGGCAATCACCACAGCCTGATCCGGGTAACCTCGCAGCCACAAGGTTCGGGCCAGGGATACCAATGCACGAATTTGATGGTCGTAGCCGAAATAAATAGCATCGCCATGCGGTTGTGATGACACCATGTTTAGCCCGGCCGTACACAACTGGTGCGCCTTGGCCTGCTGACCGACAAGATGACAAGAAACCCCCAGCATCCATTGCGCCATGGCAATACCAGAAGGACCGGATACTCGCGTGCTGACTTCCATACTTTTGTGGGCTATTTGAAGCGCTTTCTGAAAATCTCCTGCCCGTGTCAAAAAGATGTTCAACCCCGCCAACAAACGCAATTGCCGCGGTGCATCATTGAAACACTCAGCCAGCTCTATCCCGCGAATCAACGCCCTGTGTACCGACGAAGAGTTGCCGTGAGTGAACATCGAGGAGATGGCCAACGCTTCTTGCAGAATAACCTCCTGCGCACTGCCACCTGTTTTGTCCAGCGCAGATAACGCCTGCTCACTCCAGCGCAGGCACTCATTGAGCATCGACAGCCCCAAAAACAGCGGTACCGCTGCCGCGGCAAGGCGGATTCCGATCGTCAGGTTTTCTGTTTCGGAAAATGACCACTCCAGCGCCGCGCGTAAATTACCCAGATGTTCAAGATAACGGTGAGCGTGCTCGTACTCCAGAAAGGAGACAGAGTTCACATCAAGCCGCTCTAGCAGGGCAATCTGATGAAGCGCATGCCGTCTGCCAATTTCCTCAGCCTCGCCACTCTGCCGCAGTTTATCCAGGGCATAGACTCGCGTAGTGTCGAGCATCCGGTAACGCATAGAACGTTCTGTAGATTGTGCCGAGAGCAATGACTTGGCCACCAACCGCCCAATCATATCGATAACCTGTGTCTCGTCGGCATCGGAATCCAGCACCACCTCTATGGCTGTAGTGAGAGAAAAAACTCCACTGAATACCGATAGCCGGCGGAGCACCATCGCCTCCATCGGGGATAGGAGGTTGTAACTCCAATCGAGCATCGCGTTCAGGGTCTGGTGTCGCGGAAGTGCAGTTCGCCGACCACTCCAGAACAGACTGAAACGACTGTTCAACAACTCGGCAGTACCCTGGATGCCATAGGCGTCGACCCGACCCGCGCCCAACTCGATGGCCAACGCTACACCATCGAGCTTGCGACAGATATGCGCGACAACTGGCGCATCCTCGTCACTCAGACTTAGGGGAACACCACCGGTCGATGCCCTTTCTACAAACAATTGAACGGCCGAAAACTCCAACGCACTCGCCGCAGGCAGATCGCTTTGCTCTGGGGGACAAGCCAATGGACACAGGCGGTGAACGTTCTCACCTTCAGCTTGAAGAGGTTCACGACTGCTGGCGAGAATGTGCACTTGCACCGCCTCCCCGAAGAGCCTTTCTGTCAGCGCAGCAACTGCGTCAATCAAATGATCACAACTATCAAGCACTAGGAGCAAGCGTTTGCTCCTCAAAAACACGACGAGTTCACGGGTGTTATCGGTGCATTTGCAGTTGGCACCAATGGCGGAGGCCAATGTACCAACCAACAACGCAGGATCGGAAACGGAGCCCAGATCGAGAAAGTAAACAGCCCCCTCGAAATACGACAGTAACGTGTGCGCAACTGCAACTGCAACGGTGGTTTTACCCATTCCTCCTGGACCCGTAATGGTGATGAATCGCTGCTGTTTCAGGCTATTAGCGACATAACAAACAGTCTCATCTCGACCGACCATTCTCGCCAGGCGCGGAGGCAACCCTTCGACCGACCATACATGCGAAGGCAAAAGTTGCGTTATAGAGCCAGGGGAACTGGGCAAAATGACAGGAGCAACAAAGCTGTAGCCTCGACCAGGCGCATTGACCACAAAATGGTCGTCCGACTCGCCACATGACAGAGCCTTGCGCAGACCACAAATGTGTACTCGCAAGCTACTGCTTTCAACGACCACCTCTTGCCAGACGAGCCTAACCAGTTCTCGGTTACTCACAACTTTTCCAGCGTTTGCTATCAGGACAAGCAGGATGTCAAGCGCACGACCACCGATTTCAACGCGGCTCCCTTCTTTCAGCAGCAACCGTTTGGTGGGGAAAAACTGGAAATCGCCGAAACAGATCTCGTCCGGAACGAGACGCTGCGCATCTTCAAAGTCGAGACTCAGACTATCCATCTTGAAAATACTCACTGCGCAGAAGATAGAAAAGTCTGAAGGAAGACATTCAAGTGGACAGGATTGGGTTTCATCCCGCCGTAACCGAAAGCATCAGACCATCGATTTTTCGGATCCGTCGAAAATGAACTGCTCAGCATTGCAGTGTAGGGCAGGTCTAGCCTGAACGGGAATCACTTCTATGTTGAGGCAATGGGTTTGTCAGGTAATAAGCCAATGCTGCGACCGTTACCCGAACAAAGGCAGGGCCACAAGACCGAGGTCGAGAGGCTGGGTTTCACATCGATCAGCACTGCCGTTAATGACACCTTAAGTGAGTAGCGAAGGAGGACAGTCAGCATCAAAAATGCCGGACTCCTGTGCGCCATATCAGAGCTTTGGGTAGGAAATGATGGAGCGTTTATGGGGAGGGATAATCAGCAAGGAGGCAACCTCCTGGTTTCCGGCTGGCAATGTCGGGCTATCTGATCGACTGCGCCGAAGTAAGCCGGCCCTAACTGTGTGCTACTCGCCGATCAAACGCCTATAGGAAAATGCGGCAGCGCAAGCTGGCCAGTTTCAATTACAACGCGGCGGTCAGCGACCAGGTCCGACTCACTACTCTTAACGTGCAACTCCATAAATATTCACATCTCTTAACGAGCATATTCAGCAAAATATCGTAATTATTCATTTTAAAACATAACGAGTGATCGCCAGATGAGCACCGTGATGGAGGGCCCCATTTACAACTACAACGTCGCGCCAACTCGTCGTGGCAACCGTGATCCACGGGTGTCGCAGGAATGGCTATTAGAGCTGTGAATCGCCTCACAACGGGTGTAGCCGCTGGCAAACGTCGACCTGCTGTGGACCCCTTATGGCTGTTGCGTCCGCGCTGCGGACGTTATACATCCGGCGTCTCAGCCGTCCGCAGTCACAGCTTGGTGGCTGTCCGCGCAGCCATCAACGAGCCAGATGTCTTTATGACCTTTTTTGCTTGAGTCTTAATAACGCTCTTGTTTCTCAACTCGCTGATATTACAGGAGTAAATAGTTGGCCAACTTTATGGAGCAGCAATAGCAAACATAACGCAAATAAGCCAAAGGGCGTTGTCATGACTCGTTCAATAACTCTCGGATTTACCCTGTGTACATTGCTGTCCCCGTTATGCCTAGCGGACCGGGTGATCCGTGAAGTCCCGGACACAACCGCCGGCAAGGGATTCGGCGCCTTGACCGGGATGATGGCCGGTGCGGCAGGCGGCCCAATTGGCGCATTTATCGGTGCCGGTGTCGGCTTTTTCGCTGGCAGTTCGGTGCAGGAAGCCGTAGGAAAGACTGAAACTGCCTATGAAGTGAAAGACGCGCTAGGCGAGATCAGCACCGTGCGCTCACCCAATGCGCGATTTGAAATCGGTCAGGAGGTCACGCGCAAAGGTACGCGCTTGGTGGCATCCGAAGAGTAAAAATCCGCGATGGATCTCTCGGCGTCACCGATTCGGCGAGTCACAAGGCGACGGAGCGTCATTACGATGCGATGTCATTATGACTATCAACCTAGTCATTTGAGCTATACCAATGGCGAGTCATAAAGCGCCCAACTTTAGGCTTACTTATATTGATCTCAACCAAATCAACTGCATTAACACCAATTACACAAGGCGAATTGCCTATCGCTTTCCACCTTTGCAATCCCGGGAGGCAGCCGTGCCGAAAGTCTTGAAGCTCGTCAGTTATGCAGTGCTCGTGCTGATGGCCAGCGCGATCCTCTATGCCGGAGTGATTGGCATGACCTATTGGACCGGAATCGGCGTATAGGAAGATCGTAATGAACAAACGCCAAACACGCTCGTTCGCACTGATATCGACGGCTATCGCTGCTGTAGTGTTTTTGGGCATGACCGTAGATAGTCATCGACAGTTTCCCACGCTAACCAATGCCCAACAGATCACGCCGCCGGTCACTCGAGGCAAGGATGTCTGGCATCAATACAACTGCATCAATTGCCACACCTTGTTCGGCGAGGGGGCTTATTACGCTCCGGACCTGACGAAAATCACCCTACAGCGCGGCGCGCCTTATCTCACTGCGTTTCTGAAAAATCCCTCAAAGTTCTATGACGAACAACGCCACCGTCGCCTGATGCCGAACCTGAAACTCGGCGACGGAGAAATCGCCGATTTGATCGCCTTCCTCGACTGGGTAAGCAAGGTCGACAATCAAGGCTGGCCACCGCGACCGATTCTGGTGACTGGTGCGTCGATCCCCGGCATGGACCTCACCGTTGCGCAACAGAACGTCGCCGACGGCAACCAGCCACCCGCCGCACGCCCGGTGTCCGGCAAAGAAGATCCGATCGCCCTGGGCGAGGCGCTGTTTCGAACCACCGCCACACCGGTGTGCAGCGCTTGCCACTCGATTGCGCCGGGCGTCAACCTCGCCGGGCCATCACTGTCCGGGGTGGCCAATCGGGCCAAGCAGGTCATCGCCTCACCTGACTACAAAGGCAAGGCCAAGGACGCGGAAGGCTTTATCCGCGAATCCATCGTCACGCCGAGTGCCTACCTGCACCCGGGCGAGATGTTTTCGGCCAACGGCATGTCCTTTATGCCGGACACCTTCGCCAAATCGCTAACGCCTGAACAGGTCGATCAACTTGTCGCCTATCTGGCGTCGTTCCAGTAACCGCAGGGGATGACCATGCGCTACAGATCTCAATCCGTCGCTTACTGGTATTTCGCCGTTGCCATGGTGCTGTTCGGCCTGCAACTGGTATTCGGCCTGCTCTCGGCGGCGAAATACCTCGGGCCGGATCCGCTGCTGAACCTCTTGCCATTCGATGTCACCAAGTCCATTCACACCAACTTGTTGATTGTCTGGGTGCTGACCGGATTTATGGGGGCAACCTACTGGCTGGTGCCGGACGAATCCCGTGGCGAGTTGCACAGCACCAAATTGGCCTACATCCAGCTCGGGTTGTGGACGGCCATGGGGGTCACCGCAGTGCTTGGCTACCTGTTCGGTTATGGCACCGGGAACAAGCTGCTAGAACAGCCGCTGCCCCACAAAATCGTGATCGTGATTTGCATGCTGATGTTCCTCTACAACATCGGCATGACGATCAAGAAGGCCGGGCGTTTCACCGCCACCGAAGGTGTCCTGCTGCTGGGCCTGGCCAGCGCTGCCGCGCTCTATCTGCCCGCGCTGCTGCACTATGAAAATTACGTGGTGTCGATCTATTACCGCTGGTGGACGATCCACCTATGGGTCGAAGGTGTCTGGGAGATGATCCAGGGCGGCTTTCTGGCCTATCTGTTGATCCGATTGTCCGGCGCTGATCGCGAGGTGATGGAGAAGTGGTTGTACGTCATCGTCGGCCTGGTGTTCATTGCCGGCATTCTGGGCACCGCACACCATTATTACTGGATCGGCGTTCCTCATTACTGGCTGCCACTGGGCGGTTTCTTCAGTGCACTTGAGCCGATGGCGCTGATCGGCATGGCGGTCTATGCCTACAACGCGATGCGCCGCTCGGGTCTGTCCCACCCCAACAAACTGGCCTTGCACTGGACCCTGGGCAGCGCCGTATTTACCCTGTTTGGCGCCGGCCTCCTGGGTTTGGCCCACACCTTTCCCGACGTCAACAAATGGACTCATGGCACCCTGATTACCGCCATGCATGGCCATGCAGCCTTTTATGGGGCCTATGCCATGATCGTCCTCGCGATGATCACTTATGTGCTGCCAGGAATGACCCGCCGTCCCTTGCTGGAAAGCAGTATCGGTTACTGGGCGTTCTGGCTACAGCTGGGGGGGATGTTCGGCATGACCCTGTCGTTCGCCACCTCGGGCATTGCACAGGTGTACCTGGAACGCATTCTCGGCATGGGCTATCTCGATGTGCAGTTGAAGATTCAGGTGCACTTCCTAATGCTGGTGGCGACGGCGTCGATGTTCACCCTGGGTGCAGGGCTGTTCATCTTCGATTTTTTCCGCCATGCGCCGCACTTCAATGTCGGTGAAGCCGACCCGCTCTTGGACACACCTCAAGCCACAGGCGCGTCGTTGTGATGGAACGTTCGCTGATACACGCCGAACCTGCAATGCTGCCAGCAGAGCCCTATTACCAACCCTGCGGCGACGAAGTAGCGATTTTTGAACAATGCCATGCGCAGCAACTGGCGATCATGCTCAAGGGCCCCACCGGGTGTGGCAAAACCCGTTTTGTCGAACACATGGCCTGCCGGCTCAAGCGTCCGTTGATCACCATTTCCTGCCATGACGATCTGAGTGCCAGCGACCTGGTAGGGCGTTTTCTGATCGGACACCAGGGCACCCATTGGACGGAAGGCCCGCTGACCCGTGCGGTGCGCGAAGGCGCTATCTGTTACCTGGACGAGGTGGTCGAAGCGCGGCAAGACACGATTGTCGTCCTGCACCCGCTGACCGACCACCGACGCATTCTGCCGCTGGACAAAATCGGCGAGATCGTCGAGGCCTCACCACACTTTCAATTGGTGGTCTCCTACAACCCCGGCTACCAACGCATCCTCAAGGATTTGAAGCCGAGTACCCGACAGCGTTTTGTGGCGCTGGATTTTGACTTTCCACCGACCGAACGCGAAATCGCCATTGTCATCCATGAAGGTGGAACTGACTACGCCACCGCTCATGCGCTGGTCACCCTCGCTCACCGACTACGTGCCTTGCAAGACCGGGGCCTGGCGGAAGTCCCCAGTACCCGTCTACTGATCGCCACTTCACGGTTGATTACCCACGGCATTGCGGCGCCCATCGCCTGCCGGGTCGCATTGATCTCGCCGCTATCCGATGACGCGATGCTGGTCGCTGCCATGCGCGACCTCGTTGATCTGACGTTTATCTGAATGGCCGAAGCCGAGGACCTCATCACCGATGCCGCACGCCACGCGACGGTGTATGCACAGGCATTGTGGCGCCGTCACCAGACGCCCTCGGACACCGCAAAAATCATCACCCTCGGGGAGGTCGCACACCCTCTCGATTTGCTGATCAAGGCGGTGTTCGACACTCATTATCCGCTGCGCATCGCGCAACCACCCTCGCCCCCTACGCTGCTGAAAAAGCTTTTGCTGCGTCACGAAAAGCCGTGTCGGCAAAGCGCCGTCCCGGCGACTGATGGCGTGTCCATTTGGCTGCCGGACAATCTGGGCGCCTCAAGTCCGCTCACACTGGAACGTTATAGAACCCTGGCTCTGCAACAGGCGATGCGCGCACAACGAGGTAGTGCCAGCGCCCTTTCATCCTTGGACAACCCTATGCAGCGCAGCGTGTATCTGCTTCTCGAAGCCTGGGCTGCCGATGCGGATTTGGTACGCCTGTTGCCGGGGGTGGCGCCCTCGATCCGTCGCTTGCGCCAACATGCCCTGACGACCCGCCCCCCGCTTCACGCCTTTCCCAGCCAGCGACACCCCGTGGAAAACTTCCTTCGTTTACTGCTGGGCAGCGAAAACGGCATGCCTCTGGAGGGGCTGAAGATCCCCCCTACCACCGCCGACTCGCTGCAAGAGTCGGAAACTCTCACACAACGCCTTTTTTCCATCGATGAATCCCACCGACACTGCGCTCATCTGCTGCTGCTCGATGCCTGGACCGGCGACCTGTGCGAACCGCTGGCGGCGCAGAAGGTGTCACCCCTGCCCGGCGAAATCGACACCGATGATGCCCTGCCCCGCAGTGCCCGCCTCACACGTCAACCCACTGCGCGCAAGGACTGTGCCGATGAGGATGACGATCAGGAACCAGGCCTGTGGATGGTGCAACCCGCCGAACCGTTGGAAAAGGCAGAAGACCCCTTGGGAATGCAGCGTCCTACAGATCGGGATACCGAAATACCGGCTGATGATTTTGCCGAGTCATTGGCCGAACTCAACGAAGCTCGGTTGGTGGTCACAATAGGCCGGCCGAAAGAAGTGCTGCTGTCCGACGTCCCGTCACAAGCCCGCGTTCGCCATGCTGTACAGAAGCTCGCCCACAACACCATAAGCTACCCCGAGTGGGATTATCGCAGCCAGATATACCATGATCCGGGTACGACCCTGCACCTGTGCCCCTCCCGGGAAGGCTCGCAGCAGTGGGTCGAACGAGCCCTCGAAACTCATCGACCGGTTCTCGATTCTGTCCGCCGACAATTCGAAAGTCTGCGAGCGCAGCGCGTCAGGCTGCACAAACAACTAGAGGGCGACGATATAGATTTGCAAGCGTACATCGACGGTTGCGCCGAGACCCAGGCCGGGCTGAGTATGCCGCAGGCGCTGTATCAGACACAGCGCCGTAACCGACGCGACATGGCAATCATGTTGCTGGTCGACGTTAGCGGCTCTACTGATAGTTGGCTGTCTTGCCACCGTCGGGTCATCGATGTCGAACGCGAGACGTTGCTGCTGGTCTGTCTGGCACTGGAGAGCTTGGGCGAGCCCTATAGTGTACTGGCGTTCTCCGGTGAAGGACCACAGCGAGTCACTATCCGCACCCTAAAAGCATTTGATGAGTGCTATAGCGATGAAATCGGCCGGCGCATTGCCGGACTTGAACCGGAACTCTATACCCGGGCCGGTGCCGCCCTGCGCCACGCTAGCACGTTGCTGATGCGCGAAGCGGCCACACACCGGCTCCTGTTGCTACTTTCCGATGGCAAGCCGAACGATGTCGACCAATACGAAGGTCGCTATGGCGTGGAGGATACGAGAAAAGCCGTGACTGAAGCCATGCTGCAAGGCGTTCACCCCTTTTGTTTGACTATCGACCGGCACGCAGCGAACTATCTGCCCGCAATGTTCGGACTGCGGCAATACGCCCTGCTACCCAGGGCGGAGCTGTTACCCAACGTGCTGCTGGGATGGATCAAGAGGCTGGTGATTGCTTGACCCTCAATCAACTGATTATCAGGTTGCGATGCCGTCGCGTAGCTGAACCAGCGGTCCATCAACCAATCGTAGATCAAATGAAGGAGCGGTTGCAGGCGATCGCCTCACGTGAGCATACGCACCAGGGACTCCGCAACATTCGCGCGCATCCATCCAGGGTTCAAGGGTAGACGAACCCACGAACAGGAAATAGAAGCCCTCGAAAAACACTAAACTACGAAACGCCCGCTGAACGATTTAGCCAATCTGTTGCGTCGACCGGTTGAATCCACAGCCAATAGCGGACGCTCGCGGCTTCGCTCAGATCTTGCGTATACAGTAATACCTGTCTGCACCGCGCAAGCTATAGAGGCGGGCTATGAGTCATGAAGGGATCAGCCGGTTTACTGTTTTTCACTGCCCTTATCTCATGCCTGTTGACCGATCACACCCGGCTGCGCAGCCACTGCAGGAAACCTTTTTTCTCGATGGCCTTCGGTTCTTCCTGAGTCATCGTATGGGCGATCTGCAAGCGGAAATCCAGCAACGCCTTCATCGCTTGACACATCTCGTGACGAGCCTCCATGCACGGCTGGAGATAATCCCGCTCGATCCGATACAGATTGCAAAAAGTCAGCGCGGCGAACTCCGCCGGCAGTGCTGTTCCCGAGACGATCCCGCCTTCGCCGATCACCTCCCCCGGCCCCATGCGCCCGGCTTCGAATTTGACACCTCCACGAAACAAGGCCACCGTCACCACGCCGGACTCAATGATGTACAACTGCGAGCTGACCTGCCCGCCCGCCAGGATGACTTCGCCAGGGGGAAAGGACTGCAGGGTCATGTTCTCACTGACGTGGTCCTTGTCTTCCTCGCTCAAGTTGGTCGAGAAAATGCTGGTGTTGTCCAGCAAGGCCCTGGCTCGCGACAGCCGCGCAGGCACACTCTGTTCAATTGTCGAAGTCCAGTTGATACCGGCCGCCAGCAAATGCCGGTACGCCAGATCGTACATCTGATTGCGCACCGTACGCTTCTGATCCATCGACAGCACAAAGCCGGTGACTTCGTATTCCACGCCATTGCCACCGGTACTTTTGATCGTGACCTTGGGAGCAGGTTTGGTCAGCAGAATGCGGCAGCCTTGGGCTGCCCGCTCAAGGGCATCGAAGACCTTGTTTGGACGCACATGCGGGCTGATCAACAAACTGATCGAAACGCCGAACATGTCGCTGGGCCGACTGAAGTTGGTGATCTTGGCCTTGGCCGCCATCGAATTCGGAATCACGATCATGCTGCCTTGGGAGGTTTGCAGGAACGTGGCACGCCAATCGATGTCGGTCACCCGGCCTTCGGTGCCGTCGATGGCGATCCAGTCATCGATTTTATAGGGCTTGGTGGTGTTCAGGACGATTCCGGAAAAGACGTCACTGAGGGTGCTTTGCAGGGCCAGACCGACAATGATCGCCAAGGCACCGGACGTCGCCAGAACCCCCTTGACCGGCAGGTTGAGCACATAAGCCAGCGCGGCGATCACCGCGACCAGGAAGATCACCGCGCCGAGCAAGTCCTGGAGTAACCGCCCGGCGTGCCCTACCCGATACATCATCACGGAGCCGATCATCACCGTGAGCGTACGCGCGCCGAACAGCCACCAGATGATCTGCAGCACCGTGTGCGCAAATTGCAGCGGCGCATCATCGATCGAGGGCGCCGGCTCCCATGGGCTCAAGCCTTCATGGAACAGCAGCACGCTGTACAACAAAAAAATGACCAAGCGCGCGAGTACTTTCCAGTTGTACCGGTGGGAACCGATCACACGCCACATCACCATATCGATCAGGATCAAGGCCAGGCCCCAGATCAATGGACGTTCAGAGAGCAAGGACAGCATCAAGCACCTCCAGCGCAGTTCAATGACCGGAAGGTCGCATTCATTCGGCGCACCACCGCGGCAATCCCGGGAACGATGCCGTTGATGCAAAAGTATGGCTGCCAATCGGCAAAGCGATAGGTCCCGGCGATCGGGATGTTTCGTACCCCCTCTCTCGTATAGCCAGGTTCGCCTGGGTTGACTGCTTGAAAGTCACGAAGGTTATGGGCTTCAGTGACCGCTTTTCTGTGCTCCCCGATTCTTAACCTGTAAAGACGCGTCTCGGTTGCCGCCAGCCAGGCACCGGGAGCGCTCGACCTCTTTCGCAACATCATGCTCGCGTCCGCCCAGCACCGTGATGTCACTGGAGCACCTGCTGAAAGATTGAACTCGCCTGTTGGGTCGTGCGGAAAAGTGAAGACCTCGCGCGACGGGGCCCAGTTGTGCGAGATAGCCCGGAAACACAACGGACTTGTCCAATGCCCGCGCAAGTCTCATGCAAAAGGGAATTCCGTCATCCCTACCCCTTTTCGCCCAAGCTGCTTGACACCATACATGGCCTGATCCGCCGCTTTAAGTAATGTGTCGAGAGATTGCCCATGAACAGGACATAGCGAAACGCCGACGCTGCACGACACTGTCAGCTCACCGGCACTTGTCGCGACTGTCTGGGCGATGGAGTCGAATACCCTCGCCGCTTGCGACTCAGCGCTCTCGGGGTCAGAAAGATTGGAGATCAGCATCACAAATTCGTCACCACCGTATCGGGCAGCCGTGTCACATGACCGGGTGGCTTGAAGCATGCGGCGTGCAACCGCTTGCAAAACCTGATCGCCGACTTCATGACCGTACTTGTCGTTGATTTCCTTGAAGTGATCCAGGTCGATCAAAAGCACAGCAAACGGAATTCCTTTCACTTCCCAATCCGAGAGGGCCTGGGCGAAGCGCTCGGCGAATAGGTAACGGTTAGGCAATTGCGTGAGTACATCATGGGTTGCCAGATACGTTGAGCGTTCGTGCTCGACTTCGGCTCTTTCTATCGCCTTGAAATGCCTGATCAATACCATCGGCATCAGCACCAGAGCCCCGGCGAGCACCAAAAGAATCGTCAACATTTCTTCGGTAAGGACATCCCCGAATCGGAGTTGTCGCTCGAATACCAGCGTCATGGGCTGCGATGAGTTGCGGATATCGACACGGTCGTTCAATTGCGGCAACAACAGGCGATCAAGGAAGCCAGCCTGTTGAACCTGCGTGGAAAAAACATCGCTTTCAGATCCGGCGGAAGTCTTCAGCACGGCCGCTATGTGAACCAGCGGGTCAACGTTAGCGTGATTGACGGCATCAAGCAGGGAGCCTGTCTTGATCAACAACAATGACACCATCGTGCTACCAAAAAAATTGGGGCTGGGGCTTGCTCGCTCTTGCTCAGGCCGACTGACTGACTGCATCAGAATGTAAGCACTACCGCCCTCGTACATGGAAAAAACGGGGGAAACCACGGGTTTCTGGCTGTTTTGGGTGCGTGCCAGCGCGTAGGAAAGGTAAGCGACCGTTTCTAACCTCACACCGTAAATCGAGCTTGATTCAGGGAGTAAGGGGTACATAAACAACACGGGCCAGGTCTCTATGAGAAAGGCCTGAGGCTGGGCTGGCTGCCGAGTGAGGCTTGGGAAATCCTTGAGCTCAAAGTCTGGGCGCCATGTGCGCCGCAACAGGTCCTCAAAGGCGGATTGCTCGGCGACAGGTACGGAGCGGGCTGCCTCGAGCATGTAGATATGCGGGTAGGCCGACAATACGACTGCCGCATACCGGGCTGCCGCTTCGGTGTCACTCTGGTCTACGGCTTGCAGGAATGCCGAGAAGCCCGAGAGCACTGCTTCATTGGTATCAAGCTGATTGCGCACAATCCCGGAGATGCTTTGCACGTATTCGGAAAAATACGTTTCCCTTCGCTGGGTCTCGGACTTCAGCAGTAGTAACGCCGAAAAAACCACCAGGCCGACCGCTAAAAAAATACAGCCCATCAGCGAGCTGCGCCGCTTTGTCCATATCATCCTGATTTTCCGAATACGCGGAGCGTCCAAGTGACTGTCACTGTCTGCAAGCATTCAGCCTTGCAGCGAAACAACTCGTATTTTTCCATGCCCCTGACTCAAGCGTCTCTTTTCGTCAGGTGAACATTTTGATCACGCTGGCAAGCGTCTAAAGCACGGTCATGGATTGTCGCTCCGTAACAACCTCCCGAAACTGCTTGTGGTTAAGCCGCTGACACTCGTCCTGGGCTTCCTCTCGATTTTGATAGGTCGTCTTCAAGCGACGTTTTTCTTCGTTGTCATAAATGTTGAAACCGATGGGCGCAGTCTCACAATAGAAGCGCGTTCCATCACGCATTGATCCGGTCTCTGTCGGGATTGCAGGGACAACAACGAATCTTGAAATCATCTTCAGGCCCTCTCCAAAAAACACCTTAACGTTTAGCGGCTATTTGCCAGTACCACAAGTGAATGGAGAGTGTTTCCGATGACAAGCACGGCTGCCTGAGAGCGGTTCGCATCGCACATGAAATCGGCTATCCAGGCAGCGACATTCCAACCGTCTCAGGTTACAAGGGCAAACAACGTCTGGGGGATCGTCAGTCATCATGTGCCCGGCGTTCCAATGACGTGCCGCAACCCGTTGGCGTATAGTCATCCCGACACCATGAGCAAGGACTTTCCCGGATACCATCAGCACTTGCCATCGACTGCTGGGGCTTGGAGGAGACGTTTTGAAACCATTCTCGCTCAGACCTGGCGCCTCAACGCTGGACATGTTTCTTCAAGCGTGTCTCCCACGCCGTGACGCCGTTCCGCCAACCTTGACCGAACAAGCCGTCATCCCCGGCATTCCCGATGCTCGCTACAGGCTGGACCACGATGTGACCCCGTTCATTCAGGATGCTGTTCAGTCCAACAAACGTGAGGGCGAGGCTCTCGCCAAGGCCGGGAAGCCACACAACACCCTGCCGCTGGCACACATGCTGGCCATCTCGGGTGGCGGTGATGCCGGCGCATTCGCGGCGGGGCTCATTGCCGGGTGGACCACCCATGGGACTCGTCCCCTGTTCAAGGTCGTCACGGGCATCAGCGCCGGCGCCCTGGTCGCCCCGTTCGCTTTCCTGGGGGCAGAGCACGACGGCGTGATTCGGTATGTGTCCAACGCAATCGGCCCAAAGGACATTTTTCATTCGCGAAACGTGCTGACCCGTCTTGCCAGCGACGGTATAGCGGACAGCAAGCCACTGTCGCGACTCATCGCAAAGTACGTCACTGCGCAGGTTCTTGCGCAGATCGCGTCGGAGTACGCCAAAGGACGAATCCTGCTGATCGGCACCACCGACCTTGATTCAGGGCGGCCCGTCACCTGGAACATGGGCGCCATTGCCGCCAGCAAAGCGCCGGGAGCGCTTGAGCTCTTTCGCAACATCATGCTCGCGTCCATGAGTATTCCGGGCGCAGTCTCGCCCGTCATGATCGATGTGGAGGTTGACGGCAAACAGTTCCAGGAAATGCACGTGGACGGCGGGGTCATCACTCAAGTGTTTCTTTATCCGCCCAGCACCGTGATGTCACTGAGCAAAGCCACCGGAGCACCCTTGCGATTGGAACGTCAATTCTATGTCATTCGCAATGGAACACTGGAGCCGCAGTGGTCCGGGACGAAGCGCCGTACCTTGAGCATCGGCGGTCGAGCCATCAGTGCCTTGATTCAAACCCAGGGGATCAGCGACCTGGAGCGGATCTACCGGATGGCGCAGCAGGATGGAGCGGATTTCAACCTGGCGTACATTGGCTCCGACTTTTCCCTTGCGCACGATCGGAAATTCGATGGCGAGTATATGAAGCGCTTGTTCGATTACGCCTATCAACTCAGCGCGAAGGGCTATCCGTGGCATAAGTCGCTGCCGTCGGAGAACACTCGACGACGAAACGCCCGCTGAACAACTTTGCCAATCCATTGCATTGACCGGTTGAATCCACAGCCAAAAGCGGACGTTTTGAGGTGACGTGAATCTTCCCTTTTTTGGAGCATCCAACCTCCGGACTGCGCCGGACATCAACGCCAGGCGGATGACTTATCGGGTGTCGCTCGCTACCCTGACTCCCCATCGCCTGACGGTTTCAGGCCAACGCCCATTTCCCCCAGACGAGCATGTCATGAAGTCCCCCGCAGGTTTGCTGCTGTCGGCTATCGAGCTGGACCGTACCAGTGCCATCCCCCTGTACCGCCAGCTGTATCTGCAGATTCGCAAACAGATACTCTGCGGCAGAATCCAGGGGGGCGTGCGCCTGCCGTCGACCCGGACGCTGAGCGAAGAGTTGGGGTTGTCGCGGATCACCATTCTCAATGCGTTCGATCAGCTGATTGCCGAAGGTTTCCTGGCCTCGCGCACTGGCGCCGGTACGTATGTCGGCACTGACTGGGAAAGCCGGGGTATCGAAGACGAGCAACCGCGCCAGCCACCGCGCCTGTCGGACCTGAGCCAATCGATGCTGTCGCTGCGCAGCGATCATTTTCGCGGGGTGTCCTATGCCGACTGGGACCCCGCGACCCCGACCTCCTTCCTCCCCAGCCACAGCACCTATGACGCATTCCCGCAGGCGATCTGGCGACGCCTGATGAACCGTCATCTACTCAAGCCCACCAAGGCCATTCTGGGCTATGGCGAATTGCAAGGCTTGCAGGCGTTTCGCACAGCGATTGCCGAATACGTCTTCGATGCTCGCGGCATCGACTGCAAAGCCGAACAGGTGGTGATCGTTTCCGGCGCGCAGCAAGCGTTCAACCTGCTGGGCATGCTGCTGCTCAATCCGCAGGACAGTGTCTGGATGGAGGATCCGGGGCACATCGCCGCGCGCATTGCGTTGCAGGCTCAGGGGGCGCAGGTGGTGCCGCTGCGTATCGATGAACAGGGGATCGATGTCCAGCAAGGCCTGACCGAATGCCCCGATGCCCGACTGGTGTTTTGCACGCCTTCGCGCCAGCATCCTTTGGGCGTCACCCTCAGCTATGCCCGACGCCAGGCCCTCATCGACTGGGCGGCGCAGCAGCAGAGCTGGATCATCGAGGACGATTGCGACAGTGAGTTTCGCTACAGCGGCCGCCTTCTTCCGGCGCTGTATGCCATGGATCAGATGGCCCGGGTGATTTACGTCGGAACGTTCAGCAAAGTGCTGTTTCCCTCACTGAGACTGGGTTACGTGATTTTGCCGCAGGCCCTGGTCGAGCCCTTTTGCACCCTGCGCGCGGTCATGGATCGCAGTCCACCCACTCTGCTACAGGCAACAACGGCGGACTTCATGCGCGAAGGCCACTTCCTGGGGCACATCCGCCGTATGCGTGCGCTGTACAAGGCGCGCCAGCAAGCGTTGGTCGAACAGCTGGAAAAACAGATTGGCAGCTTCTTCAGGATCACTCCGACGGATGCCGGCATGCACCTGATCGCCTGGCTGCCCCCCGAACTCAGTGACACTGACATCGCCCGGCAACTGGCCCGGCACAGCATTCACACCTACGCCTTGAGCGACTACCGCATCAAGCATGACCTGCCGCCAGCCCTGTTGATCGGCTTTGCCGGCACGCCAGAAAACCAGGCCCGGGAGCGTGTCGAGGCGCTGGCCCGGGCCTTGCGCACATTGGGCTATCTGCCGCCAACCACTTGATGCGAGGCAAGTGGTCTTATCAATTAACTGATAATGGATCTATCGAGAGTTCCTGACTGGCGCGATAAAGGCTGCGCCGGTAGACCCGGTGTCTGAACCAGGAACGACTCTAATGAACAATAAGATCCAGGAACGATTCAACGCCTTGCTGAGCCAAAAGGTGGTCGAACACGGGGCTGTTCCCGTGCTGTCGGACGCACTGGCCCGGCGGCTGCTTGAGCGTCTCGGGCAAATGCGCCTTTTCGCCCACGCCTACCCGCTACTGACCAACCTCACCCACGGTCGCGTCACCCCTGCCGACCTGCTGGACTTCGCCTATCGCCATGAGCTGCAAGGCCTGAGCCTGCACCTGCTCGACGGCGAAGAAAACAGCCTGAGCCAAATGTCGCCCGCGCAACTCCAGGCGTTTGCCGCAAAAGCCAAAGCGTTGGGGCTGGATGTGCACCTGGAAATCAGCAGCACGCTGAAAAAGGATGTCGACCAAGTGATCGCCATCGCCAAGGCCCTGGGAGTGCGCAATATCCGCGTTTACTCGCGCTACGAGGGCACGCTGTCGCGGGTCATGGATGTGATCGAGACCGACCTGCACTACCTCGCGCAGCAGGCCGACGCACACGATCTGTACTTTGACTTCGAGCAGCATGAAGAACTCAAGAGCGGCGAAATCGCGCAACTGCTCAACCGCCTCAACCACCCTCGCCTGCATGCCCTGTTCGACTTCGGCAACATGATCAACGCCTGCGAACAGCCGCTGCAGGCCCTGCGCAACCTGGCGCCGCACATCCGCCAAACGCACATGAAAGGCGTGCGCATCGTCCCCGAGCAAAACGGCTTCGGCCATTACGGCGTATTGCAGGGCAGCGACGAGGACGATCTGCCCAGCGCCCGCATGTTGTTCGAGCTGTTGATGCTGGGCGAAGCAACCCCTCAGGTGATCGCGTTCATTCTCGAGCAGGAAAACCACTACGTGGCCCCGGCTTTCCGCCAGAGCCTTGAAGCCGCCGACCCATTCATTGCTTACCGGGAGATGAGCGAAACGCCGCTCCCGAAAGGCTACTCGCTTGAGCGAATGCTGGCCGATGAACACCGCTGGGCGAACAACCAGGTCGCCTATGTCCGTGGCTTGCTGGCCGAATTGCGCACCTTGGCCGAACTGACACTGGCCACCCCTTCCAACGCCTGATCCTGACGACCCGATTACGCCCGGAGAACAACAATGACAACTCAAAACAAGGCCAAATGGCTCAGATTCCTGATCCTCATCCTCGGTGGCGGCACCATCTACAAGCTGGCGAACCTCAAGGACGCCTTCTATGTACCCATGCAGGAATTCATGGGTTTGAGCCACACGGAAATCGGCATGCTGCTCAGTGCCAACGCGATCATCGCCACCGCTCTATTTGTGCTTGGCGGCCTGCTCGCCGATCGCTATGACACGCGCAAACTGATCCCCCTCGGGCTGATCGGAACCGGTAGCCTGGGGTTGTACCTGGCGACCTTTCCGCCCTTCAGCAGTTTGCTGATCGTGTTCAGCCTGTTGGCTGTCTGTGCCGACTGCCTGTTTTGGCCATCGCTGCTCAAAGCCATCCGCAACCTGGGTGACGATCAGGAACAAGGCCGGTTGTTCGGTCTGCTCGAAGGTGGGCGTGGCGTGGTTGATACGCTGGTGGCTTTTTCCGCCCTGGGCGTGTTCGTCGCCATGGGTTCGGGCGAAACCGGCCTGAAGTCGGCGATCCTGTTCTACTCGGTCATCGACATTCTGGCCGGCACCCTGACCTGGTTCCTGCTCAAGGGCGGCAACGCGCAATCGGCCGCCAAGCCGAAAAATGGCCTGGCGAACCTGATGGAAGCGATCAAGGTACCGGGTATCTGGCTGGTCAGCCTCAACGTGTTCATGGTCTACATCGTCTACTGCGGCCTGACCTATTTCATTCCTTACCTCAAGGAAATGTACGGGTTGCCCGTGGCGTTGGTCGGCGCCTACGGCATCATCAACCAATATTTCCTGAAGATCCTCGGCGGGCCTGCCGGCGGCTTCATTGCCGACAAACAGTTCAAGAGCACCAGCCGCTACCTGAAGTGGGCATTCCTGGCACTCTTGCCGCTGATGGGCGTGATCATGCTGATTCCTAAAAGCCCGGGCTTCATCTATGCGGGGATGGCGGCCACCCTGTCCTTCGCCCTGATCGTGTTCTCCATGCGCGGCGTGTTCTGGGCACCGATGGGCGAAGTCGGCATTCCCCAGCACATCACCGGTTCCGCCTTCGGCATCGGCTGCCTGATCGGCTATGCACCCGGCATGTTTGCCTACGTCATCTATGGCGCGATCCTCGACCACTTCCCCGGTCAACAGGGCTACAACTATGTGTTCACCCTGATGAGCCTACTGGCCATTGCAGGCTTCATGGTGTCCAGCCTTCTCTATCAAGCGGTGCGCAAGAATTCCAAGGCCACTGGCGGGGTCAGCGCGGTACAAGCCTGATCATCGGCACGGACTCCAGGAGGAGGAATCGTCTGCCACGCCGATTCCTCCTTTCGCCCATTCACTCCTCTTGATCTATCTGATCAAGAAAATCAACGTCATCATCTTCGTCGTCAAAAATTGCTTGAGCGTCTTCTTCGCCCCATGACTCATCATCATGGAATTCATGATCGAGCAAATGGTCGTGCTCGGGCTCGGGAATATCTCGTTCTTCACTCATGACTGACCGCAACAAAAATTGAAAGAGCGGACTGTATATGCAGATCCTTTCCGTCAGTCAACGATCACGAAACAACAGCGCGCTCACCCCTAATTACCTTCCCATACCGTTCGCGGAATAAAAACGCCTCCGTCCAATAACAATCGGGCCGTTCTCAGCAGGCCGCAGCTCGTCAAGCGACCGTTTCCAAGACGCAACTCTACGGTGAACTCTCCCGTGGGGTGTTCAACCGAGAGTTGCCGGGTGTCACCCTCGACGACACTCGCCACGCCTGCTGCCACACTGCCCTCGATCAGGCAAGCCACCGCCACGCTGACCGCACCGAACACGCCGATGCTGGTGTGGCATCGATGCGGGATGAAGGTGCGAGTGCTTAATGCCCCTCCCCTTTGAGCCGGCGCGATCAGGCACATCTTGGGCACATTGCGCTGGCTCACGTCGCCCAGATTCATGCGCGGACCGGCCTGCAAGCGGATCGATTCAAGTCGGGCCTTCAACCGGATGTCGACGTCCAGTTGTTCAGGGTGCTCGTAGCCACTGAGCCCGAGGTCTTCGGCGCGGATGAGAATGACCGGCATGCCGTTGTCGACGCAGGTCACCTCTACCCCATCGAATTCATCGACCACGTTACCGGTGGGCAGCAATGCGCCGCAACTGGAGCCGGCGATGTCCTGGAACTCAACGATCAATGGCGAGCCGCAACCGGGCACTCCGTCAATCCTTGCCTGACCCGAATAGCTAACGGTGCCGTCCGGGGTCGGTACCTGAGCAATTGCGATCTGCCCGGTGTTTTCCATGAAAATGCGCACTGGGGTGACATCACCCGAGGCGGCCACGAGTCCGCGCTCAATCGCATAGGGCCCGACGCCGGCGAGAATGTTGCCGCAGTTCTGGCCGTAATCGACGCGCGGCTCATCCACCAGCACCTGGGCGAACAGGTAATCGACGTCGGCATTGGCGCGGGCACTGGGCTTGATGATCGCCACTTTGCTGGTCAGCGAGTCGCCGCCACCAAGACCATCGATTTGCCGTGCATCCGGCGATCCCATGACCGCCAGCAGTACGCGGTCTCGAAGCCCCGTGTCGGCGGGCAAGTCGCGGGCCAGGAAGTACGCGCCTTTCGACGTTCCGCCACGCATCAACAGGCATGGAATACGTGTCTGGCCCATGCTCAGTCTCCGAGTTCGTCCAGGCTGTCGACATAGCGCAGACCCTTTTCCGCGAGCCGCTGGCGCATGTTGTAAATGTCCAGGCCCAGCTCGCCCTTGGCCAGGCGTAACGCCTTCTGCTCTTCCAGATCGGCGCGTGCGCGACTGGCCTCGACAACCTGCGGCACCTCGCCCCGACGCACGATGACCACGCCGTCGTCGTCGGCGACCACCACATCGCCCGGGTTGACCAATTGACCGCCGCACACCAACGGCAGGTTCACCGAACCCAGGGTCTCCTTGATGGTGCCTTGCGCGCTGATGGCGCGGGACCAGACCGGGAAGCCCATCTCCCTAAGCGTGTGGGTGTCACGCACGCCGGCATCGATCACCAATGCCCGCACACCATGGGCCTTGAGCGAAGTCGCGAGCAGGTCGCCGAAGTAACCGTCGGTGCAAGGTGAGCTGGGCGCGACCACCAGGATATCGCCGGGGCGGCACTGCTCCACCGCCACATGGAACATCCAGTTATCGCCAGGAGAAACCAGCACCGTGACCGCCGAACCGCTGATAGCGGTGCCCCGCTGAATCGGTGTGATCGACGATGACAGCAGGCCCTTGCGCCCCTGCGCTTCATGAATTGTGGCGACACCGAAGCTGCGCAGCTCATCGACCAATGCCTGTTCGGCGCGGTCGATGTTGCGCACGACGATGCCGACTTTTCCGATCAACACGCTCATGCCAGGTTCTCCGTGACGCGCGGGAAGATGCTCTGGTAACCCTCGCCGTAAACGATGTCGCGGCTGGAGGTGATGCCGACGTTGCGCTTGGCCTGCACGCCGCGCTGCAAGGCGACGCGGGTGTAGTACTCCCATAGGTGTTCCTGGCCGGCCATGCACTGGATGGCGGCGTACTTCTTGTCCCAGACCTGGGTGATGTCCAGCAGCACGTCCGGACGCCATTCGCATTGCTCGGGCTGATGCGGTTCGAAGCTGTACACCGGTGGCGCGCCGACGATTTTCTCGCCCGGTTTGTAGCCTTCGGCCTGGGCGATGATGCGCGCCTCTTGCGCCAGGTTCATGGCCAGCGGGTGATCGTAGTTGTAGGGGTCTTTCAGCGAATGGCTGAGGACGAATTCCGGCTGGACCCGGCGAAACACATCGGCGAGGCGAAACAGGGTGTCCTTGTCGGCGCGCATCGGGTAGTCGCCGATGTCGAAGAACTCGACGCTCGCGCCCAGGATATCGGCAGCGGCCTGGGCCTCTTCACGGCGGGCGGATTTGACTTTCTCTTCGCTCATCTCGCCCTTGCGCCACAGCTTGGCCGACTCGCCGCGCTCGCCGAAGGACAGGCAGACGATGTGCACGTTGTAGCCCTGTTGCGCATGCAGTGCGATGGCACCGCCGGCGCGCCAGACGAAATCGGCAGAGTGGGCGCTGACGACCAGCGCGTTTTTCGGTGACTCGATCATTGCGGATACTCCTCCTGCGGTTGCAAAGAGCATCGCACCGCGACCCGCCGGCGGAGTAATGCGTTGCAGTGTTGGAGGTATGCGTTTTTTTTATTGCTACCCGATGCAGGGGGATGCATAGTCCGGCGCAGACACCGATTCGCAGAGCCCGCCCCCATGGAATCCACTGAACTGTTCAACCTGATGAACGTGCGCGCCTTCGTCCGGGTGGCCGATCACGGCAGCGTATCCAAAGCCTCTGTGGCCTTGTTCCGGGCGCAGTCAGTGGTCACCCGGTCGATTGGCGAACTGGAAGCCCGACTCGATGTGCCGTTGTTCGAACGCCACGCCAACGGTATGCGCCTGACCGATTACGGTGAGCGTTTGCTGCCGCGGGCGCGACGGGTGCTGGCGGAGCTGGAAAGCGTGCCCCGACTGCTCGGCGGCGGGGACAAACGCGCGGTCGAACCGCTTTACCTGTTCCAGGCCAGACGCCTGCAAGTGTTCGTCAAACTCTGTGAAACCCAGCACATGCAGACCGTCGCCAGCCTGCTCGGCCTGAGCCAGCCGGCGATCAGTTCGACCATCAAGGTCATGGAAAACGGCTGCGGCCAGACACTCTTCGAGCGCACGCCTCGCGGTTTGCAGCCGACTCGCGCCAGCCAGGACATCCTGTTCCCGATTCGCCGGGCGCTGAATGAATTGCGCCACATCGAAACGGACATCACCGCCATCCGCGGCACCCTGCAAGGCGTGGTGCATATCGGCGCCCTGCCCCTGGGACGCACTCGCATATTGCCCGAAGCCATCGTGCGCCTGATGGCCGAGCACCCTGCTATCCAGGTGATCACCAACGAAAGCCCGTTCGATCTGCTGGCGAGCGAATTGCGCGCCGGCGATGTCGACTTCATTTTCGGTGCCCTGCGCTCGGACACCTACGCCAGCGACCTGACCGGCGAGGCGTTGCTCACGGAAGAAATGCTGGTGTTGGCGCGGCGCGATCATCCGCTCTCTTCAAAAAAGGTCCTGCCCGATGAACTCGGCGCCGCCCGATGGGTGCTGCCCCGCGCCGGCTCGCCAGCCCGCAGGATGCTCGATGAGTGCTTCACCCGGTTCGGCATTGCGCCGCCCCGGCCGGTGGTGGAAAGCGGCGACATGGCAATCATTCGGGGGCTGTTGCTGCGCTCGGACATGCTCGCGGCCGTCTCCGCCCACCAACTGGAACCGGAGATTGCCTCGGGCGAGCTGTGCATCCTGCCGCTGGAACTGAAACAGACCACCCGGGCCATCGGCCTGACTTATCGCAACGGCTGCCTGCACTCGCCGGTGGCGCAGGCCCTGATGGATGTGATTCGCCAGGTGATCCGCGAGCAATAGAATCAGGTACGACGCCGACCCCCTGTAGGAGCGAGCCTGCTCGCGATAAACGTCTGGGCAACGCGTTCATTCAGACAGCACGCGTTATCGTTGACGTCCATCGCGAGCAGGCTCGCTCCTACAATGGGTCTTCGATGAATACAAAAAATGTAGCCAACCACGATCCCTGTGGGAGCGGGCTTGCCCGCGAAGGCGGTGTGTCAGTCACCATCGATACTGGATGTGCCGGCCTCTTCGCGGGCAAGTCCGCTCCCACAGTTGATTGAGGTTGTATACAAATCCTGTGTGCGACAGAGCCCCCTGTAAGAGCCAGGCCTTAAAGCAAGCCGAAGGGGTAGCTGACGATCAGGCGGTTTTCATCAAACTCGTTGCTGCTGTAGTCGCGACGAATGCTGGAATTGCGCAGACGCATATTCAGGTTCTTGAAGGTGCCGCTCTGCACCGTGTAGCCCAGTTCGGTCTCACGACCCCACTCCTTGCCATCGGTGACGCCGCCGGTATGGACGTTATCGCCGCTGATGTAGCGGTTCATCAGGGTTAGCCCCGGAATGCCCAGGGCGACGAAGTTGTAGTCGTGGCGCACCTGCCAGGATTTTTCCCGGGCGTTGTCATAGCTGCTGTTGTAGCTGTCGTTGGCCAGGGTGCCGCCGCTGGTGCCGTTGACCCGCATCCACGCATCATCGCCGGTGAGTTTTTGCAGGCCGACATAGAAGGTGTTGCCGCCGTATTTGGCCGAGAACAGGCCGTACATCGTCTTGTTGTCCAGATCGCCGGCACGGGCGCTGCCCTCCTCACTGCCCCAGAAATAGCCCAGGTTGGCGCCCAGGGTCCAGGCACCCAGCGGTTGGCTGTGAACCAGTTGCAGGTACTGCTGCTGGTAGATGTCCTTGAGCTCGGCATTCCACAGGCCGATCATCGTGCGTTTCGCGTTGAAGCTGTATTCGCCACCGACGAAGTTGAAGCGATCGGACGTGAACGCGGTTTTGCCCTGCATGAACATATCTTCCATGCTCGAGTCGTTGCGCGGGCTGTTCTGCCGGAACTGGCCACCGTAGAGGGTCAGGCCATCGATATCCTGCGAAGTGACCTGGCCGCCACGAAAGGTTTGCGGCAGCGAGCGGCCGTCGTCGGAACGCAGGATCGGCAACACCGGCATCCACTCGCCGACCTTCAGTTCGGTTTTCCCCACTTTCATTTTCCCGGCGACGGCCAGGCGGCCGAAATCATCGGCTGGACGACCCTCGCTATCCACCGGCAGCAGTTGCGTACCGCCGGTGCCCTTGCCACCGTCCAGCTTGACCGAGTAAAGCCCCAACACATCAACGCCAAACCCCACAATGCCTTGGGTAAAACCGGAACGAGCATCGAGGATAAAGTTCTGCGTCCACTCCTCGGCCTTGCCTTGCGGGTAAGCCGGGTTGGTGAAGTTGCGATTGATGTAGAAGTTGCGCAGGTTCAGGTTGGCGCTGGCGTCCTCGACAAACCCTTCGGCCTGAACGTCCAGGGGTGCCACGCAAATAACGGCCAGCGAGCAAGCGATTCGAGGATTGACGGTGATTTTCATTGTTATTGTTTTCCGGTTTTTGGGTAAGGGAATGCCCTGCGCCCTTGAATGCCGGGCACAGTGAGATCGAACAGAAAGGGTGAAGGCGACCCGGTCAGGGTCGCCGAGAACGGACGGAGCGGTCGCTCCCGAAGATCAGCGAGGGGCCTTGCCCGCCACCGAGTAGAGCACCTGCTGATTGCGGGTCTTCATGAACGATTCCAGGCTCTGCCCACGCATTGCCGCGTAGACCTGCAAGTTGGGAATCCCCAGTACCGCCGCGAGTTTTTCCAGCACGAAGAAGATCGCCCCGTACTGGATCAACCCGCGCCAGTCACGGCGTCGCAGCAGTTCACGTTCCTCTTCGCTCAAGCTCCCCTCCTCGAACAGCGCCTCGGGCGCTTCGAGAAAACGTTGGCGCCATTGCGGCTCGATCATGCGATGCAGGAACTTGTTCAAGCGATAACCCTTGGCACTGCGCTCCAGGGTGAACGGATAGGTCCCTTCCAGTTTTTCGATACCGACCAACTGGTGCTGCATGTGCTGCAAATGCCGTGCGTTCACATCCGCCGGAACCGGCCGATCCTGGTTTTCCAGCAACAGCGTGGCGATGCCGGTCATGGACGGCAGGTAGTAGTCCTGATGCAGGTTTTTCACCGTGGCGGACAAGGCGCCACGCATGATCAGCCAGGTGATCACCTCCGAGCCTTCCATCCCGCCGAGGGTGGCGTACTCGGCGTGGGTCATTTCAGTCAGGCGCTGCGGGTCGTTGACCAGCAGATCGATGAACTGCTCATCCCACTGCGGATTGTTGAAACCGCAACGCTCGCCATGCACCTGATGGGACACGCCACCGGTGGCGACAATGGCCACCTTCAGGTCTTCGGGATAGCTTTCGATCGCCCGGCGCAGGGCCTGTCCCAACTTGTAGCAACGCAAGGCGCTGGGGATCGGGAACTGCAACACCCCAACCTGCAGCGGCACGATTTCCACCGGCCACTCAGGATCACACGGCAACAGTGCCGACATCGGCGAGAAGAAGCCGTGGTCCAGCGGCTTGTCGCGGAAGAAGCTCATGTCGAACTCATCGGCCATCAGGCTTTGGCCGATGTGTCGCGACAGTGCCGCATGCCCACCGACCGCCGGCAGCGAGCGCGGGTTGCCGCCCTCGTCCGCCACCTCGTAACGCTCATCGACCCCGAGGGAGAACGCGCCATAGTGGTCGAAGAAAAACGACGTCACGTGGTCGTTGAAGATGTAGAACAGCACATCCGGTCGCTGCTCCTTCAACCACACCTTGATCGGTTCGAAGCCTTCGAAAATCGGCGCCCAGGCCGCCTCGTTCTGTTTGTCGTGATCGACGGCAAAGCCGATGGTGGGTGTGTGGGAGACAGCGAGGCCACCGATGATGCGTGCCATGATGAGTTCCTGCTTCTAATAAAAAGAGTTCGATAAAAAGTGTTCGGAAAAGATTATTGCGTCACCAACGTCTGGCTGACCCGACGCCGGGCATGACCGTTGGCCAGGATGGCCAGGGCCGCGATGAAGGCCGGCACGCTCAACAGGGCGAACAGCAACGGCAGGCCCAAGCCGAGGCTGAGCACCGCGCCACCGATGAGGGAGCCAAAGATAGCCCCGAATCGACCGATACCCAGCATCCAGCTCACGCCCGTGGCACGGAAATCCGTCGGGTAGTAGCCGGGCGCAAACGCGTTGAGCCCGGTCTGTGCGCCGCTCATGCAGAAACCGGCGGCAATCACGCCCACCGCCAGCAGGCTCGACTCCAGGCTGAACGCCCCCAGCAGCAGAATGAAGACGCCGCCCAATGCATAGCTGGTGGCAATGACCCCGTTCGGGTTGCGCCGGTCCATGACCCAGCCGACCACGATAGCCCCGACCGTACCGCCGATCTGGAACAGGCCGGTAATGGTCGCCGCCCGCTCAATGGACAGGCCGCCTTCACGCAACAGGGTCGGCATCCAACCCATGGTCAGGTAGATCACCAGCAGGCCCATGAAGTAGGTCAGCCACAGCGCCAGCGTGCCGGTGCGATAGCGTTCGGTGAACAGCATGCGCACCGGCGCCTTGTGCTGGGCCTGGGGTTCGGCGAGGGTGAAATGTGTAGCCGCCGAGAAGCTGCCGCCAAGCTTGTTCAGCACGTTGGCGATCTGCGCGGCGGGTGCATTGCGCGCCGCCAGGAACCGTGCGGACTCTGGCAACAGCAACCAGAGAAAAGGCAACAACACCAGTGGCAGGATGCCGCCAACCAGCAACACCGATTGCCAGCCGTGCAAGGGAATCAACCAGGCCGCTAGCAAGCCGCCCAGCCCCGAGCCCATGTTGAAACCGGTGAACATAATGGTGATGAACAGCGAGCGATTGCGCTCTGGCAGGTATTCGGCCAGCAGTGTGGTGGTGTTCGGCATTGCGGCGCCCAGGGCCACGCCGGTCAACAGCCGCAAGGCGGCAAGCTCGTAGGGGTTACGGGCGAACGCACACGCCAGGCTGAGCACGCTGAATCCGGTCACCGCAAACAGCAGCACCTTCTTGCGTCCCAGGCGATCGGCGTAAGGGCCGGCCGTCAGCGCACCGATGGCGAGGCCGACCATGCCCGCGCTCATGACCGGGCCGAAGGCAGCCTTGGAGAGGCCCCACTCCTGAATCAGCGAAGGCGCGATAAAGCCCATTACCGCCACATCGAGGCCATCGAACAGCACAATGAAGAAGCACAGGCTCATGATGAGCCACTGATACCTGGCAACCGGGCGGTTATCGATCCACGCTTTGATGTCGACCGTTTCGTGACTCATGTTTTTCACCTTCTTATTTTTGTAGACATTCCGACAGGGTCCGCCGCGACATCGAGGCCAGCCCATCGTCGAACACTGGCCGTGACTCTAAAGCCGCGAGTGCCCGCCCCGCCTCTGGGAAATCCTTAAGCGGGTATCGGTTTTTCTTATCGGGTGAATGGAGACGCGTCTTTGCCCCTGGCGTTCAGATTCGCGGAATTGCCCATAAACAAAAGCGATACCTGCTTAACGACTTCACAGACGACGCGGTGCAGGCGCTGCTCTAAGGTCGACAACGAACACTTGTAGGAGCGAGCCTGCTCGCGATGGACGTGAACGAAAACGTGGGCTGTCTGGACCAACACGTTGTCTGGACGTTTTTCGCGAGCAGGCTCGCTCCTACAAGGGGATGAGTGCATCCGTGGCTCTCTGTAGCCGCACAGACTAATAAAAAAGGGGTTTCAAACATGGCCACGCCGCTCGATGACACCGGTTTTTCCCGTCGCTCACTGCTCAAGAAAAGCTCCGTTGTGCTGACCGCCAGCGCCGCGCTGGGCATGCCGATCCTGGGCCAGGCCGCCCCGGGCGATACTCGGCAGAGCACAGACAAAGCAGACTCCGATCAATCACCAGGTACGGCCATGGATCCCCAACTACTCAGCCTGTTGTCACAGCCCAAGATCGATTGCCACCATCATGTGATCGACCCTGCCCAATTCCCCTACCCCGCTGACTCCACCTACCAACCGGCAGGTCCCGAGGTCGGCCCTGCTGCGTATTACGAACGGGTCATGCAGGCCTTTGGCATTCGCCATTCAGTGATCGTGCAGCCGACCTCGGCTTATGGCTACGACAACAGCTGCCTGCTCGACACGCTGGCACGCAACAAGGGTCGCCATAAGGGTGTGGTTGTGGTGCCGAACGACGTCTCCAGCGAGACGCTCGCGCAATACAAGACGCAGGGCGTAATCGGTGTGGCGCTCAATGCCGCGTTGCTGGGGCCCGAGCGTTATCTGAAAATCGACAGCCTGATGGGACGCCTGGCCGAGCTGGACCTTTATGCCCAGATCCAGGTCAAGGACGATCAGTTGCTCGCACTGTTGCCCTTGATTGAACGCACCCGTCCCCGTGTATTGATCGACCACTCCGGTCGTCCCGATGTCAGCGCCGGCTTGCAACAGCCGGCGTTCCAGGCACTGCTGTCACTGGCCGGCAACGGGCGCACCTTCGTCAAACTCTCCGGGCTGTCGCAGTACTCCAGGCAAAATTACCCCTATGCCGATGCCAAGCCCTACCAGCTCGCGCTGCTGCAGGCGTTCACGGCCGACCACTGCATGTGGGGCACGGACTGGCCGTTTCTGCGCGCGCGGCAAAGCATGGAATTGGGCACCGTTCTGAGCAACTTCGGCGAAATGTTCCCGAATGCCGGTGACCGCCAGAAGATTCTATGGGACACCCCCAAACGCCTGTTTGGCTTTGCCGCTTGACCCGATGGCGTCACGCAGGTGAGGTGACGGCCTGGATCAATACTCGTGTTGAAGCTATACCGAAAGGGTTCAAGGTGGAGATGAAGCCCACGCTCGATTAGCGACTGAGGAGAACTTCGCGGTGTCGAATCAGCTGGTCATCCGCAACATGACCCGTCCCGAGCTGGACGAGCTCGTCGAGTGGGCTGCCCGTGAGGGTTGGAACCCCGGCCTTCACGATGCCGAGCTGTTTTGGGCTACGGACCCTGCCGCCTTCATCGCGGCATCCCGGGGCGGCGAATTGATCGGCGGCGGCGCCATCACCTCCTACCATGGCGACTTCGGTTTCATGGGGTTTTTCATCGTCCGGCCTGAATATCGCGGTCACGGTCTGGGCAATACCCTCTGGCACGCACGCCGCGAGCGACTCCTCGCCCGCCTCCACCCAGGCGCGAGCATCGGCATGGACGGCGTCTTCGCGATGCAGGACTACTACGCCAAGGGTGGTTTCGTCTTCTCCCATCGCAACATGCGTTTTCGCGCCGAGATCACCGAACGCCCGACGCCCTCGCCGGTAGACGACCAGGACATCGTCCCGTTGCACGACTTCCCGTTCGATCAGGTTGTCGATTACGACCGCACCTGCTTCCCCGCCGCGCGCGCAACCTTCCTGAGCGGGTGGATAACCCAGGGCGATGCACTCGCCGTGGGTTGTCGGCGCGAGGGCAGGCTAAGCGGCTACGGTGTAGTAAGGCGCTGCCGGGAAGGCTGCAAAATCGGCCCCTTGTTCGCCGATGACGCCCTGGCAGCCAATGCCCTCTACACGCGCCTGGCGGAATTTGCGGCGGGTGGCCCGTTGTTTCTCGATGCCCCGGAGAATAACCCCGCCGCGATGGCGCTCGTGCGCCAACAGGGCATGATCGAGGTTTTCGGCTGCGCACGCATGTACCTCGGTCCTCTCCCGGCGATCGCGCACGAATGCGTGTTCGGCGTCACGACCTTCGAGCTAGGCTGATGTCCGCTCGCGACCTTATCGGTTATGGCGGCTGCCCACCCCACCCGCGATGGCCCGGTGAGGCGCGTGTCGCGGTCCAGTTCGTACTCAACATCGAAGAGGGCGCGGAGTCTTGCATCCTCAATGGCGATGCACAGTCGGAGGCCTGGCTTCACGAGCTACCCGGCCGCCCGCCGCGTGTGGGGGAACCGGACTTGAGCGTCGAGGGCATGTACGAATACGGATCGCGCGCAGGTGTGTGGCGCATTCTGGAGCTGTTCAGCGCCCGAGGCCTGCCGCTGACCGCCTTCGCCGTCGGCCGGGCACTTGAACTCACCCCGGCGATTGGTCATGCGCTCTGCGCCGCCGGGCATGAGATTGCCGGGCATGGCTACCGTTGGCTGGACTATCGCGACATGCCTGAAGACCAGGAGCGGCACCATATCCGCCTCACCCTCGACGTGATCAAGCAGATCTGCGGTAAACGCCCCGTAGGCTGGTACACAGGCAGGGTCAGCCAGAACACCCGCCGCCTGTTGCGCGAGGAAGGTGGGTTTCTCTATAGCTCGGACGCCTACAACGATGACCTGCCCTATTGGCTCCCAGGCTCGCCCGCCCACCTGGTGATCCCTTACACACTAGTCAACAACGACGCCCGCTATCTGCTGCCGAACGGTTTCGCCTGCGGTGAAGACTTCTTCCGGCTGCTCAAGGATGCTTTCGACCTGCTGTGGCAGGAGGGCGCGCACCACCCGAAGATGATGAGCGTCGGCCTGCATGGGCGGATCAGTGGTCATCCCGGTCGTGCGATGGCGCTGGCGCGCTTTCTCGATTATGTACAAAGCCACGACGCGGTGTGGATCTGCCGGCGCGAAGAGATTGCCAGGCACTGGATAACCCAGTTCCCCGCTTGAGTGCCAAGTGGTTCGGAACGACCTGAGCCATGCTGGCGTATCAACACCACCCGTTCTGCATCAGGCACTCTGCTCCCCCTCGAATATCGCTGGACGTAAGTGGTGTACCGCGCCGCACGATGATGGTGAGATGAGGCAGGACAACCGCCGGCGGTGACAGGCAGCAATCGGCCAAAAGCGAACATAGACCTGCAGCCTGGTCTATGCCCGCAACGCTTATTTGACTAGTTCAAAATCCGGCAACTTGAAGGTCTTGTTGTTCATTGCTTCAGTCGGCCCATAGAACCGCATGGCCGGCAATGGGCGCTTGCCAGCGGTTGGAATCCAGTTCGACTCCAGCTCCGCGGGTGGTTTCGGCCCCACGTAGATCGAAACACCGCCATCGGCGTTCTTCTTCATCTTGTCCAGGTCATATGAAGACAACGTGGTTCGATGGGTATCGCTATAGATGAACGACATCGTGGCACGGTCATACACCGTCAATGCCCAAAACTGCTTGACCGGCATCTGTGGCGGAACATCCAGCTTGTAAAGCTTGCCCGCCTCCAAGAGTTTCCCTTCGTTGTCGGCCATGGCCATCATGTATTGCGTTGCCGGCGTGTCGCTCAAGGTCTTGGGCATGTAAGTACACCAGAAATATTCGGCGGCGCGATTGATCAGGTCGACGCGGTTGTCATCAACGAACGAGAACGTCTTCTTCGCATCGGTCATCAGCAACGATGCGTAGTGCCGATCCGGCCAATACAGCCTGTCTTTGGGAAAGTTGTCGAACCACTGTTGCAGGTAGTACCAGGCATCGATGGCGGCCTGTCGCATCGCTCGTTGGGTGGTCGCGTCAGGCGCAAAGGGTTTGCCCGGCTCAATGCCCAGCGATGACAGCATCCCCATCATCACCTTGTCCTGTGGCTTGACCGGCTCGACGCTGACGATGGCATGCAGGTCGTCGAAAAAACGCTCGTCATAGAGCGGCAGGGTCGGGTAACGCTGGTTGAGCGGGTCGGAAAACCGTTGCTTGGGCGGGTTCGCAGCCTCGGACAGGTAATACATGCGCAGCTTCTGGGCGTACTGATAGGCATCCGCCACGCTCTTGCCCGGGGCGGGAACAGAACGAAAGGCCAGGGCAATTCGATAGTTGGGCGAGGCGATATGAATGTAACCTTCAGGAATGTCCCCTTGATAACCCGGTGGCGTGAAGAGCAGCTTGCCACCCTTCCCCCTATCCACGCCTGAAGGGCCGACATCGGCAATGGTCAGCTGCCAGGCATCGACGACCTGCCCATAGACACTGCCCTCAGTCCCGGCCACCGGCACCTCCAATACCACCGGGCCTTTGCGCAAGTCGGTGAAGGCGGAGATGTACGGCGTTGTGCTGTTGGCGGTTATGGCCTCCAGCTTGGGTGTGGCCGTGGACGAATAGGCAATGATGTCATTGTCCTTGAGCCCAAGATCATCGACAGCGGCGCGCCGAAAGCTGTAGATCGCGCTGGCGGGAATCCCCCACAGCACCGCCTCGAAAGCTCGCTGGTATTTGATCTGATAGTCGAAGTCGGATATCGACGCCTTGGCGTCCGCCGGAGGTTGCCCACCCTGAGGCAATGTGTCGGCGATGGCACCCGCCATGACCGTCAGCAGGCTTGCTCCAACAACGAACGCTGCACACGTCTTCATTGTCCGTCCCCTGCCCTTCAATTGACCTTGTTCAGTTGCGGTAACTGCCACTTGCCCGACAGCACGTCCTCCGAAGGCTGGTACAGGCGCAACAACACGTAGAACCCGCCTTCAGGTGCCGGTAGCCAGTTAGCGGCATTCTCGCCCTGGGGTTTTCCATGAGAAATGGGAATGGTGATCGAACCGTCAGCGGCGACTTTCAAACTCGGCGTATCGGTGCCGACCTTGTAGCGACCGATCTCGTTGTCGACCAACATCTTGTCGCTGGCGTCGTACATGGTCAGGGACCAGAAGGCATTCACCGGAGGCGCTGAAGCCAGTTTGACCTCGTATTGATTGGCGCCTGTCAGCGATTGGTTTTTGCTGTCGGTGAAGCGGATCGGGTACATCGCCTCATGCTCACCCTGGCCGCCGAGATACGGCCCGGCCACCATGGCGCGCAACGGATAGTTGTAGCCGAAGCTGTCGAGGCCGGTGACCCAGTTCCAGCCGTTGCGAATCGACGATGTACTGGCCAGCGACGCAATCGCCACGTAAGGCGCAACTTTCAAACCTTCTTCCAGGCCCTTGCGTGTGGCTGGGTTCAGCTTGTCGGGAGAAAAGCCCTTGTCCGTCAGACCGATTCGGGCGAACTGTGCGAAGAGTGCTGCGTCAGCAGGTTTGACCGGATTGTCCTTGAGCGCCGCGGCCAGCTCCGTGAAGAAACCCAGCGGATCATCACCCGTTTGCGGCAACGCGGGCAACGACTGATCGGTATGCGCTTTGCCACTCAATGGCTCGACGCTGAACTGCTTTTGCAGTGCCAGGATCGGCGCGACATCTTCGCCTTGCTTGACGTGAATTCGCCCCCACAGCCAGATTTTTTGGGTCGAGACGTCAAGGCGCTTGGCGTCTTTGGGCAGTTCGCCCTTCCAGCCCGGCGGCACCAGCACAAACTTCCCGGCCTTGGTGCCGGTCGTGCGCCGCCCGACGTAGTGTTCAAGTTCCTGCCACATGTTGAATACATCGACCACGTAATAACGGTCGTGGGTATCGGGCACGGTCAACACATAGGGCTCGGTGAGATCCAGCACCGCACTCATGTAGTAAGTGTCATTGTTGGCGGTGGGCATGTCCTTGGCGGACGGTGATGCCAGCGAAGTCGCCCAGCCGATCCGGTTCAGCCCAGCGCGATAGCTGGTATCGGGCTTGGGCGACGGAACCTTGGTGTACTCACGCGCCACCCGTTCCATGCGAACCAATGGATAGCCCCAGTTGTAAGCCGAGATGGCGAGGCTGTAGCCATCGGCTTGCATACCCTTCTCAACCACATCGGGTGTTGCGGGTGTGGTCAGCAGTAAATCCGGCGTGCTGGCTTGCGCGTGCGTTGTACTACCGAGTGCGACGCATAGGGGCAGCACACACAACAACAGTTTGCGTGATGAAGTCATAACGAACGTCCTTTCAGGAAAGAGTGCGACGGACACAACCCATCAAAAACACCGGCCTTGTACAGAATGTCTGCAAGAACCCTAGGCACAGGGTTTGCCCCCGTCAAACGTCCCCGGACCAGTTGTCTTGTGCCCTGGCGGCAACAACCACGCCGCCAGCGCTGGCAACAGCAAGATCGCCCCGAACATGTTCACCAGGAACATGAACGCCAGCAGGATGCCCATGTCCGCCTGGAACTTCAGCGTCGAAAAGGCCCAGGTGGCCACCGACAAGGTCATGGTCACCGCCGTGAACACCGACGCCGTGCCGCGCTGTTTGAGTGCCTCGACGAAGGCATCCTCCAGGCTCAGGTTGCGCTCGTGCATCTCGTGCTTGATCCGCTCGAACAGGTAGATCCCGTAATCGACGCCCACGCCGACACCCAGCGCCACCACGGGCAAAGTATTCACCTTGAGGCCGATGCCCAGGGTCGCCATAAGCGCATTGCACAGCACGGTGACCAGCGCCAGCGGCAGGATGATGCACAGGGTCACGCGCCAGGATCGGAACATCCACAGGCACAACAACGCCACCGAGGCAAACAGCGCGCAGTTGACGACTTTGTCGGCCGCATGCACCACTTCGTTGGTCGCCGCCATCACCCCGACGTTGCCCGAAGCCAGTTCAAAGGTGATGTCGTCGCTGTCGTAGGCGGCCTTGAACGCCTTGATCCGGTTCATCAGCTCAGTAATGGTGCCGGCCTGGTGATCCTTGGTGTAAATGGATATCGGGATGGCGTTGCAGGCGCTGTTCATGTATTCGGTGCCGCTGCGGGTGGCAAAGCCGATGCCCTGGGCGATCTGCGGAACCCGCTCGGGAAGCACATGCCACTTCAGATCGGTTTCGGCATAGGCCTGGGTGATGTTATTGACGAACGCCGTCAGGCTGCGCACCGAAGCGACGCCATCGTCCTGGCGCAGGTAGAGTTCGAATTCTTCCAGCGGCGCCAGCACCTCGCGCTTCACGCAGGGGGTTTCATCACCCTTGGCGCTGGCGATGACCTGCAACAGATCGACGCCCGTGGCGAAGTGGCTGGTGATCATCGCCACGTCCTGGTTGTAGCGCGAGTTCTCGCGAAGCTCCGGCACGCCGGCACCGAGGTCGCCAACGTGCAGGTCCCTGGCCTGATACAAGCCGCCGGCGAGCAGCATCGCCGCGACTGCCAGCGCCGTCATGCTTCCGCGACGGGTCGCCAGCCGGCCCAGGCGCTCCCACAACCCGCTGCCCATGGTTTCCTTGCCACGCAATTTGTGAGCGTCCGCCGCTGACAGGCGCATGAAGGACAGCAGGATCGGCAACAGCATTTTGTTGGTGATGATCATCACCGAAACACCGAGCGTGGCCGTGATCGCCAGCTCGCGGACCATCTCGATGTCCACCAGCGCAATCACCATGAATCCCAGGGCGTTGGCCAACAGCGCCACTGCACCGGGGATGAACAGCTTCTGAAAGCAGTTGCGCGATGCAGTGACGCCGTCGGCCCCGGCGAGGGTTTCCAGTTTCCAGGCGTTGGTCATCTGCACGGCGTGGGACACACCGATGGAGAAAATCAGGAACGGCACCAGAATCGACATCGGGTCCAGACCCAGCCCGATCAGCGGCAAGATGCCCAGCAGCCACACCACCGGCACCACGGCACAAATCAGCGCCCAACCGGTCAGCATCAGCGAACCGCAGTACCAGAACAGCAGTGCGGCCGTAATCACAAACGCCACCACGAAAAACATCAGCACGCCCGAAGCGCCTTCAGCGATATCGCCAATGGATTTGGCAAAGCCGATGATGTGGATGCTGACGTCGCCGCTCTGGTTGTCCTGGCGGATTTTTTCCAGTTGCGCCGCGACGTTTTGCAGATCCAGCCGCTCCCCCGTGACGGGATCTTTTTCCTGCAACGTGGCGACGACCATGGCCGAGGACAGGTCATTGGAGACGATGCGCCCGATCCAGTCCGACTTGAGCGTACGCTCGCGCACCTGGGCCAACTGTTCGGGCCGCCCGGCGTAATCGGACGCCACCAGGTTGCCGCCGGTGAAGCCCTCCTCCACCACTTCGGTGTAGCGCACATTGGAGGTAAACAGCGATGTCACCGAACTGCGCTCCACACCATTGAGGAAGAACACCTCGTCCGACACCTTGCGCAGCACCGACATGGAAGCCGGCGAGAAGATTTCACCCTTGTTGTTTTTCACCGCGATCAGGATCTTGTTGGCCCCGCCAAAGTCTTTCTGATACTTGAGGAAGGTGCCCATGTATTCATGGTGCAGCGGGATCATTTTGAAGAATCCGGCCTCCACCTTGAGGTTGGAGGCGCTGTAACCCAGACCGAGGGTCAACAGAATGAACAGGGCCAGCAGCGGCTTGCGCTGGTGGAAAATCCAGTACGACACCTTGCCCACCAGGCCCCGGGAAAAGTCCTGGCGATTGAGCTGGTCGGCGTCGCGGATAAGTTCTTGCTGAGTCATGACTTCGCTCCCTTGGCGATGACGAGCCTGGCCAGTGACGTAACGCCACGATCGCCCACGGCCAGGGTCTGGCCATTGCTCAGTTGCACGCCTTGCGCGAGGTTGGCCTTGGTCGAACCGTTGATGGCCCGGAACGTTGCGCCATCGTCATCGCTGGCCAGCACGATCCCGCCATTGCCCAGGGCGAGAATGCGCCCGTTGTCTTGTTGCAGGCTGCCATTGATGGCCAGGGTGGTTGCCGTTTCGATCTTGTTCCAGCTCTGCCCCTGGTCCACCGAACGCCAGAGATTGCCGCGCATGCCATAGGCCAGCAGCGTGCCGTCACGGGTTTGCAAGGCACCGAAGAAACTGCCCTGGTAAGGACTTTCCATGGCTTCCCAGGTCTGCCCCTGATCCAGCGAACGAGCCAGGGTGCCGCTTTCTCCCACCAGCAGCCACTGCCCTTGCGCGTTGAGGATCTGGGCGATGTGCCGGTCGAAATCCTCACCCAATATCATCCGCCGCTGCCAGCTCGCGCCGCCATCGTCGGACTCCAGATACAACCCGAATGCCCCCCACGCCACCATCCGCTTGCCGCCCATGGCTGTCACACCCAGCAGCGACTCACCGCCGGTATCGGCCTCGACTGCCTGCCAGTGCAGCCCGCCATCGCCGGTGTGCAGCAGCGCACCGCCATGGCCCACTGCCGCGCCTTCCTGCCCAGTGGCAAACGCCACGGCCGTCAGGGTTCGCGTCACCGGGGTACGCAGGCTGTGCCAGCCCTGCCCCTGGTCATCGGAGTACAACACCACGCCACGCTCGCCGACAGCGACCAGGCGTTCCCCGGCCTTTTCCAGGTCGAGCAGCAGCACTTTGTCGGCAGCGATGGGGTAGTCGAGTGCCGGCGCCTGGACGAATGCCGCTGGCAAGGCAGCGAGCGCCCATAGCGCCAGGGCCAGTGAAGGCAGGCGATGAGAGAACATAAGGGGTATCCACCAAGAGAGAAATCAATTGCCCCCGCGCGCAACTCACGCCACGCGCGGGGTCCGGGACTCAGCGACCGAGTCGACGCAGGGCGTCGGCCTGGAAGTCGACGAAGCGACCTTTCGCACCGAACTTCCAGGGCGTTTTTTCCTGGTTGGACAAGCCGGCCATGTAGTAACTGCCATTGCTCAGGTCATGCCAGATGTTGGCCGCGTACCAAGGCACCTGGGCGTCGTAATACTGAATCAGCGGATGCACGCCGACACGCCACAGCGAACCACGGGTGTCGTAGGCATCCGTGGCCAATACCGACCAGGAGTCCTCGTCAAGATAGAAAGAGCGCTTGCCGTAGACGTGCTTGGCGTCAGGACGCAAGGTGGCCTCCACGACCCAGACGCGGTGCAGTTCATAGCGCATCAGGTCCGGATTGGGCGTGCCGGGCGTCAGGATGTCCTTGTACGGAATCTGTTTGTTGCCCAGCTAGTAGTCGTTGTAGGCAACGTACATTTCCTTCTTGCCCACCAGCTTCCAGTCAAAGCGATCCGGCGCACCGTTGAAGGCGTCGAAATCGTCGGTGACGCGCAGGCCTTCGGTACCATCGTTGACGTTGTCGTAGGCCAGGTCCGGGGCACGTCGCACACGGCGCTGGCCGACGTTGTAGATCCAGGCGGAACGCACTTCCGCGACCTGGTCGATGGGCTCCTGGACCAGTTGAATGGTGCCGGCCAGGGTGGCCGGCGACAGGAAGCGTGCGGTGTAGTTGAGCAACCGGTTGGGCGACTGCTTGTCCATGTTGGTGTCGAACACCCGGTTCTCAAGCACCTTCACATCGTAGAAGTCACCGCTGGGGCGAACCGGGAACGAGCTGTAGGTGCGTTCCAGTCCGCCGCCGAGGTAGCGCACAGTGTGGTTCCAGATCGCTTCGAGGCCGTTCTTCGGGATCGGGAACGGCGTGGTGGTGCCATTGAGGTTGGCCAGGCCGAAACCATTGAGCTCGGCATTGACCGCTTCCGCCTTGACCTTGGCCGCGATGCCGGCAGGCACGGTCGCGGTGCGATGGGTCGGGTACACCGGCATCTGGAAGTTCGGATACTTGGCAAACAACGCCTGCATGCCCGGGGTGACCTTGTCCTTGTATTGGGCAAGGTTCTGCGCGGTGATGGTGAACAGCGGTTTTTCCGCGGCGAAGGGGTCAGTGTAGCCCTTGTCCGCCGACCAACCGGCAGGCGGTTGTGCAAGGCCACCGGTATACGCCGGGATCGTACCCTCGGCATTGCCTTTCATTTCGCCACCCAGCGGCGTCAGGTCGGAACCCAGTTTCGCGGCTTCGTCGGCGGTGATTTTGGCGCTGGCCGGACCGCTGAGGCCGAACATCACTGCACTGGCAAGGGCGGTCAGGAGAACACCCCGGTTCGATATTTTCATCGTTGAGTACCTTTTATTCTTGTTAGAAGCTGTAGCTGTAACTGGCGGCGAAGAAATCGTGGTCACGCAGCGGGTCGTATTCGGCGCTGTTGTCGAACGTGACGTAGCTCAGGTCGACTTTGTGCTGCTTGTTGTAGTCGAAGCTCACGCCGACACTTTCGGTGAGGCGGCCTTCGTTGAACTGCCCGTCCATGGACACCCCTTCCACGTCCTGACCGAGGAACACGAACGGCGACGCGGTCACCGACGTGCCGAGGAAGTTGGAGTAGTCCAGTTGCCCACGCAGGCGATAGCCCCACGAGAAATCGGTGATGTAGCCATTGTTCTTCGCGCCATCGGGTTGGGTGTTGCCCAACGAACCCAGGGCACCGGTGCTCGGCGAAGCACCGAAGCCGAAGATGAAGGCGCGACCGTAACGTTCGTTGTCCTTGAAGTCGGGCACGTTGTTCCATTGGAAGCCCACTTCACCGACCACCGTCAGGTTCTCAGCGCCCAGCACGTTGGGGATCAGGTTCACGGCGTTGAACTGCAGCTGGGTTTTCTCGAAGCGGTTCCAGCCTTCCGTGAAGGCCACGCGCTGACCGACCACCGACTGTTGCAACTGCGCCAGCGGCCCCACGCCGCCCAGCGCACCGTTGAGCAGGTCGGCACCGTTGAGTTGCACGGGCTGGTTGGGCGAGTGGCTAAGCTCACCGGCCAGCGACCAGCCTTTGACCGTGGTGGTGAAACTGATGCCGTACAGGCGGATGTCTTCCGGGTATTCCCAGCTCGGACCTATACCGCGCAATGCGCCGCCGGCCGGAGCGTTGGGGAACTCATCAGGGACTTTTGGCGCGCTGTTGCGGATGGCCAGGTACGGCGTGCGCGAGTGATAGTTCATGTAGTAGATGCCCAACTCGCCATCCAGCGCATCCACCGGAATGCGGAAGGCCAGGCCCCATTGGCCGCTGTCCTTGGGGTCCTTGCCTTTGTTCAATGGCAAGTAGGCGCCGGCGTTGATCGCCTGGGCCGAGGTCAGCGTATTCGGGTTGCCGAGCGTGATGCCGACATCACAACTGCCACCATCACGGGCAATCGCGGTTTCAGTCACCGACCAGTAATGGCCGCACCCTTCCACCGCGGTGTTCTCGTACTTGAGCTGATAGAAACCTTCCATGGAAATGCCCGCCGGCAAGCCAAGGTTGAAGTAACCCATCCACAGTGGAATCAGCGCTTCCTTGAGTTCCGTGCCCGGGCGACGCAAGGCCGGGACATCGAGCGGGTTGATCTGCTTCAG
Source organism: Pseudomonas sp. C2B4 (assembly GCF_013359695.1). Lineage (GTDB taxonomy): Bacteria > Pseudomonadota > Gammaproteobacteria > Pseudomonadales > Pseudomonadaceae > Aquipseudomonas. The sequence continues at coordinate 125,629 of NZ_JABFMU010000011.1, forward strand.
GCCCTGGATATAGAGACTTTCACCCCAGTTCACCACCTGGCGACCCAGGCGCACCTGCAGCGGTGATTCATCGATGTAAAAGGTGTTGTAGACGTAGGCGTCGAGCAGGTAGACGCCCTTGTACTTTTGCAGGTCCTCATAACCGCGATCCGACAGCGGCGAGTCTTTCTTGTAACCGTTGGAGATGCTGCCCAGGTTGACGTCTTCGTCTTCCAGCGCTTCGTCATACCAACCCTTGACCCGCACCAGCCCACCCATGTCGCCGTTGCGCAACGACACATCGGTGACGAACTTGCCAATGCTGGAAAAACGGTCGCCCTTGTCGTAGTTCAGGTTGCCCGGATCGATACGCCCGGCAAGCCCGCCCTGCTTGCCGACCGAGCGCCCGTTGGCGCCGGAATACAACTTGTTGTCGGCGTCTTCGGCACGCCATTGCGAACCGACCGACAGCGTGGTGTTCCACTCCCCTTGCCATTCTTCACCGACGTCGAAGGTGACGGCGTGTGCACTGGCGGTGGCAGACACAGACACTGCAATCGCCAACGGTTTCAAACGAGACACAAGCTTATTGTTGTTATGCGGCATCGCTGACCTCTATGGGAATCGCCCTTTTGCCGGCGCGCGTGGAGGTGTCCACGGCACGTCGGCAGAGCTTTATTGTTGAGATGATTATGGGAAGTCAGAGAAGCCATTCTTGACATTTGACGACAGGAATTTGGCTTTACACGCGCGCGGCGAAAAAGACTGCCGAGTGGGCAATGGGAACGAAAAAGGCCCGCAGGCCAAAGGAAATGGACTGCGGGCCTGTACTGGATTGGATCAATCTGCAAACCCAGGTCGGCTGTCAGGCCGCCTCGCTCTGCTTTGGCTTTGGCTTTGGATTTTCTTGCCCCCCACGCCCTCAGCCTGTCCGTCAACCTGTGACTACCTCCATCGTCGGGATGCTGGTGCACGGTGTACATATCCATTGCTGCGGTAACGGCCACTAATGGTTCCGCTTTTACAGCGGGTTACTTGGAAAAGCGCCAAGTAACCAAGCGCTCTTGCCCCACCACTCGGTGCCTCGCTAGGCTCGGCATGCCCTCTCTCCGGCCAGCGTGGTTTAACGGGGCGCCCAGATCAAAAGCCAAGGCGAGGCGGCCTGACAGCCGACCTGATTTTTGAAGATGCCCGTGCCCCCCTGTGGGAGCGAGCCTGCTCGCGAAGGTCGTCAACGATAACGCGTGCTGCCTGGATAACCCCATTGTCTGGGCGTTTTTCGCGAGCAGGCTCGCTCCCACAATTGGATTGCGGACCGTCCGCAATCAGGCCGGCTTCAAGGCCGCCTCGCAGCGCTTTGGCTTTGGATTTTCTTGCCCCCTCGAGAGGCGAGCGCAGGTTCTCTGTAGGAGCGAGCCTGCTCGCGATGGACGTCAACGATAACGCGGGCTGTCTGGATACCCGCGTTGTCTGGACGTTTTTCGCGAGCAGGCTCGCTCCTACAGGGGAATGGGTCCATCCGGGAAGTCAGGTCGGCTGTCAGGCGCGCCTCGCGTTGCTTTTGATTTTCTTGCCCCCTCGTGAGGCGAGCACAAGTTCTCTGTAGGAGCGAGCCTGCTCGCGATGGACGTCAACGATAACGCGGGCTGTCTGGATACCCGCGTTGTCTGGACGTTTTTCGCGAGCAGGCTCGCTCCTACAGGGGAATGGGTCCATCCGGGAAGTCAGGTCGGCTGTCAGGCGCGCCTCGCGTTGCTTTTGATTTTCTTGCCCCCTCGTGAGGCGAGCGCAGGTTCTCTGTAGGAGCGAGCCTGAACTGGTCAAGTAATCTTGGACACCCGTCAAGGTTCACGCCGC
>NZ_JABFMU010000120.1 GCF_013359695.1 Pseudomonas sp. C2B4
ACACGATCATGAAACGCCAAACCCTTCTCAGCATCGCTTTCTCGGTTTTCGCAGTTAACGCTTTTGCAGCGACCTCTGCTCAACCTGTAGTCGCCGAAGGCGGCTCGGATCGACTGATCGAAAGCCGCGTGGCTGAAGGGGGTTCGGATCGTCTGATCCAGAATCGTATCGCTGAAGGTGGCGCTGATCGCCTGCTGGAAAAACGCGCTGTGGCGGCCGATGGTTCTGACCGCCTGCAAGGCAACACCGTAGCGGCCGATGGTTCTGACCGTCTGCAAGGCAACACCGTAGCGGCCGATGGCTCCGACCGTCTGCAAGGCAACACCGTAGCGGCCGATGGCTCCGACCGTCTGCAAGGCAACACCGTAGCCGCCGATGGCTCCGACCGCCTGCAAGGCAACACCGTTGCTGCCGATGGCTCCGACCGCCTGCAAGGCAACACCGTCGCTGCCGATGGCTCTGACCGTCTGCAAGGCAATACCGTCGCTGCCGATGGCTCCGACCGTCTGCAAGGCAACAGCATCGCCTAAGCAAATCGCTCCACCGCTCCACACAAAAAAGCCCGGCCTGATCAGCCGGGCTTTTTCATGCCTGAAACAATGCTGCGATCTTTTGATGTTAATCGGCGCGCGCCATGCAGCGCTGATATCGCTCATCGACCCGCTTGGCAAACCATGCGGTGGTCAGTTTCCGGGTGATTTTCGGGCTTTGCAGCACGATCCCCGGCAGTACCGCACGGGGCAATGGCCGGCCTTCTGCCTGCTCGGCCAATTCGAAAACCCGCTGGTAGAGCTTGCTGTGTTCGAACGCCAGCGTATTGCCCTCCTCCAGTTGATCGCGGATCGTCGGATTGCGCATGTCCAATTGCTTGCCGAGGGTGCGCACGGCCTTTTCCGTGGTACCAGGCATGATCGAGTCGTAGCGGACCAGATCGCCATCGAGCACCAACGGGATACCCGAGGCCCGACTGACCGCGTTCTGGAACGCGGCGTTGCGACTGGCGTACCAGCCGGCGTTGAAATCGGCGAAGCGATACAGCGGTTGCGGGTAGCTCGCCGGGTAACCGAGCAAATGCGCGATGCCGAAGTACATGCCGCCACGGCGGGTAAAGACTTCACGGCGGATCGAGCCATCCACCGGATAGGGATAACCTTTGGCCTGCTGCTCGGCAAAATCGATGCTGACCTGCATCGGTCCACCGGTATGCACCGGGTTGAAGCCTGCAAACAGGGTCTGGCCCATCGGCACCATGCCGATGAAGTCGTCGAAAATCGCGCTCAGTTCCTTTTCGCTGCGGGCGGCGTTCAGCCGATCGCTGTAGCTTTTGCCATTGGGCGAGCGCACCTGCAACGCACCGCTGACCAACAGGCCGGGAATGTGCGCCTTGGCCGCCCGCCGGTCGATTTCGTCACGGGCGATCTTGCCCAGGCCGGGCACGGTCGGGTCTGCCTGGAACGTCGACTCCTGCTCGGTGACGGCCAACACCGAACAGAGGTTTTGCGTGGTCGGCGCAATGTTCTGCGCAGCGAATGCGGCCTGGATATCGGTGGCCCAACCCTGGCGGTCGACGGTTTTGGCCGGCAGCAGGCGCAGGATGTCAGCCTTGACCTGGGCAGGCGTGCGCGCCGGGGGTTCCTGGGTCCGCTGACTGCCGCAACCGGCCAGCACCAGCAACGCGGCGATGCTCATGATCAATCGATGGACTTGCATGGTGCTCCTGATGATGGGAGATGCCGGATCAACCATAAGGCCGATGGCAGGGTGCTGGCTATGACCATGGCACCTCTCCTCTGTTCCTTTGGCAGACACGCCCCTGTGGGAGCGAGCCTGCTCGCGAAAGCGGAGTATCCGTCAATGCATGTGTCGACTGACATTGCGCCTTCGCGAGCAGGCTCGCTCCCACAGCTTTTCCGTTTGGCGGCCCGTCTGGCCGCCCTGTCAGCCTGAACCATACTTGCATCACTCGCAAAAGGAGGGGCAGGACCATGCAACGCAGCGACGTGTTGATCATCGGTGCCGGGCCGACCGGACTGGTACTGGCACTGTGGCTAAGCAGACTGGGCATTCGAGCACGCATTATCGACAAGACCTCGACACCCGGCACCACGTCCCGGGCGTTGGCCGTGCAGGCACGAACACTGGAGTTGTATCGTCAGCTCGACCTCGCCGACGCCGTGGTCAAGCAAGGCCATTGCGTGGCGGCCGCCAATTTCTGGGTCAAGGGCGAACCTGTGGCGCGCTTGCCGTTGAGCCGTGTTGGCGAGGGCCTGACGCCTTATGCCTTCCTCGAAATCTTCCCGCAGGACGAACACGAACGACTGCTGATCGATCGCCTCGCCACCTTCGGCATTACCGTCGAACGCAACACCGAACTGCTGGGCTTCGAGGAAACCGGCGATGACATCATTGCCACGCTGCGCCTGCCCGACGGCCAGCAGGAAATCTGCCAGGCCTGTTACCTCGCTGGTTGCGACGGTGCCCGTTCCATCGTGCGCAAGACCCTGGACACCGGATTCCCCGGCGGCACCTACCAGCAGGTTTTCTATGTCGCCGATGTCCAGGCCAGCGGGCCGACATTCAACGGTGAACTGCACCTGGATCTCGATGAAGCGGATTTCCTCGCGGTGTTCCCCTTGGCAGGTCAAGGCCGCGCGCGCCTGATCGGCACGGTTCGCGACGATCGCGCCGAGCACGCCGACACCCTGCGATTCGAAGACGTCAGCAGCCGGGCCATCGAACATATGAAGGTCAAGATCGAACAGCTGAACTGGTTCTCGACCTACCGCGTGCATCATCGGGTGGCCGATCACTTCCGCACCGGACGCACGTTTTTACTGGGTGATGCCGCCCATGTGCACAGCCCCGCCGGGGGCCAGGGCATGAACACCGGGATTGGCGATGCAATCAACCTGGCCTGGAAACTCGCGGCCGTGTTGAGCGGCGGCGCCGAGGCCAAATTGCTCGCCACCTACGAAACCGAGCGCATCGCGTTTGCCCGCAAACTGGTGTCCACCACTGACCGGGTCTTCACCTTCGTCACCGCCGAAGGCCGCATGGCCGACCTGTTGCGCACACGCCTGGCGCCGTTCCTGCTGCCGAAAATGGCCTCGTTTGAAACCTCCCGCGAATTCCTTTTCCGCACGGTGTCGCAAATCACCCTTAACTACCGTGGCATGCCCTTGAGCGCGGGCGTTGCCGGGCACGTGCACGGCGGCGATCGCCTGCCCTGGGCGCACGACGGCGAAGGCGATAATTTTGGACCGCTGAAGTGTCCGGGCTGGCAGGTGCATGTGTACGGCGACACCAGCGACGAGATGATCGCCTGGTGCAACGAGCATCATTTGCCGCTGCATGTGTTCGACTGGCGCCCGGCGTTCGAAACGGCAGGCCTGGGGCGAAACGGCTTTTATCTGTTGCGCCCGGACACCTATGTGGCAATTGCCGAAACCTGCTCGGATCCGAAGGTGATCGAGCGGTATTTCCGGGATCACGGGATCCGGCCGTTTTTTGGCAGGGCCTGAGGCCCCAAAAATCCCCTGTAGGAGCGAGCCTGAACTGGTCAAGTAATCCCGGACACCGTTTACGGTGCTTATGCCGCTTTTTGC
>NZ_JABFMU010000121.1 GCF_013359695.1 Pseudomonas sp. C2B4
AGGCATGCAGCAACGATAGGTTGTCGTTTTCCAGAATGCACAGCGCCGTGTCGCCACGCTGTAAATGCAGACGTGAACGCAGGGCGTTGGCAATGCGATTGGTCAACCGATGCAGTTCATCAAAGCGATAACGCCTGTTTCGCTCGACGTTCACCAGCGCCTCCTGGCTGGCATAGCGTTGTGCAACCTGAGCCATGATCCTGGAAAAATTCATCTGCATTGTGGTCTCCATTTGTTGTTCTGGCTGTTGGAAAACGCATTCTAGGAAGGAGGCCAAGGTATACCGCACCCCCCATCCGGAGAGGGGGAAGTTGTCAGCTTGGGTGCTAGGGTTAATGAATGAGTCATAGACGCAGCCAATGGAAAAAACCTTTCCATTCAATGGCATTTTGGGAGGCACCCACTGTAAACAATGCACAGTCAGCCATTAGTTTGCAGTGAGTCGAGGGCTTTTATGAAAACAGGATACAGACTTGCGTCGGGCTTGATGGTCTTACTGCCCGCCATGCTGGCCCAGGCGGATAACGGCGGTATCAGTTTCTGGCTGCCGGGTCAGTTCGGCGCGCTGGCGGCGGTCCCCACCGAACCCGGCTGGAGCCTGCCACTGATCTACTACCATGCCAACGCCAAGGATGACGCCAGCAAACCCATTCCCCGAGGCGGACTGACAACGGTGGGGCTGGATGCGACAGCGGACATCCTCTTCGCCTTCCCGAGCTACACCTTCGCCGAGCCGTTGCTCGGTGCTCAAATTGCCCTGGCGATGGGCGCGGCAGTGGCGCGCTCCGAGGGCAGTGTCGATCTCACGTTGACAGGACCGCGAGGCCGGACCTTTTCCGGCGGTACTGACGACACGTTGAAAGGCGGCAGCGATGTCTATGTGATGGGCACTATGAAATGGAACCATGGCGTTCACAATTTCATCGCCTATACCATGGGCGATATTCCGGTCGGCGCCTACGACCCCAATCGTTTGGTCAACATCGGCCTGGGACATGCTGCCCTAGATGCAGGAGGCGGCTACACCTACTTTGACAAGAAGTATGAGTTTTCCGCCGTGGCGGGCCTGACCTACAACTGGGAAAACACCGATATCGACTATCAAAATGGAATCGATGCCCACCTTGACCTGAGCGCCTCGCACTTCATCAACGACCAGACTCACCTGGGTCTGGTTGGCTATGTCTTCCATCAGGTCACGGGCGACAACGGCAGCGGCGCCAACTTTGGCGACTTCAAATCCCGGGTCAGCGGTATCGGTCCCCAGGCCGGTCACTTCTTCAAAGTCGGCAAAGACCTCTGGTACACCAACCTCAAGGGCTACTACGAATTTGATGCGAAGAATCGGGCGGAAGGCTGGAACACCTGGTTGTCCCTGGTCATTCCTTTATCGAGTTGAAAGCCACCGACTGCGCACTTGAGAGCGCACGCTCCCCCTGCTTGTACGGGTGATTGCGGACAAAACGAAGAGCGCCGGACAATGAAAAAATATTGCTTGCGATAGCCTGCTGCCTTTGTGTGATACGGACCGATTACGCCGCCGTACCGGTTGACGAACAGGTGATAGCGAGCCGCGTCGTTCAGGCGGTCACGGCACCTGCCGGCAAGGATTCCAACTGGATTACCACGCAGACGGGCAGGGGATGGGAAGTCATGATGCGATGCTATGGGCCGCAACCTCCGCTCTTCGACAAGCGCTGGGTATTGTCGGACCTGGAAAAAATACCTGCGCCGTAAAAAAGGAAAAATACAGACATGAAGAAAAGTTATGCCGTGCTCGCGCTCACCTTCATAACAGGCATTGCTCTTGCCGAGAATCCGGTACCGGTGACAGTGGACAACTTCGTGCGCGCGGAAACCGATTGTTACTTCAATAACTCAGTGTCCAGTGGTGGGTTTGGCGGTTGGCATCATGTTCGCGAGCTCCTGCCAATCGACCATCAGTCAGTGATCCGGGGCAATCGGGATACGTTGTACTCGACCCGCGTTTTCGATCTGGATGCAGGCCCCGTGACCATTACCTTGCCGGACGCGGGGTCACGCTTCATGTCGCTGCAGATCATCAGCGAGGATCACTACACAACCACCGAATATGGCGCGGGAGCGCATAGCCTCGACAAAGACAAAATAGGTAGCCGTTACGTGCTTGCCGGCGTGCGCACGCTGGTGGATCCCAACGATCCGGGTGATCTCGAGCGGGTTCATGGGCTGCAAGACGCTATAAAGGTTTCTCAACCGGGTGGTCCCGGCAAGTTCGAGATCCCGAATTGGGATAAGCAGAGTCAGGAGAAGCTACGCAATGCGCTTCTGGTTCTCGCCAGTACCGTTTCCGATACCCGACGCGCTTTTGGCACGAAAGAGCAGGTCGACCCCGTTCAGTACCTGATCGGTGCTGCTTCGGCCTGGGGCGCGAATGCTCCCCGGGATGCGATCTATCTTAATGTCGTTCCGCCGAAGAATGACGGTGCAGCCCTCTATACGCTGAAGGTCAATGATGTGCCTGTCGACGGATTTTGGTCGATCAGCGTTTACAACGAACACGGTTACTACGAGAAAAATCCGTTTAATGCCTACACGATAAACAACGTCACGGCCAAGAAGGGCGCGGACGGTGCGGTAACGGTTCGTTTTGGTGGCTGTGATGGCAAAGCATCGAATTGCCTGCCGATCACAAAAGGCTGGAACTACATGGTGCGACTCTATCGCCCGCGTATGCAGATTCTTGAGGGTGAGTGGCAATTCCCGCAAGCACAGTTGGAAAAGTAAGTAGCTGAAGGCCCTACGCATCCCTTAGGCCTGAGGTGTACCCCACGAGATGCTTGGCATCCTAGGATAAATCATTGGCACCCCGGAGAATTGCTGCGCCGCGCCTTCAGTCATGTTTACCCTCAGATTGCCAGCAGGCATCGCTACGACCAAAAAAGTTGCCGAGGGGCATGCGGTACGGCTACGACGAACAGACCAGCTACCTCGCCACCGAAACCCGGTATGACCTGATCTCCGTTCGCTATATGGTGGTCGGTCTGCGCAACGAGGAACCATGCAACACCCAGTACGGCTTGACGGCCAAGGCCTTCGAATACACACACACACGCGGCACTACGTACCGATGGCCTTCGCTAGTCATCCACCTGGAATGACAGAAGCCTGACCAAGCAGGTTCGGGTGGTCGCGTAGGTGTCCACCCGCCAGCAGACATCGAATCTGTCCTTGCTTTTGTAAAAGTTGAATGGTGGCTCCTGGCCGATTGCCGCAGGAATAGCTCCTGCTCGACCCTCAGACCTAGCCAGTTACAACTGACGAGTTCTAGAGCCGCTCGTACTCCTTAGCATTTAATCGGAGGATAAGTAGCGGTGAAGTGATAATCACATTTGGTCATGGAAACTATCGCAAATTTCGTTCCGCAATTTTTTTGGAGCCCTCGGTTTTATTCGGCTCCAGCTACGGTGACATACTGGTCTTGCGGAAAAATGAAAGTCATAAGCAAGTGATTTATAAAGAAATATTTGTGGACTTAAAATCCCCCGCTCGTAAGGGCGTGCCGGTTCGATTCCGGCTTCGGGCA
>NZ_JABFMU010000122.1 GCF_013359695.1 Pseudomonas sp. C2B4
CGTGAACCTTGACGGGTGTCCAAGATTACTTGACCAGTTCAGCCTGCTCGCGAAAAACGTCTGGGCAACGCGATCATTCAGACAGCGCGCGTTATCGTTGACGTCCATCGCGAGCAGGCTCGCTCCTACAGGGATGTATGTTTCAGCTGCGCTCCCGGGGAATCAGGCTTTGCAGCTGCTGCGCCAGAAAGCCTGCATCAAAGGCAAAGACATCCGGGTCTTTCAAGCCATTGGTCTTGCGCCATTGCCAGCCATCCGATGGCGGCAGGCAGACCAGCGAAACGCTGCCATAACGCGCGGCGGTAAACCCCATCACCGCCAGGGAAATCTGGCCACCGGGCCCCATCACGTCCGGTACGAACTCCACCGGTTTGCCGGTAATCAGAATGGATAACTTCTCGGTCCTGAACGTTGACGTCTCGACCGGTACGCTCGGCCCGAACGCAACATAAGGTTCGCGGCTCACCTCCAGCAGGTTCGGCGCCAATACCGGCTCCAGCCACTGCTGGATCTGGTCGAACAGTTCACCAATGAGCGTCGCCCATATGGCCGATTGCGACTCGAACACTTGCCTCTTGTGCGCTTCGCTGTCTGCGTAGTGACGGAGCATCTCGCCCAATTGCTGTACATCGTCCATCGCGGTATGCCTTTTAGGGAAACAGTGCTGAGATTTTCAGCATGGCAGATACGCGCGGGTTGGGTACGACTAAACGCCGGGAGGTCCTTCGAATGTTTGGCCTCATGAAGTCCAGGACGCGTGATCAATCGGCCTCGGGCCTGTGACGCAGGCGCGCCATGCTCAAGACATCGACCCATTGGCCGTCACGCACCGCATAGTCACGTAACAGTCCTTCGCGCTCGAAACCGAATTTTCGGTACAGGCCGATGGCGGCTTCGTTGTCTGCATACACCGTCAGCTCGACGCGGTGCAGGTTCATCCAGTTGTCGGCGATGTCCAGCGCCGCCGCCAGCAGTTTCGAACCCACGCCCTTGCCCTGCCAACCCAGCGCAACGCCAATACCGAAGCTGCCGGCATGGCTGCGACGGATGCGCGAAAATTGCTCAAGGCTGATGTGGCCGATGACTGCCCCTTGATGCAGCGCGACCAATTGCACCATCCGCTCGTTATCCGGCTCCAGGCGCTTGCGCCAGCGCTCCGTGGAAGGAAACGGCAATTGCGTTGTCTGGCGGGCGACGGCCGGTTCGTGATACAGCGCGGTAAGGCTTTCGAGGTGGGATTCGTTGAGGCGAGCGAGGGTGATGATGGGCTCTGTGGCGGGCATGGCGATTCATCCTTGAGGCAGTCATGGTCGGTCACTCTATAACGCCGCCCTCCAGCCTGGCGAGACCCCTTGTGGGAGCGAGCCTGCTCGCGAAGGGTCCATCACATTCAACATTGATGCTGCCTGACGCGCCGCCTTCGCGAGCAGGCTCGCTCCCACAGGGGAATAGGCGTCAACCCTCGAACCACTCCCGGCGCTCATGGAAGGTGTTTTGGATCAACTCCACCAGCCCCTGCACCTGCGACTCCCCCTGGGACTCGGCATTCACCGCCATCCACACCTGGCGCTGCAGCGGCTGTCCGAACAGATCCCGCAGGCCGATCAACCCGCGATCGAAACGGCTCATGTAACCGGGCAGCAAGCCAATGCAGGCGCTGCAGCGGATCATCTCCAGCATCAGCTCATAGGAATGCAGCTGCACGACCCCGGCCAGGCGCTGGTCCACCACATCATTCCACGGCCGGAGACTGTCGATCTGCCGGTCAGGCTGCCATTGCACCAGCAGGAAGTCGGCCAGGTCGTCGAGTGTGTCGGGACGCGAAGCAACCCGTGAATAGCGCTTGGCGATGTGGGGCAGATAATCGATACGCGCCAGCCGCCGAGGTTCACTGACGGCGAAACTCGGGCCGGGCAACGGCGAATCGGTACCTGCCAGCCACACCACCACGTCGGCACTGACCGCTTGCAGGGACAATTCGCTGTCGAGCGTGATGATTTCCAGGCGCACACTGGCGTTGCGCCGCAGCAACGCCACCAGATCGCGACCGAGGATGTCATGCAGGATCGATTCGGCAACGGCCAGGCGCAACAGCGGTTGCTGCATCACTGGCAGGTCGCGCTCGTGGGCCAGCGCGATCAACTGCGACTGCAATTGCAGCCCATTACGACTGAGGGCAACCCCGTTATCCGAAGGGCTGAACAATGAACACTGCAACTGCGCTTCAAGCTGTGCCAATAGCTTGCGCAACCGCGTTGCCTTGATATTGAGACGCCGAGCCGCCTGCATGAAACAGCCGCAACGGGCGCTGACGCTGAAACATTTCGCCAGCAGCGGATCGATCTCCCTTGCGCGGGTGCGCCAGACAGCGGTTTTATCGAGGGGCGCGCGATTGTCGGCAATACGCCGATCGCCGGTGGTTTCCATGAAAGACATCGATGACTCCCTGTCGATCTATCACTGGGAGTTCATCCTGCGCATCGTTCATGAAGCGGATGTGACAACACACCTGTAGGAGCGAGCTTGAACTGGCCTAATAATTCCGGACACCTCTTAAGGGCGATATGATTTCGCC
>NZ_JABFMU010000123.1 GCF_013359695.1 Pseudomonas sp. C2B4
CACCCACACCACCCGCCCCGGCGCACCCTCGCCCCGCAGACACTCGCGCAGCAAAGCCGTTTTCCCGAAACCTGCAGGCGCGCACAGCAGTTGCAATCGATGCTGCGAGCGCTTGAGTACATCGCACAAATGCGGCCGTGGCACGAACATGGCGGACCTCACTGATGGAGAAAGGATTCCATCATTGGCCCGCACAGCTGTTTAGGCGCCACCCGCATCAGGTGGTGATCACCCTTCTGTGGGAGCGAGCCTGCTCGCGATGGCCTCAAGAACGACGCGTTCAGACAGCAAACACGCGTAATCGTTAACGACCATCGCGAGCAGGCTCGCTCCTACACTAGGGCGTTGTATCCCGTCAGCGAATACCGGCGTTGCGCAGCGCAGACGGGGTGAAGTCGGTCATCTTCGCGGTCATGCCATAGGTGGTGGCATGCTTGGACTGGTTGGTCATCGCCAGCACGTTATAGCGACCGGCGATCAGGTCATAGATCCCCATCATGGCGAAGTTGGCGGCGCCGCGCTCGTAGTCGTTCAACGCATAACCTTCCGCCACCCGCCACAGTTGCCCGCGACCGTCATAGTGATCGACTTCCGCCAACTGCCAGGTGTCCTCGTCGAAATACATATCACGCTTGGCATACACATGACGCTGGCCCGGCTTCAGGGTCGCCTCGACATGCCACACCCGGTGCAGCTCATAACGGGTCAGGTCCTGGTTGATATGCCCCGGCTTGATGATCTCGTCGTATTTCACCTTGGGCGATTGCAACCGGTAGTTGTTGTACGGGATGTACAGCTCTTTCTTGCCAATCAGCTTCCAGTCATAACGATCCGGCGCGCCGTTCATCATGTCGGTGTTGTCAGCGGTACGCATGCCGTCGGAGCCGTTGCCCGGCCCGTCGTAAGCCACCTGCGGCGCGCGACGAACCCGACGTTGACCGGCGTTGTAGACCCACGCCAGGCGCGGCTCCTTGACCTGGTCGATGGTCTCGTGGATCAGCACCACACTGCCGGCCATGCGCGACGGGGCGGTGATTTCCTGTTTGTAGTAGTACAGGACGTTGTCGCCCTCCCCGCCTTCGACGCCTTCCATCAATTGCGGGAACGCCAGCTTGTCGTCGTACTCGACGATGGAATACGAACCGTTGGTTTGCGGTGCGGCCTGGGCAGCCTGGCGCTCCATGTTGCCGCCGCGATAACGGTTGGTGTGGTTCCAGTAGACCTCGACGCCGCTCTTGGGCAGCGGGAACGGGTAGTAACGGGTTTGCGAGAAATTCAGCAGGCCGTTGCCATCAGGCGTCAGTTCAGTGGTCACCGCACTTTTTTTGGCGATGTCGTAAATGTTTTGCGGCGAAGCGGCGGTGCGCTGGGTCTTGTACACCGGGATCTTGTAGCTGTCCGGGTAGCGCTTGAACATCGCCAGTTGGCCCGGGGTCAGCTTGTCCTTGTACTGCTCGGCATTGGCGGCGGTGATGATCACCTGCGGTTTTTCTCCGGCGAACGGATCACCGAGGAAACCATTGTCCAGCGCGGCCGCGCCCGGTTTCAGGCCGCCGGTCCAGGCCGGAATGCTGCCGTTGGCATTGCCCTCTTTCTGAGCGCCCAAGGGCGTCAGGGTGCTGCCCAACTGAGCAGCCTCCTGAGGGGTGACGGCGGCCATGACGCTGCTGGCCAGAAACGACAGACTCAGTACACCTGCTTGCAGAATGAAACGTGCGTTCGTGTTGAAGTAGTTCATGTCCAATTACCTCTGGGGCAGGGTTGCATCAGAAATTCACGCCGAAGCTGAGCGCGACATAGTCACGATCGACGTTGGTGTTGAAGTCGCCGCCGAAGTAGTTGGTGTAACTGAGGCTGGCGGTGTAGGTGTTCAGGTAATCGGCATCCATCCCGACGCTGACGGCTTTGGAGCCTTCATCGAAGTTCGGGCCATAGCCTTCGACGTCATGGGACCAGGCCAGGTTGGGCGACAGGTTGATGCCGGCGATCACGT
>NZ_JABFMU010000124.1 GCF_013359695.1 Pseudomonas sp. C2B4
ACGTGATCGCCGGCATCAACCTGTCGCCCAACCTGGCCTGGTCCCATGACGTCGAGGGTTACGGCCCGAACTTCGATGAAGGCTCCAAAGCCGTCAGCGTCGGGATGGATGCCGATTACCTGAACACCTACACCGCCAGCCTCAGTTACACCAATTACTTCGGCGGCGACTTCAACACCAACGTCGATCGTGACTATGTCGCGCTCAGCTTCGGCGTGAACTTCTGACGCACCACTGGCCGAGGAGCCCGAACAATGAAAACAACAACCATGCTACGCGCCGGCGCACTGACCCTGTCATTGCTGGCTACCAGTGTGTTGGCTGCTGTGTCCCCGCAAGAGGCGGCTCAGCTGGGCAGCACCCTGACGCCCTTGGGCGCAGAAAAAGCCGGCAACGCCGATGGCAGCATTCCGGCCTGGACTGGCGGTCTGAAACCCGGAGCGGCGCCGCTTGACCGAGGCTTTATTGGCGAACCCTTTGCCGCGGACAAACCGAAGTTTGTCATCACGGCCGCCAATGCCGAGCAGTACAAGGACAAGCTGACACCCGGCCAACTGGCGATGTTCAAACGCTACCCGGACAGCTACAAAATCCCGGTCTACAAGACCCAGCGCACCGCCGCCAACCCGCAGGACATCTACGAGATTGCCAAGAAGAGCGCGGTGACCACCCAACTGATCAACGATGGCAGCGGCCTGGCCAATTTCAGCCAGACACGCTACTACCCGTTCCCGATCCCCAAAAGCGGTATCGAAGTCTACTGGAACCACACCAACCGTTATCGCGGCGGCAACATGCTGCGCCAGGCCGCCCAGGCCGCACCGCAAACCAACGGCGCCTACTCCATCGTCGAGTACCAGGATGAACTGGCCTTCCCGCAACTGATGGAAGGCGTCGAGCCCGGTCAGGCCGATAACGTCCTGTATTACTACAAACAGGAAATCACCGCCCCGTCGCGCATGGCCGGCAGTGTGGTGCTGATCCACGAGACCATCGACCAGGTCAAGGAACCGCGTCTGGCCTGGGTCTACAACGCCGGCCAGCGTCGCGTTCGTCGCGCGCCGCAAGTGGCTTACGACGGGCCGGGCAACGGCTCCGACGGCATGCGTACCGCCGACAACACCGACTTGATGAACGGCTCACCGGATCGCTACGACTGGAAACTGATCGGCAAGAAAGAACTGTACATCCCGTACAACAACTACAAGCTGCAATCGCCCAAACTCAAGTACGACGACATCATCAAGCCGGGGCATATCAACCAGGACCTGACCCGTTATGAGCTGCACCGGGTGTGGCATGTGGAGGCCACCCTGAAACCGGGTCAACGCCATGTGTATGCCAAGCGCGACCTGTACTTCGACGAGGACACCTGGCAGATCGCCGAGGTCGATCATTACGACGGTCGCGGACAACTCTGGCGTGTCGGTGAAGGCTATGGCGTCAATGATTACGAACGAGGCGCCGCCGGCTACGCCATGATGGGGATCTACGACCTGATCGCCGGCCGCTACAACGTGCTGGCGATGGTCAACGAGTCCAAGCTGGCACCGCAATATGGCAACGCCGCCAAAATGAATGACTTCACCCCTGCCGCGTTGCGCATCGCCGGTGTGCGCTGATTTTGGGAGCGGTGTTTCAGTTGACACATGTATTGACTGACCCGCCGCCTTCGCGAGCAGGCTCGCTCCCACAAGGGGTCTCTGACGGCCACAGGCTTTGTGTTCACTGAAGATCAAAACTGTGGGAGCGAGCCTGCTCGCGAAAGCGATG
>NZ_JABFMU010000125.1 GCF_013359695.1 Pseudomonas sp. C2B4
ACCACCACCACCACCCCCACCACCCTTATAATCTGGATTCTTAATAAGATCGTTATACCAATCCCATGCTTCCTTCATCAACTTCTCATGAAGCTTCATCAAGGCACGACGATGAACCTTCTCACCAATCAATTCATCCACACTTGGAGAGAGCACTATAAAGTTGAAAACACAGCCAGCATCCTCCATGCGATCGAGCAGCAATTTGGTTTTTTCTTTTTCAACGACCTTCAACGAAACTTGATGCCCATTTGCGTCCATTCACCACCCTTTCAAAATAAAATCATCACTTTCAGCTCTGAAAAGCACTAATATTCTATGAGAAAATCTCGATAATCTTTCGAGTATTACTTATGCATAACCTTCAAGCTGATATCGCCGCAAGCAGCTAACAAGTACCATCATAAATTTTCTTTGATCCACAACATCGTCATCAAAGTAGGTAGTCATGCGCTCAAACACCCGATTGAAATCGTCATCTTGATTCAAAAAATAGGCAATCGTATTAATTAAAGTTTCCCTACCAGTCTGCTCATAAGCAAAAAACTCTGACCTCAGCACCAAATCGAACAAATCAGTAAGTTCTTTCTCATCATTTACATTCTTGGAAGCAATGAGCGCTTCCCTCTCTTCATCATCTGCGTTTTCGATATCAAACACAAACAGTAGACCGCGTATACTTGCAATATTGTATAAATCTTTCACCAATCAAACTCCGCATATGCAGTTTTAGGTCGACCAGAATTGTCCAATATAACTATAGCCTTTGTTTGCTGACCATATTCCAAGCTTCCCCGCTTGTACCCTTCACCAATTTTCTTCCCCATATCGAAAGCTAGGCGAGAAGTCTCCAAATTGGTATACCGCAAGATCAATTGCGCTCTATATATTGCGTTAAGTTGATCCCTATGACTAAGAAAGTGAGTCGCCGCTGTGGGTATCTTAGGTTGACCCTGTCTCCTTCCATTTCCATATGTCTCAACTATTCCGGTTGTTGGATTTTTTGCTGATGTCACCCGCTCAAGCTGGGATTGCAAAGTAGTCTGCGCTCCATGTTTTTCTAAAAAATGCCCGCCTGGGGTAGCGCGCTCAAGTTCGTCCAAACGCCTGTAGGCATTCTCCTCCGCTAGCTCATCAATCCTTGCACGCCGCTGCGTCGCCGTCATTTTCGGCAGCGACGGCTCACCGTCATCAACTCTAGCGCCAACAACACCATCCGGCGCCCTGCAACCCGGCCTATTCCCCCCCGGACAATTCCCACTCAACCCCAACGGATCCACCCACCCCGTCGGATTCGGCACGTAGCGGTAGGCGTTCAACCCACCCGCCAGCTTCAACGGGTCGGGCGTCAGATACCGCCCACTGTCCGGCTGGTAGTAGCGATGGCGGTTGTAGTGCAAACCGCTTTCGGCATCGAAGTACTGGCCCTGGAAACGCAGCGGTTGTTCCAGCTGTTCGCCGCCGCCGTGGCTCAGTTGGCTGAGTTTGCCGTAGGCGGTGTAGCGGGCCGACCAGACGATGTCGC
>NZ_JABFMU010000126.1 GCF_013359695.1 Pseudomonas sp. C2B4
TGAAGGGATCAACCACATAGGTAACAGAAAAGTTCAGGCACATAGGTAACACCTGATCACGTATTTCTGATTACTTTGAGCGTCAGATAAGCATCTTTAGCGTCTCTTTCATCAACACGGCCCAGTACTACCGGCCCAAAGATGATGTCCCAAACACCCTCGCTGATACTCTCCAACCCGACTATTTGGTGTTTGAGGACATAGCCGACATAGATTCTGAGCCTTCCTTTGTTCACCACCCCGTTGGAGTCCGTTCGGTATGCCTCAACATGGCTTGGGTATCTCATCTCCGGCAGTTTTTTCGGGAATGGTCGTGAAGAACCTGTGTAGCAAGAGCCCGGTGTTTTCTGCCCCAAAGCCTCATGAAGACGCTCGTGATTATAGTGCTGCATGAACAGATCAAAATGCTTCTGCTGGGCTCCCCACTCAATTTCCGGCGGCCTTGGCAATGTACTTTTAAGCGTGCGGTGCATGCGCTCATGTCGTCCGTTTTGCTCGGGTCGACCAGGTTGAATCCTTTCGTGAATGATACCCAGGCGGGCCCACCAGATGGACAACTGCGATAACCCCGCACGCCCACCGCTGGCGAAAGGGACACCGTTGTCCGTACGGATCCTCTCAGGCATTCCATACATTTTAAATAACCGCTCGAAGGTGGCCTTGGCGTCATTGAAAGTCGTGTTCGGCATGCTTTCGCAAGCCAGTAGAAAGCGACTGGCGTGATCCATAACAGTCAAGGGGTAACACCAGACACCGTCTCCCGTCAGGTATTGGCCTTTGTAATCGGCACTCCACAGCTGGTTGGGAAGATCGGCTTTCTGAAGTGGTTTGGGATAGATGGCGACACGCTGACGTAAACGCCGTGGCGCCACCAAGCCCGCCTTTTTCAGCACGTTGTAGATCGTCGTCTTGGAGGGTGGCGGCTGATCTGGAAACCGCTCACTTAGGGCTGTCTGAATCTTCTTAGGGCCCGGTGTGGTTTGCCCTTGGCCACGCAGCTCAAGAATGGCTTCTTTGACCGCAAACGGCACAGCCTGAGCTTGGGAATGCCGCTTGCGACTGCACTCCGCCAAACCGTTAACGCTGTCCGCATTGTAGCGTGCCACCCACTTGTAGCCGGTTTTTCGACTGATGCTGTGAGCCGCACAGAGTTGACTGAAATTGAGGCGACCAGACAGATAGTCGGCAATGAACATCACTTTCAGGTCCATAGGTTTCAGCTCTCGCCACGGCATGGTCAGATCCTCGGAATCGACCAGTACCAGTTAAAAACTGTTACCCATGTGCTTGAACTGTTTTGTTACCTATGTGGGTGA
>NZ_JABFMU010000127.1 GCF_013359695.1 Pseudomonas sp. C2B4
TGAACTGGTCAAGTAATCTTGGACACCCGTCAAGGTTCACGCCGCCAGTCTCTCTTTCGCGACTGGTGACTGGTAGTCGTTGTAGCTGTGAGGCCTGCTGATGTTGTAACGCGAGACATAGCGCTGCACGTCTGCTCGGGCCTCATGTTCCAGTTTGTAGCCTGTTTCTGGTATCCATTCTGACTTCAAGCTGCCAAAGAAACGCTCCATTGGAGCGTTGTCCCAGCACTCACCTTTACGACTCATGCTTTGTCGAAACCCATATTTGAGCAGCTCGTTGCGGAATTTATGGCTGGTGTACTGACAACCTTGGTCTGAGTGAAACAGCACGTCTTTGGGACGACCACGTAGCTCAACCGCCATGCGTAACGCTTCGCAGGTCAGGTTGGCGTCGGAGATCATCGAGAACGACCAGCCCACGACCCTACGGGCGTACAAATCCAGGATCGCAGCGAAATACAGCCAGCGCTTGCCAACCTTGATGTAGGTGACGTCGCCACACCACACCTGATTGACCGCCGTCACATCAAACTTGCGCTTGAGTACATGCGGCGCCACCAAGGCTTCCACGCCCGGTGATTTGTACTTATGGCGCCTTCGCTGACGACTGGCGACACCGGCTTCTCGCATCAAACTGCGAGCCATGTACCGTCCGACGCAATGCCCGTTGGCTTGCAGTACTTTGGCCAAGGTGCGCGCGCCCGCGGACCCTCTCGACGCCCTGTGATGCCTGACCAGCACGGCTTTGAGCTTCTCTCGCTCGGGATTCACTTTGCCTTGGCGCTGGCGCCAGGCGTAAAAACTGCTGCGGTTGACGCCGAACGCCCGACAACACTTGTTGACACCGTACTGCTCGTCCAGCCCATCGATCAACGCGAATGATCTTTGGCGTCCAAAAGCAGGAGAGCACTGGCCTTTTTTAGGATTTCGATATCCAGGTCTTTCTCCCTGAGCAAGGCTTTGAGCCTCTGAATCTCTCGCTGATCGGCGGTAATCGCCCTAGCGCCCACCGGGGTAGAGCCCAAGCGTTCTTGGCGAACCTGATCGACCCAACGGCGCAAGGCCGTAGGGCCGATATCCAGACTGGCACAGACCTCAGGAACTGACTGGCCTTCGTCCAGCACCATGCTGGCAGCCTTGAGTTTGAACTCACTCGAATAAGATTTACGCATATCCAAACACCTCAGATTTGGGCGCCATCATAGCGCCCGATTGAAGTGTCCAAAATCATTAGGCCAGTTCAG
>NZ_JABFMU010000128.1 GCF_013359695.1 Pseudomonas sp. C2B4
TGAACTGGTCAAGTAATCCCGGACACCGTTTACGGTGCTTATGCCGCTTTTTGCTCCATCGCTATTGGCGACAGGTAGTTGTTGTAGCTGTGGAGCCGAGTGCGGTTGTAGTACATGAAGAAACGAACCATGTCCGTTTTTGCCTCCTCGATCAGGCTGTAGCCGTTACGAGGCACCCACTCTGACTTCAGTGTGCCGAAAAAACGCTCCGTCGGCGCATTATCCCAGCACTGTCCACGATGACTCATGCTTTGCAAAATGCCGTGGTGCACCAGTTCCTCTTGAAACTTGCGACTGGTGTACTGACATCCCTGATCTGAGTGAAACATCAACTCAGTAGGACACGTTCGCACCGCCGTTGCCATGCGCAGCGCTTTACTGACCAGGTTGGCATCATTGACCAGAGAAAAAGCCCAACCAATGACCCTGCGAGCATACAAATCGATCACGATGGCCAGATGAATCCAGCGTTTGCCCACCATCAGACTGGTCACGTCGCCACACCAAACCTGATCGATCGCCGTCGGTTTGAAATTGCGCTTGAGCCGATTGGGCGCGACAAATGCTTCTACACCTTTGGATCTAAACGGATGCGGCTGACGCTGTTTGCTGACAATGTTGGCCTCTCTCATCAATGCTCTGACAAGACTTCTTCCCGCAGTTATTTTCTTCGACTTCAGAGCCTTGCTGATCGCCCTGGAGCCCATCGCTTCGCGGCTTTCACTGTGTAACTCAACCACTTTCGACTTGAGTTCTTCACGCCTGATCCGCGGCTTGGACCGCCGCTGAATCCACTCATAAAAGCTGCTGCGCTTCACACCGAAAACACAGCACACCACGGCCGTCGGGAATGACTCTCTTAGCTCTGCGATCATCGAAAACGATCGGGATCCGACATCAAGAGAGCGGTAGCCTTTTTTAGGATCTCGGCTTCCATCTCCATGCGCTTGATCTTGGCTTTTAGCTCCTGAATCTGGCGCTGATCATCGGTGATCGCCTTGGTGCCTTTAACTGGCTGGCCCTCGCGTTCCTTACGAACCTGATCGACCCACCGCCGTAAAGCGGTGGGCCCAATATCTAGCGATGCACAAACCTCTGGAACCGGGCAGTTATCATCAAGCACCATGCTGGCAGCATGCAGCTTGAACTCGCGGGTATAGACCTTTCTTTCGTTCATGGAACCTCCAAGTTGGCGAAATCATATCGCCCTTAAGAGGTGTCCGGAATTATTAGGCCAGTTCA
>NZ_JABFMU010000129.1 GCF_013359695.1 Pseudomonas sp. C2B4
TATCAGTCAGCATATGCAGTGACTGACACAACGCCTTCGCGAGCAGGCTCGCTCCCACAGGTTTTACATTCATCCCGTTCTACGATTTTTCAGGAATATTCATGTCCAGCCAGTTCCCCGAAGCACGTCCACGCCGTCTGCGCCGCAATGCGAGCCTGCGCAGCCTGTTCCAGGAAACCGAGTTCAGCCTGAACGACCTGGTGCTGCCGATTTTCGTCGAAGAAGAGATCGACGATTTCGTCCCGATCAACAGCATGCCCGGTGTCATGCGCATCCCGGAGTCGAAGCTGGCCGGTGAGATCGAGCGTTACGCGCGGGCCGGTATCAAGTCGGTGATGACCTTCGGTGTGTCCCATCATCTGGACAGCAGCGGCAGCGACACCTGGAGAGAAAACGGCCTGGTCTCGCGCATGTCGCGCATCGCCAAGGATGCGGTGCCGGAAATGATCGTCATGTCCGACACCTGTTTCTGCGAGTACACCGATCACGGCCATTGCGGCGTCTTGCACAACCATGAAGTGGATAACGACCAGACCCTGGTCAACCTCGGCAAACAAGCGGTGGCGGCTGCCCGTGCCGGGGCCGATGTGATTGCACCGTCGGCGGCGATGGACGGGCAGGTCCAGGCGATTCGCCGGGCACTGGATCAGGCCGGTTTCACCCAGACGGCGATCATGGCCTATTCGACCAAGTTCGCTTCGGCACTCTATGGCCCGTTCCGCGAAGCCGGTGGCAGTGCGCTCAAGGGCGACCGCAAAAGCTATCAGATGAATCCGATGAACCGCCGCGAAGCGGTGCGCGAATCGCTGCTGGACGAGCAAGAGGGCGCCGACGCGCTGATGGTCAAGCCGGCGGGCGCGTACCTGGACATCATCCGCGACATTCGCGAAGCCTCGCGCCTGCCGTTGTCGGCGTATCAGGTCAGCGGCGAGTACGCGATGATCAAGTTCGCCGCGCAAGCGGGCGCCATCGATGAAGACCGCGTGGTGCGCGAAAGCCTGGGGGCGATCAAGCGGGCGGGGGCGGATCTGATCTTTACCTACTTTGCGATGGACCTGGCGTTGGCGGGGATCTAAAAACACAGGCCCCTGTAGGAGCGAGCCTGCTCGCGATAGCGGTCTGTCATTCAACATTTCTGTTGTCTGATACACCGTCATCGCGAGCAGGCTGAACTGGCCTAATAATTCCGGACACCTCTTAAGGGCGATATG
>NZ_JABFMU010000012.1 GCF_013359695.1 Pseudomonas sp. C2B4
GCGGCATACCAGTCAACATCAATGCTGAATGACGCACCGCTTTCGCGAGCAGGCTCGCTCCCACAGGGTTTCGTGTTTACCCCCTAATTCGCGAGGTTTCAACGGATGAGAATCCTCGGCATCCTCTGCCTTCTCCTGACCCTGAGCGGTTGCAGCTCATTGCTGTTCTACCCCGAACCCGGCCAGCTGTTCACCCCGGAAAAGGCCAAGCTCGAATACCGCGACGTCACCCTGACCACCGCCGACGGCGTCAGGCTGCACGCCTGGTGGTTGCCGGCGAAAAAAGGCGTCGAGGTCAAGGGCACCGTGCTGCACCTGCACGGCAACGGCGGCAACCTGCCGATGCATCTGGGCGGGAGTTGGTGGTTGCCCAAGCAGGGCTATCAAGTACTGCTGGTGGACTATCGCGGTTACGGACTGTCCGAAGGCGAGCCCAGCCTGCCGGCGATCTATCAGGACATCGACGCCGCGTTCAAATGGCTCGACCAGGCGCCCGAGGTCAAGGGCAAACCGCTGATCCTGCTCGGCCAGAGCCTCGGCGGTTCGATGGCCGTGCACTACCTGGTTCAACACCCCGAGCGGCAGAAACAACTCAAGGCCGTTGTCCTCGACGGCGTGCCCGCCAGCTATCGCAGTGTCGGTCGGTATGCACTGAGCAATTCATGGGTGTTCTGGGCCTTTCAGGTACCGCTGTCGTGGCTGGTTCCGGATGGTGACAGCGCGATCAATTCCATGGCACAGCTCAACGGCGTGCCGAAATTGATCTACCACAGCATCGATGATCCGATCGTGCCCCTTTCAAACGGCATCCGACTGTATCAAGCTGCGCCGCCGCCGCGTGTCCTGCAACCGACCCGGGGCGGGCACGTGCAGACCTTCGCCGACCCGGTCTGGCGCAAAGTCATGCTGCGTTATCTTGATGACCCGCAACATTTCAACGGCCTGCGCCGCCTGGGTGAAATCCCCAATTACCCGGCGCCCCAAAATTCTGAAGACGAACCACCAGAGAGTCCGCAATGAGTGAAGAACGTAACGCCATCCCGCTGATTATCACCGGTATCTGCAGCATCCTCGGCACCGTCGGTGCCTTGTGGTGGTACGGCTACCTGCACTTCGCCAAACCCGAGGATGCGTTGCTGCTCAACGAATTCACCATGCTCAAGACCGTGCCGGGCGAAGACTACAAAGTCTCCCTGGAGCCGGCGGCGCAAGTGGCGCAGTGCATTGATGGAGTGTTGGTGTTGTTTGATACCGAGCAGAAAGGTTTGACTGGGGTGTTGGTCAACGACCGCAAGAAAGCAGTGCGTTGCATGGGGCAGGAAACGCCGAAACTGGAAAACTGAGATCGAAATAGCTAATGGTATGTGACGAGAGCCACTCTCTCGTCACTTACCCATTGATCACTGAGGTGACGTTGCTTTTTCTGCTTGGTTTTTCTGCTTCGAAACATCGAAGGAGGCTTGTTGAGATGTCGCTTTAACCTCAAAAAGTCCAAAGATTTGGCTCCCGGATTTTTTGTCTCCATTCTTTTGAAAAACGCCTGAAGCGTAAGTTCCGGGTGCGTATTCCACTTGACTCTGCGTGGACCACTTTCCTTCTTCATTCACCAACGCTGTCGCGACAACACCCCAGTTAAGCCCGAGGTAGATCTTTGATACAGAGACTATGGCGCCCGGTAAGCCCGTTCCAGAGAACGTAGGGTAGGGCCCTGTTGTGTCTGCACCTGAGCCGTTAACTGTTGGGCCATCTGGTGTATCCACGACGGTGAATTCCGCAGAAGAAACGTTGCTGGAGTCAGGGCTCCCTGCATTGGTTGAATAGGTTGCTATTTGCTGCAGCCCGGCAGCCAAGGGCTGATCGATCTGTGCCGACCATTTGCCATCTGCTCCAACAATAGCGGACCCAACTACGCCGACTAAATAACCATCTCTGATCCTTTCAATTTTTACAGTTGTACCCGGCATTCCCGTCCCTGTCATTATGGGTCTATAACCAACTCGCTGATTATGACGCGGAGTGGAAACACTCGGTGCGGTCAACGTTGGAGTGCAACTTGGTCGTGACTCGCCGTTAACTGTTACCGCCATTGTGGCGCCATGCATGTCCGCACTACATACCGTTACGGAGATCTTCGCTACTGGATCGAACAGAGTTTTACCGGGAAGAAATGTCGGATCAGTCGTCTCGGGCGTTTGCGGTGTGCCATCGACTTGTATGTTTGAAGCGACTTGCCCCATCGTGGTGTATCTGATCCAAACACCGTTCACGCGATTATCATCGTAAGGAAAATTATCGAACGGGGTGGGCTTACGGTATTCGAGGGCCAATTGAGTAGGATCCAATCCGGTTCGATTGATGAGGTAGAGCTGTGGGCCCTCACTACCGAGTTTTGCCAAGCGATAAAGGCCGGTTTTCTCGATGACCGTTGCTTGGGAGCTATCCAGCCATCCGGAGAACCAACGGAAGTTCGCGGGGTAGAGCGTGCCTCCACCTGATAATGTATCCCCGGTATCGCCATAATCGACTTTCTGGCAAGAGCCCGGAGCCGATACCACACCACTTGGCGTAGGACATTGGGTGTATGTGGCTCCATGGCCGTACCCAAGGCTGTGTCCGAATTCATGCTTGTATATGTGAGCAATGCCTGACTGGCCATATACGCCCACGAATCTCCCAGGCTGCCAAGCCGATCCACTTCCTCCACAATCAATTACGCTAATTAAATAGTCGAATTTATCGCGATTTATTCCGTGTGCCTCCGCCGCTTTTTTCCCCTCTGTGTCTGCCAGGCGGATCGGCAACGGTGGCCATTCCTGATTGGGGTCTTCGGGTCTGTAAATGCATTCGTACGGACGAGGGCCGGATGTATATTCGATAATCTTTCCCGCTAATGTGAGCTTTCCATTTGAGGCTGCCCGGATATAAGCCGGCAGTGCGTCAGGATCGTTGGATACAGTATGTTTTTGAATCAATGGAAAGTTCAGAGTGTCTCCATCCCGCCAGTGGGTAACGGTAACCAAAAGGGTTTTAGTTCCCACTACCGGACGCTGATTGACCCCCGATTTCGGCAACGGAACGTCACTGGGTATGGCCCCTTTCGTCATAGACCAATTCGCTGACAGGTGAATGGGTTGTTTTTGGTTTGTCGATTTGCGTGCAACCGACCAAGGCTATTGCCGTACATAGCGTTGAGAGAAAGGTCCGTGCTCGCATGTCTACGCTCCTTGATGCCCGAGATTTGTGTTGGAGCGTCAGTGATACTTCGGAAATTTCGCGACGGCTACTGGCATAAATGACAGGTTGCGACGAATGGTAGATAGCCTCCCATAACCCAAAAGCCCCGCCTGATCAGATCAGGCGGGGCTTTTGGGCTACTCAGTAATTTAGTTCGAACTCACCGCCGACCGCGGAATCACCGGCTGGTTGTCATTGGAAATCGTCACTTCCACCCGACGATTCTGTGCGCGCCCCGAGACGCTGCTGTTATCCGCCACCGGATACTCCTTACCATAACCTTGGGCAACGATGCGCGCCGGATCAACGCCCATTTTCACCAGTGCTGTGCGCACGGAGCTGGCGCGGCGTTCCGAGAGGGACTGGTTGTGCGACGCCGTACCGGTGCTGTCGGTATAGCCCTCGACGATCACCTTGCGGTCGGGGTTTTCCTGGAGGTATTGCGCCAGTTTGTTGATGTTCATCAGACCGTTGGATTTCAGCTCGGCCTTGTCGGTGGCGAACAGCACGTCACCGAAGGTCACCAGCGTGCCGCGATCGGTCTGTTTGGCGTTGAGGCTGGCTTGCAGTTGTTTGATCTGTTGGTCACGAGCATCCAGCCGAGCCTGGGCCCGTTGCGCGGAAGCGTTTTTCAGGTTGGCCTCGGCGGTGCGCAGGGCGATTGTCTGTTTCGCCACTTCCACACGCTGGTTGGTCAGATACGCCAGCTGATCGACCTTGGACTGATCTTCTTTGTCCAGATAAGCCTTGTCGGCCTTGTCCAGGTAATCGCTGGCTTCCTTGGTTTCCAGCGCCGCGACTTTGCTTGCCTGCGGGTTGGCTTGCAGGGCGCTGTAGTTGGTGCGGGCCTGTTCAAGGTTGGCGTTTGGTGGCGTGGAACACGCCGCCAGGGCGACGCTGGCGGCCAGCAGGGCAGGGATCATCAAATGTTTGGAATTCATCATGGTTTCGTCCTTTTTAGTCGAGAAGAGATACGTCATGCCGCGCCGTTACTGAACGGTGCGCTGGCTTTCCTGACGCAGTTCCTGAACCCCTTGTCGAGAGTCCTTCACAGCCTGTTCGGCTTTCATCGCCTGGGCCTTGCGCTCGGCGACCCGGGCGTCCCACTCAGCCTGTTCGGCCAGGGTTTTCGCCTGGTCATACTTTTTGTCGTGCATGGCGATTTCGGCTTGTTTCAACTTGTCTTGCGCCGCCTTCATTTCCACGGCGGCGAATTCGGTGCCGCCGGCGCTGACGGCGTTATTGACCGCTGACTCGGTGACGGCGAATTGTTCGGTGGGAGGGTTGCCGGCACATCCGGCCAGCATCAGGCTGCCGCCGATGACCAACGCAGCCATTTTCAGGCCGTGCAGCGGTGTGAACGAGGATTTGCCAGTGCGGGTTTTCATGGTTTTCAACTCCATTGGGCTAACTCCTGAACAACTAAAAAATCCATCCTGGGCAAGGAGCCGCAACCTTCATTTCGGGGGCATTTTGAAACGGCCGTCCCAGGCGTGGTTACTCGGTGGACCCGGGGCATTTTTTAAAAGTTCAGAGAAATTGGCTCAGCGTCGGAAAACTTTTGAGCGACTGGAGAGGGTTCTTGAGGGAGGAGTTGACCATTGTGGGAGCGAGCCTGCTCGCGAAGGCGTACTGTCAGCCGGTATTGATATCGACTGACACGACGCCTTCGCGAGCAGGCTCGCTCCCACAGATTTTCATGGGGGTGTCAGTGTTTTTGCTTGTCGTGACCCGCCGACAAATCATGCAAATGCCGACGGGACAGCGCGAGAAATCTCGGGGTCGGACCGATGTCTTCGTACAGTGGATCGCCTTCTTCATCCGTGGCGACCACCGTCGGGCCTTTCACGTAGGGGAAGCTTTTTTCCAGTTCTTCCAGGGCGGCGCCAATCAGTTCGCCGAGCAGTTCTTCGGGTTGCCGCTTGGGGTACATATCAACGATCGCTGCCAGCCTGGCGGCCGCTTCAACATCAAGATGAATCGAGTAGCCGGTGTCGGTCAGGCGACCCTTGGCGTTTTCTTCCCAGTGATGGGCAAGCTCGCGGATTTTCATAATGACCTCATGGCACGCCTGCTCGTGGCAGGTCGGTTGGCGTCCGGCGTTGGCCGGCGAAAGCCGTTGTACGGCTTATTGTTGAGACTAGCTTCTGCCTTGAAGGTTTAAAGACCCTTCGTCGTCTGGGTTGTAAGAACCGGCCTGGAGCGGCACTCTTGGGGTTCCTGGCCGCCCGGATTCTTTGCTGGAGAACTGCTGATGACCGATATTGATGCACGCTTGCGCGAAGACGTTCACCTGCTGGGTGAGCTGTTGGGCAACACCATTCGCGAACAGTACGGGGACGGCTTCCTCGACAAGATCGAGCAGATCCGCAAGGGCGCCAAGGCGGACCGTCGCGGTTCCATGGACGCCGAGCTGAGTGCCAGTCTCAATCAGTTGACTGAAGACGAATTGCTGCCGGTGGCGCGGGCGTTCAACCAGTTCCTCAACCTGGCCAACATCGCCGAGCAATACCAGTTGATTCACCGCCGCGAAGAGTCGCAACCCGCGCCGTTCGAAGCGCGTGTCCTCCCGGAGTTGCTCGCTCGCCTGCTCGCTGAAGGTCATGGCACCGAATCCCTGGCCCGGCAGCTGGGCCGGCTGGAAATCGAGCTTGTTCTCACGGCTCACCCCACCGAAGTCGCGCGTCGCACGCTGATCCAGAAATACGACGCCATTGCCGCGCAACTGGCGGCCCAAGACCACCGCGACCTGACCAGTGCCGAGCGTGAGCAGATCAAGTCGACCTTGCAACGCCTGATCGCCGAGGCCTGGCACACCGAAGAAATCCGCCGCACCCGTCCGACACCGGTCGACGAAGCCAAGTGGGGCTTTGCGGTGATCGAACACTCGCTGTGGCACGCCATCCCCAATTACCTGCGCAAGGCCGACCAGGCCTTGTACGCCGCCACCGGCCTGCGCTTGCCGCTGGAAGCCGCGCCGATTCGCTTCGCCTCGTGGATGGGCGGCGATCGCGATGGCAACCCCAACGTCACGGCGGCTGTCACCCGCGAAGTCTTGCTGTTGGCGCGCTGGATGGCGGCCGATCTGTACCTGCGCGATGTCGATCAACTCGCGGCCGATTTGTCGATGCAACAGGCCAGTGATGCACTGAAGACCAAGGCGGGGGACAGTGCAGAGCCCTATCGTGCCGTACTCAAACAGTTGCGTGACCGCCTGCGCGCCACGCGCAACTGGGCCCATACCGCGTTGACGGCGCCTACGCCTGCGCCCGTCGACGTGCTGCAAAACAACCGCGACCTGCTCGATCCGCTGGAGCTGTGCTACCAGTCGTTGCATGAGTGCGGCATGGGTGTGATTGCCGACGGTCCGCTGCTCGATTGTCTGCGTCGCGCCGTGACGTTCGGCCTGTTCCTGGTGCGCCTCGATGTGCGTCAGGACTCGTCGCGGCACAGCTCGGCGATGACTGAAATCACCGATTACCTCGGCCTGGGTCGTTACGAGGACTGGAGCGAAGACGAGCGCATCGCGTTCCTGACCCGCGAACTGAACAACCGTCGCCCCTTGCTGCCGGCTCACTACAAACCGTCCGCCGACACCGCCGAAGTGTTGGCCACTTGCCGGGAAATCGCTGCCGCGCCGGCGGCGTCCCTCGGTTCGTACGTCATCTCCATGGCCGGTGCCGCTTCCGATGTGCTGGCGGTGCAACTGCTGCTCAAAGAGTCGGGTGTGTTGCGGCCGATGCGCGTGGTACCGCTGTTCGAAACCCTGGCCGACCTCGACAACGCTGGGCCTGTGATCGAAAAACTGTTGCTGCTGCCGGGCTATCGCTCGCGCTTGCAAGGGCCGCAGGAAGTGATGATCGGCTACTCCGACTCGGCCAAGGATGCCGGCACCACCGCGGCAGCCTGGGCGCAATATCGGGCGCAGGAGCGCCTGGTGGACATCTGCCGCGAGCAACAGGTGGAGCTGCTGTTGTTCCACGGTCGCGGTGGCACCGTGGGCCGTGGCGGCGGCCCGGCCCACGCGGCGATTCTGTCGCAGCCACCGGGTTCGGTGGCGGGGCGTTTCCGCACCACCGAGCAGGGGGAAATGATTCGATTCAAATTCGGCCTGCCGGACATCGCCGAGCAAAACCTCAATCTGTATCTGGCCGCGGTACTCGAAGCGACCCTGTTGCCACCGCCGCCGCCAACGCCGGAATGGCGCCATCTGATGGACGAATTGGCCGCCGACGGTGTCAGCGCTTACCGCGCCGTGGTGCGGGAAAATCCGCAGTTCGTCGAGTACTTCCGCCAGTCGACCCCGGAACAGGAGCTCGGGCGCCTGCCGCTGGGCAGCCGTCCGGCCAAGCGCCGGGCCGGAGGGATCGAAAGCCTGCGGGCGATCCCGTGGATCTTCGGCTGGACCCAGACTCGCCTGATGCTGCCGGCCTGGCTCGGCTGGGAAGCGGCCCTGAGCAAGGCTCTGGAGCGTGGCGAAGGTGAGCTGTTGGGGCAAATGCGCGAGCAATGGCCGTTCTTCCGCACGCGCATCGACATGCTGGAGATGGTGCTGGCCAAGGCTGACGCGGATATCGCCCGATCCTACGACGAGCGTCTGGTCGAGCCGCACTTGCTGCCTTTGGGTGCGCACTTACGCGACCTATTGTCGCAGGCGTGCTCGATCGTCCTGGGGATGACCGGTCAGTCGCAGCTACTGGCACATAGCCCAGACACCCTGGAATTCATCCGTCTGCGCAACACCTACCTCGATCCGCTTCATCTATTGCAGGCCGAGTTGCTGGCCCGTTCGCGGCAACAGGAAGTGGCGCAGGGCAGCCCGGTGGAACAGGCGCTGCTGGTGTCTGTGGCGGGGATTGCCGCCGGTTTGCGTAATACCGGCTAAGGTTTTTGCCGTGGGGGACTGGCATCCGATGCAGGCGTCGGGTGCCGTTCGATGGCAGGCAGAAAAGTGCGGCCAGGCGACAGTTAATGATGGGGTTGCGACTTGGGGAACCGCACCAAAAGGTCACAAGACCCTGCGGTTTCTCCGACTTTTGGCGGCTTGTGTGGGCGCAGCCTGCTGTGTATCTTGATCAGCCTTTGGCCGTTTGGGCGGTCACGACCCTATTTTTGAGATTGGCCCCACGAGGCGAATCTGACGTTATCTATATAAAAAATTGAGGAGCACATCGATGCGCGTCATTCTGCTGGGAGCTCCCGGGGCCGGTAAAGGTACTCAGGCTAAGTTCATCACCGAGAAATTCGGCATTCCGCAAATCTCCACTGGCGACATGCTGCGTGCGGCAGTCAAGGCCGGCACCGAGCTGGGCCTCAAGGCCAAGGGCATCATGGATGCCGGCGGCCTGGTGTCCGATGACCTGATCATCGCGCTGGTCAAAGATCGCATCGCCCAGTCTGACTGCGCCAACGGTTTCCTGTTCGACGGTTTCCCGCGCACCATTCCTCAGGCTGAAGCCCTGGTGACGGCTGGCGTCGAGCTGGATGCAGTGGTCGAGATCGCCGTCGATGACGAAGAAATCGTTCAGCGTATCGCCGGCCGCCGTGTTCACGAGGCCAGCGGCCGCGTGTACCACACCGTCTACAACCCGCCGAAAATCGCTGGCAAGGACGACATCACCGGTGAAGAACTGGTGCAGCGCAAGGACGACACCGAAGAAACCGTGCGTCATCGCCTGTCGGTCTACCATTCGCAGACCAAGCCGCTGGTTGATTTCTACCAGAAGCTGTCCGCCGCCCAAGGCAAGCCGAAGTACAGCCACATCCCTGGCGTAGGCTCGGTTGAAGCGATCACCGGCAAGGTGCTTGAAGCACTGAGCTGAAAAGTCTGATCGGCTTTATCATCCACGGCCCGCTTGCGGGCCGTAGTTGTTTATACTGACGCACTTTTTTCTGACCTCTCTTACGGAAACATCGATGAGCACCTTGCTGGCCCTGGACACCGCGACTGAAGCTTGCTCCGTTGCCTTGCTGCATGACGGCAAGGTCACGAGCCATTACGAGGTGATCCCGCGCCTGCATGCGCAGAAGTTGCTGCCGATGATCCAGCAATTGCTGGCCGACGCCGGCACCACCCTGCAAGCGGTGGATGCCATCGCGTTCGGGCGCGGCCCGGGTGCCTTCACCGGCGTGCGTATTGCCATCGGTGTGGTGCAGGGTTTGGCGTTCGCCCTGGATCGCCCGGTGCTGCCGGTGTCCAACCTCGCTGTATTGGCCCAGCGCGCTTACCGCGAACATGGCGCCACTCAGGTCGCGGCGGCCATTGATGCACGCATGGATGAGGTGTATTGGGGCTGCTACCGCGAGACGGCGGGGGAAATGCGACTGGTCGGCCACGAAGCGGTGCTGCCACCGGAAGTGGCCGCACTACCGGCCGACGTCAGCGGCGAATGGTTCGGTGCGGGCACCGGTTGGGGCTATGGCGAACGCATCGCCGTCAGCTTGAGCGGCCAGGACGCGGGCATGTTGCCCCATGCCGAAGACCTGTTGACCCTGGCGCGTTTTGCCTGGGAACGGGGTGAAGCAATCGTCGCCGATGAGGCGCAGCCGGTTTATCTGCGGGACAAGGTAGCGACGCCCAAGGCGCGTTGATTCTCGATACTGCGGTGAACCCTTCGCGAGCAGGCTCGCTCCCACAGGATCTGCGCTTTTCCTTGTGGGAGGGAGCCTGCTCGCGAAAGCTTTCTTTCTGATAGTCACCAATCGTCGTTTTCTAACCCCAGCTTTTAAACCTTTTGCCTTTTATGTGTTCTAGTTATCACTCGGCGGTTTGCGAAGTGGGTTGTGCGCCACTAAACTGCCATCACTGATACCGAGCATGCATTTATGCGTATAGACGGCATTTCCTCTCAGTCCTACCCCATCAAGCGCAAGCCTCGCAAAGGCCCTGTGGTGGAAGACGAGTCCGTCGATATCGACGGCGAGCTGGAGTTTCCGTCCGAAGAGCAACTGGCCGCCCGCGCCAAGGCTTCCGCGCAACGCCTGAGCAACCTGCCCGCCCGTCAGCAGGACATGCTTTACCACCGCGCCATGAGCAAAAGCGTGGCGATGGCCCTGGCCAGCTATCTCAGTACCGCCGGTTTCGTCGACTGGGATGCTGAGGTCATGGGGCTCGACCTGTACATCTGATGCTGCCTTACTACCTCGGTTGCCCGTCCTGGAGTGAAAACGCCTGGCGCGAATATCTTTATCCGCCAGATGCCAGGCCCGCCGAATTTCTCGATCTCTATTCCCAGGTATTCAATGCCGTGGAAGGCAACACGACCTTCTACGCCAGCCCGGCTGCCAGTACCGTGCAGCGTTGGGCCGAAACCATGCCCGGGTACTTTCGCTTCACCGCCAAGTTCCCCGGTGACATCAGCCACGGCGGCGACCTGCGCGAGCAACTGACCGCCGCCGACACCTTCACCCAATTGCTCAGTCCCCTCGGTGAGCGGGTGTCGCCGCTGTGGTTGCAGCTGTCGAAAAGCTTCACGCCACAACGTTTGCCCGAACTGGCCAGTTTCATCGATGCCCTGCAGCGCCCCCTGGCGGTGGAAGTTCGGCACGATGATTTCTTCGCCAAGGGCGACAGTGAGCGGATGCTCAATCGCCTGCTGCTGGACCGTGGCGTCGAGCGCATCTGCCTCGATCCGCGCGCGTTGTTCAGTTGCACTTCGACCGATCCTTCGGTGCTCCACGCCCAATCGAAAAAGCCGAGGGTTCCACCACGCCCCGCGGCGTTTACCCAGTTCCCGCAAGTGCGCTTCATCGGCCATCCGACGCTTGAGGCCAACGACCCGTTTCTGCTGCCATGGGTGGAGAAAATCGCCCTGTGGATCGAAGAGGGGCGCACGCCGTATATCTTCCTGCACACCGCCGACAACGTGCTGGCGGCGAAGCTGGCGCAACGTTTCCACGCCCGATTGATGCTGCGTTTGCCTGGCTTGCCGGCGCTGCCTGAGCTATACAGAGAGCCCGCCGCCGAGCAACTTGGCCTGCTCTGAAAGCGGATTCGTTCCCCTTTTCCAGGAGCTGCCAATGGACGCGCAAACCCTTCGAGCCCACGCCTTCAAAGCCTTGCACGAACGCGACGGCGTTTTTGTGATCCCCAATCCCTGGGATGCCGGCTCGGCAAAAATGCTCGCCAGCCTGGGATTCGAGGCGCTGGCGACCACCAGCGCCGGTTACGCTTTCTCCCAGGGACGTCCTGATGGCGGGTTGACCCTGGACGAGACCCTGGCCAACGTCCGGGCCATTGTCGCCGCCACCGATCTGCCGGTCGCGGTCGATCTGGAAAACGGTTTTGCCGATGATCCTGCCGAGTGCGCCAAGAGCCTTTTGCGGGCCGCCGAAGCGGGTGCCGTCGGCGGTTCGATCGAGGACTTCACTGGCCGTGAAGACACCCCGATCTATTGCTTTGAACATGCCGTGGCGCGCATCAAAGCCGCCGTCGCGGCTGCTCGCAGCTTGCCTTTCCCGTTCACGCTGACGGCACGGGCCGAGAATTTCCTGCACGGCAACCCGGATCTCGACGACACCATTCGCCGCTTGCAGGCCTTCGCCGAAGCCGGCGCGGACGTGTTGTACGCGCCGGGTCTGCGCAGCGCTGAAGACGTGCTGGCCGTGGTCCGCGCCGTGGCGCCAAAACCGGTGAACGTGTTGATGTCCGGCGGCTTGAAGCTGACGGTGCAGGAGCTGGGTGAAATGGGCGTCAAGCGCATCAGTGTCGGTTCGGCGCTCGCACTGGCGGCGCTGGGCGAGTTCTACCGTGCCGCCGAAGAGATCCAGGCGTCGGGCACGTTCGGGTTCACGTCGCGGTCCATGCCGTACGCCAAGGCCAATCAGTTCTTCAAAGGCTGACGATGCGATTTCGGTGGTGGCTGTTGTTGGCGATCATCGCGGCGGTGGGGATGAGCGCCTGGCGGGGCTGGGTGTCGCTGCCACCGCAATGGAATCCCTGGGCGCCGCTGGACGTGAAAGCCCCGCCGAACCTGCTGACCCGCTACAAATTGATGCGTCTGCGCGACGATCCGCAACTGTGTGATCAGGCCTTGAGCGGCTCCGGTTTGCGCGTGACCCGACAGGCCGCCAGCCCGGATGCCAAGTGTCCGTTGACTGACGCTTTGCGCGTGCAGGGCGGCGACGTGGCGCTGAGCAGCAGCTTCCTCGCCAGTTGCCGCCTGGCGGTGTCGTTTGCCCTGTTCGAGCGTCACGCCCTGCAACCGGCGGCGCAGGCTGTCTACGGGCAAGCGGTGGCGCGGGTCGACCACCTCGGCAGCTTTGCCTGTCGCAATGTCTATGGTCGAGAGAATGGTCGACTCAGTCAGCACGCATCGGCCAATGCGCTGGATGTCGCCGGCTTCCGCCTGGCCGATGGCCGTTCCATCAGCGTGCTCAAGGATTGGCCCAAGGACAATCAGGACGCGCAGTTTCTAAGGCAGGTCCGCGATGGCGCCTGTGGTCTGTTCAGTGTGGTGTTGAGTCCGGATTACAACGCCGCCCATCGCAATCACTTTCATCTGGACGTCGGGCCGTGGTGGCGTTGCCGCTGAGACGGTCGCTGGGGATCAGGCTGCCAGGCGCAGGTTCTGCAGGATGATCGGGCGTGCCCAGCCGTTATCGAAATCGAGTTGTTTCTGTTGTTCCACCAACTCTTCAGGGGAGAACGGCGGGAAGGGCTTGTCCAACAGGTCGAGTTCGAACTCGGCGATCGGCAGGTGCAGCGGACGCGGTTGCGGCGCCGGACCGGCTTCCGGCAAAGGCTGGCCGGCGGTCAGCACAATCGGACGCACCCAGCCGCTTTCGAAGTTCTGCTGCTTCTGTTGGGCGACGATTTCTTCCGGCGGGAACGGTGGGAACGGCTTGTCGGCCAGGTCCATTTCGAATTCGGCAATCGGCAGGAACAGCGGCTCGGGCGGGCGGATCTCGGTGTCCTTCACGTCGCATTCGCGCTGGGAAATGATGTGCGCCAGCAGGTCGCTGCCGACGGTGGGTTCGACCGGGCTTTCGATATCGACCGGTGGAAAGTTCAGCGATTCAGGCAGCACTTCACCCGACTGATCGGCCAGCGCTCGGGCAAAGAAATCCTGCCAGATGTGGCTGACGCCGCTCAGTGCCTGGGTGTTTCGCAGGTTGTAGTCGCCGTAGGGCGAGATAAAACCTGTGATTGTGGGTTGAATGTCTGACATTTCTCTCGGTCGACGCTCAGCTCTGGCAAAATGCTCGATAGTTTTGTTATCGGCAGTTTTTGCCGATCATTAATTTTTTGAGCGTGTTTTCCCATGATTGAGCAACCGGCGGCGTGCCGCATCCATGTCGAAGCCCTGGACCAGACTTTTCAGCCACAGGCCGAGCACTGGGCCGAGCGCCTGGGCCTGCCGCTGCGGGTGGATGACGGTGAGTTTGCGTTGCAGGTGGGCGACCAGGGTTTGCAGCTGCAACAGCTCGGCCCGGATGCACCGGGGCCGGTGCGGGTGGACTTCGTCGAGGGCGGCGCGGCCCATCGTCGGTTGTACGGTGGCGGCAGCGGGCAGATGATCGCCAAGGCCGTCGGCATCGCCCAGGGCGTGCGTCCACGGGTGCTGGATGCGACGGCGGGTCTGGGCAAGGATGCGTTCGTGTTGGCCAGCCTGGGTTGCGAGATGAGCCTCATCGAGCGTCAGCCGTTGATCGGGGCCTTGCTCGAAGATGGCCTTGCCCGAGGCGCGGAAGATTTCGAGGTGGCGCCGATCGTGGCGCGCATGCGTTTGCTCAAGGGCAATTCGATCGAGGTGATGAGCAACTGGGAAGGCGAGCCGCCGCAGGTGATCTACCTCGACCCGATGTTCCCGCACCGTGAGAAAACCGCGTTGGTGAAGAAGGAAATGCGCCTGTTCCGGCCACTGGTGGGCGATGACCCGGATGCACCGGCCTTGCTCGCTGCGGCATTGGCCCTGGCCACCCACCGCGTAGTGGTCAAGCGCCCGCGCAAGGCGCCGTGCATCGAAGGGCCGAAGCCGAGTCATGCGCTGGATGGCAAGTCCAGTCGGTATGACATCTACCCGAAGAAGGCACTCAAGCCGTAAGACCGTGTCGCCCCTTTCGCGAGCAGGCTCGCTCCCACAGGAGATCCGAGGTGTTACTTAGATCCAGTGTGGGAGCGAGCCTGCTCGCGAAGGGGCCAGACCAGACAACAAAAATGGTTCGGACTGGCTAAGGTCGATAAGCCCGCATAAACAACTCCACAACCTCCCGCACATGGCTCTCCGCCGCCTCATCGGTCAACGGCTCGCCACAGCCATACAACAAGCGGAAATTCGCCGCGCCCTTGAGCAGGCAGAAGAAGTGCTCCGCCGCATTGCGCGGCTTGTCGATGCTCAAGGCGCCACTCTGGTCGATCTTGCTCAGCAGCCGTTCCATGCCGTGCAGCATGCGCTCGGGGCCGGCCTCGAAGAAGATCAGCGAGAGTTTCGGGTCCTGGGTGCCCAGGGTCATAATCAAGCGATGCAGGTTCACCGATTCGTCGCTGTTGATCAGCACGTGAAAGCCGCGGGCGATGTTCAGCAGCACGGTTTCCACCGCCACGCCGTCCGGTAATTCGAAAAACAGTGTCGGCAACTGCTCCTCGCACTTCGCCACCACGGCAGCGGAGAACAGGGTCTCCTTGTCGTTGAAATGGCTGTAGACCGTCAGCTTCGAAACGCCTGCTTCTGCGGCGACAGCATCCATGCTGGTGTTGGCATATCCCTTGGTCAAAAACAGCGTTTTCGCCGCGTCGAGGATCGCCTGGCGTTTGGCCAGATCCTTGGGGCGGCCGGGTCCGCTGGGTGCTGAAAGATTGTTCGGCATATGCGCTTTTATTACTGGACTGGTGAGTTTGCTATTAATAACATACTGGTCAGTATAATTATTCCAAGCACCATTAGCGAAAGGTCCTTCACCATGTTCCGCTATGCCTTGCCCCTCGCGTTGCCAGTCAGCCTGGCGTTTTTTTTGACGGCGTGTGGTCACGAAGAGGCGCCCCAAGTCAGCGTTCGCCCGGCCATGGTGGTCCAGCCAGAGCCTTCGTCCCAGGCGATGGAAAGTTATCCCGGCGAAGTCCGCGCCCGCTATGAGCCGGACCTGGCGTTCCGCATTGGCGGCAAAGTCAGCCGACGACTGGTAGAAGAGGGGCAGCGGGTCAAGGCCGATCAACCGCTGGCGGAGCTCGATCCGCAAGACGTGCGCCTGCAACTGGAAGCCACCCGCGCCCAGGTCGCGGCCGCCGAAGCCAATCTGAATATGGTGCGCGCCGAGCGTGATCGCTACAAAACGCTGATGGAGCGTCAGTTGGTCAGCCGCTCGCAGTACGACAATCACGAGAACCTTTACCGGTCCGGCGAAGCCCGTCTCAAGCAGATCAAAGCCGAATTCAACGTCTCCAGTAACCAGGCCAGCTACGCCGTGTTGCGTGCGCCCCAGGACGGCGTCGTGGCCAAGCGTGCGGTCGAGGTCGGTCAAGTGGTGGCCGCCGGGCAAACGGTGTTCACCCTGGCCACCGATGGCGAGCGTGAAGTGTCGATCAGTCTGCCGGAGCAGAACTTCGGCCGCTTCAAGGTCGGCGAGCCAGTCTCGGTGGAGCTGTGGACGCTACCGGGTCAGCGTTTCGCCGGGCATATCCGCGAACTGTCGCCTGCTGCCGATCCGAAATCCCGTACCTTCGCCGCGCGCATCGCCTTCAACGCCGGCAAGGTTCCGGCCGAACTGGGCCAGAGTGCCCGGGTATTCGTGCAGACCGCCGAGTCAGTGCCGCTGTCTGTGCCGCTGTCGGCGCTGACCGCCGAAAACGGCGTGACCTACGTCTGGGTCGTCAGCGCCAACAACACCCTGAAGAAGACCCCGGTGCGGGTCGGTGCCTTCGGTGAGAAAACCGTCCCGGTGCTCGAAGGCCTCAACGCCAGCGACTGGGTGGTGGCCGCTGGCGTCCATGTGCTTCTCGACGGGCAGCAGGTGCGCCCGGTGGATCGCTCCAACCGCGTGGTCAATCTGGCGGACAAGGAGTAATCCCCGATGGGCTTCAATCTTTCCGAATGGGCGTTGCGTAACCGCCAGATCGTACTGTTCCTGATGCTACTGCTGGCTATCGTCGGCGCGCTTTCCTACACCAAGCTTGGCCAAAGCGAAGATCCGCCGTTCACCTTCAAAGCCATGGTGATCCGCACCAACTGGCCGGGCGCCACGGCGGAGGAAGTTTCGCGCCAGGTTACCGAGCGCATCGAAAAGAAGCTGATGGAAACCGGCGAGTACGAGCGCATCGTGTCGTTCTCCCGCCCCGGTGAATCCCAGGTGACGTTCATTGCCCGCGATTCCATGCATTCGGTGGACATCCCGGAGCTCTGGTATCAGGTGCGCAAGAAGGTCAGCGACATTCGCCACACCTTGCCGCCGGGCATTCAGGGGCC
The DNA here is from genome assembly GCF_013359695.1 of Pseudomonas sp. C2B4. Taxonomy (GTDB): domain Bacteria; phylum Pseudomonadota; class Gammaproteobacteria; order Pseudomonadales; family Pseudomonadaceae; genus Aquipseudomonas. Next base: position 16,635 of record NZ_JABFMU010000012.1, read on the forward strand.
GTTCTTCAACGATGAATTCGGCACCACGTTCGGCAATATCTACGCATTGACCGGCGACGGTTTCGATTACGCCGTGCTGAAGGATTACGCCGACCGCATCCAGATCCAGCTGCAACGGGTCAAGGACGTGGGCAAGGTCGACCTGCTCGGCCTGCAGGACGAAAAGATCTGGATCGAACTGTCCAACGTCAAACTCGCGACCCTCGGTTTGCCCCTGGCGGCTGTCCAGCAGGCGCTTGAAGAGCAGAATGCGGTATCCACCGCCGGCTTCTTCGAAACCAGCAGCGAGCGATTGCAGCTACGGGTCTCGGGGAATTTTCAGACCGTCGATGAGATAAAAAACTTTCCGATCCGGGTCGGGGATCGCACCTTCCGCATCTCCGATGTGGCTGATGTGCGCCGTGGTTTCAACGATCCACCGGCGCCGCGCATGCGCTTCATGGCTGAAGACGCCATCGGTCTGGCCGTGGCCATGAAGGACGGCGGCGACATTCTGGTACTGGGCAAGGCCCTGGAAATCGAGTTCGCCCGTATCCAGAAAAACCTTCCGGCCGGCATGCAGCTGCGTAAGGTCTCCGATCAACCGGCGGCGGTGAAAACCGGGGTCGGCGAGTTTGTCCAGGTATTGGTGGAAGCGCTGGCAATTGTGTTGCTGGTGAGCTTTTTCTCCCTTGGTGTGCGCACTGGCATGGTGGTCGCCCTGGCGATCCCGCTGGTGTTGGCCATGACTTTCGCCAGCATGTATTACCTCGGCATCGGCCTGCACAAGATCTCGCTCGGTGCGTTGGTACTGGCGCTGGGTTTGCTGGTGGACGATGCGATCATCGCCGTGGAAATGATGGCGATCAAAATGGAGCAAGGCTTCGACCGGATCAAAGCGGCGAGCTATGCCTGGACCAGCACCGCGTTCCCGATGCTCACCGGCACGCTGATCACCGCCGCCGGCTTCCTGCCGATCGCCACCGCGCAATCGGGCACCGGCGAATACACCCGCTCGATCTTCCAGGTAGTGACCATCGCGCTCTTGGCGTCCTGGGTGGCGGCGGTGGTGTTTGTGCCGTACCTCGGGGAAAAACTCCTGCCGGATCTGGCGAAAATTCATGCGGCCAAGCACGGACCCGATCAGCCTGACCCTTACGGCACGCCGTTTTATCAGCGGGTCCGGCGCGTGGTGGAGTGGTGCGTGCGTCGGCGCAAGACGGTGATTGCGGCGACGGTGATTCTGTTCATCGCCTCTGTGGTCCTGTTCCGCTTTGTACCGCAGCAATTTTTCCCGGCGTCGGGCCGGCTGGAATTGATGGTTGATCTGAAACTGGCCGAAGGCGCCTCTCTGAGCAACACCGCCGAAGAGGTCAAGCGCCTCGAAGCGCTGCTCAAGGACAAGGCAGGGATCGATAATTACGTGGCCTATGTCGGCACCGGTTCACCGCGTTTTTACCTGCCGCTGGATCAACAACTTCCCGCACCCAGCTTCGCCCAATTCGTGGTGCTGGCCAAAACCATCGAGGAGCGTGAAACCCTGCGCACCTGGCTGATCGAAACCCTCAACGAACAATTCCCGGCCCTGCGCTCGCGGGTCACGCGCCTGGAAAACGGTCCGCCGGTTGGTTATCCAGTGCAGTTCCGGGTGACCGGTGAGCACATCGAAGAAGTCCGCGCGCTGGCCCGCAAAGTCGCGGCCAAGGTTCGTGAAAACCCGCACGTGGCCAACGTCCATCTGGATTGGGAAGAACCTAGCAAGGTCGTGTACCTGAACGTCGATCAGGACCGCGCCCGGGCATTGGGCGTGAGCACGGCGAACCTGTCGAAGTTCCTGCAAAGCTCGCTGACCGGTTCCAGCGTCAGTCAGTATCGCGAAGACAATGAGTTGATCGAGATCCTGCTGCGCGGCACCGTGCATGAACGTACCGAGTTGTCGTTGCTGCCAAGCCTGTCGGTACCGACCGACAACGGTCGCAGCGTCGCCCTGTCGCAAATCGCGACGCTGGAATACGGCTTCGAAGAAGGCGTGATCTGGCACCGCAACCGCCTGCCCAACGTGACCGTCCGTGCCGACATTTACGGCAAGGAACAACCGGCGACCCTGGTGCAGCAAATCATGCCGACCCTCGACCCGATCCGCGCCGAATTGCCGGACGGCTATTTGCTGGATGTCGGTGGCACCGTGGAGGATTCCGCCCGCGGGCAGAACTCGGTGAAGGCCGGCGTGCCGCTGTTCATCGTGGTCGTATTGACGTTGCTGATGCTGCAACTGCGCAGTTTCTCACGCACGGCGATGGTGTTCCTGACGGCGCCGTTGGGCCTGATCGGGGTGACGCTGTTCCTGATGGTCTTCCGCCAGCCGTTTGGTTTCGTGGCCATGCTCGGGACCATTGCCTTGTCGGGGATGATCATGCGCAACTCGGTGATTCTGGTGGACCAGATCGAGCAGGATATTGCTGCCGGGTTGAAGCCTTGGCAGGCGATCATCGAGGCCACGGTGCGGCGGTTCAGGCCGATTGTGTTGACGGCGCTTGCGGCGGTTCTGGCGATGATTCCGTTGTCGCGCAGTGTGTTCTTCGGGCCGATGGCGGTGGCGATCATGGGGGGCTTGATTGTGGCGACGGCGTTGACGCTGTTGTTCTTGCCGGCTTTGTATGCGGCTTGGTTCAGGGTCAAGAAAGAGCCGGTCTGACCAAACAGCTTGTAGGAGCAAAGCTTGCTCGCGATGACGGTGGCACATTCAGCACCAGTGTTGATTGACCCGACGCGTTCGCGAGCAGGCTCGCTCCCACAGTAGGCCGGTGCCGAAGCTGAAATTTGCGGCAACCACCAACCCTCTGTGGGAGCTGGCTTGCCTGCGATGGCGGCCTGACAGCCGACCAATCTCTCCCGGTTGTACACGGTCCAATTGTGGGAGCGAGCCTGCTCGCGAAGACGGCCTCGCAGCCAATGATGTTTATCGCTCAATCAAATCTTCAGAACCTTCCCACAACACTTTCAGGTTGTCCCTAGGAACCTCGATCACTAGCCTGTGTCCGTCGCTGCCAATTCAGCGACCGGGACTGCAAGCCCGAATTTTTGTTAGGTGCTAACAAGCGCCGGATCTAAAAATGGTATCGGGCGCTCCAGTCTCAAGGAGTTGCACCATGAACAACGAGTCCATGAACCCTCCAGAATCTGCTCCCGCTGACCCACAGGCAAAAACCACTTACCGCCCGTGTCCAATCTTCACGATTCACCCCGGCGTCAATTCTGAAACCCTGCTTGTCCATGCCCATGAAACCCTCGCTTCAGCCAATGTCATGGCCACCGAGTTGTCCTCCATTCTGACCGGCCCGGCGTGCAATCTGGTGCTCGGTATTCAGCAGATGATTGTGCTGGCGCAACTATCGGTGAACCGCGTGCTGGATCAGATCGATCTGCCGAAATAGGCCTAACAAAAAAGCCCGCTGACTTTCTGAAAGTCAGCGGGCTTTTTTCAAGCGCTTGAAAGTTGTTCTATCAGTCAAACCGAGGTGTGGCCATCGCGAGCAAGCTTTGCTCCCACTGGTTTTGCGGTGAAGCTTAGAGCGTGCCGAAGACCTTCTTCGCCAAACTGGTCGCTGCAGCCGCCGGATCCTTGCGAATGGCTTCTTCCTGTTTGCCGATCATTTCGAACAAGCCATTGAGCGCCTGTTCGGTGACGTAGTTTTCGATGTTGGCGCTCTTGGCATCGATCACGCCCATGGTCGCGGCTTGGCCGGCGAAGGCGTTGTATTGCTTGGCCAGGCCGACCTGGTCGGTGGCTTGCTTGACGATCGGCAGGAACTTGGCGCGGATCTGTTCGCGGCTGGTTTTGTTCAGGTACTGGGTGGCCGAGTCGTTGCCGCCGCTGAGGATGCCCTTGGCATCGTCTACCGTCATTTTTTTCACGGCATCGACGAGGATTGGCTGGGCCTGGACGACAGCGGTTTCCGCCGCTTTGTTCATGCTGGTTTCCAGTTGATCGACTTGGTCGCCCATGCCGAACTGTTTCATTTTGCTGGCGACCTTGCCCAGTTTGCCGGGCAATTCGATTTTCACGTCCGGGTTGTTGCTGAATCCGCCCGGGGTGCCGAGTTGTTTCACGGCCAGTTGCGCGCCTTGGGTCAGGGCGTCCTTGAGACCGCCGGTGGCGTCTTTTTGCGACAGGTCGCTGAGGGACAGCGCCATGGCGCTGGCACAGATCATCAAACCTGCGCACAGGCCGGCGAAGCGGAGGGTAGGGCGGAGCATGGCAACTTCCTTTTTCAAAAAGACACTTATTTCAATCAGCTCTAGCGGACCGCGTCGACGCGGACCTTCACAGGCTGTGGGTCGGAGCCGTCCAGGCGCACGGCGTGATTCTCGGTGGTAATGAACAGCAGTTTGCCATCGACTTCAATGCGCGCGTTGATTGAATAACGGTGATTGGGCTCGATCTGCGTCGGGTCGTAGCTCAGGTGAAAGGGCAACGGCACCTGGCCTTTGACCGGGCCGCGTTGTTCGTCGATGACTTTGGCCGGAGCATCGGCCAGTGAGATGTCTTGCAGGCTGACGCTGAGGACCGCGTTCGGCGGCAGCGCGATGCGTTGCAGGTAGAAGACTTCGCCATCGAGGCTGGCTTTTGCTGCAGGCTGCATCGACTGGCAGGCGCCCAGCAGTACGGTCATGGCCAATAGAGAGAGTTTTTTCATTGCAGATCTCCTTCTCATGTGGGAGCGAGCCTGCTCGCGAAGGCGGCGTGTCAGCCGCCATTAAAGTCGACTGATACGGCCTCTTCGCGAGCAGGCTCGCTCCCACAGGTTTTACATCAGTTTGCGGGTTGTGTGGCGGGTTGGTCGGCGGCATCTTCACTGCGATGCACCGCTACCTGCTGGATCGACAGGCGAATATCAGCCGGCAGCACCCGTTTGGCCGCGCCCTCGGCCAGTTCGCCGAGCAGTTCGTGATAACCCAGCTTGCCGGCCTCGTCGCGCTTGAGCACCTCGAGATCCAGCATAGTCTGGATGAAGTGGCGGAACAGGCTCTTGTCGAAGAACTCCGGGGCATTCAGGCCATGCAGGATCGACAGGCGCTGGGCCATGACGGTGCACAGGTCTTCCAGTTCTTCGGCGCTGATGCTGTTCTGGCCGCTGTTGAGCAGCAGGGAAACGGTCATGTAGAAGCGTTGCAGCGTCTGGGCGATGCTTTTTGACAGCAGCGTCAACAGCACGAAATGCCGCGAGCTTGGCGCCGGGCGCAGGTAGACGTCGTTCTCGAAGCGCAGCAGGCCTTGCTCGACGAACGCCTCCAGCCATTGATCGATCACGCCATCCAGCTCGTCGAGCGACCAGCGAATGAACAGCTCGGCCTGCAGGTACGGGTACAGCGCGCGGGTATAACGCAGGATCTGTTCGCGGCTCATGCGCGAGGCGCTCTGGAAGAAGCTCGCCAACAGCGCCGGCAGCGCGAAGATGTGCAGCACGTTGTTGCGGTAATAGGTCATCAGGACGGCGTTCTGCTCGTCCAGATAGAGAATCTTGCCCAGCGCGTCACTCTGCTCGGACAGCAGGTCCATGTCCTTGACGTGCTCGATCAACGCGCGACCATTGCCCTCGGGCAGCGTGGTGTGCGGCGAGTACGGCACCTTGCGCAACAGCGCCAGGTACAGGTCGAGCACCCGGGACATGGCGCGATCGTCCAGCGCCAGGCGGCTGGTGGACAGCAGCGCCAGGGCCACCAGGTTGACCGGGTTGATCGCCGCCGCTTCGTTCAAGTGCTGCGCGACTTTCTCGCCGAGGCGGTTGGTGGTTTCGTTGAGCCAGGCCGGCTTGAACTGCGGGCCGAGTTCCTGTTTGCGCCAGTCCGGTTGTTCGCTGTCGAGGAATTCGGCCAGCTTGATCGGTTCGCCGAAGTTCACCGCCACCTGACCAAAACGCTGTTTGAGGGCGCCGATGACTTTGAAAATATCGAAGATCGATTCTTTCTTCTTGCTCGCCCCGCGCAGTTCGCCGAGGTAGGTGCGGCCTTCCAGTACGCGTTCGTAGCCGATGTACACCGGCACAAACACGATCGGCGTGCGCGAGGAGCGCAGATAGCTGCGCAAGGTGATCGCCAGCATCCCGGTTTTCGGTTGCAGCATGCGCCCGGTGCGCGAGCGTCCGCCTTCGACGAAGTACTCCACCGGAAAGCCCTTGGTGAACAGGGTGTGCAGGTATTCGTTGAATACCGAGGTGTACAGCGGGTTGCCCTTGAAGGTACGGCGCATGAAGAACGCACCGCCGCGACGCAGCAGGCCGCCGATCCCCGGCATGTTCAGGTTGATCCCGGCGGCGATGTGCGGCGGGGTCAGGCCGTTGCGGAACAGCAGGTAGGACAGCAGCAGGTAGTCGATGTGGCTGCGGTGGCAAGGTACGTAGATCACTTCGTAACCCGGGGCGACCTTCTGCACGCCTTCGATGTTGTTGACCTTGATACCGTCGTAGATCTTGTTCCAGAACCAGCTCAGCACCACTTCCATGAAGCGGATCGCGGTGTAGGTGTAGTCCGAGGCGATCTCGTTGCCGTAGCGCAAGGCCTGGGCCTTGGCTTTCTCCGGGGCGATGTTTTCGCGTTCGGCTTCGTCGAGGATCGCCTGCTTGACCAGTGGCTGGTTGACCAGGCCCTTGACCAGGTTGCGTCGGTGGGAGATGTCCGGGCCGATGACGGCGGCTTTGAGGTTGCGAAAGTGCACCCGCAGGATGCGCTGGGCCATGCGCACGGTGCGCTCGTGGCCCTTGTTGTGCTCGATCAGCTCGCGCAGGTGAATCGGCGCGGAGAACTGCACGCGGGTCTTGCGCCCCAGCACGATGACGCTCAGCAAGCGGCGCAGGCGCCCGGTGACCGCCCAACTGTCGGCGAACAGCAGTTTCCACGGACTGTTTTCGCTGTCCGGCGACTGACCCCAGAACACGCTGACCGGAATGATCTGCGCGTCTTCGGCAGCGTTCTGGCTCAGGGCGCTGACCAGGCGGGTCAGGGTTGGCGGGGCGCCGCGCTTGTCCTGACGACCGAGCCAGTCCGGGTCCGGTGTCAGGTAGAAAAACGCCGCCGGTTCCAGCAGGTTGCCCACCGATACCGGCAACACCGGACGTGGCAGGCCGGCCTTGCTGCATTCGGTGTCGACCACGGCGAGGTCGGTCAGCGAAGGGTTTTGCAGGACGTAGAACACCGGACGACTGCGGTCGAGGTTGAGGGTGAACGACGACTGGTTGATCGTCTCCGAGCGAACCCAGAGGTACAACAGTCGACGCAGGGTGCCAAACACAAGACGGCGGAGCGGGGAACGGGTCATACGGCATCTGCATGAGTGAATGAAAACCGAGCAATTGCTCGGGCGGTCGTTAGTGTGCCGTATTCATCGAAAATCGGCAAAAAAGCGGCAATCAAAGTGCTATTGAGAGATTAAACGTCTGACATATACTCGGCGCTCTGTCGCCGTCGCCCCTCAGGGGCCGGCATGTGCAGGCTGACGTTCCGAGGCTTTCCTGCGAAAAGCCCGATCAATAATAAAAAGGGAGTATGAACAGATGGCAACACGTGAAACCGGCAACGTGAAGTGGTTCAACGACGCCAAGGGCTACGGCTTCATTCAGCGCGCGGACGGGGTGGATGTGTTCGTGCACTACCGCGCGATTCGCGGTGAAGGCCACCGTTCGCTGACCGAAGGCCAGCAGGTCGAGTACGCGGTGGTGGAAGGGCAGAAGGGGTTGCAGGCTGAGGATGTGGTGGGGTTGTAAACCCACTCTTCATAGCACGAAAAAACCTGTGGGAGCGGGCTTGCCCGCGAAGGCGGCGGCACATCCAACAATGATGTGACTGACAAACCGCAATCGCGGGCAAGCCCGCTCCCACAGGTCCGTTGTACGGCTGTTAAGCCGTTTTCCAGGTGATTTCTTCTTCACCATCGGCGCTGATGCGAATCCAGCGATCAGCCGTTTCTTCACCTTCTTCCTCGACCCAACTGCCCGGTGCGCAACGCACTTCGACGTTCAACGCGGCAAAGGCGGCGCGGGCGCAGGCGATGTCGTCGTCCCACGGGGTCTGGTCACTTTCCAGGTACAGGCTGTTCCATTTTCCTACGGCCTTGGGCAACCAGGTCACTGGCACATTGCCGGCCTTGCACTTGTAGGTCTGACCTTTCTGCACCCAGTCGGTGCACGGGCCCAACGCCGCGCCGAGCCAGGTGGAGATGGCTTTATGGTCGACGTCGGCGTCTTTCAGGTAAATCTCGATATCGGGCTGGCGCATGGATGTCCTCACTGCGTGTCTGAAAAATCCATTCGCGGATTTAGCCGGTCTTGAGCCATTGCCCAAGACCAAAAATTTCAAGTTATTGAAGTACGAAATAATCGTAGCGCATCGAGATGGTGACCTCGAAGGGCTCGACCTGCTCGATCACGGCTGCCCGGCGTTCGGCACTGGCACGCCAGCCGTGGGGCGTCATGGCCAGCAGATTCGCCCGGTCCTGGCCGCTGGCCAGCGAAAGTTTGAATTCCAGGGTTTCGCTGTGGGCCAGTGCCATACCTTCCGGCATCAGATCCAGATGCTTGTCGTCGATGTACTCGCGGACTTCGTCGTACAGCCGCTCACGTAGCTCCATCAGGTGACCGCTGGTCGGCCCGACTTTCATCAGGCCGCCGCCGGGGCTGAGCAGGCGTTTGGCTTCGTTCCAGTCCAGTGGACTGAAGACGCTGGCCAGGAACTGGCAACTGCCCGACGCCAAAGGCACGCGGGCCATGCTGGCGATCAACCAGGTCAGCCGCGGGTTGCGTTTGCAGGCGCGTTTGACGGCTTCCCGGGAAATGTCCAGCGCATAGCCATCGGCCTCCGGCAGGGCCTCGGCGATTTGTGCGGTGTAGTAACCCTCGCCACAGCCAATATCGACCCAGCGCTGCGGCGCGTAACCGGCTGCCAGCTCCGCCAGGCGCCTGGCCACTGGCGCGTAGTGTCCGGCGTTGAGGAAGTCGCGACGGGCTTCGACCATCGCCTGGTTATCCCCGGGATCACGGCTGTTCTTGTGCTGCACCGGCAAAAGGTTCAGGTAACCCTGGCGCGCACGGTCGAAACGATGCCCGGCGGGGCAGGCCACGCCGTTGTCCACCGCGTTGAGCGGTTCGCTGCAGATCGGGCAAGCGAGCATCAGGCGAGCAACTTGACGAGGGTCTGGTAGTAGATTTCGGTCAGCACATCGAGGTCGGCCGCCAGCACGCGCTCGTTGACCTGGTGGATGGTCGCGTTGACCGGCCCCAGCTCGACCACTTGTGTGCCCATGGTCGCGATGAAGCGCCCGTCGGAGGTGCCGCCGGTGGTGGACGCCTTGGTTTCACGGCCGGTGATGTCCTTGATGCTCGACGACACCGCGTCGAGCAGCGCGCCCGGCTCGGTGAGGAATGGCAGGCCGGACAATGCCCAGTCGATGTGCCAGTCCAGGTCATGCTTGTCGAGGATGTCGGCGACGCGCTTTTGCAGGCCTTCGACGGTGGACTCGGTGGAGAAGCGGAAGTTGAACACCGCCACCAGATCACCCGGAATCACGTTGGTCGCGCCGGTGCCGGAGTTGACGTTGGAGATCTGGAAACTGGTCGGCGGGAAGAAATCGTTGCCGTGGTCCCAGTGCTCGGCGGCCAGTTCGGCCAGGGCCGGGGCGGCGAGGTGGATCGGGTTTTTCGCCAGGTGCGGATAGGCCACGTGGCCCTGCACGCCGCGTACGGTCAGCTTGGCACCGAGGGAGCCGCGACGGCCATTCTTGACCACGTCACCGACCAGGGTAGTACTCGACGGTTCGCCGACGATGCACCAATCCAGGCGCTCCTTGCGCGCGGCCAGGCGTTCAACCACTGCCTTGGTGCCATGGTGCGCCGGGCCTTCTTCGTCGCTGGTGATCAGGAAGGCGACCTTGCCCTTGTGGTCCGGGTAGTCGGCGACGAAACGCTCGGCCGCCACGGTCATGGACGCCAGGCTGCCTTTCATGTCCGCCGCGCCACGACCGCAGAGCATGCCGTGCTCGTCGATCACGGCGTTGAACGGGTCGATCTGCCAGGCGGTCACCGGACCGGTCGGCACCACGTCGGTGTGACCGGCGAAGCACAGCACCGGACCGTCGTGTTTACCGTGGGTGGCCCAGAAGTTATCCACATCTTCGATGCGCATCGGTTCCAGCATGAAACCGGCATCGCCCAGGCGCTGCATCATCTGCTTCTGGCAATCGGCGTCGACCGGCGTCACGGACGGACGGCGAATCAGGTCGATGGCGAGTTGGAGGGTCGGCGAAAGGTCGGCGTGGGCCGTCATGGAAAACTCCGAAAATCATGAATGTGGGCGCGGACTCACTGTGGGAGCGAGCCTGCTCGCGAAGGCGGTGTGTCAGTCAACATAAACGTTGATTGTTACAACGCCTTCGCGAGCAGGCTCGCTCCCACAGGGGTCAGGTCCGGCCATTGGGCTGCAAGCCCCGCAAAATGGCGGTTATCTTAAAGCAAAACGGCGACCATTGGCCGCCGTTTAGTGGATCGGTGAAGATTTAGACCGCTGGCGCCGTTTCGGTTTCGGCGGTCGGTTTCGGCAGGGAGGAGAGGAACGCCATGATCAGCGCCGCCAGGTACGGCAGCGACTGCACCAGCAACATGGTCACCCAGAAGCGCATGTCGTTGCTCGGCATACCGTTGACCAGGAAGATCCCCAGCGCCGCGCCCCACAGCAACAGCATGATGAACACCTCTTCCCGGGCCTCCGAAATCGCCACCCAGAAGCCGTGGTTATCGGCGTTCTTCGGCGTGCGGAAGAACGGAATGCTGCTGGTGAAGAAGCCGTACAGCACCGCTTTGGCGATGGTGTGCGACAACGCCAGGCCGGCCAGTGCCGCGCAGAACGCATCCTTCAGGTTCACGCCTACGGCGCGACGGTAGAGGAAGATGATCTTGCCGACCTTGAACACGAACAGCGCCAATGGCGGGATCGCGAAAATCAGCAGCGGCGGATCGACCCGCTGCGGCACGATGATCATCGCCGCCGACCACAACAGCGCGCCAACGGTGAAGAAGATGTTCATGCCGTCCGCCACCCATGGCAACCAGCCCGCGAGGAAGTGGTAGCGCTGGCCGCGGGTCAGCTCGGTGTCCTTGCCGCGCAGCAGGCTGCGGGTGTGACGCTTGATGATCTGGATCGCGCCATAGGCCCAGCGGAACCGCTGTTTCTTGAAGTCGATAAAGGTGTCGGGCATCAGGCCTTTGCCGTAGCTGTCGTGGTAATACGCCGCCGACAGGCCTTTCTCGAACACGCGCAGGCCCAGTTCGGCGTCTTCGCAGATGCACCAGTCGGCCCAGCCCAGTTCTTCGAGCACCGAGCGACGGGTCATGGTCATGGTGCCGTGCTGGATGATCGCGTCGCGGTCGTTACGGGTGACCATGCCGATATGGAAGAAGCCTTTGTATTCCGCGTAGCAGAGCTTCTTGAAGGTGCTTTCGTTCTGGTCGCGGTAGTCCTGCGGCGACTGCACCACGGCGATTTTCGGATCGGCGAAGTGCGGCACCATGTGCTTGAGCCAGTTCGGATGGACGCAGTAATCGGAGTCGATCACCGCGATCACTTCGGCATCCTTGGCGGTGTGCGGAATCAGGTAATTCAACGCGCCGCCCTTGAAACCGGCCAGTGGCGCGACGTGGAAGAACTTGAAGCGCGGGCCGAGGGTTTCGCAGTAGTCGCGCACCGGTTCCCAGACCGCCGGGTCCTTGGTGTTGTTGTCGATGATCAGGACTTCGAAGTCCGGATAGTCGAGGTTGGCCAGGGCGTTGAGGGTCTGTTTGACCATCTCCGGCGGCTCGTTGTAGCACGGCACGTGGATCGAGACTTTCGGGCGGTAGTTCGAATCGCCGACCACCGGCAGAAATTCCCGGCGGCGCTTGTGAATCCACACGGCTTCGGCCAGTTCGTGAGCCTCGGTCAGCAACACGATAAAGACCCCGAGGGCGCCGAGGGCGAGCAGGAAGCCCACCGTCAGGCTGAACCAGGTGCTGTATTGCTGACTGTAGTCATAACCGATCCAGACCAGCACCGAACCGCAGAGGAACGCGATAAAGGTCAGGAAGGTGCGACCACGCTGGCGCAGGGCCGAGCCGTCGATCATCAGCAAGGTCAGCGACAGCAGCGCCAATACCACCGAACCGATGGCCAGCACGCGCCACTGCGGAATGGCGACCACCGGACCTTCGAAGTTGAATTTCTGCTGGCGCGCGGCGTTGAACACGCCCCAGTAAGCGCCCACCGAACCTTCGTCACTGGCTTTCCACGGTTGGTCGAAGGCTTCGATCACGAAGTAGTTGAAGCCCTGGCGGTTGAGCTTGTTGACCAGGGTTCGCAGGTAAATCGCCTGGTCCGCCGGCGACGCATCGGCGCCACCACGCATGCGGCCATTGCTCGGCCAGCCGACCTCGGACAGCAGCAGCGGTTTTTTCGGGAACATCTTCTTCAGGTCGCGGGCGCGGTCGAGGACGAACTGCCCGGCCTTGTCCATCGGGATGAATTCCCAATAGGGCAGAACGTGGGCGGCGATCAGGTCGACGTGCTTGGCCAGTTCCGGGTGTTCTTCCCAGACGTGCCACTGTTCGGACGTGGTCACCGGCACTTTCACAGCGGCGCGGACGCGATCAAGGATCACGCTCAGTTCGGCAGCGGTGATTTCCTTACGGAAAATGGCTTCGTTACCTACAACGACGCGGACGACACTGCGCGAAGAATTGGCAAGTTCGATGGCGCGGGCGATTTCCCGCTCGTTGCGTTCCTGGTCCGGGCTGATCCAGATCCCCAGCGTGACCCGCAGGCCGAATTCTTCCGCCAGTTTCGGGATGTTCTCCAGCGTGCCATCGACCGAGTAAGTACGGATGTTGTCCGTTAGCTTGCTCATGATCTCCAGGTCGCGACGCATCTGGTCGTCGGTCGGGTACTGCTCTTTCTGTGGGAATTGACCCTGCTGAAACGGCGAATACGAGAAGCCGGAGATCTGTTCAGGCCAGTTAGGGGCCGTAACCGGGCGATTGATCAGCGCCCAGAAGCCGGTAAACAAGGCAGCGATGGCGAGCACCACCACCAGGTTGAGTCCAAATTTACGCGATGACATGGTTATTTCGGGTTCCGGAGGCTGTGGAACGAGGGAACGATCGGCTGTCGGCTGCCCAAGAGCGGGGGCGCGCATCCTACACCGGCACTTCACTGAACGTACATCGGACAGGGAAATGCCGGACGTTGGGCAATCCAAGTCGATTTAAGTTCTTTCATTAGAGCGTGTAGGGCGAATCTTCGTTCGATGTCGTTTCATCAAGACTGGAAAGTCGTCCATTCATAGCGCAATGATGCTCTTGGACGCCGACGGCCCTATAATGCGCGCCGGTTTTTGAGGTGTTGGTCATGAGTACAGAAGATCCGCGGTTTGCCGGCATTGCCCGCTTGTATGGCATCGAAGGGCTCGAGCGCCTGCGTGCGGCGCATGTGGCGATCGTCGGCGTGGGTGGCGTCGGTTCCTGGGCGGCGGAAGCCATGGCCCGTTGCGGGGTCGGCGAGATTTCGCTGTTTGACCTCGATGACGTCTGCGTCAGCAACGCCAACCGTCAGTTGCACGCGCTGGACAGCACCGTTGGCAAACCCAAGGTCGAGGTCATGGCCGAGCGCCTGCGCGGGATCAACCCGGACTGCACGGTGCACGCGGTGCCGGATTTCGTTACCCGCGAGACCATGGCCGAGTACATCACGCCCAACATCGACTGCGTGATCGACTGCATCGACAGCGTCAACGCGAAAGCGGCGCTGATTGCCTGGTGCAAGCGCCGCAAGATCCAGATCATCACTACCGGCGGCGCGGGCGGCCAGATCGACCCGACGTTGATCCAGGTCTGCGACCTCAACCGCACGTTCAATGACCCGCTGGCCTCGAAAGTTCGCTCCACCTTGCGCCGCGACTATGGCTTCTCGCGTACCGTGACCCGCCATTACAGCGTGCCGTGCGTGTTTTCCACCGAGCAACTGCGCTACCCGAAACCGGACGGCAGCATCTGTTTGCAGAAGAGTTTTGTCGGTGATGGCGTGAAGCTTGACTGCGCCGGTGGCTTTGGCGCGGTGATGATGGTGACGGCGACCTTCGGCATGGTCGCGGCGACCAAGGCTGTGGACAAGATTGTGGCGGGTGTGAGACGGCCCGCGGATCGGGTCAAGCCTCAGGTTTAAGTATTGCTGCTGATGGCCTCTTCGCGAGCAGGCTCGCTCCCACATTGGAATGCTTTCTCTTGTGGGAGCGAGCCTACTCGCGAAGGCGATTAACCAGCCAACTCATTCATTCGTTGTAATACGGCATTGAGGCCATTGCTGCGCGACTGGGACAACTGCCGTCCCAACCCCAGCTGATTGAACCAGTCCGCCAAATCCACCTGCTTGAGTTCAGCCGCCGACAACCCGTTCACCCGCGCCAGCAGCAACGCCACCAGGCCGCGAATCAGGCGTGCATCGCTGTTGGCCCTGAATTGCCAGTGGCCATCCTTCAGCTCGCCCACCAGCCACACCTGGCTTTCACAGCCATGCACCCGGTTGGCCTCGCACATGTCCACATCGCTCAAGGCGGGCAGGCGTTCGCCCCACTGCATCAGCAGGCGCGCCCGTTGTTCCCAGCCGGGTGCCTCCTGAAAGGCTTCCAGTGCAGTCAATGCCTCGGCGGGCAGGCTCATCGCAGTAGCTCCAGTGCTTGATCCAGCGCTTCAAAGAACCGCTCCAGGTCTTCGGAGTCGTTGTACAGCGCCAACGACACCCGAATCGCTCCGGCCAGGTGCAGGCTTTTGAGCAGCGGCATGGCGCAGTGATGACCGGCGCGCACCGCAATGCCTTGTTCGGTCAGCAGGTGTGCCAGATCCGAATTATGTACACCCTCGATGGTAAAACTCGCCAGTGCCACTTGCGGCTTGCCCAGCAGGCGGATGCCGTTTCGCGCATCCAGGCCCTTGAGCAGATAGTCATGCAGCGCCGCTTCGTGGGCGGATACGGCGTCCTGGTCGAGCCCGGCCAGGTAATCCAGGGTGGCCCCCAGGCCAATGACGCTGGAAATCGGCGGCGTGCCGGCTTCGAAGCCCAGCGGTGCAGGCCGGAAGCGTGCGTCGTGATAGTTGGCGTCCAGCACCATCTCGCCGCCGAACTGCCAGGGGCGCAGCTGTTGCAGCGCTTCATGGCGTCCGAACAACACGCCCAGGCCATCGGGACCGTAGAGCTTGTGGCTGGAAAATACGTAAAAATCACACCCCAGTGCCTGCACGTCATGCCGGCCATGGACCACGCCCTGGGCGCCGTCGATCACGGTCAACGCGTTATGCGCCTTGGCCATCGTCAGCAGCGCGGGCAGGGGTTGCCAGGCGCCGATCACGTTGGACAACTGGCTGACCGCCAGCAGTCGCGTGCGTGGACCGATCAATCCTGTGGCGGCTTCGAGGTCGATCACGCCGTCGGCATCCAATGGCAGGACCACCAGTTTCAGCGCGCGGCGGTGTGCCAATTGCTGCCACGGCAGCAGATTGGCGTGATGCTCCAGGGCGCTGATGACAATTTCATCGCCCGGATGGAATAGAGGTTCCAGGCCATAGGCCAGGAGGTTCAGCGCAGAGGTCGCGCCGTGGGTGAAGATGATCTGCCCACTGTCACCGGCGTTGAGCCATTGCGCGGCTTTGCGGCGGCTGTCCTCGAACGCCTGGGTGGCATGGGCGCCGGGCAGGTGTTGCGCCCGATGCACATTGGCCGCGCCATTGGCGTAGTAGTGCGCCAGGGCATCCAGCAGTGCTTGAGGTTTTTGCGTGGTGGCGGCGTTGTCCAGATAGGTCTGGTCTTGCCGTTGCAGCGCGGCGATGGCCGGAAAATCGGCGCGCCAGGGGGAGGCAATCATCATGGTGTTCGGCCTTTACGCCTGACTCCCTGTAGGAGCGAGCTTTTGTGGCGAGGGGATTTATCCCCGTTGGGTCGCGTAGCGGCCCTAAATCCTGCAAGCGCGGTGTGCCAGATACACCGCGAGCGCTGGATTTACGACTGCTGCGCAGTCGAACGGGGATGAATCCCCTCGCCACAGGGGCTCCCACAGAGTCTACGACGCTTAGTTGTGAGCGTGCAGCGCTTCGTTCAGTTCGATGGCCGATTTGTGGGTTTTGCATTCCACGGCACCGGTTTCCGAATTGCGACGGAACAGCAGGTCGGTCTGGCCGGCCAGTTCACGGGCCTTCACGACTTTGACCAGCTGGTTTTTCTCGTCCAGCAGCGCCACTTTGGTGCCAGCGGTGACGTACAGGCCCGACTCAACGGTATTGCGGTCGCCCAACGGGATACCGATACCGGCATTGGCGCCGATCAGGCAGCCTTCGCCGACCTTGATCACGATGTTGCCGCCGCCCGACAGGGTGCCCATGGTCGAGCAGCCGCCGCCCAGGTCCGAACCCTTGCCGACGAATACGCCAGCGGATACGCGGCCTTCGATCATGCCCGGGCCTTCGGTGCCGGCGTTGAAGTTGATGAAGCCTTCGTGCATCACGGTGGTGCCTTCGCCCACGTAGGCGCCCAGGCGCAGACGTGCGGCGTCAGCGATACGCACGCCGGCCGGAACCACGTAGTCGGTCATTTTAGGGAATTTGTCCACCGAGAACACTTCCAGCAGCTCGCCGCGCAGACGGGCTTCCAGTTGGTGCTCGGCCAGTTCGGCCAGATCGATGGCGCCCTGGCTGGTCCAGGCCACGTTCGGCAGCAATGGGAAGATACCGGCCAGGTTCAGGCCGTGTGGCTTGACCAGGCGATGGGACAGCAGGTGCAGCTTGAGGTACGCCTCAGGGGTCGACGATAGCTGGGCATCTTCGGCCAGCAGGGTGGCGACCAGCGGCTTGTGGCTTTCGGCCAGGCGGGTCAGCAATGCAGCCTGGGCCGCGTCGACGCCTTTGACGGCTTCAGCCAGTTGCGAGGCTTGAGCGGTGGTGAAGGCGATGGCCTGGTTGCCTTCGCTGTAGCCCAGGATCGGGGCAATGGCAGCGACCAGTTCGGCCGATGGGTTGAGTAATGGCTGCGCGTAGAACACTTCCAGCCATGCGCCTTGACGGTTTTGAGTGCCGACACCAAAGGCCAGGCTGAACAGGGTAGTGGACATGTTGATACCTCTAACAAATTGAAACGGGCTGCTTACTTCAGAGCTGCCGCGTAGATGTCTGGCTTGAAGCCAATCAGGGTTCGGTCACCGAGATCGAGCACCGGGCGCTTGATCATCGAAGGTTGTGCGAGCATCAGTTCGATGGCTTTCGATTGGTCGAGATCGGCTTTGCGTTCGTCGTCGAGCTTGCGAAAGGTCGTGCCTGCACGGTTCAACACCACTTCCCAGCCGTGCTCATCGCACCATTGGGTCAGGTGTTCACGGTCGATGCCGACCGCTTTGTAATCATGAAAGTCATAGCTGACAGCGTGTTCATCGAGCCAGGTGCGCGCCTTTTTCATGGTGTCGCAGGCTTTGATGCCGAAAAGGTGCAACGTTTTGCTTGAAACGGTCAAGGAATCGCCCCCTTTACAGGTGCTGGAGAAAAAAGGTGTCGGATTATGCCATGACCGGACGGTTTCGCGGCGGCTGTGGTCGGGTTTGTCGTTGTGTCATGGCACAAAACATGTAGGAGCGAGCTCTGCTCGCGATGGTCGCCAACGATAATGCGCGCAGCCTGACACCCCGTGGAGTCTTACAGTACATCGCGAGCGAGCTCGCTCCTACAGGAGGTTGTGCTGTCCTGGTGTGCGACATAGGTGCAAGGGTCGTGCGTAGTCTAAGCGTCTAATATGGCACTTCAACGCTGTCGATTGTCCGGGAACCCCGCTTTATGCAAACCGCTTATACCGTCCTGATCATGCTCATGTTGGTCGGCGTTTCGCGCTTGATCGGACGGGTGATCCCCCTGCCGTTGCCATTGGTGCAAATCGCCGCTGGCGCCTTGCTCGCCTGGCCGACGCTCGGTTTGCATGTGGCGCTGGATCCCGAGTTGTTCCTGTTTCTGTTCCTGCCGCCGCTGCTGTTTTCCGATGGCTGGCGCATGCCTAAACGCGAATTCTGGCGCTTGCGTGGGCCAATCCTCACGCTGGCGGTGGGCTTGGTGC
Organism: Pseudomonas sp. C2B4; assembly: GCF_013359695.1. GTDB lineage: Bacteria > Pseudomonadota > Gammaproteobacteria > Pseudomonadales > Pseudomonadaceae > Aquipseudomonas. Next base: position 34,767 of record NZ_JABFMU010000012.1, read on the forward strand.
TGTTCACCGTGGTCGGTGCGGGTTATTTCATTCACTGGTTATTGCCGAGCATCCCGCTGCCGGTGGCGTTTGCGTTGGCAGCGGTGTTGTCGCCAACCGACGCCGTGGCGGTTTCGGCAATCTCCCAGAACCGTTTGCCGACGCCGTTGATGCACATGCTGCAAGGCGAGGCACTGATGAATGATGCCTCGGGCCTGGTGACGTTCAAGTTTGCCCTGGCGGCGGCGGTGACGGGCGTGTTCTCGCTGGCCAACGCCAGTGTGACGTTTGTGTTGGTGGCGGTTGGCGGCTTGGCCATTGGCGTGGCGTTGAGCTGGCTGGTCGGGCGCATGCGCTCGTGGATGATTGCCCGCGGCTGGGATGACCCGGCCACCCACGTCGTGTTCATGTTGTTGCTGCCGTTTGCCGCCTACGTGCTGGCTGAGCGCGTGGGGGCGTCGGGCATCCTGTCGGCGGTGGCGGCGGGGATGATGCAGAGCTGGCTGGATCTGTTGCCGCGCCAGACCAACACCCGCCTGCTCAATCGCAGCGTCTGGTCGTTGCTGGAGTTTGCCTTCAACGGCTTGATCTTCCTGCTGTTGGGTCTGCAATTGCCGGACATCATCAAGGCCGTGGCCAGCCATGAGGATTCGTTGTGGCCGACACTGCTGTATCGCTGCTTCGACGTGGCGCTGATTTTCCTGGTGTTGCTGGTGTTGCGGTTTGTCTGGGTGCAAAGCATCTGGCGCCTGTCCATTTTTGTACGGCGCTGGCGCGGCAAGGATGAGATCACCCGGGTGCCGAGCGCGCGCTCCTGCTGGCTGTTGACGGTGGGTGGCGTGCGAGGCGCGGTGACGTTGGCGGGTGTGATGTCGGTGCCGATGCTCTTGGGGAGCAGCGCATTTCCCGAGCGCGACCTGCTGATCTTCATCGCCGCCGGAGTGATTCTGTTGTCGCTGATCGCCGCCTGCATTGCCTTGCCTTTGTTGCTGCGCGGCATCGAGAAAAGCCCCGACGACAAGCGCCGCAACGAAGTGCGTGACGCTTGGCGCAAGACGGCCGAAGCGGCCATTCACTCGCTGGAAACCGAGGAGGTCAATCCGCAGGATGCCACCCAGGCCGCGCTGGCGGCGGAGCTCAAGGCGCGGATCATGTCCGAGTATCGCCATCAATTGGAGGTGTTCAACGACTCCGCCGAAGCCCAGGCCCTGGCGTTTCAGATGGACTTGCTGGAGCGGCGGTTGCGCTTGAAGGCACTGCGGGCGCAGCGCCTGGAGTTGTACAGCCTCAGCCGTCAGCACCAGGTTGGCGATGACGTGTTGCGTGAGGTGTTGGCGGAACTGGATTTGAGCGAGGCCAAGCTTGGGCAGGTGAAATAACGCTTGTCCCTGTAGGAGCGAGCTTGCTCGCGATGGACGCCAACGGTAACGCGGGCTGTCTGGTGTCCCGTGTTGTTCTCTGGTCCATCGCGAGCAAGCTCGCTCCTGCAAAGCTCCGTGTTTATTTACGGCGCTGGATGAAATCGCGAATCCGCTCCGCGGCTTCCACGCACTCGGCCAGCGGCGCAACCAACGCCATGCGCACACGCCCCGCACCCGGATTGACGCCATCCACGTCGCGCGACAGGTAGGAGCCTGGCACCACGGTCACATGCTCCTGCTCGAACAAATCGCGGCAGAAGGCTGCGTCATCACCCGCCACATTCGGCCACAGGTAGAAGCTGCCATCGGGGCGTTGTACGTCGAGGACCGGGCTGAGGATTTCCAGTACGGCGTCGAACTTCTCGCGATACAGCGCCCGATTGGCTCGCACATGTACTTCGTCATTCCATGCGGCAACGCTGGCCAGTTGCGTCTGAACCGGCATCGCGCAGCCATGGTAGGTGCGATAGAGCAGGAAGCCCTTGAGGATATCCGCATCGCCGGCGACAAAACCGGAACGCAGGCCCGGCAGGTTGGAGCGCTTGGACAGGCTGTGGAACACCACGCAACGCTTGAAATCCTTGCGGCCCAGTTCCGCGCAGGCGCTGAGCAGGCCCGGTGGCGGGGTTTGTTCGTCGAAGTACAGTTCGCTGTAGCACTCGTCCGCGGCAATCACGAAGTCATGTTCGTCGGCCAGGGCGATTAGTTTTTTCAGGGTATCGACCGGGATCAAAGCACCGGTCGGGTTGCCCGGCGAGCACAGGAACAGGATCTGGCAGCGCTTCCAGATGTCTGGCGAGACTGCGTCGAAATCCGGGTTGAAACCGTTTTCGTCCAGGCACGGCAGGTAATGCGGCTTGGCGCCAGCGAGGAAGGCCGCACCTTCGTAGATCTGGTAGAACGGGTTCGGACTGACCACCAGGGCATCGTCACCCCGGTTGACCACGGTCTGGGTGAAGGCGAACAGCGCTTCGCGAGTGCCGTTGACCGGCAGCACGTTGCGCGCCGGGTCGATCCAGCCGCTCGGGACGTTGAAACGACGCTCACACCAGGCTGCAATGGCCTCGCGCAGCTCCGGGATACCGAGGGTGGTCGGATACACCGCCATTTTTTCCAGATTACTGGCCAGGGCTTCGGCGACGAAGCTCGGCGAACGGTGTTTCGGCTCGCCGATGGACAACGCGATGGGACGCTTGTCCGGGTTGGGCGTGACGCTGCCGAGCAGGGCGCGGAGCTTCTCGAACGGGTAGGGCTGGAGCTGGGACAAAGCGTTGTTCATGGGGGCCTCTTATAGGGTGGGAGCGGGCTTGCTCGAGTGTCGGTCCGGGCGCAAAACCTGTGGGAGCGAGCCTGCTCGCGAAGAGGGTGGCAAGTTCAACATCCTTGTGTGCTGATCCACCGCTTTCGCGAGCAGGCTCGCTCCCACATTGGGAAAAACAGGCCCATTCCCACAGTGGAGAAGTGGGGGTGATTCAGATACTGATGCGCGACAGTTTGATATCGGGTTCCTGGTTGACGCTCAGTTGTTCGACGATCGCATCCTGCAGGCGGCTGCACAGCAGTGGGTCGGACAACGGTTGGTTGTTGGCGTCGGTGATGAAGAACACGTCTTCCACGCGTTCGCCCAGGGTGGCGATCTTGGCGTTCTGCAGCGACAAGTCGAACTCCAGGAAGATCGTGCCGACCCGGGCCAGCAGGCCAGGGCGGTCCGGCGCGGTCAGTTCCAGTACGGTCACCGGGCGCTGTGCGTCGTTGTGGATCGTCACCTGGGGCGCGAAAGCGAAATGCTTGAGCTGGCGCGGCACCCTGCGCTGGATGATCGTCGGGTAGTCATCCGGGTTGCGCAGGGCTTCGGTCAGACCGTCGCGGATCTGCTTGACCCGCGCCGGGTTATCGCCAATAGAGTCGCCGTCGGTATCAAGCACGATATAGGTGTCGAGGGTGAACTGGCTGCTGGAGGTGATGACCCGGGCGTCATGGATGTTCAGGTTGAGCTGGTCCATCGCGGCCACGGTCACGGCGAAGAAGTCGTGCTGGTCCGGTGCATAGATGAAGATCTGCGTGCCGCCCTCGAATTCCCGTTGCGTGGTTTCCTTGATCAGCACCAGCGGCCCGCCATCGGTCGGTTGCTGAAGGATCGCGTCGGTGTGCCAGGCGACGTCGCCAGCGGTGTGACGCAGGAAATAGTCATCACCCAACTGCGCCCACAACTGCTCGACATCGTCCGGGTCGGTACCGCCGCGCACCAGGATGTCCAGGGCCGCGCTCTGGGTCTGGCGGATCTGCTCTTCGCGGTCCACCGGGTTTTCCAGGCCACGACGCAATGCGCGCTTGGTCTCGGTGTAGAGCTGGCGCAGCAGGCTGGCGCGCCAGGAGTTCCACAGCGTCGGGTTGGTGGCGTTGATATCGGCGACCGTCAGCACGTACAGGTAATCGAGGTGGGTTTCGTCGCCGACGGTCTGGGCAAAGTCGTGGATGACTTGCGGGTCGGACAAGTCCTTGCGCTGCGCGGTGGTCGACATCAGCAAGTGGTTCTGCACCAGCCAGACGATCAGGCGGCTATCCCACACGGGAAGCTGGTGGCGCTGGCAAAAGGCTTCGGCGTCCACAGCGCCGATTTCCGAGTGGTCGCCATGCCGGCCTTTGCCGATGTCATGGTACAGGCCCGCCAGGTAGATCAATTCGGGTTTGGGCAGCTTGCCCATGAGTTTGCTGGCCAGCGGGAATTTTTCCGACACCTGGGTGTACTGCAATTTGCGCAGGTGCTTGATCAGGTTCAGCGTGTGCGCATCGACGGTATAGATGTGGAACAGGTCGTGCTGCATCTGTCCCACGATAAAACCGAACTCCGGCAGATAGCGCCCGAGGATGCCATAACGGTTCATACGGCGCAGGTTGCGGTGGATGCCGATCTTGCACTTGAACAGTTCGATGAACAGGCTGGTGTTGCGGATGTCATTGCGGAAATCGTCGTCGATCAGGTGGCGATTTTCCCGCAGCAGGCGAATGGTATCGGCGCGTACGCCTTTGATTTCCGGCTGCTGGGCCATCAGTACGAAGATTTCCAGCATGGCGAACGGGGTACGGCGAAACACGTTGTCGCTGCGCGCTTCGATGTAGCCATCGTGCAGCTGGAAGCGCGAGTTGATCGGTTGCGGCTGTGCCTCGTCTTCCGGGGCGAGGATGACTTCTTCGAAGTGCTGGATGATCAGGTCGCTGAGCTGGGCAATGCTCATCACCACCCGGTAATACTGCTGCATGAAGTTTTCGACGGCCTGTTTTGCGTCGTCGCCTTCGAATCCCAGCAGCTTGGCAATGGTGCGCTGGTGGTCGAACAGCAAGCGGTCTTCGGCGCGGCCGGCCAGCATGTGCAAGGCGTAACGAACCTTCCACAGAAACTCCTGGGAGGAAGCCAGCAACGCGTTTTCGCTCTCGACCAGAAAGCCTTCACCGGCCAGGGCCCGCAGGTTCAACGTGCCATATTCGCGACGGGCGACCCAGAGAATCGTCTGGATATCCCGCAGGCCACCGGGCGAGCCTTTTACGTTGGGCTCCAGGTTGTATTCGGTGTCGTTGTACTTGTGATGGCGGGCCTTCTGTTCGGCGCGTTTGGCCAGGAAGAAGTCCTTGCTCGGCCACATGTGCGCGGTACTGGTGACATCCAGCATGCGCTGGCGCAGGTGCTCCGGGCCGGTAATGGTGCGACTTTCCATCAGGTTGGTCACCACCGTCAGGTCGGCGCGGGCCTCGACGGCGCATTCCTCGACCGAGCGAACGCTCTGACCGACTTCCAGGCCGATGTCCCACAGCAGCGTCAGAAAACGCTCGATGGAGTCGCGGAAAACTTCATGGTCGGCGCTGTCCAGCAGGATCAGCAAATCAATGTCGGAGTAGGGGTGCAGCTCGCCGCGACCGTAGCCACCCACCGCAACCAGTGCGATATCGGCGTCTTCACTCCAGTTGAACTGCTCCCATGCCTTTTGCAGGATATTGTCGATGAACCAGGCACGATCCTCGATCAGTCGCCGTATATCCCGCCCGTTGCGAAAGCGCGCGTCGAGCACTTCGCGGGCCTGACGGATCGCCTTCTTGAAGGCTGAGATCGGGCTGGCCTTCAGTGCCAGTTCAGCCTGGAACTGGCCGCGGTCGAAGAGTTCGGGATCCACCTGCGGCATCGATTGGCTTTCCTATCTTTTATGGCTGGGAGCTACGCAAGCGGATCAGGCCGAAACGCGAGGGATGGTGTCATCGCTGCGCAAGGTGAAGATCTCGTAACCGGTATCGGTGACCAGCAGTGTGTGTTCCCACTGCGCCGAAAGCTTGCGGTCCTTGGTGATTGCGGTCCAGCCGTCGCCCAGCACCTTGGTTTCGGCACGGCCCTGGTTGATCATCGGTTCGATGGTGAACGTCATGCCTGCCTTCAGCTCCATGCCGGTGCCGGCGCGGCCGTAGTGCAGGATCTGCGGTTCTTCATGGAAGACCTTGCCGATGCCGTGGCCACAGAACTCGCGAACCACCGAGAAACCGTTCTTCTCTGCATGCTTCTGGATCACTTCGCCAATGTCACCCAGGCGGCAGCCGGGTTTAACCAGCTCGATGGCCTTGTACATGCATTCCTGGGTCACTTGCGACAGGCGTTCGGCCCAGACTGGCACAGTCCCGACGTGGAACATGCGGCTGGTGTCGCCGTGGTAGCCGTCCTTGATGACGGTGACGTCGATGTTCAGCGTGTCGCCATCCTTCAGCGGTTTGTCGTTCGGGATGCCGTGGCAGACCACATGGTTGATCGAGGTGCAAATCGACTTCGGGTAGCCCTTGTAGTTGAGTGGGGCAGGGATGGCTTTCTGCTCGTTGACGATATAGTCGTGGCAGATCTGGTTAAGCTGATCAGTGGTGACGCCCGGCTTGACATATTCGGCAATCATTTCCAGCACATCGGCGGCCAGTTTGCCGGCGATGCGCATTTTTGCGATGTCCTCGGGAGTTTTGAGGGTGACGGTCATACAGGCTCTCTCTGCGCTCGACGGCGCTTCTCAAACGGAATGGGCATCGCGTGATCGAACTTCGCCGCCCTGAAAAACGCGATTCTAACAGACGAACAGCGCAAATCCGCGCCTCTGTGCATCGCTTCTCTATATAGGATGGTGCAATCTGCGCGGATTCCAGGGGCTGGAACACCCTGGTCGCCAGGATTTCAGAATCCGGGTTCCGTTTTTTCCGACCCTGTGGTATAAAATGCGCCGCTTTCCGGGGATGTCCCGAAAAGCTTAAATCCACACACGTGTCGACACGATGACCTGGGTGCCTTCAGCTGATGCTGCTGGTTGGTCATTGGGATACGTGGAGGCCAAACCCGACTTATTAAGGAACTATCATGTCCCAAGTCAACATGCGCGATATGCTGAAGGCCGGTGTGCACTTCGGTCACCAGACCCGTTACTGGAACCCGAAAATGGGTAAATACATTTTCGGCGCGCGTAACAAGATCCACATCATCAACCTTGAAAAAACCCTGCCAATGTTCAACGAAGCTCTGACTTTCGTAGAGCGTCTGGCCCAGGGCAAAAACAAGATTCTGTTCGTCGGCACCAAGCGTTCCGCTGGCAAGATCGTTGCTGAAGAAGCAGCACGTTGCGGTTCGCCGTACGTCGATCACCGCTGGTTGGGCGGCATGCTGACCAACTTCAAAACCATCCGTGCTTCCATCAAGCGTCTGCGTGACCTTGAAGTGCAAGCCGAAGACGGTACTTTCGCCAAGCTGACCAAGAAAGAAGCGCTGATGCGCTCCCGTGACCTGGAAAAGCTGGATCGTTCCCTGGGTGGTATCAAGGACATGGGCGGTCTGCCAGACGCTCTGTTCGTTATCGACGTTGATCACGAGCGCATCGCGATCACCGAAGCCAACAAGCTGGGCATCCCGGTTATCGGCGTAGTCGATACCAACAGCAGCCCGGAAGGCGTTGACTACATCATCCCAGGCAACGATGACGCAATCCGCGCTATCCAGCTGTACATGGGTTCGATGGCTGACGCTGTTATCCGTGGTCGCAACAACGTTGCTGGCGGCACCGAAGTGTTCGTAGAAGAAGCTCCGGCAGCTGCAGCTGAGTAATTGACGCCCTGGCGTTGACTCAGTAAGCAAAAAGGGGGCTTGGCCCCCTTTTTGCCACCTCGAAAACCATTTGTCGGCGCCCACTGGCCTGTTTGTAACGTGCGGCAGCTAACAAGGGTGGTTCGGGAAGAATTGAACGCCCGTTCGATCGGGTGGAATGGTTGATAACCTATCCAAGAGGAATTTTGAAATGGCAGAGATTACTGCAGCGTTGGTCAAAGAACTGCGCGAGCGTACCGGCGAAGGCATGATGGACTGCAAAAAGGCCTTGACCAAGGCTGGCGGCGACATCGAGAAAGCCATTGATGACATGCGCGCTTCGGGCGCCATCAAGGCAGCCAAGAAAGCTGGCAACGTTGCCGCTGAAGGCGCAATCGCCATCAAGGCCGACGACAAGTCTGCCGTACTGCTGGAAGTGAACTCGCAGACCGACTTCCTGGCCCTGCAAGACGACTTCAAGAACTTCGTTGCTGCCAGCGTAGAAAAAGCTTTCGACGAAAAACTGACCGACGCAGCTCCGCTGATCGCCGCTCAGGAATCGGCTCGTGAAGCCCTCGTGGCCAAAGTTGGCGAAAACGTCAACATCCGTCGCCTGGTTCGCGTAGAAGGCGACGTGGTAGGTACCTACCTGCACGGTAACAAGATCGGTGTTGCTGTTGTCCTGAAGGGCGGCGACGTCCAGCTGGCCAAGGAAATCGCCATGCACGTGGCGGCAAGCAACCCTGAGTTCCTGGTGCCATCGCAGGTTTCGCCAGAAGCCATCGAGCGCGAGAAGGCTGTATTCCTGCAGCTGAACGAAGACAAGATGAAAGGCAAGCCAGCCGAAATCGTTGAAAAAATGATCGCTGGTCGTATCACCAAGTTCCTGGCCGAAGCCAGCCTGGTTGAGCAAGCTTTCGTGATGAACCCGGAAATCACCGTAGGTGCTCTGGCCAAGAAAGCCGGCGCTGAAATCGTTTCCTTCACCTACTTCAAAGTCGGCGAAGGCATCGAGAAGCCAGTTGATAACTTCGCTGAAGAAGTTGCTGCTCAACTGGCTGCTGCCAAGCAATAAGACGGTTTTTAACTGTCGCCCTGAAGAGGCTGCCCGCTCACGCGCGCAGCCTCTTTTCAGATGGGTCACCAATTTTTAATTGGTTTCCGTTTGGAACTGGCTTACAAAGCCATGTTCCGATGGCGCTGAAGCAGCGCCAAGCTAGAGTGAACGCCAGCTGTAAACAGCTCGCAAAGAATTTTTTAAAATACGCCGCAGGAGAGATTCGCAATGGCTCAGCAGGGCAGTGGTTATCAGGCTCGCTATAAACGCATTCTACTCAAACTTAGCGGCGAGGCCCTGATGGGCTCGGAAGAGTTCGGGATCGATCCGAAGGTTCTGGATCGCATGGCCCTGGAAGTTGGCCAACTGGTCGGCATCGGTGTCCAGGTCGGTCTGGTGATCGGCGGTGGTAACCTGTTCCGTGGCGAAGCGCTGAGCAAGGCCGGCATGGATCGGGTCACCGGTGACCACATGGGCATGCTGGCCACTGTGATGAACGCCCTGGCCATGCGCGATGCGCTGGAACGTGCCAATATCTCGGCCATCGTGATGTCGGCCATTTCCATGGTTGGCGTGACCGATCACTATGATCGCCGCAAAGCCATGCGCCACCTGAACTCCAAGGACGTGGTGATTTTCGCGGCCGGTACCGGCAACCCGTTCTTCACCACAGATTCGGCAGCCTGTCTGCGTGCGATCGAAATCGATGCCGATGTCGTGCTCAAGGCAACCAAGGTCGATGGTGTTTACACCGCTGACCCGTTCAAAGACCCGCATGCCGAGAAGTTCGATCATCTGACCTACGATGAAGTGCTGGATCGCAAGCTGGGTGTGATGGATCTGACGGCCATTTGCCTGTGCCGCGACCACAAGATGCCATTGCGCGTATTTAACATGAACAAGCCCGGCGCCCTGCTGAACATCGTGCATGGCGGCGCTGAAGGGACCCTGATCGAGGAAGGCCAACAATGATCAACGAAATCAAGAAAGACGCTCAAGAGCGCATGCAGAAATCCGTAGAATCGCTGGCGCACAACTTCGGCCGCATTCGTACCGGCCAGGCGCACCCAAGCATTCTGGAAGGCGTGATGGTGCCGTACTACGGCGCCGACACCCCGATCAAACAGGTAGCGAACATCACCGTTAAAGATGCACGCACCCTGCAGGTCGTTGCCTTCGAGCGCAACATGTTGGGCGCCGTCGACAAAGCCATTGGTAGTGCTGGTCTGAACCTCAACCCAACCAACCTGGGTGAGTTGCTGCTGATCTCCATGCCGGCCCTGACCGAAGAAACCCGCAAGGGCTTCACCAAGCAGGCTCGTGATGTGGCTGAAGACGCTCGTGTTGCCGTGCGCAACATCCGTCGTGATGCAAACAGCCAGCTCAAGGATCTGGTCAAGGAAAAGGAAATCAGCGAAGACGAAGAGCGTCGTGCTACTGGCGAAATCGATGATTTGACCAAAAAGTTCGTGGCCAAGATCGACGCAGACCTGGCGCAGAAAGAAAAAGACCTGATGGCCGTATAAGGGTCACGTGTTAATGGACAAGACCAAGCAGACTGCGCCGTCCGCGGTGCCGCGCCATGTCGCGATCATCATGGATGGTAATAATCGCTGGGCGAAAAAACGCTTTATGCCGGGTGTCGCCGGGCATAAAGCGGGTGTGGACGCAGTTCGTGCGGTCATCGAGGTGTGTGCCGAGTCCGGGGTCGAGGTGTTGACCCTGTTCGCGTTCTCCAGTGAGAACTGGCAGCGCCCGGCCGATGAGGTCAGTGCCTTGATGGATCTGTTCTTCAAGGCATTGCGTCGCGAGGCCAAGCGCCTGAACGACAACAACATCAGTTTGCGCATCATTGGCGATCGTTCGCGGTTTCATCCGGAGCTTCAGGCTGCCATGCGTGAAGCCGAGGCGATGACTGCCGGCGCGAATCGCTTCGTGCTGCAGATCGCCGCCAACTACGGTGGTCAGTGGGATATCGCGCAGGCTGCCCAGCGACTGGCTCGGGAAGTCCAGGCCGGGCATTTGCGTCCGGAGGACATCACGCCGGACCTACTGCAAACCTGCCTGGCGACCGGCGATCTGCCGCTGCCGGACCTGTGCATCCGTACCGGTGGCGAGCACCGCATCAGTAACTTCCTGCTGTGGCAACTGGCATATGCCGAGTTGTACTTCTCCGACCTGTTCTGGCCGGACTTCAAACACGACGCCATGCGTAACGCGCTGGCCGATTTCGCATCCCGCCAGCGTCGTTTCGGTAAAACGAGCGAGCAGGTCGAGGCTGGAGCCCGGGTTTAATGCTTAAACAACGAATCATCACTGCGCTGATCCTGTTGCCGATTGCCCTGGGCGGGTTTTTCCTGCTCGAGGGTTCCGGTTTTGCGCTGTTCATCGGGCTGGTCGTGACCCTTGGCGCCTGGGAATGGGCGCGACTGGCAGGCTTCACTGCCCAGTCGATGCGCGTAGGTTATGCCGCTGTCGTCGCGTTGATGCTGTTTATCATGCACATCCTGCCCGGCCTCGCGCCTTGGGTGTTGGGGGCTTCGGTGCTCTGGTGGGGCATTGCGACCTACCTGGTGCTGACGTATCCACGTTCCAGCGATCACTGGGCCAGTGCGGCCTGCAAACTGGTGATAGGCCTGCTGATCCTGTTGCCTGCCTGGCAAGGCCTGGTGCAGATCAAGCAGTACCCGCTCGGTAACTGGTTGATCATGGCGGTGATGGTGCTGGTCTGGGGTGCCGATATCGGTGCGTACTTTTCCGGTCGGGCTTTCGGCAAGCGCAAGCTGGCGCCGCAGGTCAGCCCTGGCAAGAGCTGGGAGGGTGTCTACGGCGGTCTGGCCTTGAGTCTGGTCATCACCGTTCTTGTCGGGTTCTTTCGCGACTGGACCGTCGCCGAGTTGTTCAAGGGGTTGATCGGTGCAGCCGTGATCGTCTTCATCTCGGTCGTGGGTGATCTCACCGAAAGCATGTTCAAGCGCCAGTCCGGGATCAAGGACAGTAGTAATCTGCTGCCGGGTCATGGCGGGGTGCTGGACCGGATCGATAGCCTGACTGCGGCCATTCCCGTATTTGCCGTGCTGCTGTGGATGGCTGCACCGTGAGCCGCCCTCAGCAGATTACCGTTTTGGGGGCGACCGGTTCGATTGGTCTGAGCACCCTTGATGTGATCGCTCGTCATCCCGAGCGTTATAAAGTCTTTGCCTTGAGCGGGTTTACCCGTTTGAGTGAGTTGCTGGCGCTGTGCGTGCGACACACCCCGCGATTCGCCGTCGTGCCAGAAGCGGGCGCCGCTCGCGCGTTGCAGGATGACTTGCGTGCTGCAGGTCTTTCGACCCGCGTGCTGGTGGGTGAGGAAGGCTTGTGTCAGGTCGCTGCCGATCCTGAAGTGGATGCGGTGATGGCGGCCATTGTCGGGGCGGCGGGGTTGCGTCCGACGCTGGCGGCAGTGGAGGCGGGCAAAAAAATCCTCCTGGCCAACAAAGAGGCACTGGTGATGTCCGGTGCGTTGTTCATGCAAGCCGTGCACAAGAGCGGTTCGGTATTGTTGCCGATCGACAGTGAGCACAATGCGATTTTCCAGTGCATGCCACAGGATTACGCCCGTGGGCTCGGCGCAGTCGGCGTGCGTCGGATTTTGCTGACGGCCTCTGGCGGTCCGTTCCGACAGACGCCTATCGCTGAGCTGGCGCATGTTACGCCTGAGCAGGCTTGCGCTCACCCGAACTGGTCCATGGGGCGCAAAATTTCGGTCGATTCGGCCAGCATGATGAATAAAGGGCTCGAGTTGATCGAGGCCTGCTGGCTGTTTGATGCCAAGCCGTCACAGGTTGAGGTGGTGATTCATCCGCAGAGCGTGATTCATTCGCTGGTGGACTACATCGATGGTTCGGTTCTGGCCCAATTGGGCAATCCCGACATGCGCACGCCCATCGCCAATGCGTTGGCGTGGCCTGAGCGAATCGATTCGGGTGTAGCACCGCTGGACCTGTTTGCCGTCGCCCGCCTGGACTTCCAGGCGCCGGATGAAGAGCGTTTCCCTTGCCTGCGCCTGGCGCGTCTGGCGGCTGAGGCGGGTAACAGCGCACCGGCCATGCTGAATGCGGCGAATGAGGTTGCTGTGGCGGCGTTTCTCGACGGACGGGTTCGTTACCCGGAAATCGCGAGTATCATCGAAGAAACATTGAATCTCGAGCCGGTGGTGGCAGTGGATGATCTTGAGGCGGTGTTCACGGCAGATGCGAAGGCGCGTGTGCTGGCCGAACAATGGCTGAGTCGTCACGGGCGTTAAGTGCTGCGTTGCGTTGGTTCACGCAGCACCTGAAAGAAATGCGGAGAAAGTAGATGAGCGCGCTCTATATGATTGTCGGCACCCTGGTGGCTTTGGGCGTGCTGGTCACCTTCCACGAGTTCGGCCATTTCTGGGTCGCGCGTCGCTGTGGGGTCAAGGTGCTGCGTTTCTCCGTGGGCTTCGGCATGCCGCTGCTCCGCTGGCACGACAAGCAGGGTACTGAGTTCGTTGTGGCCGCCATTCCGCTCGGTGGCTACGTGAAGATGCTCGACGAGCGTGAAGGCGAAGTGCCCGTTGATCAGCTCGATCATTCCTTTAATCGCAAATCGGTTCGTCAGCGTATTGCTATCGTAGCGGCTGGGCCGATTGCCAACTTTTTGCTGGCGTTTGCGTTTTTCTGGGTGTTGGCCATGCTCGGCAGCGAGCAGGTGCGCCCGGTCATCGGTGCTGTCGAGTCTGGCAGTATTGCCGCCAAAGCCGGTTTGAGCGCTGGGCAGGAAATCATCTCCATCGATGGCGAGCCGACTTCCGGCTGGGCCGCGGTGAATCTGCAACTGGTCCGTCGATTGGGGGAAAGCGGTTCCCTGCAATTGCTGGTTCGTGAGCAGGGATCCACGATTGACTCGCCGCGTGAGCTGGCGCTGGACAAGTGGCTCAAGGGTGCCGACGAGCCGGATCCGATTCGTTCGCTGGGTATCCGTCCTTGGCGCCCGGCATTGCCGCCAATCCTGGCCGAGCTTGACCCGAAAGGTCCGGCACAGGCTGCAGGCCTGAAGATGGGGGATCGGTTGCTGGCGCTTGATGGCCAGTCGCTGGATGACTGGCAGCAGGTGGTCGATATCGTCCGTATGCGTCCTGATACCAAAATCATGCTGCGGATCGAGCGCGATGGTGCTCAAATCGACGTCCCGGTCACGCTGGCTGCGCGCGGTGAGAAAAAGGCGCCGAGCGGTTATTTGGGGGCGGGGGTGAAGGCGGTCGATTGGCCACCCGAGATGATCCGTGAGGTCAGCTACGGTCCTTTGGCTGCGATTGGGGAAGGGGCTCGACGTACCTGGACCATGAGCCTGCTGACCCTCGATTCATTGAAGAAAATGTTGTTCGGCGAGCTCTCGGTAAAAAACTTGAGTGGACCGATAACCATTGCTAAAGTGGCGGGCGCTTCGGCCCAGTCGGGTGTCGCTGATTTCCTGAATTTCCTTGCTTATCTGAGTATTAGCTTGGGGGTTCTGAATTTGCTGCCCATTCCTGTGCTGGATGGGGGGCATTTGTTGTTTTATCTGATCGAGTGGGCGCGTGGTCGCCCCTTGTCGGATCGGGTGCAAGGTTGGGGGATACAGATCGGTATCAGTTTGGTGGTCGGAGTGATGTTGCTCGCTCTGGTCAATGATCTAGGCCGTCTGTAACGTCGCTGAATTGCGAATCTGCCGCATTTTGCGGCAGTTTGTTTATTGCCAGTTGGAATAAGAAAGGACTTCATGAAACGTCTGCTGCTAACTGCGGTTCTCACCGTATTGATGATCGCCGAAGTTCACGCCGAGTCCTTCACTATCTCTGATATTCGCGTCAATGGCCTCCAGCGGGTCTCCGCGGGTAGCGTCTTTGGTGCTTTGCCGTTGAACGTCGGTGAACAGGCGGATGATCGTCGCCTGGTGGAATCCACGCGTGCGCTGTTCAAAACCGGTTTCTTTCAAGATATCCAGCTGGGCCGCGATGGCAACGTCCTTGTCATCACTGTAGTCGAGCGTCCGTCGGTTGCCAGTATCGAGATCGAAGGTAACAAGGCGATCTCCACTGAAGACCTGATGAAGGGCCTCAAGCAATCAGGTCTTGCCGAAGGCGAGATCTTCCAGCGCGCCACCCTCGAAGGTGTGCGTAACGAGCTGCAGCGCCAATATGTTGCCCAAGGCCGCTACTCGGCTACCGTAGACACCGAAGTGGTGCCGCAGCCGCGCAACCGCGTTGGTCTGAAGGTCAACATCAACGAAGGCACCGTTGCGGCTATCCAGCACATCAACGTGGTGGGTAACACGGTTTTCCCTGATGAAGATCTGATCGATCTGTTCGAACTCAAGACCACCAACTGGTTGTCGTTCTTCAAGAACGACGACAAGTATGCTCGTGAAAAGCTCTCCGGTGACCTGGAGCGTCTGCGCTCCTACTACCTGGACCGTGGCTATATCAACATGGATATCGCTTCGACCCAGGTGTCCATCACCCCGGACAAGAAACACGTCTACATCACCGTCAACATCAACGAAGGCGACAAGTACACCGTTCGTGACGTGAAGCTGAGCGGTGACCTGAAAGTTCCTGAGGACCAGGTCAAGTCGCTGTTGTTGGTGCAGAAAGGCCAGGTGTTCTCTCGCAAGTTGATGACCACCACCTCCGAGCTGATCACCCGTCGTCTGGGTAACGAGGGTTACACCTTCGCCAACGTCAACGGCGTGCCACAGCCTCACGATGAAGATCACACCGTAGACATCACCTTCGCGGTCGATCCGGGCAAGCGTGCTTACGTCAACCGCATCAACTTCCGTGGCAACACCAAGTCGGAAGACGAAGTGCTGCGTCGTGAAATGCGTCAGATGGAAGGTGGTTGGGCTTCGACCTACCTGATCGACCAGTCCAAGACCCGTCTTGAACGCCTGGGCTTCTTCAAGGAAGTCAACGTTGAAACCCCGGCCGTACCGGGCGTCGACGACCAGGTGGATGTGAACTACAGTGTGGAAGAGCAAGCGTCCGGTTCGATTACCGCCAGCGTCGGTTTCGCCCAGAGCGCGGGTCTGATCCTTGGTGGTTCGATCACCCAGAACAACTTCCTCGGTACCGGTAACAAGGTCAGCATCGGCTTGACCCGCAGTGAATACCAGAGCCGCTATAACTTCGGTTATGTCGACCCCTACTGGACCGCTGATGGCGTGAGCCTGGGTTACAACGCGTTCTACCGCACCACGGACTATGACGATCTCGATGTTGACGTAGCCAGCTATTCCGTAGACAGCCTGGGTGCGGGTGCAAGCGTCGGTTATCCAATCAGTGAGACATCGCGTCTGACCTTCGGCTTGACTGTTCAGCAGGACGAGATCAAGACGGGTATCTATACCGTTGACGAGATCTTTGACTTCGTGAACAAGGAAGGCGACAAGTACCTGAACTTCAAGGCTTCGGCCGGCTGGTCCGAGTCCACCCTGAACAAGGGCGTGCTGGCGACCCGTGGTCATTCCCAGAGCCTGGTGCTGGAAAGCACGACGCCAGGCAGCGACCTGTCGTTCTTCAAGCTTGATTACCGTGGCCAGCTGTTCCAGCCATTGTCCGAAAACTACACCATGCGCCTGCATACCGAGTTGGGTTATGGCGATGGTTACGGTTCGACCGATGGCTTGCCATTCTATGAAAACTACTATGCTGGTGGTTTCAACTCGGTTCGTGGCTTCAAGGACAGCACTTTGGGTCCTCGCAGTACGCCAAGTACCGGCAAGAACCCTGGCACTGCTGTCGACCCGGACCAGGATCCGCTGCCGTTCGGTGGTAACGTCCTGATCCAGGGTGGTGTGGAGGTGTTGTTCCCTCTGCCGTTCGTCAAGGATCAACGCTCCCTGCGTACTTCGGTATTCTGGGATGTGGGTAACGTATTTGACTCCAAGTGCTCGGATGTCACCAACGCTGATGGTACGAAGTCCAACACCCAGTGCAATGACATCAGCCTGAGCAACATGGCAAGTTCCGTTGGTGTGGGTGTGACCTGGGTCACCGCACTGGGTCCTCTGAGTTTCGCGCTGGCCATGCCAGTCAAGAAACCGGATGACGCTGAAACTCAAGTGTTCCAATTCTCCCTCGGCCAGACGTTCTAAGCGTCTGACCCAAGATAACGACAATGGATTTTGTAGGAGTGCATCGTGCGTAAGTTGACTCAATTGGTTCTCCTGGCTTCCGTACTGGTAGCAGGCCCGGCATTTGCCGACATGAAAATTGCCGTACTGAACTATCAGATGGCGTTGCTGGAATCCGATGCGGCCAAGAAATACGCTGTGGATGCCGAGAAGAAGTTCGGTCCTCAACTAACCAAGCTCAAGACGCTGGAAAGCAGCGCCAAGGGTATCCAGGACCGGCTGATGGCCGGTGGCGACAAAATGCAGCAAGGCGAACGCGAACGTCTGGAGCTTGAATTCAAGCAAAAGGCTCGTGACTTCCAGTTCCAGTCCAAGGAGCTGAACGAAGCCAAAGCCGTTGCCGACCGCGAAATGCTGAAGCAGCTCAAGCCGAAACTGGACAGCGCTGTGGAAGAAGTCATCAAGAAAGGTGCTTATGACCTGGTCTTCGAGCGTGGTGCAGTGATTGATGTCAAACCTCAGTACGACATCACGCGCCAGGTTATCGAGCGCATGAATCAGCTGAAGTAATCCATGACAGCGACCATTAAGCTCGGCCAATTGGCCGAGTTCCTCGGCGCCACCCTCCGTGGCGACCCGGAGAAAGCAATTACTGGGCTAGCCACCTTGCAGGAGGCTGGCCCAACTCAGTTGAGCTTTCTCGCCAACCCCCAGTACCGAAAGTACCTTGCAGGCAGTCAGGCTGCAGCTTTGTTGCTCAAGGCCGCTGACGCCGAAGGTTTTTCCGGGAATGCACTGGTGGTGCCTGACCCTTACGCTGCCTACGCTCGCGTGTCTCACTTGTTCGATCCCAAGCCCAAGGCGGCTGCCGGCATACACCCGACGGCGGTGATTGCGGCGGACGCCGTGGTTGACCCGGCGGCGAGTATCGGTGCCTTCGTGGTCATCGAAAGCGGAGCACGTGTTTATGCGGGTGCGACCATCGGCGCGCACTGTTTCATCGGCGCCCGCAGTGTCATCGGCGAAGGTGGCTGGCTCGCGCCGCGCGTCACCCTGTATCACGATGTGCGCGTCGGCAAGCGGGTGGTGATTCAATCCGGTGCGGTGCTTGGCGGCGAAGGTTTCGGATTTGCCAACGAGAAAGGTATCTGGCAGAAGATCGCCCAGATTGGTGGCGTATTGGTCGGCGATGACGTGGAAATCGGTGTGAATACTGCCATCGACCGTGGCGCACTGGCCGATACCATCATTGGTAATGGCGTGAAGCTCGACAACCAGATACAGATTGCCCACAACGTTCAGGTAGGTGATCACACCGCCATGGCGGCGTGCGTGGGTATTTCCGGCAGCACCAAAATCGGCAAGCATTGCATGCTCGCCGGTGGCGTAGGGCTGGTGGGGCATATCGATATTTGCGACAACGTATTCATCACCGGGATGACCATGGTGACCCATTCGATTACCGAACCGGGCGCCTATTCTTCCGGTACGGCGATGCAGCCGGCAGCCGAGTGGCGCAAAAGCGCGGCACGTATCCGTCAGCTCGATGACATCGCGCGGCGTTTGCGACAGCTGGAAAAGCAGGCAGGGGAAGTGACCCCTGACGGTAATGCTTCATCAGATGGCTGATACCATTTCCATATCAAGTGTGCACAGCCGCTAGACTGCGTCCTTGATTTGCTAGAGGAGTGCGCATCAGTCGCGCGCTCCCAATCTTTACATAGGCTTCCCCCCGAAATGATGGACATCAACGAGATTCGCGAATACCTGCCTCACCGTTACCCGTTCCTGCTGGTGGACCGGGTCGTGGATCTGGATGTGGAAGGCAAGCGCATTCGCGCCTACAAGAATGTCAGCATCAACGAACCGTTCTTCAATGGTCACTTTCCCGCGCATCCAATCATGCCGGGCGTGCTGATCATCGAGGCGATGGCTCAGGCTGCCGGCATCCTTGGTTTCAAGATGCTCGACGTGAAGCCCGCCGATGGCACGCTTTACTACTTCGTCGGCTCCGACAAGTTGCGCTTCCGCCAGCCAGTGTTGCCAGGTGATCAGTTGATCCTTGAAGCGAAGTTCATCAGCTGCAAGCGTCAGATCTGGAAATTCGAGTGCCAGGCCTCGGTGGATGGAAAACCGGTCTGCTCTGCTGAAATCATCTGCGCGGAACGCAAACTATGAGTTTGATTGACCCTCGCGCAATCATCGATCCGACGGCCGTCCTGGCCGACGGTGTCGAGGTCGGCCCTTGGTCGATCATCGGCGCAGGTGTGGAAATCGGCGAGGGAACGGTCATCGGTCCGCACGTGATTCTCAAAGGCCCGACCCGAATCGGTAAGCACAACCGCATCTACCAGTTTTCCTCGGTAGGCGAGGACACACCGGATCTGAAATACAAGGGCGAAGAAACGCGCCTGGTGATTGGTGACCACAACGTCATTCGCGAAGGCGTGACGATTCACCGTGGGACCATTCAAGACCGTTCGGAAACGACCTTGGGTGATCACAACCTGATCATGGCCTATGCACACATCGGTCACGACAGCGTTATCGGCAATCACTGCATCCTGGTCAACAACACGGCGCTGGCCGGTCACGTGCATGTGGAGGACTGGGCCATCCTGTCTGGCTTTACCCTGGTTCACCAGTATTGCCATATCGGTGCCCACAGCTTTTCCGGCATGGGGACTGCCATCGGCAAGGACGTTCCTGCCTACGTCACGGTGTTCGGCAACCCGGCCGAGGCTCGCAGCATGAACTTCGAAGGCATGCGTCGTCGCGGTTTCAGCGAAGACGCCATCCACGCCCTGCGTCGTGCCTACAAGGTCGTTTATCGTCAGGGCCTGACGGTTGAGCAGGCGCTCGCCGAACTGGCCGAAGCCTCGGCGCAGTTCCCGGAAGTCGCAGTGTTCCGTGACTCCATCCAGTCTTCGACCCGCGGCATCACCCGCTAATCATGGCCAATCTGCGTATTGCGCTGGTGGCGGGTGAGGCTTCCGGCGACATTCTCGGCGCGGGTCTCATGCGCGCGCTCAAGGCCCGCCATCCGGCGGTCGAATTCATCGGTGTTGGTGGTCCGCTGATGCAGGCCGAAGGCTTGAGCTCCTACTTCCCAATGGAGCGCCTGTCGGTCATGGGCCTGGTGGAAGTCCTGGGGCGTTTGCGCGAACTGCTGGCGCGCCGCAAGAAGCTGGTGGCAGACCTGATTGCCGCGAAACCGGACGTCTTCATCGGTATCGATGCTCCGGACTTCAACCTCAATATCGAGCTAAAGCTGCGTCAGGCCGGGATCAAGACGGTGCATTACGTCAGCCCTTCGGTCTGGGCCTGGCGGCAGAAGCGTGTGCTGAAGATTCGCGAAGGTTGCGACCTGATGCTGACGCTGTTCCCATTCGAAGCGAAATTCTACGAAGAGAAAGGCGTTCCGGTGCGGTTTGTCGGGCATACCTTGGCCGATGCCATTCCGCTGGAAGCCGACCGCGCTGCTGCGCGGGCCGAACTGGGATTGCCTGACGGACCGTTGGTTGCGCTGATGCCCGGTAGTCGTGGCGGCGAAGTCGGCCGTCTCGGTGCGTTGTTTCTCGATACGGCCCAGCGCCTACGGGCACTGCGCCCCGGTGTGCGGTTTGTAGTGCCTTGTGCCAACCCACAGCGCCGGGCGCAGCTTGAAGAGCTGTTGGCCGGCCGGGATCTGCCGCTGACATTGCTTGATGGCAAGTCCCATCTGGCCCTGGCGGCTTGCGACGCCGTGCTGATTGCATCTGGTACCGCAACGCTGGAAGCCTTGTTGTACAAGCGGCCCATGGTGGTCGCCTATCGCTTGGCACCGCTGACGTTCTGGATTCTCAAGCGCATGGTGAAAAGCCCCTACGTGTCATTGCCGAACCTGCTGGCCCAGCGCCTGCTGGTCCCCGAACTCCTTCAGGATGACGCGACGGTCGAGGCTCTGGCCCAGACCCTGTCGCCGCTGATCGAGGGGGGGCAGGAGCAAACTCGCGGTTTCGACGAAATCCACCGTACCCTGCGTCTCGATGCCTCCAATCAAGCGGCCGATGCGGTATTGAACCTGGTCGGCCAAGTACAATGAGTAAAACAAGCATGCAGATGGGGCTGGATTTCACCTTGGTCGCTGAAGTGGAAGATTTGGTTGCCGGTGTCGACGAAGTCGGCCGTGGCCCGCTCTGTGGCGCTGTGGTGACCGCAGCGGTGATCCTCGATCCGCAGCGTCCGATTCTCGGTCTGAACGACTCGAAAAAACTCACCGAGGCCCGCCGCGAAAAGCTCTACGACGAAATCTGCGAAAAAGCCCTGAGCTGGTGCATTGCCCGCGCAGAAGTCGAAGAGATCGACGAGCTGAATATCCTGCACGCCACCATGCTGGCCATGCAGCGCGCCGTGGCCGGGCTGCACATCCAGCCGAAGCTGGCGATGATCGACGGTAACCGTTGCCCGAAATTGCCGATGCGCGCCGAAGCCGTAGTCAAAGGTGATAGCAAGGTCCCGGCTATTGCGGCAGCCTCTATTCTGGCCAAGGTCAGTCGCGACCGTGAAATGGCGGCGTTCGAGCTGATTTACCCGGGCTACGGCATCGGTGGCCATAAAGGCTATCCCACGCCCGTTCATCTGGAAGCGCTTACCCGCCTTGGCCCGACCCCGATTCACCGGCGCTCCTTCGCTCCGGTGCGTCTGGCGTATGAGGCTCGGGAAAGCCTCGCGGAGAGTTAGTCGCAAGGCTGATTTTTTTTACCAAGGCCCGGTACAATCCGGGCCTTGTTGCTTTCACGTCTCTAGTTTCTAGACAGGATCACTATGCCGGCTTCATTCGTTCACCTACGCCTGCACACTGAATACTCCCTGGTCGACGGTCTGGTGCGGATCAAACCGCTGGTCAAGACCCTGGTCGGCATGAATATGCCTGCCGTAGCGGTCACCGATCAGAACAACATGTGTTCCCTGGTCAAATTCTATAAAAACGCCATGGGTGCCGGGATCAAGCCGATCTGCGGCGCCGACCTGTGGCTGTCGAACAAGGATCCGGATAACCCGCTGAGCCGGATCAGCCTGCTGGTCATGAACCCGGTGGGTTATCGCAACCTCACCGAGTTGATTTCCCGCGGTTTCATCGATGGGCAGCGCAATGGCTCGGTCATCGTCGAGCGCGAGTGGGTGGCCGAAGCCAACGAAGGCTTGATCATGCTCTCGGCGGCGAAAGAGGGCGAGATCGGCCAAGCCATGCTCAGCGGCAACCCGGATGAAGCCGAAACTCTGGCGCGTGAGTGGATGGCGGTGTTTCCAGAGCGTTTCTATCTGGAAATCCAGCGTACCAACCGCCCTAACGATGAAGAGCAATTGCATGGCGCCGTAGCCCTGGCCGAGAAGATCGGTGCGCCGCTGGTCGCCACCAACGATGTGCGTTTCCTCAAGCAGGAAGACTTCGAGGCCCACGAAACCCGCGTCTGCATCGGTGAGGGGCGGGCCCTTGACGATCCGCGGCGTTCGAAGAATTACAGCGATCAGCAATACCTCAAAAGCGCCGAGGAAATGGCCGAGCTGTTCAGCGATATCCCCGAGGCACTGGACAACACGGTCGAGATTGCCAAGCGCTGCAACATCGACGTGAAACTGGGCAAGCACTTCCTGCCGGATTTTCCTACGCCCAATGGCATGGGCATTGACGACTACCTGCGCCATGTTTCCCACGAAGGCCTGGAAGAGCGTCTGGCCGTATTGTGGCCGAAAGACACGACCCCCAATTACGAAGAGAAGCGCCAGGTCTACCTCGATCGCCTGAAGTTCGAGCTGGATATCATCATCCAGATGGGGTTCCCCGGTTACTTCCTGATCGTTATGGACTTCATCAAGTGGGCCAAGAACAACGGCGTGCCGGTGGGCCCCGGCCGGGGGTCGGGCGCCGGATCTCTGGTCGCCTACGTACTGAAGATCACCGACCTCGACCCGCTGGCCTATGATCTGCTGTTCGAACGTTTCCTCAATCCGGAACGGGTATCCATGCCCGACTTCGACGTCGACTTCTGCATGGACGGTCGCGACCGGGTGATCGAGTACGTGGCCGACGCCTACGGTCGCAACGCGGTGAGTCAGATCATCACGTTCGGCACCATGGCCGCCAAGGCAGTGGTGCGCGACGTGGCGCGGGTGCAGGGCAAATCCTACGGTCTGGCCGATCGCCTGTCGAAGATGATCCCCTTCGAGGTCGGCATGACCCTGGAGAAGGCCTACGAACAGGAAGAGGTGCTTCGCGATTTCCTCAAGGTCGACGAAGACGCCAAGGAAATCTGGGACATGGCACGCAAGCTTGAGGGTGTCTGCCGGGGTACCGGCAAGCACGCCGGTGGCGTGGTTATCGCCCCGACCAAGCTCACGGACTTTTCGCCGATCGCCTGTGATGAAGAGGGCGGTGGCCTGGTCACCCAGTTCGACAAGGACGACGTCGAGGCTGCCGGCCTGGTGAAGTTCGACTTCCTCGGTTTGCGGACCCTGACCATCATCAAGTGGGCGATGGAAACCATCAACCGCGAACAGGCCAAGAAAGGCCTGGATGACTTGAACATCGACTTCATCCCGCTCGATGACAAGAAAACCTACGAGTTGCTGCAGAAAGCCGAAACCACAGCGGTGTTCCAGCTCGAATCCCGTGGCATGAAGGAGCTGATCAAGAAGCTCAAGCCCGACTGCCTGGAAGACCTGATCGCACTGGTGGCACTGTTCCGTCCCGGCCCGCTGCAATCGGGCATGGTGGACGACTTCATCAACCGTAAGCACGGTCGCGCCGAACTGGCATACCCACACTCGGACTACCAGTACGAAGGCCTCAAACCGGTATTGGCACCGACTTACGGCATCATCCTGTATCAGGAACAGGTGATGCAGATTGCCCAGGTCATGGCTGGCTACACCCTGGGTGGTGCGGACATGCTGCGCCGGGCCATGGGTAAGAAAAAACCCGAAGAAATGGCCAAGCAGCGCGGCGGTTTCATTGAGGGTTGCGCCACCAACAACATCGACGCCGACCTGGCCGGTAACATTTTCGACCTGGTGGAAAAATTCGCCGGTTACGGCTTCAACAAATCCCACTCCGCTGCCTACGGCCTGGTGTCATACCAGACCGCATGGCTGAAAACGCACTACCCGGCGCCTTTCATGGCGGCGGTACTCTCGGCGGATATGCACAACACCGACAAGGTCGTGACCTTGATCGAAGAAGTGCGGACCATGAAGTTGCGCCTCGACGCGCCGGACGTGAACACGTCGGAGTTCAAGTTCACGGTGAACGACGAAGGCCGGATCATTTACGGGCTGGGGGCGATCAAGGGGGTTGGCGAGGGGCCGGTGGAGGCGATCACCGAGGCGCGTCAGGACGGTCCGTTCAAGGATCTGTTCGATTTCTGCGCCCGGGTCGACCTCAAGCGTATCAACAAACGTACCCTCGATGGCTTGATCCGCAGCGGTGCACTGGATCGCCTGGGGCCGTACTTCCACGACGAGCCGAAGGCCTATCAGGCCAACATCGATCGCAATCGTGCAGTCCTGCTGGCAGCGATGGAAGAGGCGATCAAGGCCGCCGAGCAAACCGCCCGTACCCATGACAGCGGCCATGCCGACCTGTTCGGCGGTTTGTTCGTTGAGGAAGATGCCGACGTTTACGCCAATCACCGCAAGGCCAGGGAGTTGACGCTCAAGGAGCGTCTGAAAGGGGAGAAAGACACCCTGGGCCTGTACCTGACCGGGCACCCGATTGACGAATACGAAGGTGAGATCCGTCGTTTTGCCCGTCAGCGCATCATCGACCTGAAACCTGCGCGTGATACCCAGACCGTGGCGGGCATGATCATTGCCCTGCGTGTGATGAAGAACAAAAAGGGCGACAAGATGGGTTTCATCACCCTCGACGATCGCTCGGGCCGGATCGAAGCGTCGCTGTTTGCCGATGCGTTCCACTCCGCGCAGGCACTGTTGCAGACCGATGCGATGGTGGTGGTCGAAGGCGAAGTCAGCAACGACGACTTCTCGGGTGGCCTGAGGTTGCGGGTCAAGCGGGTGATGAGCATGGAAGATGCACGCACCAACCTGGCCGAAAGCCTGCGCCTGAAGGTCCAGACCCAGGACCTCAAGGGCGATCAGCTACGCTGGTTGGGCGACTTGTTCAAGCGTCACCGCGGTGCGTGCCCGATTACCATGGAGTACACCAGCCCCGATGCGAAGGCCTTGTTGCAGTTCGGCGAAGGCTGGCGAATTGATCCGGCGGATGCGTTGATTCAAGCCCTGCGTGACCAGTTCGGGCGAGACAACGTCTTCCTCCAATACCGTTAACGGTGAGGTGGCATTACGCTTCCTCATTTGTGACCACATTTTTAATCTCGACCTGAACGCGCCTCTCCCTTAAGGTAGGGCGCGAATAGACAACCGGCCGGCCCAAGCTCCCTTGGATGTCGACCCAAGACGGACGCCTATGAACCCGAATTTTCTAGATTTCGAACAGCCGATCGCCGACCTGCAAGCCAAGATCGAAGAGTTGCGCTTGGTCGGTAATGACAATTCGCTGAATATCGGCGATGAGATCTCCCGCCTGCAGGACAAAAGCAGCACGCTGACCGAAGACATCTTCGGCAAGCTGACCAGTTGGCAGATCGCGCGTCTGGCGCGTCACCCGAAACGTCCATACACCCTGGACTACATCGAACATATCTTCACCGAGTTCGACGAATTGCATGGTGACCGTCACTTCTCCGACGACGCTGCCATCGTTGGCGGTATTGCCCGTCTTGACGACCAGCCAGTCATGGTGATCGGTCACCAGAAAGGCCGTGAAGTGCGCGAGAAGGTTCGTCGCAACTTCGGCATGCCGCGTCCGGAAGGCTACCGCAAGGCCTGTCGCCTGATGGAAATGGCCGAACGCTTCAAAATGCCGATCCTGACCTTCATCGACACGCCGGGTGCATACCCTGGTATCGATGCCGAAGAGCGTAACCAGAGCGAAGCGATCGCCTGGAACCTGCGCGTCATGGCTCGCCTGAAAACCCCAATCATCGCCACCGTGATCGGTGAGGGTGGTTCTGGTGGTGCGCTGGCGATCGGCGTTTGCGATCAACTGAACATGCTGCAGTACTCGACCTACGCGGTGATCTCGCCGGAAGGTTGCGCTTCGATTCTGTGGAAAACCGCCGAGAAGGCACCGGACGCCGCTGAAGCCATGGGCATCACGGCTGAACGCCTGAAAGGCCTGGGCATCGTGGACAAGGTGATCAACGAGCCATTGGGCGGCGCGCACCGTGATCCGGCCGCTGCGGCTGCCTCGATCCGTGCCGAGCTGAGCTCGCAGCTGGCGATGCTGAAGAAGCTGGACCACAAGGCACTGCTGGACCGTCGTTACGAGCGCCTGATGAGCTACGGTCTCTGATCTGACCACGCTTGTGAAATGATGCAAAACCAATGTGGGAGCGAGCCTGCTCGCGAAAGCGGTATAACAATCAACAGAGATGTTGAAAGTTAAGCAGCCTTCGCGAGCAGGCTCGCTCCCACATGGGGTCTATGTGAAGCGATCGACCTATGAATCCTTCGAAGATTGATCTGCCACTCCGGCTCCTGCTAAACCTTGCCTCTTGGCGCAACGCCACAACCTGGCGCATCGCCTTCTCCGGTGGGCTTGATTCCACCGTCCTGCTGCACCTGCTTGCACACCTCGCAAAAACCGAATCCCTGCCGGCGCTGAGCGCCATCCATATCCATCACGGCCTTCAGGCTGCGGCCGACGCGTGGCCGGAGCACTGCCAATCGGTCTGTGATGGGCTGGGTGTGCAGCTAGAGGTTGTGCGCGTTCAAGTTCAGTCCGGTGCCAGCCTTGAGCGTGCGGCTCGGGATGCGCGTTATGCGGCGTTCAATGATGTTACTCACGCCAACGAAGTGCTGTTGACCGCTCAGCATCGGGACGATCAGGCGGAAACCCTGCTGTTTCGCTTGTTGCGGGGCGCCGGGGTGAGGGGCTTGTCAGGCATGCCGCAGCAGCGCCCGTTGGGTGAAGGGCATTTGCTGCGGCCCTTGCTCGACGTTTCCCGCATGGAGCTGGAAGCTTATGCGGCCGAGCATCAGCTGAGCTGGATCGAGGATCCCTCCAATCAGGATCGACAATTCTCGCGCAATTATCTGCGTCACCAGGTGTTCCCGGTGTTGATCTCGCGTTGGCCGCAGGCAATGACAACCATGGCCCGCAGCGCTGCGCACTTGAGTGAGGCGCAGGGGCTGCTGGATGAGCTGGCACAGATC
Source organism: Pseudomonas sp. C2B4 (assembly GCF_013359695.1). Lineage (GTDB taxonomy): Bacteria > Pseudomonadota > Gammaproteobacteria > Pseudomonadales > Pseudomonadaceae > Aquipseudomonas. Next base: position 61,714 of record NZ_JABFMU010000012.1, read on the forward strand.
GACTTGAGCCAGGCACGTACCGTCAGTGAATTCGATTGGCTGCGTGTGCCTTCGCTGGAGCTTGCGCCACTGGAAGATCTCTCCACCGCGCGGCAGCGCAATGTACTGAGTCACTGGCTTGAGCCGCTGACACGGCTCCCCGATAGCGACCATTGGTCGGGTTGGGAGGATCTGCGCGATGCGACCGGCGATGCCCGGCCGATCTGGCGGCTGGCGGATGGCGAATTGCACCGGGCCGGTGGGCGGATCTGGTGGTTGTCCGGTAGCTGGCTACGTCCTTCGTTCCTTTCCGGCGCATGGCCTGAGCCCTCGCTGCCGCTGGCGTTGCCTGGCAATGGCGTTGTCACGCTCACCGGGCAAATTCCCGATGGCCCTTTGCAGATCCGCTATCGTGAGGGGGGAGAGGTGATGGATTTGCCGGGTCGCGGGCATCGTGATTTGAAGCGTTTGCTCAACGAACGTGGCGTGCCGCTGTTCGTGCGCGGCAGATTGCCGCTGCTGTTCAAGGGCGAGCAGTTGTTGGCGGTGGCTAATCTTCCTGGGCTCAATGGCGATGCGGCAGGTGAATGGAATTTGCACTGGCAACCGCCGGGCGAAGATCAAGGTTTGAGCTGAAAGGGGCTTTCCGGTAGACTACGCTCCCTTCTTGATACAACTTCTGTGGATTCGCCTGAATTGCAGGAGTTGCCGATTACCAAGCAGTCTTTGCTGGGCGATTCCAAAAAATGTGTAGCGAGCAACGTACCGGTGTTTCATCTCCCGGTCTGTCCCAACGCGGCGGTTTTTTTGAAAGGTGCACTGTGATTAATGCAGGTGATCGGGGGCTTCGGCCTTCCTTCGCTTTCCCCGGCGGCTCGGACCGCTTTAACGCAGACTTCTAGGGTTTTTCATGACGCGCTACATATTCGTCACGGGCGGTGTTGTTTCTTCATTGGGGAAAGGCATTGCATCGGCATCATTGGCGGCCATCCTGGAGGCGCGGGGACTTAAGGTCACCATGCTGAAGCTGGACCCGTACATCAACGTCGACCCGGGCACCATGAGCCCGTTCCAGCACGGTGAAGTGTTCGTCACCCACGACGGCGCCGAGACCGACCTGGACCTGGGCCATTACGAGCGGTTCATCCGCACGACCATGACCCAGAACAACAACTTCACCACCGGCCGTGTCTATGAACACGTGCTGCGCAAAGAGCGCCGTGGTGATTACCTGGGCGCCACCATTCAGGTGATCCCGCACATCACCGACGAAATCAAGCGCCGCATCATCAAGGGCGCCGGCGATGCCGACGTGGCGATGGTCGAGATCGGTGGCACCGTGGGTGACATCGAATCCCAACCGTTCCTCGAAGCCATCCGCCAGCTGCGTTTCGAAGTCGGCGCCAAGCGCGCGATGCTGATGCACCTGACGCTGGTGCCGTACATCGCCACTGCCGGCGAAACCAAAACCAAGCCAACCCAGCACTCGGTCAAGGAGCTGCGCTCCATCGGCCTGCAACCAGACGTGCTGGTCTGCCGCTCCGATCACCCGATCGATGTCTCTTCCCGTCGCAAGATCGCGCAATTCACCAACGTTGAAGAGCGTGCGGTCATCGGCCTGGAAGACGCCGACACCATCTACAAGATCCCGGGCATCCTGCACGCCCAGGGTCTCGACGATTTCGTCGTCGAGCGTTTCGGCCTGCAATGTGGCGGCGCCGATCTGTCCGAGTGGGACAAGGTCGTCGATGCCAAGCTCAACCCTGAGCACGAAGTCACCATCGCCATGGTCGGCAAGTACATGGAATTGCTGGACGCCTACAAGTCGCTGATCGAAGCGATGAGTCACGCCGGCATTAGTAACCGTACCAAGGTCAACCTGCGCTACATCGATTCCGAAGACATCGAAAACCAGGGCACCGCGCTGCTGGAAGGCGTCGACGCGATCCTGGTCCCTGGCGGCTTCGGTCTGCGTGGCGTGGAAGGCAAGATCACTGCCGTTCAATACGCTCGCGAAAACAAGGTTCCATACCTGGGCATCTGCCTGGGCATGCAAGTGGCGGTGATCGAGTTCGCTCGTAACGTCATGGGCTGGAAAGATGCCAACTCCACCGAGTTCGATCGTGCAAGCGGTCACCCGGTCGTGGGTCTGATCACCGAGTGGGAAGATGCCACCGGCGCCGTCGAAATCCGTACCGAAGCATCGGACCTGGGCGGCACCATGCGTCTCGGCGCTCAGGAATGCCTGCTTGAAGCCGGCTCCAAGGTGCACGATTGCTACGGCAAGGACGTAATCGTCGAGCGTCACCGTCATCGCTACGAAGTGAACAACAACCTGCTGCCGCAAATCATGGAAGCCGGCCTGAAAATTTCCGGTCGCTCCGGTGATGGCGCGCTGGTCGAAGTGGTAGAAGCGCCGGATCACCCATGGTTCGTGGCTTGCCAGTTCCACCCGGAGTTCACCTCGACACCACGCGACGGCCACCCGTTGTTCAGCGGTTTCGTTAAAGCAGCTTTGGCTCAACACCAGAAGAAGGCTTGAACCTTATGGCGCAGAAGATCATCCGCGTAGGCGATATCGAGATTGCCAACGACAAGCCAATGGTGCTGTTCGGTGGCATGAACGTGCTGGAAAGCCGCGACATGGCGATGCAGGTCTGCGAAGAGTACGTGAAGGTTACCCAGAAACTGGGTATCCCTTACGTGTTCAAGGCCAGCTTCGACAAGGCCAACCGTTCCTCCGTGACCTCCTACCGTGGCCCAGGCCTGGAAGAGGGCATGCGGATTTTCCAGGACATCAAGCAAGCCTTCGGCGTGCCGATCATCACCGACGTCCACGAGCCTGAACAGGCAGCGGTCGTCGCTGAAGTCTGCGACATCATCCAGTTGCCGGCCTTCCTGTCGCGCCAGACCGACCTGGTGGTCGCGATGGCCAAGACCGGCGCGGTGATCAACATCAAGAAAGCCCAGTTCCTCGCACCTCAGGAAATGAAACACATCCTGAACAAGTGCGTGGAGGCGGGTAACGATCAGTTGATCCTCTGCGAACGTGGTTCGAGCTTCGGCTACAACAACCTGGTCGTCGACATGCTCGGCTTCGGCATCATGAAGCAGTTCGAATACCCGGTGTTCTTCGACGTGACCCACGCCCTGCAAATGCCGGGCGGTCGCGCTGATTCCGCCGGCGGTCGTCGCGCCCAGGTCCTCGATCTGGCGAAAGCCGGCATGAGCCAGTCCCTGGCCGGCCTGTTCCTCGAAGCCCACCCGGACCCGGACAACGCCAAATGCGACGGCCCTTGCGCCCTGCGTCTGGACAAACTGGAGCCATTCCTGGCCCAGCTCAAAGCGCTGGACGAACTGGTTAAGAGTTTTCCGACGGTAGAAACCGCGTAATCCTCATTTCTCCGGTAAAGTACCGCACGATTAAACGCTCAGGCCCTCGGGCTTGAGCCTTATCGCCCGCAAGTCTGCCCGCTGCAATCCACTTGCCGGCGATACAAGATTTCCTCTAGCTGCGTCGTTTTCGTCAACTTTGGAGTGTTTACAACAATGGCTAAAATCGTCGACATCAAAGGTCGTGAAGTTCTCGACTCCCGTGGCAATCCCACCGTGGAAGCGGATGTGCTTCTCGATAACGGCATCATCGGCAGCGCCTGCGCGCCGTCCGGTGCTTCCACTGGCTCGCGTGAAGCGCTCGAGCTGCGTGATGGCGACAAGAGCCGTTACCTGGGCAAGGGCGTGCTCAAAGCCGTTGCCAACATCAACGGTCCGATCCGCGACCTGTTGAAAGGTACAGATCCAAGCGACCAGAAAGCGCTGGATCTGGCGATGATCAAGCTGGACGGTACTGAAAACAAAGGTTCCCTGGGTGCCAACGCCATCCTCGCCGTGTCCCTGGCTGCGGCCAAGGCTGCAGCACAGGACCAGGACCTGCCGTTGTACGCTCACATCGCCAACCTGAACGGTACCCCGGGTGTTTACTCGATGCCGGTTCCGATGATGAACATCATCAACGGTGGCGAGCACGCTGACAACAACGTCGACATCCAGGAATTCATGGTTCAGCCGGTTGGCGCCAAGTCTTTCTCGGAAGGCCTGCGCATGGGCACCGAAATTTTCCATCACCTCAAAGCCGTACTGAAGGCCCGTGGCCTGAGCACTGCTGTTGGTGACGAAGGTGGTTTCGCACCTAACCTGGCGTCCAACGAAGATGCACTGAAAGTGATCTCCGAAGCGGTGGCCAACGCTGGTTACAAGCTGGGCACCGACGTGACCCTGGCACTGGACTGCGCGGCGAGCGAGTTCTACGAAGACGGCAAGTACAACCTGTCCGGCGAAGGCCAGGTGTTCACTGCTGAAGGTTTCGCCGATTACCTGAAAGGTCTGACCGAGCGTTACCCGATCATCTCCATCGAAGACGGCCTGGACGAGTCCGACTGGGCTGGCTGGAAAATCCTCACCGACAAGATCGGCGAGAAAACCCAGCTGGTGGGCGACGACCTGTTCGTGACCAACACCAAGATCCTGAAAGAAGGCATCGACAAAAAGATCGCCAACTCGATCCTGATCAAGTTCAACCAGATCGGCACCCTGACCGAAACCCTGGAAGCCATCCAGATGGCCAAGGCCGCTGGTTACACCGCCGTGATCTCGCACCGCTCCGGCGAAACCGAAGATTCGACCATTGCCGACCTGGCCGTGGGCACCTCGGCTGGCCAGATCAAGACCGGTTCCCTGTGCCGTTCCGATCGCGTTTCCAAGTACAACCAACTGCTGCGTATCGAAGAGCAGTTGAACGGCAAAGCCAAGTACAACGGTCGCGGCGAATTCCGCGGTTGATCGTTAGCTGATAAAAAAGACACCGGATTGTGTCGAAAAAATCGCTGAAGCGACGCTTTTGCCACTAATCTGATGCCTTATAAGCACAAGCCTGGTTCTTCCAGGCTTCGTGCTATCAGTAGCTTCATGTTTTGGTATGGCTGTCTTTTTTCACTGGATACCTGATATTCGATGCGCAGTCCCAATTGGTTGTTCCTCGTCTTGCTCCTGCTGCTGGCTGGCCTGCAGTACCGCCTGTGGGTGGGTAATGGCAGTCTGGCGCAAGTGGCCGAGCTGACTCAGCAGATTGCGGATCAGCAAGCTGAGAACGAGGCGTTGCTGGAGCGCAATCGGGTGATGGACGCTGAAGTCAGTGAGTTGAAAAAGGGCATGGAGACCGTTGAAGAGCGGGCTCGCCATGAGTTGGGCATGGTCAAGGACGGTGAAACCCTTTACCAGTTGGCGCAATGAACCTCTCGCTACCGGCCTTCTGGGCCGTGATTCCTGCCGCGGGCGTCGGAGCCCGTATGGCCGCGGACCGTCCCAAGCAGTACCTGCAACTGGGCGGGCGCACAATTCTCGAACACAGCCTCGGCTGTTTCCTTGATCACCCTTGCCTCAAAGGCGTGGTGGTCAGTCTTGCTGTTGATGATCCTTACTGGCCGAACCTGGCCTGTGCCAGCGATCCGCGCATTGCCCGGGTCGAAGGTGGTGCCGAGCGTTCCGGGTCGGTGCTGAACGCGCTGTTGCATTTGCACGCGCAAGGCGCTGGCGATGAAGACTGGGTGCTGGTTCACGATGCCGCGCGACCGAATCTGGGTCGTGACGATCTGGATAACCTGCTGGCTGAGCTGGCGGATGATCCGGTGGGTGGGCTGCTCGCGGTGCCCGCACGGGATACGCTCAAGCGCGTCGACAAACACGGTCGTGTCGTCGAAACCGTGGACCGCAGCGTAATCTGGCAGGCCTACACGCCGCAGATGTTTCGCCTGGGTGCGTTACATCGGGCGTTGGCGGACAGCCTGGTGGCTGACGTCGTCATCACTGATGAAGCGTCGGCCATGGAGTGGGCGGGTCAAGCGCCGCGCCTGATCGAGGGGCGATCGGACAATCTCAAGGTCACTCGCCCTGAGGATCTTGAATGGCTAAGACAGCGCTGGGCTCACCGCCGCTGATGGCTGTGCTGTCTATCAGATGGCTTTCGCGAGCAGGCTCGCTCCCACAGTTGTTTTGCGCTGCCAAATGTCCCCTGTGGGAGCGAGCCTGCTCGCGAAAGCGCCAGCCCAGTCAGCCAACATCTCACTGACAACACCGGCAAACCACTAGCACTGATACTCCGGCTGCTCGGCCAACCCTTCCTTCAGATAATCCACCAGTTTGCGCACCTTCGGCGATAGATGCCGCTGCTGTGGATACAACGCCCAAACGGCCGTGTTCGGCGGTTGATGTGCCTCCAGCAGTGAAATCAATGCACCGCTTTTCAGGTGCTCAAGCACGTAGTAATCCGGCAACTGGCACAATCCGACGCCTTGCAGCGCCGCGTCCAATACGGCCTGCCCACTGTTGCAACGCCAGTTTCCCTGGACGCGTTGCGAAAATTCCCGCCCGTTCTGTTCCAGTTGCCAGAGATCAGAGCTGCCGATGAGGCAGTTATGACGGCTCAATTCCGACAAGCTGTGAGGGCGCCCATAACGTTCCAGGTAAGACGGTGATGCGCATAGAAACATGCGGCGGGGTGCCAGGCGGGTAGCGACCAGTCGCGAATCCTGCAGGCGCCCCAGGCGGATCGCCAGATCCAGGCCTTCATGCACCAGATCGAGTTGGCGATTGCTCAATTCAATGTCGATCCGCAGCTGTGGATACAGCCCCATGAAGCGCGTCACCAAAGGCACGATGAAGCGTTCGCCGTAAGCAACGGCGCAGGTCATACGCAGCATGCCTTTGGGTTCGCTGGTCAGGTCGCCCACCGCCCGCAGCGCTTCTTCGCGGCCATCCTGCAAGCGTTGGCAATGTTGCAGGAAAGTGTGTCCAGCCTCGGTCAGCGTGACCCGGCGGGTACTGCGATAGAGCAGGCGGGTTTGCAGGCGTTCTTCCAGGCGTACGATTTGTCGACTGATGTGGGAGGAAGAAACCCCCAGGCGCTCGGCGGCAGCGGTGAATTGGCTGCATTCGGCGACGGCCACGAACTCGTCGATACCTTCCCAGCGATTATCGGACATGGATGATTATCCCTGTATGGCAATAATGTTTTGCTTTTGTCTGGATTATTCACCGATATGGGCTGTATTACACTTCCTGTCTCGTTTTCATTCACTGGAGAATCACCATGATCAAGTCACGCGCCGCCGTTGCCTTCGAGGCCAAGAAACCTCTGGAGATCGTTGAAGTGGATGTCGCCATGCCCAAGGCGGGTGAAGTGTTGCTGCGTGTGGTGGCTTCCGGTGTCTGCCACACCGACGCCTACACCCTGTCCGGCGCTGATCCGGAAGGCATCTTCCCGTCTATCCTCGGTCACGAGGGCGGGGCGATTGTCGAGGCAATCGGCGATGGCGTGACCTCTGTCGCGGTGGGCGATCATGTCATTCCGCTGTACACCCCGGAATGCCGCCAGTGCAAATTCTGCCTGTCGGGCAAGACCAACCTCTGCCAGGCCATTCGTGCGACCCAGGGCAAAGGCTTGATGCCGGACGGCACGACGCGTTTTGCCTACAAGGGCCAGCCGATTTTCCACTACATGGGCACTTCGACGTTCTCCGAGTACACCGTGCTGCCGGAAATCTCCGTCGCCAAAATCGCCAAGGAAGCGCCTCTGGAAAAAGTCTGCCTGCTGGGCTGCGGTGTCACCACTGGCATCGGCGCCGTGCTCAATACCGCCAAGGTGAAACCGGGTGACACCGTGGCCATTTTCGGTCTCGGCGGTATCGGTCTGTCGGCTGTCATCGGCGCGGTGAAAGCCAAGGCTGCCCGAATCATTGCCATCGATATCAACCCGGCAAAATTCGAAATCGCCAAGCAACTGGGTGCAACCGATTGCGTGAACCCGAAAGACTTCGATCGTCCGATCCAGGAAGTCATCGTCGACATGACCGATGGCGGCGTCGACTTTTCCTTCGAGTGCATTGGTAATGTGCAATTGATGCGTGCCGCACTGGAGTGCTGCCATAAGGGTTGGGGTGAGTCGGTGATCATCGGCGTTGCCGGTGCGGGCCAGGAAATTTCCACCCGTCCGTTCCAGTTGGTCACCGGTCGCGTCTGGCGCGGTTCAGCGTTCGGTGGTGTGCGTGGTCGTACCGAATTGCCAAGCTACGTGGAAATGGCCGAAACCGGTGAAATCCCGCTGGATACGTTCATTACCCACACCATGGGCCTGGAAGATATCAACAAGGCGTTCGACCTGATGCATGAAGGAAAAAGCATTCGCTCCGTCATCCATTTCTGAGGTCTGCCATGAGCCTTGAAAATATTTCCTGCCAGAAAAGCTTCGGCGGCTGGCACAAGCGCTATCGACACCGCTCCGACGTGCTCGGTTGCGACATGGTGTTCGCCGTCTACCTGCCGCCGCAAGCGGAGCAGGGCGGCAAGTTGCCGGTGTTGTACTGGTTGTCCGGCCTGACCTGCACGGATGAGAACTTCATGCAGAAGGCCGGCGCCATGCGCGTGGCCGCCGAGCTTGGGCTGATTATCGTCGCGCCGGACACCAGCCCTCGCGGTGCCGATGTGCCGGGTGATCCGGAGGGAGCATGGGATTTCGGCCTGGGGGCCGGGTTCTATCTGAATGCCACCCAGGAACCCTGGTCGCGCCACTATCGGATGCATGACTATGTCGTGCAGGAATTGCCGGCATTGGTCGAAGCCCATTTCCCGGCGTCGGACAAGCGCGGCATTAGTGGTCACTCGATGGGGGGGCACGGTGCGCTGGTCTGTGCCCTGCGCAATCCGGGACGCTATCTGTCGGTGTCGGCGTTTTCGCCGATCAACAATCCGATCGACTGCCCTTGGGGGCAGAAGGCCTTTTCCCGTTATCTGGGCGAGGACCGTTCGAAATGGCGCGAATGGGATGCCTGTGCGTTGATTGCCGAGGCCGATGAGAAGTTGCCGCTGCTGGTCGACCAGGGCGACCGCGACGATTTTCTCGCCACCCAGCTCAAGCCTGAAGCGCTGCAACAGGCGACCCGGCAGGCCGGTCATCCACTGACGCTGCGTCTGCAACCCGGCTACGACCACAGCTATTTCTTCATCGCCAGTTTCATCGAAGATCACTTGCGGCATCACGCGCATGCTTTGGTGTGAGACAGGACACTAGCTGAGCAATAGCAGGTAGAATCACGCCCTGACAAAAATCGGGGCGTTTTTTTATGCGTATTGGCCACGGCTATGATGTGCACCGTTTCGCTGAAGGCGATTTCATTACTCTGGGTGGTGTGCGCATTGCACACAGCTTCGGACTGCTCGCTCACTCCGACGGTGACGTCCTGCTGCACGCCTTGAGCGATGCCTTGCTCGGCGCTGCCGCGCTGGGTGATATCGGCAAGCATTTCCCGGATACCGACCCGCAATTCAAAGGCGCCGACAGCCGTGTGCTGTTGCGTCATGTCGTCGCACTGATCCACGCCAAAGGCTGGAAGGTCGGCAACGTCGATAACACCATCGTCGCCCAGGCGCCGAAAATGGCCCCGCATATCGAATCGATGCGTGCGCTGATTGCCGCGGATCTTCAAGTTGAGTTGGATCAAGTGAACGTAAAAGCTACCACCACCGAAAAGCTTGGCTTTGTCGGTCGCGAAGAAGGCATTGCCGTGCACTCCGTTGCCTTGTTGTTGCGCGCATGAACGAACTGCAATTGCTCGGCCCGCGGGCCTATGGTGATGCCCTCGGTACCGCGGTATTGAAAGCCATCGCGGAAGATTTTCAGGTCGATGAAGTCCTGGATATTCCCCTGACCGGCGACGGCGAACACCTGTGGATCTGGGTGGAAAAGCGCGGACTGAATACCGAGGAAGCAGCGCGACGCATTGCCAAGGCAGCGGGTGTGCCCTTGCGCACCGTCAGTTACGCCGGGCTCAAGGATCGCCAGGCGCTGACCCGCCAATGGTTCAGCGTGCAACTGCCGGGCAAGGCCGATCCCGATCTGTCGGCGGCAGAAAACGACACGCTGAAGATCCTCAAGACCAGCCGGCATAAACGCAAGCTGCAGCGCGGTGCCCATTCGGCCAACGGCTTCACCTTGCGCCTGACGCAGTTCGCCGGTGACAAGGCGGCCATCGACGCGCGCCTGCAACTGATTGCCAAGCAAGGCATCCCCAACTATTTCGGCGCCCAGCGCTTCGGGCATGACGGCGGCAACGTGGTCGACGCCCGTGCCTGGGCTGCTCGCAAGGCGTTGCCGGAGCAGCGCAACGTTCGTTCGCGCCTGCTCTCGACCGCCCGCAGTTTTCTGTTCAACCAGGTGTTGGCCGCGCGTGTCGCCGATGGGACCTGGCAGCGTGCCCAGGTCGGTGATCTGCTGGCATTCACCGACAGCCGCAGCTTCTTTCCGGCTGGTGAGGCCGAGTGCAGTGACCCGCGCCTGGCGATTCTGGATCTGCACCCGACGGGGCCGCAGTGGGGCGAAGGTGACTCGCCGGCCACGGGCGCTGTCCATGAACTGGAGCAGGCAATCGCTGCGCGCGAAGCGGACCTTCGCGATTGGTTGATTAACGCCGGAATGAGCCACGAACGTCGCATCCTGCGGCTGCCCATTGCCGGGTTGACGTGGCATTATCCCGAGCCTGACATTCTGCAACTGGAATTCGTCCTGCCGGCCGGATGCTTCGCCACCGTATTGGTGCGCGAGCTTGTAGATCTGGTGCCGGTAGGGCAGACGGACAGCCCATGCGTATTCTGATTTCTAACGACGATGGGGTAACCGCACCCGGTCTCGCCGCGCTTTATGCTGCGCTGGCGGATTACACCGAATGCGTGGTTATCGCCCCGGACCAGGACAAAAGCGGCGCCAGCAGTTCGCTGACGCTCGACCGTCCCTTGCACCCGCAGACGCTGGCCAATGGCTTTATCAGTGTCAACGGCACGCCGACCGATTGCGTGCACCTGGGCCTCAATGGCTTGCTGGAGCGTGAGGCGGACATGGTGGTGTCCGGGATCAATTTGGGCGCCAACCTGGGGGACGATGTGCTGTATTCCGGAACCGTGGCGGCGGCGCTTGAAGGGCGTTTCCTGACCCGTCCTGCGTTTGCCTTTTCACTGGTCTCGCGGCAAGTCGATAACCTTCCCACGGCGGCTTACTTTGCGCGCAAACTGGTCGAGGCCCATGCGGATCTCGAGCTGCCACCGCGTACAGTACTGAACGTGAATATTCCCAATTTGCCACTCGAGCATATCCGCGGTGTCCAGTTGACACGCCTGGGGCATCGCGCCCGTGCAGCGGCCCCGGTGAAAGTGGTCGACCCGCGCGGCAAGTCCGGCTATTGGATTGCCGCCGCGGGGGACGCCGAGGACGGCGGCCCCGGCACTGATTTCCATGCAGTGATGCAGGGCTATGTCTCCATCACGCCATTGCAACTGGATCGGACCTTCAATGATGCCTTCAGAAGTCTTGATGGCTGGCTGGAGGGGCTGCGCTGATGTCTCGTGAGCAAGACGATATGCTGCGTCGCGGCATCGGCATGACCTCGCAACGGACCCGTGAACGCCTCATTCAGCGTTTGTACGAGGAAGGGGTGTCCAACGCAAGGGTGCTGGAAGTCATCCGCCGTACACCACGTCACCTGTTCGTCGATGAAGCGCTGGCGCACCGTGCTTATGAAGACACAGCGCTGCCGATCGGACATAACCAGACCATCTCCCAGCCTTATATGGTGGCTCGCATGAGCGAGCTGCTGCTGGAAGCAGGTCCACTGGACAAGGTGATGGAAATCGGTACCGGTTCGGGCTATCAGACGGCGGTGCTGTCCCAGTTGGTCGAGCGGGTGTTTTCCGTCGAACGCATCAAGGTGCTGCAGGACCGGGCCAAGGAGCGCCTGGTGGAGTTGAATCTGCGCAACGTGGTGTTTCGCTGGGGCGATGGCTGGGAGGGGTGGCCGGCGCTGGCGCCGTATAACGGCATTATCGTGACAGCAGTGGCGACCGACGTGCCTCAGGCATTGCTCGATCAATTGGCGCCCGGAGGGCGTCTGGTGATCCCGGTCGGGTCCGGTGAAGTGCAACAATTGATGTTGATCATTCGCGAGGAACAGGGTTTTTCCAGGCGTGTTCTCGGGGCGGTACGCTTCGTTCCGTTGCTCAATGGACCACTGGCCTGAGCATTTGTTTAAACGCGCTGAATTCTCTTCGACGGCCTTTGTCTTACAGCAGCGTCGATTGGATAAACGGGTTCATTTGCCATGCAGCAAACGTGTGCGCGGAGCCATTTCGCTTCATTACGGGTAAAGCCTGCACGGCCCGTTATACTGGCGACAATTCGTGCCGAAACACGGTAAATCACATTTTCAGCCACCACAAAGGGAGCGGCGGGTGAGTCTCACAGTCATTGCGCAGCGTATGGGTAAAACGAGCTTTCAGCGCCTGGTGACTGGCCTTGTCATGAGCACCTTGCTGGTCGGTTGTTCCAGCAACAAATCCAGCGACGTGCGCGTCGTTGACCGCAACAACGCCGTTGCCCAGCGCCCGGCTGTGACGACGGGACAATACGTCGTCAGACCGAAAGACACCTTGTTCTCGATCGCCTTCCGTTACGGTTGGGACTACAAGGCCCTCGCGGCACGCAACAACATTCCTGCGCCTTACACGATCCATCCGGGTCAGACGATTCGCTTCGATGGCCGCACCGGTTCAACACCGACAACGGTGGTCAGTTCGTCCAGTTCCAGCCCCTCGTCGTCGAGTAAAACCACGGTCATCCGTCGTCCCGTGGACGGTGCCACCACGACTGCACCGGTGGTTGTACCGTCCGTCGCCAACAAGCCAGCACCCGCTCCCTTGCCTCCTCCAGGCCCAGCCCCGACCGGCTGGGGATGGCCATCTAATGGCATTTTGATTGGCAAATTCTCTTCAAACGGTAGTTTGAATAAAGGAATTGATATCGCCGGAGATTTGGGACAGCCTGTTTTAGCTGCGTCTGATGGGACGGTGGTATACGCCGGGAGTGGCTTAAGGGGCTACGGCGAATTAGTCATCATCAAACACAGTGAAACCTACGTCAGTGCCTACGGACATAACCGCAGGCTGTTGGTTCGGGAGGGGCAGCAGGTCAAGGTCGGACAGACAATTGCCGAAATGGGGTCAACGGGTACAGACCGGGTGAAACTGCATTTTGAGATTCGCCGCCAAGGTAAACCTGTAGATCCGCTGCAATTCCTGCCACGTCGTTGATCGCTACCAGCCTGTTCCGTCACGTAGAGGGGACAGGCTCCAGCGTTGCCAAGGATAAAGGCGCCGCTTGAGCTTGAGGTCGAACTCACCAAAGGACTATAACAATGGCTCTCAGTAAAGAAGTGCCGGAGTTTGACATCGACGATGAGGTTCTCCTGATGGAGACCGGCATCGATACGGATTCGATGTCGAATGATGAAGGGGCGGCTCCACCTTCCGTTCGTGCCAAATCCAGACACTCCGCTTCGTTAAAGCAACACAAGTACATTGACTACACGCGGGCACTCGATGCCACGCAGCTGTACCTCAATGAAATCGGCTTTTCCCCGCTGTTATCCCCCGAAGAAGAAGTTCATTTTGCGCGCCTGTCGCAAAGTGGCGATCCGGCCGGGCGCAAACGCATGATTGAAAGTAACCTGCGGCTGGTGGTGAAAATCGCCCGGCGCTACGTCAATCGTGGCTTGTCGCTGCTCGATCTGATCGAAGAGGGCAACCTCGGCCTGATTCGGGCGGTGGAGAAGTTCGACCCTGAGCGCGGTTTCCGCTTTTCGACCTACGCTACCTGGTGGATTCGTCAAACCATCGAGCGCGCGATCATGAATCAGACCCGGACCATCCGGTTGCCGATCCATGTGGTCAAAGAGCTGAACGTGTACCTGCGAGCGGCTCGGGAGCTGACGCAAAAACTCGACCATGAACCCTCACCTGAAGAAATCGCCAATCTGCTGGAAAAGCCAGTGGGAGAGGTCAAGCGCATGCTCGGCTTGAACGAGCGGGTTTCTTCGGTCGACGTCTCGCTGGGTCCGGATTCGGATAAAACCCTGCTGGACACTCTCACTGACGATCGTCCAACCGATCCATGCGAACTGCTGCAGGATGACGACCTGTCCCAGAGCATCGATCAATGGCTCTCGGAGCTGACCGACAAGCAGCGCGAAGTGGTTGTACGCCGCTTCGGTCTGCGGGGTCACGAGAGCAGCACCCTTGAAGACGTAGGCCTGGAGATTGGCCTGACCCGGGAACGGGTCAGACAGATTCAGGTAGAAGGCCTGAAGCGTCTTCGGGAGATCCTGGAGAAAAACGGCCTGTCGAGCGAGTCGCTGTTTCAATGACAGACCAGTGAAGCAAGCAACAAAAGCCCCGACTGGTTCGGGGCTTTTTATTGCCTGTTAATCGACTCCCTCGGGGCTGCAAGACCTCCTCAGGTTTGTAGTCTTGATGTGTAAGTCTTGGCTTACTCTCTCGTAAGTGTTCGTTATTTTTACAGCGTGGCAGTCTGCGATGGGCTTTCGCGCAGATCGTTATCTAACTGAATACTAAGTAAAAATTTAAAGATTATAAGCATGTGACAGCCTGTTTTGGCTCGAAAGGGCAGTTGCTCTCACCGGGGATCGCATTAGTATCTGGGGCGTGTCGAAGGATGGACACACCCTTCAAGGACGAGGGGAAGGGACATCGCAGGAAGCGATTCATCAGGACGATGAAAAGGAACACAGGGAATAGGGAAAAAATGTGGGCGGGTCAAACCGCCCCTTTTTTTTGCCCGTAGAAAAGCAAAAAGGCCCTTGTGGGGCCTTTTTCGCGAACGCGTGGGTAATCAGCGTTCGAGGAGTTCCAGCTTGCTGCTGCCTACAGATTTGCTTATCTCGCGATCGAACTCTTTTGCATTGGGCAGCGCATCTTTCCTTTCGGTGATGTTCGGCCAGACCTCGGCCAACTCCAGGTTCAATGCGATGAAGTTCTCCATGCCGGTAGGGACTTCATCTTCGGAGAAGATGGCCACGGCAGGGCATTCAGGTTCGCACAGTGCGCAGTCGATGCACTCATCCGGGTGAATCACCAGGAAGTTCGGGCCTTCGTAAAAGCAGTCCACCGGACAGACTTCTACGCAGTCGGTGTACTTGCACTTGATGCAGTTGTCGGTGACGACGAAGGTCATTTCTAATTTTCTCCTCAGGCGCGGCTTGCTGCGCCCCTTCACGTAGGGGTCGCAAGGTTTGGGAGCGATAGTCTGCAGGCCAGGCTAAAAGCCAGCAGCATCCCAAACCGCGCGAGATTCTAACAGCTTGCAAGCTGATGCGTTAGATCCGTGTCTTTAGTGTATAGAGCATTTCGAGCGCGCGACGCGGCGTCATGTCGTCCAGGTCGAGCTTGGCCAGTTCATCCAGCACCGGATGCGGCAGGCTGGCAAACATATCGCTTTGCTGTGGCGCGGCCGGTTTGCCTTTGGTCGGTTTGGGCGCTTCATGGGGCAGGGCGGTGTCTTCCAGCCGGCTCAAATGCTCGCGGGCGCGCACGATCACTTCACTTGGCACACCGGCCAACTGCGCCACCGCCAGGCCGTAGCTCTGGCTGGCAGGCCCGGGCAGCACGTGGTGCAGGAAGACGATGCGTTCGTTGTGCTCAGTGGCATTGAGGTGCACGTTGGCCACCAGCGGTTGGGCTTCCGGCAGGACCGTCAGCTCAAAATAGTGCGTGGCGAACAATGTGTAGGCCCGCAGATGTGCCAGTCGTTCCGCCGCCGCCCAGGCCAGGGACAAACCGTCGAAGGTGCTGGTGCCGCGTCCGACTTCGTCCATCAGCACCAGGCTGCGCTCGGTAGCGTTGTGCAGGATGTTGGCGGTTTCGCTCATTTCGACCATGAAGGTCGAGCGCCCGCCCGCCAGGTCATCGCTGGAGCCGATCCGCGTGAAGATCCGGTCGACCAACGACAATTCACAGCTGGCTGCCGGTACAAAGCTGCCGATATGGGCCAGCAGTACGATCAGCGCGGTCTGGCGCATGTAGGTGGATTTACCGCCCATGTTGGGACCGGTGATCACCAGCATGCGCGTGTTGTCATCAAGGCTCAGGTCATTGGCCACGAACGGCGTGGTCAGCACCTGCTCGACCACCGGGTGACGACCCTGGCTGATACGCATGCACGGCTCGCTGACGAAACGCGGGCAGTTCAAGTCGAGATTCAGCGCACGCTCGGCGAGGTTGCTCAGTACATCCAGTTCGGCCAGCGCCGAAGCGGTGTCCTGCAGCGGTGGCAACTGTGCGATCAGGTCTTCGAGCAATGCTTCGTAGAGCATCTTCTCCCGGGCCAGGGCGCGGCTCTTGGCCGACAGGGCCTTGTCTTCGAAGGCCTTGAGTTCCGGGGTAATGAAACGCTCGGCACCCTTGAGGGTTTGTCGGCGGATGTAATCGGCAGGCGCCGATTCGGCCTGCTTGCTCGGCAACTCGATGAAGTAACCGTGGATGCGGTTGTAGCCGACCTTGAGGTGCGACAGGCCGGTGCGGGCTTTTTCCCGGGCTTCAAGGTCGATCAGGAATTGCCCGGCGTTTTCGCTGAGCGACTGCAATTCGTCGAGTTCGCTGTCGTAACCGGTCTTCAACACGCCGCCGTCGCGGATGACCGCTGGCGGGTTGTCGATGATGGCTTTTTCCAACAGTGCGGCCAGTTCCGGGTAGGTGCTGGTGGTGGTCGCCAGTTGTTGCAGATGCGGGGCTTCCAGCCCAGTCATCGCCACTTGCAATTCAGGCAGAGCGCCGAGGGCATCGCGCAGGCGTGCGAGATCCCGCGGGCGCGCATTGCGCAGGCCGATCCGGGCAAGAATTCGCTCGATGTCGCCGATTTCCTTGAGCTGCGGTTGCAGCCTTTCGAAGCGGTAGCCATCGAGCAGGCACGTGATCGAGGTCTGGCGGGCCAGCAAAACGTTCAGGTCCCGCAATGGACGGTTCAGCCAGCGGGTCAGCAAACGGCTGCCCATGGCGGTCTGGCAACGGTCGACCACCGATTGCAGCGTATTGTCGCGACCGCCGGCGAGGTTGGTGTCCAGTTCCAGGTTACGGCGGCTTGCACCGTCCAGCACCACGGTGTCGTCCAGGCGTTCATGGCGCAGGCTGCGCAAATGCGGCAGGGCGGTGCGCTGGGTTTCTTTCGCATAAGCCAGCAGGCAGCCGGCGGCACCGATGGCCAGGGTCAGGTTCTCGCAACCGAAACCTTTCAGGTCCTGGGTGGAGAATTGCTGGCACAGGCTTTTCAGCGCCGAATCACGCTCGAAATCCCACGGCGCACGGCGACGAACCCCACGGCGTTTTTCAGCCGGCAGATCTTTCGGCCAGTCATCCGGGATCAACAGCTCCACCGGGTTGACCCGCTCCAGTTCCGCCAACAGGTTTTCCCAACCCTTGATTTCCAGCACGCTGAAGTTACCGCTGGTGATGTCCAGCACCGCCAGGCCGAACAGGCGCTCGTCACCCAGCACGGCCGCGATCAGGTTATCGCGACGCTCATCCAGCAGCGCTTCATCACTCACCGTCCCCGGCGTGATGATCCGCACCACCTGACGTTCGACCGGGCCTTTGCTGGTGGCCGGGTCGCCGACTTGTTCACAGATCACCACCGACTCGCCGAGCTTCACCAGTTTCGCCAGGTAGCCTTCGGCGGCGTGGTAAGGAATCCCGCACATCGGAATCGCCTGGCCGGCCGACTGCCCGCGGGCAGTCAGGGTGATGTCCAGCAGCTTGGCGGCCTTCTTCGCGTCCTCATAGAAGATCTCGTAGAAGTCACCCATGCGGTAGAACATCAACTGGTCGGGGTGCTGGTTCTTCAGGCGCCAGTACTGCTGCATCATTGGCGTGTGTGAGGACAGGTCGGAAACGGCTTTATTCATTGGGGATCGGAAAACTCGTTGAAAGGTGTGGGGCAAAGGTGGGGCATCGGCCCGGCTTTTCCGCGATGGGCGCAAGATTAACATGGGCGGTCTACCGGACGCAGGCATGAACGCTGCGCGGCCTCTTTCTGACTCTTTATGCGCTATATATGCAAATGAGCATTTGTCTTCCGCCAAAAGAACCAGCACTATGCTCGTTATGCAAAAACGCAATGTTTCTACTGTCTTAAGAGCGCTGCTCGATCAGCACGGGATCTCCCCCACGGAGCTTCACCGTCGCACCGGCGTACCTCAATCCACGCTCTCGCGGATTCTCAGCGGGAAGATCGTCGATCCTTCGGATAAACACATTTCGAAAATCGCCGAGTACTTCGCCGTGAGCACCGACCAATTGCGCGGTCGCGCGGAAGTCGCGCCGGCGGCCACCGGCGGGCGCGATCAAATGCATTCTGAACTCAAGGACATCAGTCTGTGGGACGACGATACGCCCGTTGATGATGACGAGGTGTCGGTCCCCTTTCTTCGCGAGGTGGAATTGGCTGCGGGATCGGGAAGATTCGTCATCGAAGAGAGCGAGCGCTCTAGCCTGCGCTTCGGAAAGCGCAGTTTGCGCCATAATGGGGTGCAGTTCGACCAGGCCAAATGCGTGACCGTGCGCGGCAACAGTATGTTGCCGGTGCTGCGCGACGGCGCCACGGTCGGCGTCAATGCCGGCAAGAGCGGGATTGGCGACATCATCGATGGCGACCTTTATGCGATCAATCACAATGGCCAGTTGCGGGTGAAACAGCTTTATCGCCTGCCTACCGGCATTCGTCTGCGCAGCTTCAATCGCGATGAACATCCGGACGAGGACTACAGCTTCCAGGAAATGCAGGAAGAGCAAATCGTCATCCTCGGTCACGTCTTCTGGTGGGGCATGTACGCCCGATAATCTCATCGCTGTCAGATAAAAACCCGCCATCAGGCGGGTTTTTTTTCGCCTGCGAAAAGGCGCCAACGCCTTTGTTTGCGGGCGTTCAATGCGTCAGTGCATTTCAAATGCATAAATAAATGCATTTGTGCATTGACTGTATATGCATCCATGCATATTCTTTGTCTCAAGCCGCTCAGCAAAGCGGCTCGAAACGAAGCTCTTTAGTTCCACCAAAAAGGCAGCGATGAACCGGCCTCAACGGTTCAGAGGGTTGGCAACTGACCCGGGTGTGCAGCGTAAAGCACCAGAAGCAGTTATCCGGCGGGCAGGGACCGCGGTCGGAAGAACAATTTGAATGGACCCGTACCGCGCCAGTAGCGCCGAAAGGTCAACGCGAAGGACCGCATTACTGAAAAGCCCGACGCGAGTCGGGCTTTTTGGAATGCCTACCGACCATCAATCACTCAACAAGCGACATCTGAACCACACACATCAATCACCCCAGGAGGCGTGACATGACAAACGAGCAACAAGCGTTGCTGGACATGCCGATCTGGCTCGTCATCGTTCTCGCCCTGGTGGGCGGGGTGTCCGGCGAAATGTGGCGCGCCGACAAGGACGGCGCTCGGGGCTGGTCACTGCTGCGACGGCTGGCCTTGCGCTCCGGCGCCTGCATGGTCTGCGGCGTCTCGGCCATTCTGCTGCTGTATGCGGCTGGCGTGTCGATCTGGGCCGCGGGCGCCTTTGGCTGCCTTACGGCGATGTCCGGGGCGGACGTGGCCATCGGGCTTTATGAGCGCTGGGCCGCGAAACGGATCGGGGTTAGCGAAGTGCCGCCCCGTGATTCTCGCCCCGATCAGCAATGAACCCTTCGACGCATGAACAGGAAGTTTTTATGCCCACCCTCATCGAAAAACCTTCGCAGCTGTTTACGGCCATTGCCGCGACGTTACGCAACTCGGAGCTCGGAATCAGCGTCGGTAGTCGTGAAGACTTCACGGATGTCGGCGACCAGCCCTGGGTGTTGATCGCCCTTGAGCGTGATGCCGCAGATTGTCGTGGTCGTGATGGGCG
This sequence comes from Pseudomonas sp. C2B4, assembly GCF_013359695.1. GTDB lineage: Bacteria > Pseudomonadota > Gammaproteobacteria > Pseudomonadales > Pseudomonadaceae > Aquipseudomonas. Next base: position 81,529 of record NZ_JABFMU010000012.1, read on the forward strand.
AATTGCTCATGTACTGACGGTTTCGTTGCAAGCCGTGGTGCGTCCCGAGTCCGAAAACCCAAGCCTTGCAGCCTGCGATCTGACCAGTTTGCTCAAGGATCTGGTCACGGATAACCGATGGGGTCTGCCGGGTGATCAATGCGATTTGCCCACCAGCCTCGACGCCATTCCGTCGTTATTTATCAAGGGCACAGGGCAATTCCCTGCCTGGACCCTGTCCTTCACCCAAGTGCTGTACTTCGGTCCACCGCTGCTGGACGACCCGCTGGGCACCCCGAAATACGCCCGCACCTGGGAAGTGTCGGATATCGACGATCCGGACCAATACACAGAGCTGGAGGGCTGAGCCATGTTCGATGCGCTGTTACGCCTGCAGCTTGGCCCGATCATCGAGCGTCTGGCCGAGATGGAGGCGGAGCTTGAAGACCTTTACCGACGTACCGACAGCCTGTGCCGAATCGGCGTATGCCAGGAAGTTGATGCGGCCAGCAATACATGCCGGGTCAGCCACGGTGAATTGCTGACGCCGGCTATCCGCTTTTTCAATCCCAGCGCCGGGGCGCAAAGCGAGTCGCGGATTCCCTCCGTGGGCGAGCAATGCCTGTTGCTGAACCATGGCGGCGGCGAGAGCAGCGCGCAATCCGTTGCGCTGTTCGGGCTTAACGGCAATCAGTTTCCCCCGGCTTCGACCCAGGCTTCGCTGACGCGTCGCCTCTATCGGGACGGTACGGAAAGCGGTTACGACGACGCCAGTCATGCCTTGCACTGGAACAACGGCCCGGCGGCGTTCAACGGCAATCGCGAAGTGCTCGAACTGAGCATCGGCCCGGCGCGACTGGCGATGAGCACTGACGTCATCGAATGGCAACTGGGGGCGGTCGGCCTGCGACTCGACGCATCCGGTGTGCACTTGAGCGGCCCGCTGGTGGATCACCAGGGTCGCGTGATCAGCACTGCATAAAGAGTTTTCCCATGATTGGAATCGATAGAAATACCGGCGCGACGGTCGACGACTGGCCGCAATTTGTGCAGCGCGCCACCCGGGCGCTGACCACGCCTCTGGGTACACGCCAGAAACGTCCGTTGTATGGCTGCGCCATCCCAGACCTGCTGGGTCAGAACCTCGGCGACGACTTGCTGATCCTGGCCCAGAGCCACGCCGCACAGGCGTTCTACAACAGCCAGAACGGCATCAGCGATTTCCAGCCACAGGTCATTGTCGCCAGTCGACACGGCGCGGGTTTGCTCCTGCGCTTCGCGGGTACCTGGAACAACCGCAATCAGTCTTTCGAGGTGGTGACATGAGCATGTTGATACCGGGTCAGAACCAGTTGGCCGAGCCGGCGATCGTCACGGTCGAAGCGTTCGAGGAGCTGCTGGCTGAATTCAAGACCTTTGTCGTCGAGTACGTCGGCGCCCGTGCTCCGCAGAGTGCGGCAAAACTGAAGGTCAGCCTGGAGAACGAAAGCGAGTTGCTGACCCTGGCGCTCGAAGCGTTTTGTGTGCGCCTGCAACTGCACGAGCGCAAGTACAACGCCCGCATCAAGCAGATGCTGGCGTGGTGGGCGACGGGGAGTAACCTCGATGCGCGTCTGGCGGACATGGGGCTTGAGCGTCAGTTGCTCGACCCTGGCGATCCGGCGGCGTTCCCGCCCATTGCACCGGTTTATGAAAGCGACGACGACGCGCGATTGCGCTACTACCTGGCTCCCCATGCACCCGCTGCCGGCTCGCGCATGCAGTATCGACGGGAGGTGTTCACCCTCGGCGAGCGTCCGGTGATGAAGGTGGAGTCGGCCGAACCGGGCGAGGTGATGGTCACTTATACCTTCGCCCCGGATGGTTATGCCGCGCAGGTCAAGGATGGCAACGGACGGCGCACGGCCCCCGGCGAGGTGATGGTAACAGTGCTGTCACGGGAGGGGGATGGCACGGCTTCCGGGGCGTTGCTCGATGGGGTACGCCAGCACTTCGAGCGACCGGATGTGCGACCGGAAACGGATCGGGTCACGGTGCAGGGCGCCCACATCAAGGACTACAAGATCCGGGTGGTCGCCAGGATCAACGCCGGCCCTGACTCGGGACTGACGAAAGTCGCCGCGCAACAGCAGTTGCAAGCCTATGCCGACAGCTGTCATCGCCTCGAAGGACGGGTCGATCCGAGCTGGATCGACTACACGCTGCACAACGCCGGCGCGGTTCAGCTTGAAATTCTCGAACCGCTGGAGCCGATTGTGACGACGGCCTTCGAGGCACCTTACTGCACCGGCATCGACGTGGAGGTGCTCACGCTATGAGTGACCCACAACATCGACCAAGCCTTTTGCCAGCCAACAGCTCGGCGCTGGAAAAAGCCCTGGATCTCGGGTTCGGCATCTTGCTTGATCGCATTGAACCGCCGTTCCCCGAGTTGATGAACCCGACCGACACACCCGCGGCGTTTCTCCCGTACCTCGCGGCGGATCGGGGTGTCAGCGAGTGGAGCACCGACGCGGCCGAAGCGGAAAAGCGCTTGACCGTTGAACTTGCCTGGCCCACGGCGCGTCAGGCCGGCACACGACAGGCGCTGGAAAATGCAGCCAAGGGCTTGCGCCTGATACCCGAAGTGCGCGCTTGGTACGAGCAGATACCGCCGGGTCAGCCCTACAGCTTTTCCGTCAGGGCGTTCACCGAACAGCCTTACAGCGAAGACATCGATGCACGTCTTGATCGACGCCTGGCGGATGCCAAAAGCGAACGCGACACCTTGTCAGTGTCTGTCGGCTTGAGTGCCTTCGGTCGTCACGTGATTGGCGCGGCGACGGTGTGCGGCGAGCTGACCACGGTTTATCCCGTCGTCATCGAAGGGCTGGAAACCTCAGGCGAGGCCTTTATGGCTGCCGGAATCTACACCGTCGAAACATCCACTATTTATCCTCAGGGGGCCTGAATGGCTGACTATTACACCCTGCTCACGAATGCAGGGATTGCCTACGAAACCGCCTGCAAGGCGGCGGGCGTGCCGATCAAACTGTCGCAGATTTCGGTCGGTGACGGCGCTGGCGCAATCTACAACCCGGCGGCCACTGACACTGCGCTCAAGCGCGAAGTCTGGCGCGGGCCGCTCAATGCACTGTTCCAGGACGAGAAAAATCCGAGCTGGTTGTTGGCAGAAGTCACGATTCCGCCCGAAGTCGGCGGCTGGTATGTGCGCGAGGCCGGGCTGTGGACGGACACCGGTATTCTCTACGCCATCGTCAAATACCCGGAGTCGTTCAAGCCGGTATTGGCGACGTCGGGGTCGGGGAAAGAGTTCTACATTCGTTCGATTTTCGAGACCAGCAATGCGGCGTTGGTAACCTTGTTGATTGATGACACGGTGGTCAAGGCGACGCGGGCCTGGGTGACTTCCTATGTCGCTGACGAGCTCGCAAAACTCGACAACAAGCAGTCTGTGAGGGTGGCAACCACAAACAACATCGTTTTAACCGGGGCACAAACAATCGACGGTGTGGCTGTTATCGCTGGAGATAGGGTACTGGTTAAAAACCAGGCATCGGCAAAAGACAATGGTTTGTACGTTGTAGCTAATGCTGCATGGATGCGTTCTGAGGATGCCAATACCAATGCAGAGGTGACCTCGGCCTTGCAGGTTTCGGTTGAGCAGGGGACAACGCAGGCTGACAGTCGTTGGCAACTCGTGACAGATGGCGTGATTGTGCTGGGTACCACGGCATTGATTTTTCAGAACGTCACCTACGGTTTCGCTCCATTGGCATCGCCAGCCTTGGTGGGTGTTCCAACAGCTCCAACGGCAGCGCCTGGCGCGAACTCCACACAGATCGCTACTACGGGCTTTGTCCAGCAGGAAATAGCCGCTGACTTGGCCACGGCAGCACCGTTGATGGATGGCGCAGCGGCGGTCGGAACGAGCACCAAACTGACGCGTGAGGACCATCGGCACCCCACGGATACGTCGCGAGCGCCATTGGCGAGTCCAGCGCTGACCGGCATTCCCACCGCACCGACGGCTGCTGCAGGCACCAATACCACGCAAATTGCGACTACTGCGTTTATTCAGTCGGCCGTCGCTGCGTTGGTGGCCTCTTCGCCGGCTGCGCTGGACACCCTGAGCGAATTGGCAACGGCGCTGGGCAATGACCCGAACTTTGCCACCACCATGACCAACCAACTGGCGACCAAGGCGCCGTTGGCTTCGCCAGCGCTGACCGGTACGCCGACTGCGCCGACGCCGGGTCGGTTTGACACGACCACCAAGCTGGCCACCATGGCGGCGGTCCAGGCGCGTGGGCTTCAGTACTCCAGTGTGACTGCAACCGCGAGTACGTTGACCGGCGTTCTGGCACATGTTGGTGGAATCGTGCATTTCTCATGCTTTACTGCATCGTCCTATAGCCTACCCGACTCGGTTGTGAATTCTTTGCCGGCTGGCGCTACGGTTCGGATTCAGAACTGGTCGCCCTCGGTTGCAATTACTTTGACCGTCCAAGGCACGGACAAGATGCAGGAAACAATCAGCGTCGGCACGCCTTCGAGCACCGCCAGGACTATCCCGGCGGACACCTATGTCGACGCCATACATCTCGGTACCGGAACATGGTTGCTGACTGGTACGGGGATGATGGGAAAAACCACTTTATTTGCGAGTTCGCAAACTTCCAATGGCTGGCAAAAACTTCCGAACGGTTTGATCTTGCAATGGTGTCAGTCGGCGTACGTTACTGCCGGCGGCTCGGGCAGCGTTGCATTTCCGATTGTGTTCCCCAATGCCTGCATTTTTGCAATCGCTGCCCCCTTAGGTTTCAGCGCCAGCACATCTTCCGGCAATGTTGTTGCGGGTGACGTGTCGCCGTCAGGCATGACCCTATACAACTGGGGGCCAATCACTGCACCGGCCAAAATTTTCGCCATCGGTGGTTAAGCCTTTACCCCTTTTATTATTGTACAGATGGGGGGCGAGTCCCCCAGTGAGGTGCATGTGGCAATTTATGCGAGCTTCTCAAAAAGCGGTTTTTGGGACGACACATTTGGACCGATGCCAGATGATGGTTTTTTCATCACTGATGAACTGCATAGGCAGTACCTGGAAGAGCAGGCAATGGGGAAAATCATTGACTTCTCTACTAGCCCGCCGTCGCTGGCGGAGCGCGCGCGCGTGGAAGTTACTTATGAACAATTGATTGGCATCGAGCGCCGTTGGCGCAACGGAACATTGGCGATCACGGACTGCGTTGTAACCCGCCAACGCGATGAACTGGAGCAAGGTACCGCAACTACGCTCACCGCCGAGCAATACCTCGATCTGCAAGTCTACCGCCGAAAATTAAGGGACTGGCCTCAAACGACGGGGTTTCCTGAAGCGGATCAGCGTCCGGTCGCGCCTCCGTGGCTGACCAAGCAAGAACAATAAACGCCCCGCACCGCTGGGGCGTTTTCTTTTCCACCAAACCCAGAAAAACACACAACAGCCCCTTATCCAAGGGGCTTTTTCATTCATGGAGAAACAAAAATGGCAGAACGCCAAACCTACACCGTACTGCGCCCATTCCCCACCGGGGGTGGTCACTGGTCGAGCCTCGGCCAGGAACTGCAACTGCTCGACGTGGAGGCCAATGCGTTGCGCAGCGCCGGTCGCCTGGAACTGAAAAAAACCGAGGCTGCCGAGTCGGCCTCTCCATCCATCGCGGCCAAGAAGGCCGCTGCCAAGAAGGCTGAATAACCATGGCTGAGGTTTTGAACTTCGAGCACAACGGCATCACCGTCAATGCCACTGAATCCCCCGAGGCCATGGGTGGCCTGGGTGACAACGTCATCGGTCTGATCGGCACCGCGCCGAAGGCCGATCCGCTGATTCCGCGCAACGCACCGTTTCGCATCAACAGCTTCACCACCCAGGCGCTGCTGGACCCGACCGGCAGCGAAGAGGGCACTCTGTTTCACGCGGTGTTCCAGATCCTGAAAGTGGTCAAGGTGCCGGTTTATGTGGTCATCGTCGAAGAGGGCGACACCCCGGCCGATACGCTGAACAACGTCATCGGCGGCATCGATCCATTGACCGGTCGCAAGCTCGGTCTCGCGGCGTTGAGCGGTGTGGCCGAGGACCTGACCATCATCGGTGCACCTGGCTTCACCGGTACCAAAGCGGTGGCCAGCGAGTTTGCTTCGTTTGGCAAACGCATCAAGGCTCGGGTGGTGCTTGACGGCAAAGACGCCGCAGTCGCCGATCAGGTGACGTATAGCCAGGAACTGGGTGGCGCGGAGCTGGGCTTCGACCGCTGCCTGCTGGTGCACAACATGCCGTCGGTGTACTCCAAGGCGGCGAAGAAAAACGTCTTCCTGTCGCCTTCAAGCCTGGCCATCGCGGCGCTGGCCAAGGTCAAGCAATGGGAGAGTCCGGGCAATCAGGTGACCTACGCCGAGGACGTTTCGCGGGTGGTGGAATACAACATCCTCGACACCTCCACCGAGGGCGATCTGCTCAACCGCTACGGCATCAGCTACTACGCCCGCACCATCCTCGGCGGCTTCTCGCTGCTGGGTAACCGCTCGATCACCGGCAAGTTCATCAGCTACGTCGGCCTCGAAGACGCGATCAGCCGCAAGCTGGTCAAGGCCGGCCAGAAAGCCATGGCCAAGAACCTGACCAAGTCGTTCATGGATCAGGAGGTCAAGCGCATCAACGACTGGCTGCAAACCCTTGTCGCCGACGAAACCATTCCTGGCGGCAGCGTGTACCTGCACCCGGAACTGAACTGCGTCGAGAAGTACAAGAACGGCACCTGGTACGTGGTCATCGACTACGGCCGCTACGCGCCAAATGAACACATGGTTTATCAACTCAATGCCCGCGATGAAATCATCGAGCAGTTCCTGGAGGACGTTCTCTAATGTTTACCAACCGCGTAAGACAGGCCATCGCGGCCACCCTGCAAGGCCTGCCGTTGTCGGCGACGGTGGAGGAATTCACTCCGCCGAAGATCGAATTCGAAATGGAAGCCTTGGCTGGTGGACGCTTCATCGCCGAGGAAATGGCCAAGAGCGGCAAAGTGCTGGGTGCCACGCTCGTGCTGCAAGGCGCTGGTCCGGAAATCATGCTGGCGCTGGGCGTGAAGCTGGGTGACGACATTCTGCTGAACGTGCGTGAAGCCGGGCAGGATCAGGATGGCAATACCTGGTTCACCTACCACACCGTCGGCGGCAAGCTCAAATCCCTGGCCGAGGCCAAGCTGAAGATGGGCGATAAACCCACCACCACCCTCGAGCTCGCCTGCCGCACCTACAACCGTCTGGAAAACGGCATCCCAGTGATCGACATTGATGTGCGCACCCAGAAGTTCGTGCTCAACGGCGTCGACATTCTCGGCGATGCCCGCCGCGCAGTCCTGCTGCCATAACCCTCCATAGATAAAGACTGTGGGAGTGGTCAAGTCCGCTCCCACAAGGCTGAAATCACCAAGGAATTTTTTTATGACCTGGATGCCACCTCAACACGACCTGCTGTCGCCAATCACCGGCGACGACGGGTCGCAGATCGAGCAAATCCAACTCAAACCCTTGTATTACGCTGCACAAAAAGAGGCCCTGGCCCGCGCTGGCGATGATGAAGAGGACCAGTTCTTCGAGCTGGCGCTGCTGGCCACCGGTCTGTCGGTCAAGGAACTCGACCAGCTCAAACGCCCGGACTACGTGACCATCGCCCGATACGTACACGAGATGTCGACCTTGCCGGCTTCGCACTTTCTTGAGCAAGGGGGCGAGGGGAAGCAATCGATTGTCGACCCCGACGAAGTGACCTTGCTGCAACCGCTTGCTGTAGCAGGCCGCAGCCTGTCGTCCCTGATCCTGGAAATGCCGGTACTGCGCGCCACCAGGGCGATGAAAAAACACAAGACGCCCAAGGAACGCGCCGAGTTCATCACCGCCCACTGCACCGGTTTGATGATCCCCGACCTGGCCCTGTTGACCGTGCCCGACTGGACGCAACTGCAGGTGCGCATCGACGATTTTTTAAATCAACCGGCGGCCTTCTTTCGGAGCGCGACATCGAAGTAATCCTCGATGTGGTGCCGCTCATTTACCGGGTAAGTGAAGCGGAGATTCTGGAGTGGGACGTCGCGAAGGCGTTGCGCCGCTACGACATAGCGATCACTCGCCTTGGCGTGAAACAGGAGTAGAGCGGCATGGCAGACACAAAATATTCACTCAGGAACGCAGGCTTCAATACCGGCGATATATCGTTCGGCGAAGTCGGCCAGGGTGTGACTGTGATGAACAGTGCGCCACTCGAGGGGCTCAGCCAGGCACTGGTCACGATCAGTCTCAAAGTTGGCCTGCTGACTGCAGCTATTGATTCGTTGAATTTGAGACTGTCGTTGCCACGTCCGTTGTCGCAGCCGCTGGATGCCGATGTGAAAGGTATTACGGTCAGTGGGCAAAAATCGACAGATAAAACGAGTGGCGGTTTCGAACCACCGGACCTGCTGAAATCAGCGATAGCGATGGATTCGGCAATGGCCGATCTGAGAGCGGTGGCTCAACTGACCCAACGCCAGAGCGATGACATGGCACAGTCGACCCAGCAGATGGCAATCGCTCCGCTGGTTGCGGCGGGAGGTACCACCGCTGTTGATTTGACAAGAGTCGAGGCCCTGGCGGCTAGCGCCGGCATTGGTAATGACCTGCCGAATGCCTCGGACAGGCAATTTGAGTTGATGCATTTCGCCAGCGATGCGGCAGTGACCGCGTCGGCATTCAAAGTCCCGGCCATGGAGGTCGGCGAGATGATGGCCGGCTGGCGCACGTCCATGAAGCTCAGCGGTGTCCAGGCATTCGATCTGGCGGATGCCACCAATCACTTGGGCAAGATTCCGGGGGGAGCGCAAGCCGCTGACGTGGGTGCCATATTGCAACACCACGGTCGTGCAGCTACAGCGACAGGCCTGATACCTGAGCAAGCCGCTGCGCTCTCGGCGGCGTTGCTGAATACAGGTACGCAAAAGGCCGATGCCGGTAGTGCTTTCAAAAACATCGTCACGGCGCTGGGCAAGGGGGATCAGGTCTCTTCGACTGAGCGAAATGCCTGGAGCCAATTGGGTATTGACCCTCGCGAAGTGGCGGGGCTATTGCGCGACAAGGATCAAGCCCCCGGCGCAGTCATGTCGGTGCTTGCGGCCTTGAATGCACAACCTGCCGAGAATCGCTCGACGCTCGCTACCACTTTGTTTGCCAATGGCGATGAAGCGGCGATGCGCCTGTCGCAAAATCTTGCTGATTTGAATGAAGCCTTCTGGCAGGTGAAGGACAAACGTCAATACGCCACGTCCGAACGGGGAGACCAAGGCTCCATCAGGCAGTCGGCATTGACGCAGTCCAATACCCGTCAAGGGCAATGGAACATCTTCAATGCACGCAGCGATCGTCTGTCCACAGCCACCGGCGATGCACTGGCGCCCGCAACGGATATCACGCTCTCCTCCCTGGGGGCGCTGGTCGACGCCTTGAGTGAGTTGGCCGAAACCTTTCCCCGGACCACCGCGGTCATCGTGGTCGCTGCTGCGGCAATCAAACCGCTGGTTGGCGGGCTGTTCAAGGCTGTTGTGGATGAGATGACCAATCAGGTGGCCAAGAAGGTGCTGGGCGGCGCGGCTGCCCGCCTTCCTGGCCGTTTTGGCGAGGTTTTCTCCGAAGACTTCCGAGCAGGGAGTCGCGGGGACAAAACAGGGATGAGCACCAAGCCGGGCACTGGTTCTCCCGTTGGCTTGACCAAGTCTGCGGGGCCACGCGAGGTGCGAGCGTCCACTGCACGTTACGCACTGGGTCCTGTTGCTGCCTTGCGCCCATTGGTCCGCAGGGCACCTGGTCCGTTAAAGATCATCGGCGCCGTTGCCGATGTCGCCGAAGGCGCGATGGCCGGTGACAAAAGAATGATAGGGGCGGGTCTGGGGGCTGCAGGGGGTGGCTGGGCAGGCGCAACCGCTGGTTCGGTCGCAGGTGCCGCATTGGGCAGCGTCGTTCCAGTCATCGGTACGGCTATCGGCGGTCTTCTTGGCGGGCTGATAGGTGGCTGGCTGGGGAGCGAATCCGGCGCGTCTCTCGGGGAAAAACTCGCGGCCCCTGCAGCCGATCGGCTCGGTTCGCCGGCACAGGTCAGCAACGATCTGATCAGCACCCGAATGGACAATCAACCCATAACGTTCAACTCCACCATCCAGATCAACGGCCAGGATCAGGCCAGCGCGAGGGAGTTGGCCAATCTAGTGGTGCAAACGACGCTGGGGCAGTTGGGCCAGTTCATGCCGACCAATGCCCTTGCCACACGACGTGATACGGCCCTGACAGATGGAGCGGCTTGATGAAACAGCAAATGGCACTGGGCAGTTTCATTTTTGGTCTGTCCAGAAATTTCGCTTACAGCACCCTGCAGCGTAAGTCGGGGGGTGGTTGGACAAACATCGATATCCTCACCAGCAAACCCAAGTCCAGCCAGACCGGCCAAGACTTGCAGGGCCTGATTATCGGGGGCAAGTCGATGTATGCGCAGGCGATGGATCGCCTGGATGAATTGCGCGCCTTGCAGGCGCTGCGAGTGCCGTTGCCGCTGGTCGATGGCATTGGTCGTAACTGGGGGCTATGGCGCATCAACAACTTAACGGAGAACCAGAGCCTGATCATCGATGATGGCACGGCGATGGTGATTGATTGGACGGTCGAGTTGGCGGAGTTTACCCATGCGTAAAGTCAGAAGTATTGCCGGCGATTCGGTGAATTTGCTGCTGTTTCGGGAGCTGGGCCGCAGTGACGATGCACTGGAAGACGCGCTGTGGCAGCTCAACCCGACACTGGCCGAGCAGGGGGGCGTATTGTCCGCGGGCGTCTTGATTGTGCTGCCGGAAATCGATTCCCGGCCCATTGTCACCCGACCGGTATCAGCCTGGGATTAAGGAGGCGCTATGGCTTTGGGATTCACTCCCGCGGTGGAGATTTACGGTGCCAACGCGGCACTGCTCAACGAGCGTTTGATCGACTGGCAGCACATTGATGCGGCAGGAATCGAGTCTGATCAGTTGACGCTGACGATCGATCTGCACGGATTGGAGGGGCTGCCGGATCTGGGTGGAAAAATCGGCTTGCGCGTCGGCTATCTGGAGTCGGGGCTAATGGACAAAGGTGAGTTCGTGATTAGTCGTCGCACGCCCAAGTTGTTTCCCCTGACCTTGACGCTGGTGGCCACGGCAGCGCCGTTCAGGGTGGCGGACGAAACGGGTTTCAAGCTGCGCCGATCCGTCAGCCACGGCCCGACGACCCTTGGCGCGCTGTTTCGCCTGCTGGCTTCGCGACACGGATTTTCGCCCCGTGTCGCGCCCGATCTGTCCATGATCAAGATTGAACACATCGATCAGTCCAATGAAACCGACATGGGTTTTCTGACGCGCCTGGCCTGGATTCATGACGCGGTGGCCAAGCCGATCAATGAGCTGTATGTGCTGGCGCGGCGTGGTCAGGCCAAATCGTTGTCGGGCAAGGTATTGCCGAGTGTTCGCCTGTCGGTAACGACAAACAATCGGCCGGACGATCACGCCTTCATCGCCGCGACTCTGGATGAGACCGCCCGGGCGAAATACCAGGGCTGCAAAATGAGTTGGTGGGACGCTGCGGCCGGAAAGGAGCGGGTGGTCGCCAGCGGCATCGCGCCGTTCAAGAGCGTGCGGCGGCGTTGCCAGAATGCGGAGGAAGCCCTGCTAGCCTGTGAAGGTGAAGTGCGCCGAATGATGCGCGAAGCGCTCAAGGTGCAGATCGATTGTCCTGGCAACCCCGCCCTGTCCGCCGAAGGGGTCGTGGTGCTGGACGATACCTGGCCCGATTTCATGCGCGGGCGTTGGTCCATCGACAAGGTGACGGCCGGTGGTACTCGAAAAGACAGCTATCGCTGCAAAATTGCGGCGACTTGCCTGGGGGCGACGACATAACACGAGGCAACAATTGCAGAGCCCACTCTCGTTGGCTGTGACTGTAACCTCATGATCATCCGGGGTTGTCGGCCGCAGGACACATTGCGGGCGTGCTTGCAGGACAATCCCAATCGTGTGAGTCCCCCCATTACTCACCGGAGCGAACGATGCATCTGACTGAGCAACAGTTACTCAAGATATTCCCCAACGCCCGCCTCCAAGCGGGCGTTTTCATTTCTGTCCTCAACAGCGCCATGGCTCACCGCAATATCAATACGCCCATGCGTGTAGCTGCGTTTCTCGCCCAGGTCGGCCACGAATCGGGGCAGTTGCAATACGTACGTGAGCTGGGCAGCGATCAATATTTGAGCAAGTACGATACGGGTACGCTCGCTTCGCGCCTGGGCAATACGGTGGAGCCCGACGGCGATGGGCAACGCTATCGCGGTCGAGGCCTGATCCAGATCACCGGTCGTAACAACTATCGTCAATGCAGCCTCGGGTTGTTTGGCGACGAGCGCTTGCTTGCCTTTCCTGAACTGCTGGAGCACCCGCAGTGGGCCGCTGAATCTGCCGCGTGGTTCTGGGAGCAAAACGGATTGAATGAACTGGCCGACCGCGATCAGTTCAACAGCATTACCCGCCGCATCAACGGCGGTCTGAACGGGCTGCAGGATCGCTTGCAGCTCTGGGCGCGGGCGAGGGCGGTGTTATGTCAGCCTTCGATTTGATTCCTGCGCCTTACCGAATGATCGGTGTAGTTGTGTTACTGGTCATGTTGGCCGGTGGCTCGGCGGCGCTGGCCTGGCGTGTGCAGGATTGGCGTTATGGGCGGCTACTGGCAGAGCAGGCGAAATTGCACGGTGAAACGCTGACTCAATTGACACGGATTGCGGCGAAGCGGCAAGAAGCCGAGCAGAACAAACGGCTGGCTCTTGAGCAACGGCTTTCGACCAGCGAACAAACCCATTACCGAGTGTTGAGCGATGTCCAACGTGATCAGGATCGCCTGCGCGATCGTCTTGCCACTGCTGATGTGCGCCTGTCAGTCCTCCTCGATGCCGGTGCCGGTGTCGTGCCAGCCACCTCCAGCGCCGGCGGCGTGGATCATGGAGGGGTACGCGCCCGACTTGACCCGACGCATGCTCAACGAATTATCGCCATCACCGATGCCGGCGACCTTGGATTGATTGCCTTGCAGGCCTGTCAGGCTTATGTAAGAGCACTGATCCGCTAACATCTTGTTCGACCCTGTAACTTGCAAGCGCGATGCGCTCGTGTACGGTAGGTCTCATTCCGCCCCAACAGGAGATGCCCGTGAAAGTAATCACCCAGCTGGCCGCTGACCTTGGCAGGCAATTGCAGATGCTCAACGCCCATGTTTCTACGGCCGAGTCTTGTACCGGTGGCGGGATCGCCGAGGCCATTACCCGTATCCCCGGCAGCTCGGCGTGGTTTGAGGCCGGTTATGTCACTTACTCCAATCTGCAGAAGAACCTGCAATTGAATGTCCCGGTGGAGTTGTTTACCACGGTGGGGGCGGTCAGTCGCGAGGTGGTCGAGGCGATGGCAAAAGGCGCCCAGGACAAAAGCCGCGCGTTTTTTTCCGTGGCGGTCAGTGGCGTCGCCGGGCCGGACGGGGGTTCGCCGAGCAAGCCGGTAGGCACGGTCTGGCTGGCCTGGGGCGTGGGCGAGCGGGTGTTCAGCGAGTTGCAGCACTTCCCTGGTGACCGCGACGAGGTCCGCCGACAAACGGTGAAGGCCGCGCTAGAGGGGTTGCTGCGCTATACCGCGGCAGAAATATCAAATCAGGGGTAGGCGATCCTCAAGCGCTGTGGAATAATACTGGCTACTTATACAGGTGTTGGCCGTCAGGCCTTATTGATTACGTGAGGACTTTAATGGACGACAACAAGAAGAAAGCCTTGGCTGCGGCCCTGGGTCAGATCGAACGTCAATTCGGCAAGGGTGCCGTAATGCGTATGGGCGATCAGGACCGTCAGGCGATCCCGGCCATCTCTACTGGCTCTCTGGGTCTGGACATCGCACTGGGCATTGGCGGTCTGCCGAAGGGCCGCATTGTTGAAATCTACGGTCCTGAATCTTCCGGTAAAACCACACTGACATTGTCCGTGATCGCCCAGGCTCAAAAAGCCGGCGCGACCTGCGCATTCGTCGACGCCGAACACGCCCTCGACCCTGAATACGCCGGCAAGCTGGGCGTCAACGTCGACGACCTGCTGGTTTCCCAGCCGGATACCGGTGAGCAAGCCCTGGAAATCACCGATATGCTGGTGCGTTCCAACGCGGTTGACGTGATCATCGTCGACTCCGTGGCAGCCCTGGTGCCAAAGGCTGAAATCGAAGGCGAAATGGGTGACATGCACGTGGGCCTGCAAGCCCGTCTGATGTCCCAGGCGCTGCGTAAGATCACCGGTAACATCAAGAACGCCAACTGCCTGGTCATCTTCATCAACCAGATCCGTATGAAAATCGGTGTGATGTTCGGTAGCCCGGAAACCACCACCGGTGGTAACGCACTGAAGTTTTACGCCTCGGTTCGTCTGGACATCCGCCGTACAGGCGCGGTGAAAGAAGGTGATGAAGTCGTTGGTAGCGAAACCCGCGTCAAGGTTGTGAAGAACAAGGTGGCTTCGCCGTTCCGTCAGGCCGAGTTCCAGATTCTTTACGGCAAGGGCATCTACCTCAATGGCGAGATGATCGACCTGGGCGTTCTGCACGGCTTTGTCGAGAAATCCGGTGCCTGGTATGCCTACAACGGCACCAAGATTGGTCAGGGCAAGGCCAACTCGGCCAAGTACCTGGCGGATAACCCGGATGTTGCCGCAGCTCTGGAAAAACAACTGCGCGACAAGTTGCTGTCTCCAGCAGCAGTAGCAGAGTCCAAGGCTTCTGCGGTCAAAGAGACCGAAGACGATCTGGCCGACGCTGATATCTGATTGATCCGATGATCGCCGTACTCGATACACTCGTCGCGGTGCGGCGAACCGCCATGGACCTGCTCGCACGACGCGAGCACGGTCGTGTCGAGCTGACGCGTAAACTGCGTCAGCGCGGCGCTCTCCCTGAAATGATTGAAACAGCGCTCGACCGATTGACGGAAGAGGGCCTGCTCTCCGAATCCCGTTACCTCGAAAGTTTCGTTTCCTACCGTGCCCGTTCGGGTTATGGCCCTTTGCGTATACGTGAAGAGCTGAGTCAGCGCGGACTGCAGCGTAGTGATATCGAACTTGCCTTGCGTGAGAGTGGTATCGATTGGCAGGCGCAGCTGGAGGACACCTGGCGGCGCAAGTTCTCCGGGCAGTTACCTATAGATGCCCGGGAGCGTGCCAAGCAAGGCAGGTTCCTGGCATATCGGGGATACTCCATGGAAATGATCAACCGTTTGTTCAGCGGCCGGGGAATGGACGATTGACTGAAACGGCTCGCTATTTCGATAGCGGGCCGTTTTTTTTGCCTTACGTAACCTTTGAGGGTTCCCGCGTGCGTTGTTGGGACTGGGGTTGCGGTTGCGGTTGCGCCCAGTTTTCCGGCAGGTTGATGTAGTCCACCAGCTCTCGCAACCGGCCATGGTCGCGGGCGTTGAAGGCAAAGGCCAGTCGAGCCAGATGGCTGAACTGCGCTTCATCGTGTTCTTCGCCGCTGTAGGCATGCTGGTGGAATTGGTCGCTCAGGCAGAGGTCGGCGAACGCCTCTTGCATGTGCTCGAGTGCCCGGTCACTGAGCTTGTGGTTCATGCGAATCAGGAACTGATGCTTGAGCCAGCGGCTGGAGTGGAAGTTGCTGTAGAACTGGTTGATGTGTTCGACGGCTTCCTCGGCACTGTATACCAGTCTCATCAGTTTCATGTCAGTGGGCAGGATGTAGCGATTTTCCTCCAGTTGCTGGTGGATGAAGTCCAGCGCCCCTTGCCAGAATTTGCCACCCGGCGCATCCAGCAGCACCACGGGCACCAGCGGGCTTTTACCGGTCTGGATCAGTGTCAGTACCTCCAACGCTTCATCCAACGTGCCGAAACCACCTGGGCACAGTACCAGCGCATCGGCTTCCTTGACGAAGAACAGCTTGCGGGTAAAGAAGAAGTGGAAGGGCAGCAGGTTGGTCGTCCCGTTGACGGTGGGGTTGGCGTGCTGTTCGAAGGGCAGGGTGATGTTGAAGCCCAGGCTGTTCGCCAGCCCGGCACCTTCGTGAGCCGCTGCCATGATGCCTCCACCGGCACCGGTTATGACCATCATGTCCGAGCGTGTGAGCGCTGCACCGAGTTCCCGGGCCAGTGCATACAGCGGGTGTTCTATGGGTGTGCGGGCGGAGCCGAACACCGTGACTTTGCGCCGCCCCTTGAACTGTTCCAGCACACGGAACGCGTGCTCCAGTTCCCGCAGGGCTTGCAGGGTGATCTTGGCATTCCAGCGGTTGTGGTCTTCCTGGGCCATGCGCAGCACGGTCAGGATCATGTCGCGGTAGATGGGGATGTTCGGGCTGTTGGGTGAAACCAGGTTGAGTTGTTCTTCGACCTTGCTGATGAGGTCGTGGCCGCTTTCCTGAAAATGACGGCTAAGGAGGTCATTCGGTTGGTAAGGCATTCAACTTCTCCTTCTGCACAGAACCCTCGGCCTCGACAAAACATGTGTCGACGCCACGACACTCCCTGTGTCGCTGTCTGCCCAGGCCCATGCCTGGGCGATCCACTCGACCCGAATGGTCATCGGGTCATCCATACAGGCCCTGTTTTCCCTTGGATGAAAGAAACATTCTCACAGCACAACACGTAACGGACAGCTCCTTTCCTGCCCGGAAAAGTGAACGTGGATACCCTGAAATCTAGACCCTCGCAGTGATTTGCGCTTGCTTGATCATTGCGCTGCAAAGTCTTTCCTGGCAACCGCTTATTGACGATTTGCAAGGTGGTTTCACCGCTCGTCTGAACGTGCGCCGCATGTCCTGCACTCTGATTTACTAAATTACAGGCAGCAAAAGACAACTTCGCGTCAAGGGCAGGGCGCAAGGGTAAAAGCGGTAGAAGGATTTATCGCTCAACGAGAGCGAGGTGCAAGGAGGCGGGATCCATGGCCAGAGTCATTCTGGAAATAGAGATCGATACGCAACTGTATCGACTGCTCAAATCGTCGGCCGAGACCAATCATGTGAGTCTCGAAGAGGAGTGCTGCCGACGACTGGAGGGGGCAGAGCGGCGCTCGCGCTATTTGCAGGCGTTATTGGCAGATCTGCGCGCCGAGGATGAACAGCGGCGCGCCAAATCCAGGTAATTACTTCTTCTTCACCGGTGTGGCTTTCGGGCAGTCCGATTCCTGGAAGCTTGCCGAGCCGACTGCGCGATTGGTTTTCACCTCGGTAAAGTCGTAACGCATGATCGCGCCTTTCTTCATCAGCTTGCGATACCCGTCGTTTCTGCAGACGGAGGCACCCAGCTGGAAGTACACCGCTTTCGGGTCGGCCCGCATCTTGTTGGCGTGGCTGCTTTGCACACTCAAGTGGTTGATCAACGTATTGCCTTCCACGGTGTAGCCCTGGTCAAGAATGTCTTCGTTGATGGCCCGTGGCGTGCCGACGCTGCTTTGTGCGGCGACGTTTCGCAGCTCTTTGTTCAGATTCTGCTCGCTCAAGGACGCAGCCTGAGCATTGAAGGACGACACCAGCAGAATGGCAGCGGTGGGAACGATAAGGCGCAGCATGAAACTCTCCTGGTTCAGTGACTGGTGGTTCGACCAGCCACGTGACTGTGCGTTCAGTGGCGGCGAATTATAGGGGAGCCCGTCTGGACGGTACAGGCTTGTGCCGACCGCTCTGGTAAACTGCCGGCCTTTATTGCCCTGAGTGCTATTCGTGTCGAGTTTCCCTGTCTGCCGGTGTTGTCCCCGATGAACCATGCTCCCAACGCCGTAGCCCGCCTGCGCGATCAACGCGAAGACGAAGGCATCAAGCCGATTCAGGCCCGTGGCTGGCGCGCAACACGTTGCCGTGCCTGCCGTGTGATCGAGAGCCATTGCCTGTGCGCCTGGCGCCCGCAGGTCGAGGCCCGTTCCGGGGTGTGCCTGATCATGACCGGCAAGGAAGTGTTCAAGCCGAGCAACACCGGTTGGTTGATCGCCGACGTGGTGCGCGATAACCACGCGTTCATCTGGTCTCGGACTGACGTCGATCAGCAGTTGCTGGCATTGTTGTCCGATCCGCAATGGCAACCTTACCTGGTATTTCCCGGCGAGTATGTCGAGCCCGAGCGCGTCACCCACAGCGTGGCGGTTGATAGCGCCAAGCGTCCGCTGTTCATTCTGTTGGACGCGACGTGGACCGAAGCGCGGAAGATTTTCCGCAAAAGCCCCTATTTCGACAGGTTGCCGATCCTCAGTCTGCTGCCCGAAAAACTCTCCCGCTATCAATTGCGCCGATCGACCCGAAGCGAACATCTGTGCACCGCGGAAGTCGCGGCGCTGTGCCTTGATCTGGCCGGCGATGTACAGGCGGCAACGGCACTGGATGCCTATTTCGATGTGTTCAGCCAGCATTACCTCGATGCCAAGCGGCAACTTGAAATGAACGTTGAAACGCCGGCCCATGCCGAGCTACTGCCATTTGTGCAGAGTGTCGCCCCTGTCATGGGCTGATTGTCGCCCATACTGCAAAAGTCTGTGCTGGCCATGTGGCTTGACCACCCCGGCTTCGCTGGGCATGCTTGGCGCCGATTGGGGCGCGGCCAAAGTTTGATACGCCGTGTGTATTGGTGTTGAACGTGCCCTGTTGGTGCAGCTGCGTGGCTGCGCCTCGAGTTGTTTGAAAAACAGGATCATTTGAAATATGGCCACATACGAAATCCTGATTGCCGATGACCACCCGCTTTTTCGTTCCGCCTTGCATCAAGCGTTGACCCTGGGGCTTGGCCCGGATGTCCGCCTGGTGGAAGTGGCGAGCATTGCCGAACTGGAAACCCGCCTGACCGAAAAGTCCGACTGGGATCTGGTCCTGCTGGATCTGAACATGCCGGGGGCCTACGGTTTTTCCGGACTGGTGCTGTTGCGTGGTCAGTACCCGCAGATTCCGGTGGTGATGGTCTCAGCCCAGGAGGAAGCCTCGGTGATGGTCAAGTCCCGGGAATTCGGTGCCAGCGGCTTTATTCCCAAGTCCAGTGACCTGAGCGTGATCCAGAAAGCGGTGCGTGCCGTACTGGATGGCGACGTGTACTGGCCACCGCAAGCGTTCGAAGCAGTCAGTGTTTCCGATGAAGCCAAGGCCGCCAGTGAAGGCCTTGCCAGCCTGACACCCCAGCAGTTCCGGGTCTTGACCATGGTCTGCGAAGGTTTGCTGAATAAGCAGATCGCCTATGAATTGAGTGTTTCCGAAGCGACCATCAAGGCTCACGTGACCGCGATTTTCCGTAAACTGAACGTGCGAACCCGAACCCAGGCGGCGTTGCTCCTGCAACAACTTGAGTCAATTTCGAGCCACTGAGGGTTGGCATCTTCACGCTTTTTTGACTTTGGTTAATCTAGCTTTCCCACTCCTTTTTGGTCAGTTGCCTACTCTATGTCCCCTTTCAAAGGCCAGACCGGCCTGAAACGCATCCTCAACGCCTCCGGCTATTCCTTTGATGGCCTGCGCGCTGCCTTTACTGGCGAAGCGGCTTTCCGGCAACTGGTGTTGCTCAACGTCATTCTGATTCCCTTGTCGTTCTTTCTTAACGTCAGCCGTGTCGAGCAGGCGCTGTTGATTGCGGTCTGCCTGCTGGCCTTGATTGTCGAATTGCTCAATTCGGCCGTGGAAGCGGCCATCGACCGCATCTCTCTTGAGCGGCATCCGCTGTCGAAGAACGCCAAGGACATGGGCAGCGCCGCACAACTGGTGGCATTGACCATGATCGCGCTGGTGTGGGCGGTGATTCTGCTTTAAGCGATGGTTGGCAGCACGATTTCGTCGCTGCGCTGGACCCCGGCGGTGAAAGCGCGGCACAAATCGAGAAACTCGCGCATCGCTGACGTCTGGTACTTCTGTTTGTGCCAGATGAAGTAGAACTGCCGGGCCAGGTCCAGGTCCGGCGTCTCTACCGGCACCAGGCTGCCGCGGCGGAACGCATCCCGCAGCGCCAATCGCGAGATACAGCCAATCCCCAGGCCCGACTCCACCGCGCGTTTGATCGCTTCGGTGTGCTCCAGTTCCAGGCGAATGTTCAGCGCACGATGGTGATGACGCATGGCCTGATCGAACGTCAGCCGTGTCCCCGATCCTTGCTCACGCAGAATCCAGGCCTCGTGGCTCAACTCGTCCATGGTTGCAGTGCCGCGTTGGGCCAGTGGATGCTGGGGGGCGCAAAACACCACCAGTTCATCCTCGACCCAGCTCTGCACTTCGATGTCCGGGTGGCTGCAGTCGCCTTCGATCAGACCCAGATCAATTTCGTAGTGGGCCACTTGTTGCACAATATTGGCGGTGTTCTGCACATGGAGCTTTACCTGGCTTTCCGGGTGGCGTTGCATGAAACCACCGATCAACAGGGTCGCCAGGTAATTGCCGATGGTCAGGGTCGCGCCCACCGCCAGTGAGCCGAATCCGGACTTGCCGTTGAGCAGGTCTTCGATTTCCTTGGCCTGATCGAGCATGGCGACCGCTTGCGGAAGCAGTTGCTTGCCGAGGGCGTTGAGGCTCAGCCGCTTGCCGGCACGGTCGAACAGCTGGCAGCTCGACTGGCGCTCCAGTTCGGTGATCGACGTGCTCGCTGCCGATTGCGAAAGGTTGAGCAGGCCCGCGGCACGGGACACGCTTTCCTGCTGGGCGACGGCGACGAAAACTTGAAGTTGACGGAGAGTAAATCGCATATCGATATAACCGATAACCCTTATCTTAATAATCCATTTAACAGATATTGTGACTGCCATTAGAATGCGATGCAATTGCGCGCCGTTCATCGAGTGCGGAGCATGCGCAGACAATCTCCAGGAGTCCCCGTACATGAGCAACATGAACCACGAGCGTGTCCTCAGTGTTCATCACTGGAACGACACTCTGTTCAGCTTCAAGTGCACCCGTGATCCGGGTCTGCGCTTCGAGAACGGTCAGTTCGTGATGATCGGCCTGCAACAACCCAATGGCCGCCCGCTTATGCGCGCTTACTCGATTGCCAGCCCGAACTGGGAAGAGCATCTCGAGTTCTTCAGCATCAAGGTGCCTGATGGTCCGCTGACTTCCCAGCTGCAGCATCTGAAGGAAGGCGACGAGATCATTATCAGCAAGAAGCCTACCGGCACGCTGGTGCTGGATGACTTGAAGCCTGGCAAACATTTGTACCTGCTCAGCACCGGTACCGGCCTGGCGCCGTTCATGAGCGTCATCCAGGACCCGGAAACCTACGAGCGTTTCGAAAAAGTGATCCTGTGCCACGGCGTGCGTTACGTCAACGAAGTCGCCTATCGCGAGTTCATCACCGAGCACTTGCCGCAGAACGAATTCTTCGGCGAGGCCCTGCGTGACAAGTTGATCTACTACCCGACCGTGACCCGCGAGCCGTTCGAGAACGAAGGTCGCCTGACCGACCTGATGCGCAGCGGCAAGCTGTTCAGCGACATCGGCCTGCCGCCGATCAACCCGCAGGACGACCGTGCCATGCTGTGCGGCAGCCCGAGCATGCTCGACGAGACCAGCGAAGTGCTGAACAGCTTCGGCCTGAAAGTCTCGCCGCGGATGCGCGAGCCGGGTGACTACCTGATCGAGCGTGCGTTCGTAGAGAAATAAGCGCACTGCTCAACGGCTGTGCTTTACCTGTGGGAGCGAACCTGCTCGCGAAGAGGATGTATCGGTCAGCATTGATGTTGACTGACACGCCCCTTTCGCGAGCAGCCTCGCTCCCACAGTCGTTTATGGCGTTCAAGCCTTTGCGGGAATGACTTCGAGCACTCGAATCGAATCCGGCGTCGGGTAATGCCAGCGCACATCCAGATCCCAGAATTGCGCGCCATATTCCCGTTCCGGCGCGGGTGACTGATACGCCGGACGCGGATCCTGCGCCAGGCATTGCTCAATCAGCTCAACCAACGGCTCTGCAAGGCGCTGAGCGTGCCCGTGAGCCTGTTGCAACGCGTTATCCGTCCACTGCACGGGAATCAACTGCGGCGCGGCGCTGGCGATGCTGTTGGAGGCGCTGTCGATGATGTCGGCGTAAGGCACGTAAGGCTTGATGTCGAGAATCGGCGTGCCATCCAGCAGGTCGATACCGGATATCCACAAGCGATCGGCTTCGACCTTATCCAGTTTGACAACGGATTGGCCAATGCCGTTGGGGCGGTGGGTGGCGCGGGTGGCAAACACGCCCATGGACTTGTTGCCGCCCAGGCGAGGCGGTCGGACTTTCAGGCGTGGCTTTTCTTCCAGGGCCTGATGAAACAGGAACAGCAGCCAGACATGGCTGACCTGTTCCAGACCCTGCACGGCATCGCCCTGATCGAATGGCGCCACCAGTTCCAGAACACCGCGCGCGGCCGGGGCCAGTTGCGGTTGTCGCGGGATGGCGAACTTCTCCTTGAAGCAGGAGCGTACGAAGCCGATGGGGGAGACGCTGTAGGTCATGGTTGGTGATCGAGGCGGGAAGAGGCGGGCATGATAACCCGATCGACCACGGCATCGGTGGTGCCTGTCACTCCGCCTTCGCGAGCAGGCTCGCTCCCACAGTAGCGCTCGGTCGTCGGCCACAGATTTTGTGAACAAAGAAAATCCCTGTGGGAGCGAGCCTGCTCGCGAAGGCCGCACCGCCGATCTAGAGGCTAAAACCGCCATCCAGCGGAATGATATTCCCGGTCATGTAAGCCCCTGCCGTACTCGCCAGACTGATCGCCAGCGCTGCCATCTCTTCCTCGCGACCCCAGCGCTTCATCGGGATCAGCGCGGTATCTTGTGCCAAGGCCTGTTCATCATTGCCGATGTGTTGGGTCATCTTGCTCGGGAAGCGCCCAGGGGCGATGACGTTGACGTTGATATGCTGGCTCACCAGTTCCCGTGCCAATATCCGCGACAGCTGATGCAGGGCCGCTTTGCTGGGCCCGTAGGCATACGCCTGTTCGCCAAAGGATGAAATTCCGGCCACCGAGCCGATGTTAATGACCCGCGCCGGATTCGCCGGGGAGCCGGCCTTGCGCAGTAGTGGCAGGAATTGCTGGATGCAGTTGAATACCGACGTCACATTGAGCTGCATGACCTTTTCCCAGCCCTTGATCGGGTAGTTCTCCAAGGGCGCCCCCCACGTGGTGCCGGCGTTGTTGACCAGAATGTCGAGGTGGGTGATGTGCTCGCCCATTCGCGTGGCCAATTGCAGCACGCCTTCTTCAGTGGCCAGGTTGGCCGCCACGCCATGGCAACGTCCAAGCAAGCCGAGTTCGTCAGCGGTTTGCTGGCAAGCTTCGGCATCGCGGGCGCAGACGTACACGGTAGCGCCTGCCTCGACGTAGGCCTTCGCGATCATTTTGCCAATACCACGGGTGCCGCCGGTCACCAGAGCGGTGCGGCCTTGCAGGGAGAAGTAGGGATGCATGGCGAGTCCTGAGAGCTGAGGGTCTTTACACCCTAGTCGTCAGCCGCGAAAAGCGGAGCCACTATTTTTGCGGGGAATGGAGGGCCATTCGGTCGTGTAGGAGCGAGCTTGCTCGCGATGGATTCGAGAACGCCGCGTTTATCCCGAAAGCCCGCGTTATCGTTTTCGACCATCGCGAGCAAGCTCGCTCCTACAGGGGGCCGTTTACTGCGGACGTACGCGCAAGGTCAGGCCCTTGAGGAAATTGCGCAGCAACTGGTCGCCGCACGGGCGGTAGTTGGTGTGGCCGAATTTGCGGAACAGTGCGCTCAGCTCAGGCTTGGACACCGGGAATTCAGCGGCCTTGAGAATCGCGTGCATGTCGTCCTCCTTGAGTTCGAAGGCCACGCGCAGCTTTTTCAGAATGATGTTGTTGGTCACCGGCACTTCGATGGGCATTGGTGGACGGCTTTCGTCCTTGCCGCGCTTGAAGATCACCAAGCCGTCGAGGAAGTGCGCCATGACTTCGTCCGGGCAGCGTACGAAGCCTTCCTCGTCTTCTTCTTTCTTGTCGAGGTACGACACCAGGTCCTGCAGGGCCACGTCCATGCCGCCGAGCTTGATGATCTCGATGACTTTCTTGTCGCTGATGTCGAGCATGTAGCGCACGCTGCGCAGTACGTCGTTATGAATCATGTGTGCAGTCCTGATATTCAGCTGTGGGCGTGGCGGCCAGGCGCGACGCCGAAATGTGTGGCGGCGTGGGACGCCTTAGAACTTCTCTTTGCCGGACAGGTAACGCCATTGTCCCAAGGGCACTTTGCCGATGGACACGCCGCCGATGCGGATGCGGCGGATGGCCACGACCTTCAGGCCGACAGCCTGGCAGAACAGGACGATCACGCCTGGTTGCGGGTTCTTCATGGCGAAGCGCAGGCGGTTTTCGTTCTGCCAGCTGGCCTTGACCGGCGGCAGTTCCTTGCCTTTGTAGGTCAGGCCGTGCTGCAAGCGGTTGAGGCCATGCTCGACCATGTCACCTTCGACCTCGACCACGTATTCCTGCTCGATCTTGCTTGCATCGGCGGTGAGCTTGCGCAGGATTTTCCAGTCCTGGGTAAACACCAGCAAACCACTGGCGTTGGGCTGCAGGTCGGTGCTGGCGGTAAGGCGCAGGAAGTGGCCACGCAGCGGACGTTTGCCGTAGCGGTGTTCTTCGCTCAAGGTTTCGGCACTGAGGGTGGCCATGGCGCTGTCCGCGTCCATGCCAGCGGGTACGTTGAGCAGAATGGTCACCGGCTCTGGCGCGGTGGCCTTGGCGTCCTTGTCGAGTTCGACTTTCTGGGTGTCGACCTTGAACTGCGGCTCGTCGATGACTTCGCCGTCGACGGTGACCCAGCCGCCCTCGATGAACAGCTCAGCCTCCCGACGGGAACAGCCGACGAGTTCGATGAGGCGTTTGGAGAGTCGAATCGGGTCAGTCATGACAGGGCCGTAACAAAAAAGGGGGGGCCATTGTACCTGCGTGGCGTCGGTTAATCCCGGAACCATTTTGCCGCAGGGCTTTTTTGTGGGAGCTGTGTTGTGTCAGCCATGCTTGGAACATTTCTGATCTTGGCGAAAACGCATGTGCAGCAACGGATACGGCTGCCCCATGCCATCGACTTCCGAACGGCCGATCACTTCAAAACCCTGCTTGAAATAAAACCCCAAGGCTTGCGGATTTTGCTCGTTGACGTCCAGTTCATCGGCGTTCAGGTGTTCCATGGCATAGCGCAACAACTGCTTGCCCAGGCCCTGGCCGCGATGGACGGGGTCGATGAAGAGCATTTCGATTTTGCCCGCCGCGACCCCGGCAAATCCGGTGATGCGCTGACGCGAGTCCCGGGTGCAGATCAGCATCACCGCGTCGAGGTAGCGGGTCAGTACCAGGTTCTTCAGCAGTTCGATGTAGCTGTCCGGCAGAAAGTCATGGGTGGCGCGCACTGACGCTTCCCAGACCTGTGTCAGTTCCTCGTAGTCGCTCAGTTTCGGTGTGTGAATGACCGAGTGTTGGCGCATGCCCGCCTGCCCCTTGTGTTGTTAGTGAGGAGAATCCATTCCACACAAAACGATAGCCGTAAAAAAGCCCCGCATCTCGTCAAGAGAGCGGGGCTTTTCATATTTTTTGCGTTTAGATCTGCTCGGCCCAGAGGTCGTATTCGTCGGCGTCGGTCACTTTGCACCAGACCTTGTCGCCCGGCTTCAAGTTGCTGCCGTTGTCGATGAACACGTTGCCGTCGATTTCCGGGGCATCGAAGAAGCAGCGGCCAACCGCGCCTTGCTCGTCGACTTCATCGACCAGCACTTCGATTTCACGGCCGATGCGCATTTGCAGGCGCGCCGAGCTGATTTCCTGCTGGTGCGCCATGAAGCGCTCCCAACGGTCCTGCTTGACGTCGTCCGGCACCACTTCCAGGTCCAGATCGTTGGCGGGTGCGCCTTCAACCGGCGAGTACTGGAAGCAGCCCACGCGGTCGAGCTGGGCTTCGGTCAGCCAGTCCAGCAGGTACTGGAAGTCTTCTTCGGTTTCGCCGGGGAAGCCGACGATGAAGGTCGAACGGATGATCAGGTCCGGGCAGATTTCGCGCCAGTTCTTGATGCGTGCCAGGGTCTTGTCTTCGAACGCCGGGCGCTTCATCGACTTCAGCACTTTCGGGCTGGCGTGCTGGAACGGGATGTCCAGGTACGGCAGGATCTTGCCGGCGGCCATCAACGGGATCAGCTCGTCGACGTGCGGATACGGGTAAACGTAGTGCAGGCGAACCCAGACACCGAGGGTGCTCAGGGCTTCGCAGAGTTCGGTCATGCGGGTTTTCACCGGCGCGCCGTTCCAGAAGCCGGTGCGGTACTTCACGTCGACACCGTAGGCGCTGGTGTCCTGGGAAATCACCAGCAGTTCCTTGACGCCGGACTTGACCAGGCGCTGGGCCTCGTCGAGCACGTCACCCACCGGACGGCTGACCAGCTTGCCGCGCATGGACGGGATGATGCAGAAGCTGCAGCTGTGGTTGCAGCCTTCGGAAATCTTCAGGTAGGCGTAGTGGCGCGGGGTCAGCTTGATCCCCTGCGGCGGCACCAGGTCGATCAGCGGGTTGTGATCCTGTTTCGGTGGCACCACTTCGTGCACGGCGTTGACCACTTGCTCGTACTGCTGCGGGCCGGTAACGGCCAGCACGCTCGGGTGCACGTTACGAATATTGCCTTCTTCGACGCCCATGCAGCCGGTCACGATGACCTTGCCGTTTTCCTTGATGGCTTCGCCGATCACTTCCAGGGATTCCGCCTTGGCCGAATCGATGAAGCCGCAGGTGTTGACCACCACGACATCGGCGTCCTGATAAGTGGACACGACGTCATAGCCTTCCATGCGCAGCTGAGTGAGGATGCGCTCGGAGTCGACCAGTGCTTTCGGGCAACCCAGGGATACGAAGCCAACCTTTGGATTGGCCGGCGCAGGAGTGGTGGACATGTCTAACCTCGGTATTTGTGACGCCTCCAGCCGACAACGGCAAGGCGACAAACGGACGCTTTTTCGCGTCTCTGATCAAAAAGTGCGCAATTCTAGCGATGGGAAGCGCTCTTGACCAGCTTTATGCAGGGAAATACGACGAGTGCTGCGCTATGCTTCGCGCCGTTGGGCTTTACCGATTTTTTACAGTCAACAAAACGACTGTAACAAGAGGTAAAACAGCGCATGCTGAACCACAAAGCATAGTGCTTCGTTTGAAGAAGCCGGTCTGGGAATCAGGAGTGTTGGATGGGTCAGGCAAGTAGTCACGCGGCGGGCGCCGGGCATTCGGCGGCGAAGCCGATCGGCATGCTGGTCGCGGCGGTCGGGGTGGTTTATGGCGATATCGGCACCAGCCCGTTGTATACCCTCAAAGAAGTGTTCTCCGGTGGCTATGGCGTGCCGGTGACCCATGACGGCGTGCTGGGCATTCTGGCGCTGATTTTCTGGTCGCTGATCTGGGTCGTGTCGATCAAGTACATGATGTTCGTGCTGCGCGCCGACAACCAGGGCGAAGGCGGGATCATGGCCTTGACTGCGCTGGCGCGGCGGGCGGCGGCGGGGCACGCCAAATTGCGGACCTTGCTGGTGGTGTGCGGACTGATCGGCGCGGCGCTGTTCTACGGCGACAGCATGATCACGCCGGCGATTTCCGTGCTGTCGGCCATTGAAGGCCTCGGGCTGGCATTCGAGGGTATCGACCACTGGGTCGTGCCGCTGTCGCTGGTGGTACTCGTTGCGCTGTTTCTGATCCAGCGCCATGGCACCGCGCGCATCGGCATCCTGTTCGGTCCGATCATGGTCACCTGGTTCGTGGTGCTGGGCGCGTTGGGTGTCCATGGCATCATTCAGCATCCGGAAGTATTGCAGGCAGTAAACCCGGTATGGGGCGTGCGCTTCTTCATCGTGCACCCGGGCATGGGCGTGGCGATCCTTGGCGCGGTGGTACTGGCATTGACCGGTGCCGAAGCCCTGTACGCCGACATGGGCCACTTCGGCCGCAAGCCGATTGCCCGTGCCTGGTTCATCCTGGTGTTGCCCGCGCTGGTACTGAACTACTTCGGTCAGGGTGCGCTGCTGCTGGGCGATCCTGAAGCCGCGCGCAACCCGTTCTATCTGCTGGCGCCAAGCTGGGCGTTGATTCCGCTGGTCGGCCTGTCGACCCTGGCCACGGTGATTGCCTCCCAGGCCGTGATTTCCGGGGCGTTCTCCTTGACCCGCCAGGCCATCCAGCTGGGTTACATTCCACGCATGCACATTCAGCACACGTCCAGCGCCGAGCAGGGCCAGATCTACATCGGTGCGGTGAACTGGTCGCTGATGGTCGGTGTGGTGCTGCTGGTGCTGGGTTTCGAGTCTTCCGGTGCCCTGGCTTCGGCCTACGGGGTGGCGGTGACCGGGACCATGCTGATGACCAGCATCCTGGTGTCGGCGGTGATGTTGCTGCTATGGAAGTGGCCACCGGTGCTCGCGGTGCCGGTCTGTCTCGGATTTCTGCTGGTAGACGGCGTGTACTTCGCCGCCAACGTGCCGAAAATCGTTCAGGGCGGCGCATTCCCGGTGATCGCCGGTCTCGCGCTGTTCGTGCTGATGACCACCTGGAAGCGCGGCAAGCAGTTGCTGGTGGAGCGCATCGACGAGGGTGGACTGCCGCTGCCGATCTTCATCAGCAGTATCGCCGTGCAACCACCGCATCGCGTGCAGGGCACGGCGGTGTTCCTCACCGCGAGACCGGACGCCGTGCCCCACGCGTTGCTGCACAACCTGCTGCATAACCAGGTGTTGCATGAGCAGGTGGTCCTGCTGACCGTGTTGTATGAAGACATCCCTCGAGTACCGCCAAGTCGGCGCTTCGAAGTCGATTCCTATGGCGAAGGGTTCTTCCGGGTGATTCTGCATTTTGGCTTCACCGACGAGCCGGATGTGCCGCAGGCGCTGAAACTGTGCCATCTGGCTGAACTGGACTTCAGTCCGATGCGCACCACGTACTTCCTCAGTCGCGAGACGGTCATCGCTTCCAAGCTCGAAGGCATGTCCCGCTGGCGCGAGGCGCTGTTCGCCTTCATGTTGCAGAACGCCAACGGCAATCTGCGCTTCTTCAATCTGCCGCTGAACCGGGTGATTGAATTGGGGACGCAGGTGGAAATGTAAGCACTGCCTCATCAAAAAGCCCCCGTCAGCCTTGCGGCTGCGGGGGCTTTTTTGCATTTCGGCAGACACCACAGTTCCCTTGTGGGAGCGAGCCTGCTCGCGAAGGCGGACTGACATTCAACATCAACGTTGTCTGAAAGGTTGCTTTCGCGAGCAGGCTCGCTCCCACAAGGGAGCTTTAGTGTCTGCGAAAATGAAAAAGCCCTCGCTATCGTGAAATGGCGAGGGCTTTTTGTGTGTGCTGGCTCAGATCACTCTTCAGCCACCTTGGTCTGGCGTTTCTCGATCACATCCACCAACCGTTGGGCCAGTTTCGGGTAGTTCTCGTCGAAATGGTGACCGCCAGGCAATTTGATGGTTTCCCCCACGGCGGTCTTGTCGGTGCAGCCGCTTTCGTCGATTTCTTCTTCACCAAAAATACACACCACTTTGGCGGGTGGCAGCTTGGCCATTTCCGGGCCGGTGGCGGCTTCCTTGCCGGCGTTGCCGAGCCAGCCTTCGACTTCGATTTCGAAGCTGCCGGTACGGGCGAAGGCCAGCAGGATGATCGCGTCGACGCGCTGCTGCTCCGACTCGGGCAAGCGGTTGTAGATCGCCGGCAGAACGTCGGCGCCGAACGAGTAACCGGTCAGGATGAAGCGCTTGGTGCCCCATTTCTGCCGGTAGTGTTGCATCAGTTCGGTCAGGTCCAGGGCGCTTTGCTCGGGGCTCTTGTGCTGCCAGTAGTAGCGCAGGGTATCGATGCCGACCACCGGATAGCCGATCTTGGCCATCTCGCCCGCGACATCGCGGTCCAGGTCGCGCCAGCCGCCATCACCGGACAGGAACAGGGTTACGGTGTCCTTTGCCTGGCCTGCTGGCACTTCGACGACCGGAATTTGCAAGCCGCCCGCGGCTTTATCGCCACCGACGAGAATCTTGCGCAGTTCATTGTTCAGCACTTGCGGCAGGTTGATGTCGTAGTCGCTGATGCTGGTTTCGGCGTTGGGTTGATCGCGCACGAAGCCGGCGCTGGTGTCGTCCGGGTTGTCGTTCCATGCCACCAGCCAGTGACCGTGGGCGGCGCTTTTCGGCAGCAGGTGCGTGCAGCCAGGTTTTTCCAGGGCCAGGTCCACCGAAACGGCTTGGGATTTATCGTCCTTCTGCTCGGACAACCAGCGCCAGGCCAATACGGCGCCCGGGCCGATGCCGCTGACCAGGGTCGCCGGGCCCTTGAGTTCTCTCAGACCCGTTTGCAGGGCGCGGCTTTGCAGCAGGCAGTCCTTGGGCAGGATCACTTGAACGATCTGCGCCGAGCCGCTGCGGCTCAGGGTCAACAATTGTTTGTCGCTGAGTTTTTGATCTTCGTTGACAGCCACCAGCACCTGGGCGCGTGGCGTGTTGCCGGGAATGACGCGGGTCATCGCAGGGCCGTCGGCCGGGTTCAGCTGTTCGAGGGTCGGTTCCGGTGCCGGGCGTTTCAGGTACCAGTAGCCACCACCGAGAATCAGGGCCAGCACAACCAGCGTGCCCAGTACGTAGCGCAAGGAGCGTTGAATCATCAGCGTTTCACCAATCCAGTCAAGCCGCCCGCGATCAGGGCAGCAGTGTCGGCCAGGGCCACCAGCGGATCGAGTCCGGCGGGCACGGCCATATAACGGGGTTCCCAGTCAGGCTGGAATTTGTCTTTGAAGCGGCGCAAGCCTTGGAAGTTGTAGAGCTGCTCACCACGGCGGAATACCATCGAGCCCAAGCGCTGGGTCAATGGTGCGCCGCGACGGGGTTGCAACCCCGACAACGGCACCATGCCCAGGCTGAAGCGCGCGTATCCATGACTCTTATAGTGTTGGATCAGGCCGACCATCATGAACTCCATGGTCAGCTTGGGGGCGTCCGGGTGCGCGCGCATCAGGTCGAGGCTGGCCAGGTCGTGGCCGTAGGTCTCGAGCAGGTTGGCGAACGCCACCGGGCGCCCTTCGAAACGGATCACCGCAATGCGAAAGTGCTTGAGATAGTCATCACTGAAACGGCCGAGGGAGAAGCCTTTCTCTCGCACGTTCTTGCCGGTCAGCCAGGCATCGGAAATCACCTTCAGCTCATCCATCGGCGCCTGGCCCGGCTCGAAGATCTCCAGCGACAGGCCATCGCGGGTGCCACGGTTCCAGGTGTAGCGCAGGTCCTTCATCTCTTTGCCCTTGGCTTCGAGATCAAAGCGCCTGAGATCGACCCGGGCTTCTTCACCGAGCTTGATCGCGGTCAGGCCGATGTCCATGTAGTACGGCAGGTTCTCGGCGCGTACTTGATAGAACACGGGCCGGGCGTGGTGGATGTCGCACAGGTCTCGGAATTGCCAGATCATTTCCGCCCGTTGCTGGCCCGGGCCGATCGGGTCGTACAGCGCCACGAGGCTGCGGCCACGGCGGGCGTACATCAGGAACGCTTCGTCGTTGGGATGAAACAGCAGCGCCTTGTCGCCGGTCAGGGCCAGGCCGCCATCCGGTTGCGCCGAAGCCATGAGGATCTTGCTGGCGCGCTCCAGTTCATCGGGTGTCGGCAGGTGAATCACCGGGCGCGCCGTGCGCAGCAACCAGGTCAGGGACACCACCAGCAGTAACACGGCGGCACCCAATAGCGAGCGCAAGCCACGGGGGGCATCGGCGTCGAGGGTGAACTGCCACCAGAGCTGATGGCTGTAGGGAACGTCCTGGTAGGCGAACAGCAGCAGCCACATCGAGGCGCCCAGCACACACAGGCTGGCCACGAGGTAAAGCGGTGAGAACGGCAGCTCGGTCAGGCGGCTCGGACGATAGAACGAGCGCCGGAAAACCCCGAGCAAGCTGGCGGTCAGGACCATCAGGCTGGCTTCTTCCCAGTCGAAGCCCTTGAGCAGGGAGAGCAGGGCGCCGACCAGCAACAGAATGGTGGTCAGCATCCACGCCGCCGACAGTCGGCGGCGCAGGCCCTGGGCCAGCAGCAGGCACAGCACGCCGATCAGGCTGGCGCCAAAGTGCGAGGCGTCGACCAGTCGGTGTGGGATCAGAAAGCCGATGTGTTCCAGGCGGGTATCGATTTCCGGGGTCGCACCGGAGAACAACAGCACCACGCCGGACAGGAACACCAGCACCGCCAGTATCGGCGCGGCCAGACCGGAGGCTGCACGCAAGGTCTGGCGCGTCTGGAACAGACGCTGGCCTTCGTTGACCAGCAACAGCAGGCAAGCCACCAGCATCGGCAGTACGACATAGATCAGGCGATAAAGCAGCAGGGCGGCCGCCAGTGGCGCAGCACCGAGTTTGTCGGAGAAGGCCGCCAGCAAAATCGCTTCGAACACCCCGACACCGCCCGGTACATGGCTGAGCACGCCAGCGGCCAGCGCCAGCAGGTAAACCAGGAGAAAGGCACCGAAGGGCGGCGCTTCCGGCAGCAACAGGTAAAGCACGGTCGCGGCGGCAGCCACGTCCAGCGCGGTAATCACCAGTTGCAGGAAGGTCAGGCGGCGTCCCGGCAGGCGCAAGGTACGCCGGCCGATCTGGACCAGTAGGTTATCGGCATAGGGTTGTTCCGGCAGGCGACGGCGATAGATGCCGACAGCCAGCACTGCAAACAGCAACAGCACGGTGCCTGCGATGGCGGCCAGCAGGGTTTCGGAGAGTCCCAGCGCCGCAGAGGCGCCTGGCAGGTTACTCAGCGTTGCGAGCGCGGCGAGCGGCGGCAGGGCGCAGCCGAGCGAAAGGCTGGCGAACAGGGTCATGTGGGCGACTTCAGTGGCCCCCAGCCCGTGACGCGCATACAGACGATAACGAACCGAGCCACCTGACAGCATCGAAAGACCGATGGCATTGCCGATGGCGAAAGCGGTGAAACCGCCCAGCGCGAGGGTTCGCGGTGCCAGGTTCACGCCGGCGTAGCGGCTGGCCGACCATTCGTAACCCAGCAAAATGATGAAGCCCGCCACGGTGGCGCCCAGCGCGCCAAGCAAGGCCGGTTTGGGGACTTCAAGAATCGAGTCGTGCAGAGCGTCCAGGTCGAGTTCGCTCAGCAGGTGGCGACAGGCAATCAACGCGATCGCAAACAACAGCAGCGTGACCGCCAGGCCGATGGGCTGACGGTATTTGCTGACACGATCAAGCAAGCGCAACCGCTCAGCCTTGATGGGTTGTGTTGCTGTAACGGTGTCTTGAGAGTCAGACGAGTTGGCGCGCATCAATCACCTCTTGGATTGTGCGCGACAGGATGGAGGTATCCAGCCAAGTTACCAATCCCTGTAGAAAAAAATAATCACAAATATTAACGCCTCTCACCGGGTGTCGGCGATGGCGCAGGCTGCAATTCAGCATAGCCTGAACTCAGCGCTTCGGAGACCACGAATGGCTTGCGACACAGTGACAGATCATTGTTGCGAAAGGACTTTTTCAACAGATACAAAAAAGGCCACTCTTTCGAGTAGCCTTTTTTGATGTTTGGTTGCGGGAGCCGGATTTGAACCGACGACCTTCGGGTTATGAGCCCG
>NZ_JABFMU010000130.1 GCF_013359695.1 Pseudomonas sp. C2B4
TGATTTTGTGTACACCACATATCCCATGTGGGAGCGAGCCTGCTCGCGAAGGCGGCGCCCCAAACACCACCAATCTCAAACTGAACACCCCTCCCCCAATCCCCGTATAATCGCGCTTTTTTCCCGAAAGGCACCCCGCTCGTGGCAGACAAACGGTACAGCTGCATTGGTTTGTATAACCCCAAATCACCGGAGAATGTCGGTTCGGTGATGCGCGCCGCTGGCTGTTATGGCGTGGCGTCGGTGTTCTACACCGGCAAGCGCTACGAACGCGCCGCCGACTTCGTGACCGATACCAAGCGCGTCCATTACGACATCCCGCTGATCGGCATCGACGATTTGAAGAAAATCCTGCCGCTGAACTGCGTTCCGGTCGCCGTAGAACTGGTCGATGGAGCCCGCCCGTTGCCTGAGTACACCCATCCGGACCGCGCGCTGTACATCTTCGGCCCGGAAGATGGCTCGCTGGACAAAGAGATCCGCGACTGGTGCGAAGACGTGGTTTACATCCCGACCACCGGCTGCATGAACCTGGCCGCCACGGTGAACGTCGTGCTGTACGACCGCATGGCCAAAGGCCTCAATACCCGTTCGGGGCCGAAATTCCGCTGAGTTGCGGCTTATCCGATGGAACCGGCTGACGGTCCCGGCAGTCAGCTGACTATCCACTACTGAACCGAAGCCTGGAGACAGATCATGAGCGAACTCAAACGCGTAGAGCGCATCGAATCCACCCCGTTCCAGACTCCTGCCGACCACAATGTTCAAGGCTGGGAACGCATCGGTTCCCTCGCCGGTGGCGTGGTCATGGTGGGCAAGGGCCTGCGTCGTGGCGGTATCTTCGGCTTGATCCAGGTGGCCATCGGCGGCGTCGCCCTGGCCCGCGGCATTACCGGGCATAGCTCGGCCAAAAGCCTGCTGGAAAAGAGTCGTCAGGACATGAATAACGTGCGGGCGAAAATCCAGCGCGCCGCTGAAGATTTGAACCGATTGAAGGCCAACGCCGAAGCGGCGACCAAAACCGCGACCGTCACCGGGAATGATTCGTTGAAGTCGCCGAAAACCGGGGTTTGATCCGGATAGTTCGGTGAGGCTTCAGGCCTCTTCGCGAGCAGGCTCGCTCCCACAGTGATTTTGTGTACACCACATATCCCATGTGGGAGC
>NZ_JABFMU010000131.1 GCF_013359695.1 Pseudomonas sp. C2B4
TGCTCGCGAAGAGGGCTTAACATTCAATGAAGAGGTTGAATGCAAGTCCGCTTTCGCGAGCAGGCTCGCTCCCACATTTGCTTTGCGGTGCACTCGATGGAACCTGGTAGTTCTGTCAGTTCCCGGCTCTTGGACAACGTGAAATGCTGGAGGCCTTTATTGACGTGCCGTCAAACAGAGGCCCTGCCATGCCCACCTCAAAATCTGCCAATCACCGCACCTTGTTGTTAGCCGGCGACAGCAAAAACACTGTGCTCATCGAGATGACTGGCAGCATTCACCACTTCGCGTATTCCCCCTATGGTCAGCAGTCCTCTCGGCAGGAGGTTATGACGCATCTGGGATTTAATGGCGAACTGCGCGAGGAAGAGACTGACTGGTATTTTTTGGGGAATGGTTACCGCGTCTACAACCCGCTATTGATGCGGTTTCATAGCCACGACAGATTCAGCCCGTTCGGGAAGGGTGGACTCAATGGATATGCGTATTGTGGTTGTGAGCCGGTGATACGTGCGGATCCAACGGGAGAGGCCTCGGTTGGTAGTGTTTTGGGCAGGGCTTGGAATACTGTTTCGGACAAATTTGCTGACTATGTTTGGCCGATTTTTTCTCCCGTGGGCACCGGTGGCGCTAGTGCGGGCCGAGTGTCCACACAAACCAAATCTATCAAGAAGGATTTTTTTGGGGGCTTCTTGGCTAATGTTCAAAAAAATACTGAAGTCAGCGTTCCGGCCATTCACAAAGGAAAATTAGGGAAGTCGCGAAAGCGGCCCCCAAAGAGCAATCAGTCCATCAACAAAAGCGTCAGCTGGGCTCCGGATACAAACCGCCCAGCGATCTCGACGCCAGCCACGACGACGCAAAGTGCACCCATGTCTCGCAGCGCCTCTAGTACCAGCTTCTCCAGCAATTCCAGCTCTATTTCCCCTCCCAGCACTGTCAGTACTGTTTCGAGCATCAGCAATCACAGTGCTGATTCTGGGTATATGAGCTCTTCTGCTGGTTCCATCAGAAGTAATGGTTCTGCCGATATCAACATCCAGAATCGACTTAATAACCTGAGGCAAAATTAGTGACTTACGCAAAAACCTGTGGGAGCGAGCCTGCTCGCGAAGAGGGCTTAACATTCAATGAAGAGGTTGAA
>NZ_JABFMU010000132.1 GCF_013359695.1 Pseudomonas sp. C2B4
GGCGGCCGCAAAAACTGAGTGCAACACCTGACCTTTCCGGTACGGTGCTGCCACTATGTCCTATCACGAACTCAGTATCCCCGAACGTGCGACCCTTCAACTCGGCCTTGCCCAAGGTTTCAGCCAGCGGCGAATTGCCCGGATGCTCGGCCGCTCCCCCTCGACCATCAGCCGGGAGCTGCGCCGCAACCGGGCCCCTGGCACCCGCTACCAGGCCTGTGCTGCCCAGCAGCAGATGCAGGTCCGCCGCCAGGTCTGCAGGCCTCAGTGCAAGCTGCTGCCGGGCAGTGAGCGCTTCGAGCTGGTCGTCCATATGCTGCGTGAGGGTTTGTCTCCCGAGCAGATTGCCGGCAAGCTGCGCAGCATGAACATACCCAGCCTCAGAGAGGCCTACGTCTGCCGCGAGACGATCTATAACGCGATCTACGCCCTGCCGGTCGGTGGCCTGCGCAAGGAGCTGATCATCTGCCTGCGCCAGGGCAAGACGAGTCGCAGGCCGCGCTCTGGCGGCGTCGATCGGCGCGGCCAGATCCCTGAAATGCTCAGCATCCACGTGCGCCCGCCGGAGGTCGAAGACCGGCTGATGCCAGGCCATTGGGAGGGCGACCTGATCAAGGGCAAGGCCAATGCCTCGGCGGTGGGCACCTTGGTGGAGCGTACCAGCGGCTACCTGATGCTGATCAAGATGGCCGACGCGACGGCGACCTCGGCGCTGGAGGGCTTCAGTGCGGCGCTCAATGGCATGCCGCTGGCGGTGCGCAAGAGCATGACCTACGACCAGGGCCGGGAGATGGCGCGGCACGCCGAGATCACCCAGCGGACCGGGGTGGCGATCTACTTCTGCGACCCGCACAGCCCCTGGCAACGCGGCAGCAATGAGAACATCAATGGACTGATCCGCCAGTACCTGCCCAAGGGCACGGACTTGTCGGTGCATAGTCAGGAAGCCCTGGACGCCATCGCTTTGCAACTGAATATGCGACCGCGCAAACGCTTCGACTTCAAATGCCCGATCGAGGTGATGGGCGAAGTGATGCAAGAAGCCGTGGTGATGCGGCATGATGCTCCCGCTTCAATTCAATAACCGTGTTGCACTCAGATCCTGCAACCAGCC
>NZ_JABFMU010000013.1 GCF_013359695.1 Pseudomonas sp. C2B4
TGATGCTCCCGCTTCAATTCAATAACCGTGTTGCACTCAGATCCTGCAACCAGCCACCACCACGGCACTTTAGAATCTCACGAACGATATTAAATGAGAATGTAGAGCCACTACGCTGCATTCCACAAACAACCACAAACATTAACTATCATCCCCTGTAAAGCCGGCTCGTTATCAAGACTCACATACGAGACAGCAGCAATAACGTTATTGAGGGCACTTTGAAGCCCCCAGCTCTTCTTCCGAATCCTTAAGCACTCAACACATAAATGCCGAAAACATCACAACTTCTGCCACTGCGAGCACCTCTCAGCAGTTATTTCACACATTATAGACATAACCTTTCTGCGCTCGTTAACAAATTCGGCGCGCTATTCATAGCCTAGGCAGAACGAGTAAAGTGAGCATCCGTACCACCCATTTCCACTGCGCGCATTCGAACAGCTGCACCATGTGGCGCCTGCCGTTGATTTTGCCACCTACACCCTGAAAAAGACCGGAATCAACCTGAACATTGCCCGACCAAAACCGCGCTGTAGATACTCCCTCCTCACAATCGACCCTACCCAAACGAGGCGCAGACAATGCCGATGGCTCGCCGGGATTGCGGACGACCAAAATGCCCATCAACAAAGCCGAACCGTTCCAGCTGAGTTGCGACGAGACCTTTTTTTGTTGTATTCCTGGTTTGCTACCACCACGTGACACTGGCATGACTCATGCCTGAGCCAGACCATAAACGCTACTGGCTGTCAATCTTGAAGCGCGCCATCGGGTCATTCAGAGCCCTGAAAAATAACGACAATTGGGCCCGTGCACCGAAGAAACTACAGCTTTTGCTGCGGAAGCAAGAGGCATAACTCCCCCCAGGAACAATCCAATATCAGTTCACCCCACCGAAAAAATGATAGCATCCAGCACCCTAAAATCGTTAACAAGGCACTCATTTGGCATGAAGGAAATACTGGTTATCGGAGACTCTCATGTATCAGTTTTCAATAGCGAATACATGACCTCAAAATTCCCCAAGCATAAATTTGAAGTAATATCCGTAGGTGGAGCTACTGTCTCAGGCCTTATAAACCCTAACGCGACAACTCAAGCAATGCCACAGTACCTCGAGGCTCTAAAATCCACAAAGGCCAACACTGTAATTGTCATGCTTGGCGAAGTTGATACCGGATTTGTCATATGGTACAGATCACAAAAACACGGCACACCGGTAAACTACATGCTCCAGCAAGCACTGGACAACTACAAAAATTTTATATCAGATATTGCAAAAAAATTTACGCTAATCTGCATAAGCACACCACTACCCACCATACGGGACAATACAGACTGGGGAGAAGTTGCCAATCTTCGACGCGAGGTAAAAGCAACACAAGCCGAAAGAACCGAACTGACTCTAGCCTTCAACGAGTCAATGAAAGTTTTTTGCCTAGAAGCCGGATTATTCTATCTATCTCTGGACGAACAATCCATGGATGAAAATGGGCAATTAAAACTAAGCCTGAGAAATTCCGACCCAAACGACCACCACTATGATCCAACAGCACACGCAGCGATGATTGCTCCTTTGCTGAGCACTGCACTAAGCGGTAAACATAGATGGTACTGGCCATTCCGCTGGAACCGCTGACCTCCTCAGCACTTCAGAGCCGGGCGAGACATCTTTCTCGCCTTACCGCACCCGACCAAAAGCGCGATCCCCCCCCCCCACACGCACTTTTAAAGACGCAGCGGAAACATGCTGTACTCCCAATTCTTTTCTGGAGTCAGCCCCCTCCCCTGACGCGACCCGATGGCAAAGCCCGAAAAGTATAGCCATTTCAAGTCCACGCCAGATCAGCCTGCTCGGTGATTTTATCGACACCGAATTCGCGACTATCAAAGCCGAATATGAGGTGGCGCAGCCCGCAACAGTCGAAGTAAAAGCTAGCCGACCATCCGCCACTGTATCGGCAGGATAATTTTTGACCGCTCATGACCGCCTGCTGCGCGCTCAACTTTGGCGCAATGCGCATACAAGTGCGCCGTGCAATTACAACTGCCGCTCAATGCACTGCACGAAACCAACGAGAAGCCGGTACCCATGTGAAGTGGTAACAGCCCCGGGCAGGCACCGCCACCTCCAGGAAAAGACAATTGCGCCTAAGACACCTACAGTCATAGCAGTTCTGTCAATTTTTAGCGCATCGACGACCAGCGTGTATCCGCGAGCATCCCGAACCGAGCGCCCCGCCCCGACTTCGATACCGATTGAGTGCAATTGATGGAGCGCTTAAACTATACGGTGCAACCGCCCCCGAGCACGAGACCTTCGACACTATGCGAATTTTGATCACCGGCGGTGCCGGCTTTATCGGCTCCGCCCTGATACGCCACATGACCAGCCACACCCAGAATGAGATACTGAATCTAGACAAACTCACGTATGCCGGCAACTTGGAGTCGCTGGCAATGGTTGAGCAGCATGAGCGCTATAGCTTCCTTCAGGCAGACATCACTGACAGCCAGAGCGTGAGTCAGGCCTTGGCCGAATTCCAGCCTGATGCCATCATGCACCTGGCCGCCGAGTCCCATGTTGACCGCTCTATTGATGGCCCTGCCGCTTTCATCCAGACCAATATCGTCGGCACCTATGTCTTGCTGGAAGCCACTCGGGCTTACTGGTCGGCACTATCAGAAGACCGGAAGCAAGCATTTCGTTTCCATCACATTTCCACCGACGAGGTGTACGGCGATCTGCACGGAGTGGACGATCTGTTCACGGAGACCACGCCCTACGCGCCTAGCTCACCTTATTCAGCCAGCAAGGCGGCCTCCGATCATCTGGTCCGCGCCTGGCAGCGCACCTATGGGCTACCGGTGTTGATCACCAATTGCTCGAACAACTACGGGCCTTTTCACTTCCCCGAGAAGCTGATTCCACTGGTGATCCTCAACGCACTGGAAGGTAAGCCACTTCCGGTGTACGGCGACGGTCTGCAGGTCCGTGATTGGCTATTCGTCGAAGACCATGCCCGCGCCTTGCTGAAAGTGGTAAGCGAGGGAGAAGTCGGTGAAACCTACAATATTGGCGGTCACAACGAGCAGCGGAATATCGATGTAGTACGTGCCATCTGTGCTCTGCTGGAGGAGCTTGCACCGAACAAACCGGCAGGCCTGGCTCACTACGAAGACCTGATCACTTTCGTCAAAGATCGTCCTGGCCATGACCAGCGTTACGCCATCGACGCCAGCAAAATCCAGCGTGAGCTGGGCTGGATACCGCAGGAAACCTTTGCTAGCGGACTGCGCAAGACCGTGCAATGGTATCTGGAAAACCTCGAATGGTGCCGCCACGTACAGGACGGCAGCTATCAACGCGAACGCATGGGAGCAAATACATGAAAGGAATCATTCTCGCCGGCGGCTCCGGCACCCGCCTGCATCCGATTACCCTCGGAGTGTCCAAACAGCTACTGCCCATCTACGACAAGCCAATGATTTACTACCCGATCTCAGCGTTGATGCTGGCGGGCATTCAAGACATCCTGATCATCTCAACGCCTTCCGACCTACCGCAATTCGAGAAGATGCTCGGTGACGGCAGCCAGTTCGGCGTTCGCTTCAGCTACGCCGAACAGCCCTCGCCGGATGGTCTGGCCCAAGCTTTCCTGATTGGCGAACAGTTCATCGGCAGCGACCGGGTGTGCCTGATCCTCGGCGACAACATTTTCCACGGTCAGTCCTTCACCGAAACACTCAAGCGTGCAGCAGCCCAGCCCAAGGGCGCCAGCGTTTTCGGCTACTGGGTGAAGGACCCGGAGCGTTTCGGCGTAGTCGAGTTCGATGCCGAGGGGCGAGCCCTTTCCATCGAGGAAAAGCCCCAACAGCCCAAGTCAAACTACGCAGTGACCGGCCTGTACTTCTACGATAACGACGTGATCGAGATTGCCAAGGCGGTCAAACCCTCGCCACGTGGCGAGCTGGAAATCACCGACATTAACAATGCCTACCTAGAACGTGGCGACTTGCGCGTGGAGCGCTTCGGCCGGGGCTTTGCCTGGCTCGACACTGGCACGCATGAGAGCCTGCTCGAAGCCTCGCAATATGTGCAGACCATCGAACATAGACAAGGTCTGAAGGTCGCGTGCCTAGAGGAGATTGCCTATCATCAGGGCTGGATTAACAACGAGCAATTGCTCTCCCAGGCCCGGGCATTTGGCAAGACTGGTTACGGCCAGTACCTCTACAAACTAGCGGGAGAGCAGTAGTGAACGTCGTTGCCACCGCTATCCCCGAAGTACTGATTCTCGAACCGCGGATATTCGGCGACGAGCGCGGATTCTTCTATGAAAGTTTTAACGCTCGCGCCTTTGCCAACGCCACCGGGTCGCAGCGTGAATTTGTCCAGGACAACCACTCGCGCTCAGCCCAGGGCGTGCTCCGCGGTCTGCACTATCAGGTGCAGCAGGCTCAGGGCAAGCTGGTACGCGTCACCCACGGCGAGGTCTTGGATGTTGCCGTGGATATCCGTCGTAGCTCGGCCACCTTTGGCCAGTGGGTCAGCGTACGCCTGTCGGCCGAGAATAAACGCCAACTATGGGTTCCGGAAGGCTTTGCTCACGGATTCGTGGTGCTCAGCGAGCACGCCGAGTTCCTCTACAAGACCACTGATTACTATGCGCCCACCCACGAGCGCTGCATTCGCTGGGACGATCCCATGCTGGCCATCGATTGGCAGCTCGACGGCGCGCCCCAACTGTCGGCCAAGGACTTGGCCGGTCTGCCCCTGAGCGAAGCTGAGTTGTTTCCATGAAGATTCTGATTATCGGCCGCAACGGCCAAGTTTCCCGCGAGCTGCAACTAGCTCTGGCCGACCAGGCCGAACTGCTGATTCTAGGCCAGGACCAACTTAACCTGGCCACCAGTACTAACATCCGCGAGCGGGTAGAGTCACTCGGGCCGGACCTGATTATTAATGCCGCCGCTCATACAGCAGTGGACCAGGCCGAGAGTGAGCCGGACCGGGCCTTCGCCATCAACGCCATCGCACCCGGCTTGCTGGCCGAGGCTGCGGCACGGCTAGGCGTGCCACTGATCCACTACTCCACGGACTATGTGTTCGCTGGCGACAAGAGTTCGTCGCCCTACACTGAGGATGATGCCCCCGCCCCGTTAACCGTCTACGGCCAAAGCAAGCTGGCGGGCGAAGAAGCCATTCGCGCTGTTGGCGGCCAACACCTGATTCTACGCACCAGTTGGGTATATTCACTGCACGGCAAGAACTTCCTGCTGACCATGCAGCGCCTGTTGCAGGAGCGTGATGAGCTACGTGTGGTTGCGGATCAGATTGGCGCGCCAACCTGGGCCGGCACCATTGCCCGCACTACCGCAGAGCTGATTACCCACTGGCAAGCCGGTCGAGCAGGTCCTTGGGGCACTTACCATCTGAGTGGGCTGGGTGAGACATCATGGTTCGGCTTCGCCGAAGCCATCGCCGCACAACTGCGTCAGCAGGACAAGCCCTGCGGCCGACTTGAGGCAATCCCAAGCAGCGCGTATCCGACACCGGCACAGCGTCCGCTCAATTCACGCCTGGACTGTTCGCGACTGCAACGGGACTGGAGCGTCCACCTACCCGACTGGCACGCGGCGCTACTGGAATGTCTGAGCAGCCCGCGCTGATTTTGCATCGGACATAGTGCCCCCCTTCAGGCACATCTTACTCGAGTGTGTGTGCACCACACACTCGAGGGCCAGCTACCCGCTATACGGTAGAAGACCTTAAAGCCTTACTGCCCGGGATTGCTCGCCAGCCTCTTATGACGAATACAAACCTCACCACATACTAACAGGAAGAGGCTTTTGGGGCAGATACCGCCTAAGCCAACAGGAGTCGTCCTGGCCAGTAATAGCTGCCCTGGCAATCACGCCTGTTCCTTTTGCACTTTAAGAGTCCTTGCATTGATCATTTTGCAGA
Source organism: Pseudomonas sp. C2B4 (assembly GCF_013359695.1). Taxonomy (GTDB): domain Bacteria; phylum Pseudomonadota; class Gammaproteobacteria; order Pseudomonadales; family Pseudomonadaceae; genus Aquipseudomonas. The sequence goes on from NZ_JABFMU010000013.1 coordinate 5,972, forward strand.
GGCTTCTTGCCACCTTGATGGAAGGCTTTTCTACCAACAGGAAAAATATCCAAGCAACCAGTATGGATAAAGCGGCCGCTGCTAACGAAGTAATAAATATTACAGGAGCAGAATGGTTACTTGTATATTTGGCCACCAGAACTATGACCGCACCACCTATTGTTCCGTGCAGCAGGTAAATCGAGTACGAGCTATCCGCAAGGCGGTGAACAAACTGAGGAACTTTTACCCTATCCTTAAAGACTAGTAGCATGATAAATATGAAGTACGCATAACTGAAATTTATCAGATACGAATTATTTGCCGGAAGAAATATCACATGTATCAACTGAATACCGGCAAGTATAGCCGCGTACAGTAAAATCAAAAGAGCAAAGAACACTTTAAGCCCAATCACCTTACTGTACAGAAAATATGTCACCTGCCCAACGATGAGATAAGGCAAATAGGCTACACACGCGGCAAATAGAAAGAACTCGTTGCCAAACTTTCCGCGCACAGCATATACACAAAATACAACCGCCACCTGGATAATTATCGCGGCACAGGGGTTATTCTTCAGAATAGGAAGCAGTACAAAGGTGAATGCATAAAAAATGATTTCTATGGCCAATGTCCATGCCACACCGAGAATCACTATCTGCGGGTAAGTCCAATAATTTGTCAGAGTAAACGCAGAAATAATTTCCCAAAATGAGAAGGTTTGGTTAGTGGTGATATATGTCATTGCGCAGGCGATGAGAACCGCAAGGATCAATGGAGGGTAAATCCGAAATATTCTCTTAACCAAGAACTCTGTCTGACTCTCGCGCATGGATACGTGAGTGATAATAAATCCAGATACTATGAAAAATATGGCAACCCCAATCCAACCAAAGTCTTGAATGATCCCCAGTGGATTATCTATAGCGGTCTGAACGAAAGAGACAGGAAAAGCGGGGGAGCCAAAGTTTTTTACTGGCACCATTGAGAAAAGATGGTCGTACACAACCATGAGACTCGCCACTGCTCGTAACAGGGTTATATTTGAGAAGCTTTCTAGATTTGCCCTGACTTGTTGCATTATTGTTCTCGTTAAGAATCAAATTAATAAATATGCGAAACTTCTCTTGGCCCGATCCAGGAGCATCACGAATGGGCTTGGTTGTTTGGTAGGTGACTGCTCCATGAGTGATAGGGACATTCATTACCCGCGCTTGGGGACATTGAGGCAAAACACACCCCTGAATTCACCAGCCTTGGAGCTAAGGGTGTAGAGGCTTACTCTTGTTAAAACCTCCATCACCCGTCGCAGACTACCTACATCAAGAGCGACTTCCCAGGCACTGGATTCGTAACGCATCCATGCCTGAGAAACATCCACACTCCCCTATGAGTCTATTTGCGAGCGTCCAAACTCGCATGAATATCAGCGCATCGCGACTCCTGAATCCTTGCGATACTTTCCGCAGAGTACATTTCCTTGATTCTCTTTGCAGCCAAAGAACCGATTCGCTCAGCAAGGGCGGGATTGCTCTGAAGTTCGACCATTTTCGCCGCTGCATTTGCCAGGTTTGGTTCGGCCCAGACTTGACCCTTCTGATATGGGCCAAAATCCCTGTCGAGTTCTACCACTGTGTAATCCACAGGCAACGAGTTCTCCTCGTCCATGAAATCCTCATTACCCGACCAACGTGTAGCGATCACTGGCTTACCCAAGTACATAGCCTCGGCAATCGGCAGACCGAAGCCCTCTGCACGATGCAGACTGACATAGCAATCGCAGTTGTTGAACAGGTTGTTTAGGGTATTACGATCAAGGTAGTCGTGGATCAGCTGGATCCTTGGCTCCTTATCCATAGCTGCAAAAATGGCTTCGGACAACATCGGCTGATGATCGAGATTGGATACCTTGATGACGAGCTTGACCTTGGCCTCGGGTTTATCTTCAAAGGCTTGGAGGAAGGCGGACACCACCCCCATAGGGTTTTTTCGCTCGGGAATGCTAAGCGCATCGGACATGTGCAGGAAGATGAAGCAGTCTTCCGGCTGATGCAGGTCCGCCCTGGTGAGGGGAGTATCAATTCGCACGTCAATGGCCGGGGGAATCACATGCACGGGCTTATTCGTGTGTTTTTCGATGGCCCGGCGGTTGTACTCAGTGGAAACCCAAATCTCGTCCACCTGCTCATAGGCGAAGTGCAGAAAGTCAGGGAATTCCGGCATCTCCCAGTACCAATAACCAATGGTGTAGCGCCCGTCAAACAGATTTTCACCGAGATGCTCGCGGGCAATCTTGCTTTGGTCCGCGTTCACATGCATCAAGTTGATGGGATAGAGGGCTTCATTGATGTGCCCTTCGATTACTTCACCCATGCGAGATATGTTACCCAATCGATAGTCGATCAGGGAAAACGGCAGCTTGGATTGCTTGAGCGCACGCAACGAGGCGCGTGCAGCCTCCCCTACCCCGCTTTCAGCATACAGGTAGCCGATGAGGTTAATACCTGCGTCGTCACTATTTGGAAGAGCCGGCGCGCGCTCGCTTGATGAAGCGTTCGCGACTGACGGACGCGGGTAAGCCTTGCGCAGTGCCCAACCGGCATAAGGTGCCAGTGCGATACGCAAGTTTAGGGGGATATGTTTACGCTTTTGCCAGGCAAATCGGAACAGGGTGCTGCTCAATCGGCCGACCAGAGTTCTGTGCTGCAGATCTGCCTGCACACGCACGCGCTCTAGTTCGCTTCGGACGGGTTGAAGGTAGATCTCACTGAAGCCAGAGTCGCGGGCAGCGGATTCCAAGAGCCACTCACCGAAGCGAGGACTGTCAATGCTTTCGACTGCAGGAAAGGCATTGCGCAGATCCGCACGGGATTCCCAGAGAGCAATTGCCAGAACGGTGAGTGCAATGCCGTCGCGGGATGGTGCGACCAAACGGTTCAACTCGGCATGAATGCGCGGGCATTGGCTGGCGTCAAAGAAATTGATGTCAGTCAATCGGTTGCTGGTACGGATCAGACGCCTTGCTGCGTCGGGTACAGGCACACCGTCAGCAAACTTGCTGAACGCATATGGGAGCCGCTTGAAACGCTCGATCCCGTTCCGCTGTAGGGCCTGCTCATAGAAAGTGCAAATATCGCGCAGGGCGGAGCTGGCATTCTTGTTGAAGCGATTCTGATGCTTGCTCAGAGTACTCGCTTCGATCGAGAAGCCGGAGAAATGGAAAAAGGTCAACGGCCGACCATCGACCGTGTAATTGCCATCCGCCAGACGCTCGAGGGTACGGTGGTTAAGGTTCCAGTAGGCGATGTTCCAGCTAGGGTCACGGTTAACGTATACGCCTTCGAACATCGACGGGACAAGGTCCATCCACTTTTGGTCCACGAACAAGTTGCGCGGTAGATCGACCACGCACTCCTTGTACAGCTTGTCCTGCCACCATTTAGCTAGCTTTAGCGTTTCCTCACAGGTGCGAAGTGCAATGTAGCCGAGATTGTACGAACCAGCCTGAAGTATCTGCAGTTCGGTTGGGGCCTTGCCATCATCCAGGATGTCGGTCAGGTGCGGGGTCAACAGTACATTGTGCTGGTCGAGCAGGGCCAGCATTTCGTCCAGTGAGCGAAAGATACGAATGTCGGGGTCGAAATAGATGACCTTGCGGTAGCCCCGCTTCATCAAAAGCTCGATGAGATAGGGCTTGATCGCGGTGTTCAACTCAAGAATCGAATATTGGTAAATGAAGGTACCCAACTGGGGAATGTCCAGTTGATCGATCGCGACGATATCGTCCGCTGCCGGGCAGTCCGTTTCTGCCGTTTTGGCGTCGCAAAGGCCAAGCACCAAGTCTGCTTGGGGGCAATGCTCCTTGAGACTTTCGAACATTGTGTTTGCATAGTGCAAGTAATTGTTCGAAACAATCGTGAAGATACAGGTGTCTCGATCTGTATTTGGCAACATATGGGTTCCAGAGTTTCTCATTCTGCTAAGGTTTTCGTTTGACGACGATACGGGGCTAGTCTTTCGAGCGTGTCAATAGCTCGATTTCGTCCAACTGTTCGTCGAATCGGGCCCGCAGTTCTTTGTAAGCGTCAGCGGCGTCTTGTAGCGCCGCATCCTTCTGTTTGAGCAGTTGCTCGAAATTTCCAATCTGTGCTTTATAACCTTCGCCCTGCTCCGACAGATACCAGTCAATCTGGCTCCGCAGATCATTGTAGGCATCAGCGGCCTTTTGAAGCGCCGCATCTTTTTGTTCGAGCAACTGCCCGAAATTCCGAATCTGCGTGTTTTTATCTTCAACCTCATCCTCTAGATGATGGCAAGCCTGCTCAACGAGATATTCTCGATAGGTCTTGAATTCATCGAATACATTGGGTGGGGTACTGCAACGCGGAATGTCCACCGGGTAGTCTTTGCGGTAATAGAAACGATTAAGGCCGTCGAAATAGAACAGGCAATAATACGCGGATATCAGGCTCTCCCATTCTTGGTGCACCGGCTCATGAGAGTCAGGATGTACCGACTCGACCAACAGAATGCGAGGATTAACCACGGCGAAATCGGCGCTGGCCAATACGTCTTTCTCGAAGCCTTCGACATCAATCTTCAGAAAATCGACGCGGCGCGAACCAACATGCTGCTTCCAGATATCGGCAAGCGGAACCACTTCGACATCAATTTCTTGAGTGACGCGACCGGTGTCCTGATAATGCCTGGCCAGAGTGCTATCTAGTGTAGATGTACCCTGATCTGCAGTGACGTAAAGCGTTTGCTTGCCAGGTTTGCAGCCTACGCAGATATTTAGGTTGGTATCTCGTTCTCGCAAGCGCTGAAATACGCCGAATAGCTCAGGCTGGGGCTCGACGTTAATGCCGTGCCATCCGCGAAGGTAGAAGTGTTGAGTGACCGAGTCATGAATCGGATGGCAGGCGCCAATATCCACATAGAAGCCGGTACTCTCATTTGCGAATATGCGCTGGAGAATGACATCTTCATAGTTTTGCGCATAGCTGATCATCTCATTGTTTTGTACAGCAGAGTCGTCAGTCATGAGGTGCTCCTGAACTGGCCGCACACGGTCAGCGGTAGACTTCGGTGAAAACGGGATCTTCACGACCCCAAACGGGCTCATCAACCCAACCTTGATGGTATGGAGGGCGGACAAGTGCTCAGTGCCCGAAATAGGCGGATGTCACGGTTTCGGGGTCTGAGTCCATTCGTATTTTGCCATGCTCCAGCCAAATAACACGGTTGCACATGTGCATCATCAGTTCTCGAGAATGACTTGCAATCACAAGAATATTCGTAGCTTTGACGAGCTCGGTCATTCGTGCTTCCGCCTTGTGCTTGAAGCCTTCATCACCCACAGATAACCATTCATCCATGATCAGGATTTGTGGCCTAACAGTCGTAGACACCGCAAATGCCAAGCGCAAGTGCATACCTGATGAGTAAGTTCTAACCGGCATATCGATAAATTCGCCGAGTTCAGAAAACTCAATGATTTCATCAAGTTTGTTTGCGATATCGCTCTTTTTCATTCCCAGAAGCGCGCCACGCACAAAGATATTTTCTCTGCCCGTTGCTTCGGGGTCGATGCCCAGGGAAATATCGATAAGTGAGCCGGTCTCACCCTTGATTTTAGCGGTTCCAGACGACGGAGAGTACACGCCACTGAGCAGTCTCAGCAGCGTACTTTTGCCCGCGCCATTATGACCCACCAAGCCAACACGGTCTCCGTCGCGGAGTGTGAACGTCAGATTTTCCAAGGCGCGCACGATAACGCGACCTTGGTCGTTTGCCCCAAGCTGACCACCCGTCGCAACTTGGATCAGGCGCTTTTTCAGCGAACGCCCACTTGCGTTGTAAATCGGAAAATCAACGCATGCATTCTCAAACTCAATAGAAGCCATAGTGTGTGTATTCTTCCATTAAAGCCAGTAAGCAATACGGCGCTTATAATATCCATAGAACATTATTGCCAAGCCCCACCCTAATACAGCCATCCCTCCGGCCACGTACCAACTTAGCGCGCTGACATCCTGACTCAGCAGTGGTGCCCTGACAATTTGCATCAGGTGGTAAAAGGGATTGAGATCGAGCAGATAACTACTCGACCGTTGTGGCAACAGGCTAGGTAGCCACATGATCGGGGTCAGATAAAAAGCAATCTGCAAAACACTCGCGATGATCTGGGCCAAGTCACGATATCGAGCACACAAGACGCTCAGAATTAGGCATATCCATGCCAGATTCAATGTCAATAGAACTAAACCTGGAATACACAGAAGTGCTTCAAGCCCTATCGTCTTTTGCACCGCCAAGAGGACCAGAGGAAAGATGACGATATTATGCCCAAGTATGATTATGTTTCGCCACAGCGTTCGCAATACGTGAACAAATAAAGGAATAGGGAGCTGTTTGATAATCCCTTCCGCGGCAATCAAACTGGTACAACCTTCAGTTATAGTTGTTGAGATAAAGCTCCAAAGGATTATTCCGACAGCAAGGAATGGAAGAAACTCGTCGATCGGAGAGTTAAATATTTGCCCGAATACGATACCAATCGTACCAATCATTACACTCATACTGATTGCAAGCCAGAACGGCCCGATCGCTGATCGCCTGTAACGCTGGCGGACATCTTGCCAGCCGAGCATACCGACAAGCGAATAACGTTTGGCCGCCGCTGCTATGTCCATCAGGGCAACGTTTATTGAGCTGTGGCGCATCTGGAACACCGAGTTATCAAACAGCCGAAGATTGTAACCTTGGATGGGGTGCTGATGTCACTTTTTTCGCGCTCGGCTCCCGCTGTGTGTTGGCGCCAACTGAAAACAGGCCCACCCCGCCGATTGAAATTGACCTAGGGTGGATTGCTGCTTTTTTTGCACCAACAGCCACGGACATGCTTCACAGCAGGGAGACGTCATGCTGGTACATACACGCATGCTCCGGATCGTCGCATCAATCCATCATTCCCATTTTTAAGCCGAAAGCCGAAGCTCGGCGTTGTGCTCTCAATACTTTTCTGGAGCCAGCCTTCCCGTGTTGCGCTCCAACACCAAAACCGGAAAGACACACTCCACCGCAAGCCCCTGGTTTTTTTTGGAAAACCCTCGCAGGCCTTACCACCCAGGAAAGATGAATATCAACGTCGTAGCGCCTGACTACACCGAGCAAAGGACGCACCACTGCGCCTGCTGAAAAGTTATCGTTGCTAAATTATGACCGATGATTCCCCCCCAACACCCTGGCCCTGCGACCGGACGAGGAGCGACTGGAGAGCATATTCATTTCACGGCGCAAGCTTGTCGATACTGAGAAGGTGCAAACCTAGGGCAAGGCTTGACTGCTCAGCAGTACACCCAAACGAGTTACCGCCGCCACCCAACCCTAAAGCCTGATCGAGACCTCCTGGATCAACGACCTGAAGCCCGATACACCATTAAACTCTGCAAAACCTTGATCGATCTGCATCTAGCGTTAGCGGCATTGATGCTTTTTATTTTTAAGATTCACGAGCAAAAGAGGTATAACTATTAATGCAACGGAGCCTTTCACTGCTAAATTCCGGAGTGTTCCTCTTTGCGCAATCAGCAGTGTGAATTTTGATGTGAACTTTCCTATCTTGACTCTATAGCCGCAATCAAAAAGTCTGCAATCTTTTCTGGCGAACTGATCGACGAGTCAATTGTTGCATTTGGCGCTTCCGGGGACTCATAGGGGCTATCTATGCCGGTCATATTTTGCAACGCCCCATTTCGAGCCTTTTTGTAAAGCCCCTTGGGGTCCCGTTGTTCACAAACAGCCAAAGGGGTCTTTACATAAACCTCGAAAAAATTTTCGACTCCAATTAGCTCTCTCGCCATTCCTCGTTCAACTTTGAACGGTGAAATGAACGCTGTAATCACAACCAGTCCTGCATCCAGCATTAATTTGGACACTTCCGCTATTCGGCGGATATTTTCGTTGCGATCAGCCTCACTAAAACCTAAATCCCTGCAAAGCCCTGAGCGAATATTGTCTCCATCTAAAATATAAGTACGCTTACCCTCAGCGTGAAGCTTTTTTTCCAAAGCGTTCGCAATAGTAGACTTCCCCGACCCTGAAAGCCCAGTCAACCAGATAACCATTCCAGCATGACCATTAAGATTTTCTCTATCCGCCCTGGTTACACAGAATGAATTTTTATATATATTACCAACTTGATCCTTTGCAACCATATAGCACCTTAAATGTCGGGCTGATTATTTTGCAGCCTCTATCAATGCTTCAATTTCCTTCAAACGCGCCCACATCAAGTCACTATCCCCCCTGGCCTCAACGTTTAGTCGCAGCAAAGGTTCAGTATTGGAACTGCGCAAATTGAATCGCCACTCATCAAAAGAAACGCTGATACCGTCAGTCATGTCCAGTACGGGGGACTGAGCCCGATAATGAGCCAACACATGCTCGATAGCTTTGGCGACATCGACTACTTTGTAGTTGACCTCCCCTGTACATGGGAACGCGGCAATACCCTTATCGACCTGCTCGGACAACGATTTCCCGGTACTCGAGACCAACCCCACCACCAACAGCCACGGAATCATCCCGCTATCACAATACGCAAAATCACGGAAGTAATGGTGGGCACTCATCTCTCCGCCGTACACTGCGTCTTCCTCGCGCATGCGCTCCTTGATAAACGCGTGCCCGGTTTTACTCTGTACTGCGATGCCGCCTGCCTGCTGGACCTGCTCGATGGTATTCCATGTCAGGCGCGGGTCGTGAATAATCTTGCTTCCCGGATATTGCTTCAACAACATCTCAGCCAAAAGCCCGACAAGGTAGTAGCCCTCAATAAATCGACCATTTGCATCAAAGAAGAAACAACGATCGAAGTCACCATCCCAGGCAAGGCCCATGTCGCATTGGTTGGCCAGCAAGGCCTGACGTGTCAGTTCACGGTTTTCGGGAAGCAGTGGATTTGGTACGCCATTTGGAAAGTGGCCATCAGGCTCTTCATTGATGAACACCCACTGAAGCGGCAAGCGAGCCGCTAACGCTCGTAACACGGGACCCGCAGCGCCGTTACCCGGGTCAGCGAGAATTTTGAGAGGCTTCAAGGCGCTGACGTCGACATAGGTGAGCAAGTGGTCTATGTAAGCGGTCTTGTCGAGGGCTTGGCGAACCTCGCCTTTTACCACTGCGATTTCGCCAAGGTTGCCCTGCTCCACGCGTAAACGGATGGCATCAAGCCCAGTGTCACCACTGATCGGCCTAGATTCGGCCTTGACCAGCTTCATGCCGTTATAACCCTTAGGGTTATGGCTGGCAGTAATCATCACGCCACCTTCGACCCTATAGTGGCTTGTTGCAAAGTAGACTTCCTCGGTGCCACAGAGCCCGATGTCGATTACATCAGCACCCGCCTCAGTAATGCCGCGCATCAGCGCCATGGCGAGGGACGGGCTTTCCAGCCTCATGTCCCGGCCGACAACGAAAGTTTTGCCTTGCAGTTCGGCTACCAGCGCACGCCCTATGCGGTATGCGATTTCTTCGTTGAGCTGAGAGGGAACCTGACCACGTATGTCATAGGCTTTGAAGCATTGCGTCACGATAGAAGGATGCATTCTACTCACTAGCTGATATGTCCAATGCCGCCCTGAGGCGGCAATGGCAAAAATGGATCACCAAGGCCTGAGCCGCTGGCGTGCAGCCCCCCCTCAAGTCGCGGGGGGCGCATCGGGTTCAGTTTCGTTAGTTGTCGACTCGACCGTAGTTGTCTTCGAAACGGACGATGTCATCCTCCCCAAGATAATCACCGCTCTGAACCTCAATCAGCACCAAATCGATCACCCCCGGGTTTTTCAGGCGATGTTTATGACCCGCACGGATAAAGGTCGATTCATTGGTATGAAGCATCAGCTCTTGCTGATCATTGACGACTACCGCGGTGCCACTAACCACAATCCAGTGCTCGCTGCGATGATGGTGCATTTGCAGCGACAGAGAAGCACCAGGCTTCACCACAATGCGCTTGATCTTGAAGCGCTCACCGTTCTCCAACGTGGTGTATGTGCCCCAAGGACGATGCACAGTGCGGTGAAGCAAGTGGACCGTGTGACTGCAGGCCTTGAGCTGATTGACGATATGCTTAACATCTTGCGCGTGATCTTTATGGGCGATCATCATCGCGTCCGGGGTGTCAATGACCAGCAGGTCCTCAACACCAACCAATGCCGTCAGACGCCCCTCACTGTTCACGTAGTTGTTACGCGAACCGTGAGACAGTACTTCACCTTCAAATCGGTTGCCGTTCTCATCAGGCTCCGTCAGTTCGCTGACCGCATTCCAGGAGCCGATATCACTCCAACCTATATCACACGGAACAGTCGCAACTTTGGACGATCGCTCCATGAGGGCATAATCGATGGAGATATCCTTAACTTCTGCAAAAGCGTCAGCGTCAAGTGCCAAGCAACGGTATTTATTAGAAGAGGTCAGCCGAGAGACTTCGATTGCTTTCCTCACCGCCTCCACGACATCTGGAGCATGTTGGCGCAGCTCTTCCAGAACTGTGCCCACCCGAAAACAGAACATTCCGGAGTTCCAATAGTAGTTACCTGCACTGATATAACTTTGCGCAGTACCCAGATCAGGCTTCTCGACGAAACGCGCCACCTTCAGACCGCCTTTCAGCGGCGAATTCTTTTCCGCCTCGACGTAACCAAACCCGGTCTCAGGGTAGGTTGGCTGAATACCAAAAGTCACCAACCAACCTTCGGCGGCAAGCTTCATGGCATTGGTCACGGCCGCGGCAAAAGCCTGTTCGTCTTGAATCAAATGGTCAGCAGCCAGTACCAGCATCTGGGCATCAGGCCCATGACTGGCTTCCAGTTGCAATGCGGCCGCAGCGACAGCAGCTGCCGTGTTACGACCGAAAGGCTCCAGAATGAACGCTTGAGCAAGCTTGTCATTATTGACTGCGCCGTACTCGTCCTCAGTCTTGAACAGGAGTTCGCGGTTGGTCACCGTAAGAATCTCCACAACACCCTCCAGGCGCGAGGCGCGAAGAAAGGTCTTCTGGATGAGATTCTGGCCATCTGGCAGCTCCATGAACGGCTTCGGATGGGCTTCTCGAGAAACGGGCCACAACCGGCTGCCCACTCCACCAGACAAAATTACGGGAATCAGTTCCATGCTCTAAATCCTTAATCCCCCTCCTGACAAGTACAGCCAGCAAGCGGGGCTCAGTTATGTTTCCAGTCATTCTTGCATCGTAACCAATGCAAAATATTGCTTGAAGCGAATGCAAAGGTGACAGCTCAATATCGATCCACACCTATCGAGTCTTCCCGAACCCGCCTCCCTGATGTCCTGCTCTACCCCAATCAGAAGCTCCTGTCTCGGCCTTTCCCCTGTGGAAACAGCTCGACATGGAAATCCTCTGTGAAGGGAGCAAGCCAATTGAGATCGAGATGCAATGCCGAACCAGGTCAGATATGTCTGCCGATCATTCTACAGGGAGTATCGAGAATTAATAACTCATGCACCGACGGGAGACAAAAAATCATTTGAGAACAAATAAACGCTCTACGAGCCATCAAAATAACATCAACTTTCACACCCCATCAAATCTCTGATCTTGGCATCTTCAGTAGCTTTTGAAAATAATCCCCATATGCAGTCTTTTCGAGGCGCCCTGCGTAAACTGACAGCTCGGTGCGCCCCTGCTGTAGGGGATTTCATCCAGACAAGCAAATTACCAACCCTGACGCATCTCAAAGGCGCACACGAAGTGACTCGCCTCAAGCATCGCCCCCGAAATACCGGTATTCCAGCCAGGCGAAACCACGACCTGGAATTTCGACCCTGAACACCTTCCGCCCCAGATGAGCAAGATTGGCACCAGTGATTTCAAGCTTGCCTCTTTCCAACAGCGTTATATTCTTGACGATCTCGACCAGCTGATTGAGATAGAAGCACAAGCCATTGACTACGAAGCTCGACTTGAGGCTGGCCGGCTTTCTCGAAACGTGACTAGGACCACAGTTGTTCGAGCAGTTGGCAATCAGCATCCGCAAGCCATAGATTCGTACCCAAGCGCGAACCAGGTGAGCGGCGCTCGCCTTGCTGATGCTTACGCAAAATGCGATCAATTTGCTCACGATCGCAGGTATCGACACGCTCGAAATATAACGCGGGTTTTGACTGACTTCAGTCAAGGACGCAAGGTTACCGGCGCAAATCAGCGTATCGACGTTGGCAGCGGAGTCGTTAGCACTGGAAATAAGATGGCGAATGACTGCCGAACCAACAAAGCCAGCGTCACACGTGACTAGAATTCCACATAAAACCATACCCCTGAGTGACTGACAGCGCCGTCAGCCTGGGGTGCAGTGCTTTTGTCAAAGCCAGAGCGAACCAAATAAACCACTCGCCGCAACTCAAGCAGCACTCAAGGCTTCATGCTGATGAGCCAAATGGATGTGGACACGCAGTGATGCACATTCAATCAAGCAAGTCGCTTGCGAGAGGCTCTGGAGATTCGTCCCAAGAACCAGCTGACAACCGGCCCAACCACCATACCAATCAGTAACGCAACAACCATGACCACCGATACCGGAAGCTGCGGCCCCGCCCAGCCAAGGAATAGCAGGGTAACGGATTGCTGATTTTCAAGAACGAACGCCAGGATCGCCAGAACCAGCAACAGGACGAACACCACGAGCAATACACGCTTGAGGTTACGCATGAGCAGCTCCTTGCAGGACGGTGACGATCAAAGTCCCTCCTCCTCGTCTTCGTTCACACGATCGCGCAGTTCTTTCCCTGGCTTGAAATGCGGAACGAACTTGCCATCGAGGCTGACGGACTGACCGGTTTTTGGATTGCGTCCTACGCGCGGGGCGCGATAGTGCAGAGAGAAGCTGCCAAAGCCGCGGATCTCGATGCGATCACCGGTGGCCAGACATTGGGACATTTGCTCAAGCATGGTCTTGATGGCCAGCTCCACATCCTTGGATGAGAGCAGCCCTTGATGGGTGACAATTCGTTCGATCAACTCCGACTTCGTCATATTTTTCCCTTCTTTTTCAAGCAGCTAGGAAAATCGCTCCAACGGTTTTAGCATGCCCCAACGAATTTGAACAGTCCAAGTTTTGACATCCCCCTGCACACCGCGCAATACCCGGTTTTCAGACCAGCGAGCCATTGCATTCACCTGCATATAACCAGCATGGTGCGCGTCAGGTATCCCGCCGGATTGAAGCCGAAGGGGAAGTCACCCTCATCCTTGGCATCATCAGACCTTGTCACAACCTTGTAGCCAGCCCCCTTGCACTCCTTCGCCGCTCGTTTGCGGCACTTCTCCCAGCCCGAACCCAATCCCGAACAATCAACCTCAATACCACTAACCCCGCGTACCGCATGAGTCTTGGCATTAGTTGTACATCCCGCCAGTATCAGTAGCGCTAGCGCAACAATGAGCCTGTTCATTCAGTTCCTTATGCCTGGCACCATGCCGAGCGGCGTTCACTTAAGGCCAAGACTAGCTGCAATTAAGGGATTGATCCCGTTAAAGAAAGAGACATCCTTTAACGGCCATTTGTTTCAAGTTCAACCGAAGCCAGGCCATACACCCTAAGACCCCGGTCAAATTCCAGGCACAAAAAAGGGCGACCTAAGTCGCCCTTTTTTACAGAAAGTCAGAACTTAGTTCTGTTTTTCCGCTTGTGCAGCACGCAGCAGGTCACCCAGAGTGGTGGCTACTGGAGCATCCGTAGCTACTGGCTTGTCGCGCAGGCTCTGGATAGCTTCTTTCTCGTCTTCAACGTCTTTCGACTTGATCGAGAGCTGGATTACACGGCTCTTGCGGTCAACGCTGATGATCTTGGCTTCTACTTCTTCGCCTTCTTTCAGAACGTTACGAGCGTCTTCAACGCGATCACGGCTGATTTCGGAGGCTTTCAGAGTCGCTTCGATATCGTCGGCCAGAGTGATGATGGCGCCTTTAGCGTCAACTTCTTTCACGATGCCTTTAACGATGGCGCCTTTGTCGTTCTCTTGAACGTACTCGGAGAACGGATCGCTTTCCAGTTGCTTGATACCCAGGGAGATGCGCTCGCGCTCTGGGTCAACCGACAGGATAACGGTGTCCAGCTCGTCGCCCTTCTTGAAGCGGCGTACGGCTTCTTCGCCCACTTCGTTCCAGGAGATGTCGGACAGGTGAACCAGACCGTCGATGCCGCCGTCCAGACCAATGAAGATACCGAAATCGGTGATCGACTTGATGGTGCCGGAGATTTTATCGCCCTTGTTGAACTGGCCAGAGAAGTCTTCCCATGGGTTCGACTTGCACTGCTTGATGCCCAGGGAGATGCGACGACGCTCTTCGTCGATGTCCAGAACCATAACTTCCACTTCGTCGCCGACTTGTACGACTTTCGAAGGGTGGATGTTCTTGTTGGTCCAGTCCATTTCGGAAACGTGTACCAGGCCTTCAACGCCTTCTTCCAGCTCAGCGAAGCAGCCGTAGTCGGTCAGGTTGGTTACACGAGCGGTAACGCGAGTGCTTTCTGGGTAACGGGCTTTGATAGCAACCCATGGATCTTCACCCAGTTGCTTGAGGCCCAGGGAAACACGATTGCGCTCGCGATCGTACTTCAGAACCTTGACATCGATCTCGTCGCCAACGTTGACGATTTCGGAAGGATGTTTGATACGCTTCCAAGCCATGTCGGTAATGTGCAGCAGGCCATCGACGCCACCCAGATCGACGAATGCGCCGTAATCGGTGAGGTTCTTGACGATACCTTTGACTTGTTGGCCTTCCTGCAGGGATTCCAGCAGAGCTTCGCGCTCGGCGGAGTTCTCGGCTTCCAGGACGCTGCGACGGGAAACGACAACGTTGTTGCGCTTCTGGTCGAGTTTGATGACCTTGAATTCCAGCTCTTTGCCTTCCAGGTGCGTGGTGTCGCGCACTGGACGGACGTCAACCAGAGAACCTGGCAGGAACGCACGGATGCCGTTAACGTCGACAGTGAAGCCGCCTTTAACCTTACCGTTGATAACGCCCTTGACCACTTCTTCGGCTGCGAAGGCTGCTTCCAGAACGATCCAGCATTCAGCGCGCTTGGCTTTTTCACGGGACAGCTTGGTTTCACCGAAACCGTCTTCAACCGAGTCCAGAGCAACGTGAACTTCGTCACCGACGTTGATGTTCAGTTCGCCAGCGTCGTTGTAGAACTGCTCCAGCGGGATCAGTGCTTCGGACTTCAGGCCAGCGTGAACGGTTACCCAGCGAGCTTGGTAATCGATATCAACGATAACACCGGTGATGATGGAGCCTGCCTGAAGGTTCAGGGTCTTTAGGCTTTCTTCAAAGAGTTCCGCAAAGCTTTCGCTCATTTTAATTCCTGTTGATGAGGGCGAAAAAAACGCCCATCTCCACATCCCAGACGATGTGGGTTAGTTTCATTTAAAAGAAGCACCACAGGACTTTGACTGGTCCCCTGCGGCCCTCTTGGTCACCCGGCGATATCGCGAATGGCGATCTCGCTCATGATGCGCTCCAGCACCTGGTCGATGGATAATTCCGTGGAATCCAGCTGTATGGCGTCAGCCGCCGGTTTGAGCGGGGCTACCGCTCGCTGGGTGTCACGCTCATCGCGCGCACGTATCTCATCTAGCAGACTCGACAGACTAACACCATCGACTTTGCCCTTCAACTGCAAGTATCGACGGCGCGCGCGCTCCTCGGCACTGGCGGTGAGGAAAATCTTCAGCGGCGCGTCCGGAAAAACCACCGTGCCCATGTCGCGGCCATCGGCCACCAGGCCTGGTGCTTCCTGGAAGGCGCGCTGGCGCTGCAGCAGCGCCTCGCGCACTGCGGGCAATGCAGCCACCTGAGAGGCACCCGAACCGACGCTTTCCGTACGGATCACATCGCTGACTTCGTCGCCTTCCAGAATGATGCGTTGCAGCTGACCGTCCGTCGCCGCGATGAATTGCACATCCAGATGAGCGGCCAGTTTTTTCAACAGCTCTTCATTGGTCAAGTCAACGCCGTGGTTGTGCGCAGCGAAGGCCAGCAACCGGTAAAGCGCACCGGAATCCAGCAGATTCCAGCCCAGGCGCCTGGCCAGTATCCCGGCTACGGTGCCTTTTCCGGAGCCGCTTGGCCCATCAATGGTGATGACCGGTGCAATGTTTTTCACGACTGAGCCTCTTGGGCAACGCGGATACCGACCTGCGCGCACAGCGCGAGGAAGTTGGGGAACGACGTCGCGACGTTGGCGCAATCATGGATGCGGATCGGCGCAGAGGCACGCAGCGAGGCAACGCTGAACGCCATGGCAATACGGTGATCGCCGTGACCGTGGACTTCGCCGCCACCGATCTGGCCGCCGTCGATGATGATGCCGTCCGGAGTCGGTTCGCACTTGACGCCCAGCGCCAGCAGGCCATCGGCCATGACCTGGATACGGTCCGACTCCTTGACCCGCAACTCTTCGGCACCGGTCAGCACGGTACGCCCTTCAGCGCAGGCAGCCGCTACGAACAACACCGGGAATTCGTCGATGGCCAATGGCACTAATTCTTCCGGAATCTCGATACCTTTGAGTTTAGCTGTACGCACGCGCAGATCAGCTACCGGCTCGCCGCCGACTTCACGCTGGTTTTCCAGGGTGATATCAGCACCCATCAGACGCAGAATGTCGATCACCCCGGTGCGGGTCGGGTTGATGCCGACGTGCTCGAGCACCAGCTCCGATCCTTCGGCGATCGAGGCCGCTACCAGGAAGAACGCCGACGACGAGATATCACCCGGCACTTCGATGTGGGTCGCGGTCAACTTGTTGCCGGACTCGACCGAAGCGGTAGCGCCATTGACGGTGACCGGGTAGCCGAAACCGCGCAGCATGCGCTCGGTATGGTCACGGGTCGGTGCAGGTTCGGTCACGGTGGTTTTGCCATCGGCGTACAGCCCCGCCAGCAGCAGGCACGACTTAACCTGGGCGCTGGCCATTGGCATGGTGTAGGTCAGGCCTTTGAGCTTGTTGCCACCACGAATGGTCATCGGTGGACGGCCTTCAGCGGCTGTCTCGATCACAGCGCCCATTTCACGCAGCGGATTGGCCACGCGATTCATCGGACGCTTGGACAGCGAAGCGTCGCCGGTCAAGGTGCTGTCGAAGTTCTGCGCGGCCAGCAGGCCGGACAGCAGACGCATCGAAGTCCCCGAGTTGCCCAGATAGATCGGGCCCGGCGCAGGCTTCAGGCCATGCAGGCCGACGCCATGGATGGTCACGCGACCGTGATGCGGACCTTCGATCACGACACCCATGTCACGGAAAGCCTGAAGCGTTGCCAGGGCGTCTTCGCCCTCGAGGAAACCTTCCACTTCGGTGACGCCTTCAGCCAGGGAGCCGAGCATGATCGAACGGTGGGAAATCGATTTGTCACCTGGTACGCGAATCCGACCGGACAGGCGGCCACCAGGTTGAGCCAGGAAAATCAGATCGTTGGAATTCATAGCGTCCACATAGGCCCTGCGGGCCAGGATTTTACTGAAATGCTCGCGGGCAACCCGGGCGCGAGTGAAAACGCCCAATAATTGGTGCCCATCCCCTGCATCGACCGCGTCGCGCAAGGCGTCGAGATCGCTGCGAAATGTATCGAGTGTGCGCAGGACAGCTTCGCGGTTAGCGAGAAAGATGTCGTGCCACATGACCGGGTCGCTTCCGGCGATTCTTGTGAAATCACGGAAACCGCCCGCAGCGTAACGGAAGATCTCAAGGTTTTCATTGCGCTTGGCCAGTGAGTCGACCAAGCCGAACGCCAGCAGGTGCGGCAAATGGCTGGTTGCCGCCAGGACCTCATCGTGACGCTCGACCTGCATGTGCTCGACATCGGCACCCAATTCACGCCACAAGCGGTCAACCACTGCCAAGGCAGCCGGATCGGTCTGATCCAGCGGTGTCAGAATCACTTTGTGGCGACGGAACAGCTCGGCATTGGAGGCTTCCACCCCACTCTGCTCGGAGCCGGCAATCGGATGGCCCGGCACGAAACGCGGCGGCATGCCGCCAAATGCTTCAGTCGCGGCGCGCACGACATTGCCCTTGGCACTGCCGACGTCGGTCAGAATTGCCCCACCCAGGTCCATGACGGCCAGTCGAGCGAGCAGTTTTTCCATGGCGAGGATCGGCACGGCCAACTGGATAACGTCCGCCCCCTGGCAAGCAACCGCCAGGTCATCTTCACAGCGATCCACCACGCCCAACTCAACCGCCAGTTTGCGCGACTGCGGATCGAGATCGACCCCGACTACTTCGCGGCAAATGCCACTTTCACGCAAACCCTTGGCGAACGAACCACCAATCAACCCGAGACCGACCACCACCAGGCGTCCGATCATAGGTTCAGCAGATTGCAACGCAGTGACATCAACCACGGGCCAGAACCTTGGTCAGCGCCTCGAGGAAGCGACTGTTTTCCGCCGGCAGCCCGATAGTGATGCGCAAGTGGTTCGGCAGGCCGTAGTTGGCCACCGGACGCACGATCACGCCTTCGCGCAACAAGCCCTGGAACACAGGAGCCGCTTCGCGCCCGACATCGACACAGATGAAGTTGCCCTTGGACGGAATCCAGCTCAGCCCTTGCTCGCGGAAACCCGCTTCCAGTTGCTGCATGCCGGCTTCGTTCAGGCGACGACTTTCAGCCAGGTACTCGGCGTCCTGCAACGCGGCACAGGCAGCGGCCAGGGCCAGGCTGTTGACGTTGAAGGGCTGACGCACACGGTTCAGCACGTCGGCGACCACAGCCGTGGACAAACCATAACCGACTCGCAGCGCAGCCAGGCCATAGGCCTTGGAGAACGTGCGCGAAACCAGCAGATTCGGATAAGCCGCGAGGAAATCCAGACCGTCCGGCAGGTCGCTGCCTTCGGCGTACTCGATGTAGGCCTCGTCCAGCACCACCAGCACATGCTCCGGCACATCTTGCAGGAATTCGTCCAGTGCCTCGGTATCGAACCAGGTCCCGGTCGGGTTGTTCGGGTTGGCGATGAAGACCACACGGGTATTGGCATCGATGGCCGCCAGCATGGCAGGCAGGTCGTGGCCCCACTCCTTGGCTGGAATCACTTTGGCCTGGGCACCCACGGCCTGGGTCACGATCGGGTAGACCGCAAACGCATGCTCGCTGAACACAGCATTCAGGCCTGGCGCCAGATAGGCGCGCGCGACCAGCTCTAGAATGTCATTGGAACCGTTGCCCAACGTCACCTGATTCAGCTCGACCCGGCACTGTTCGGCCAGCAGGGTCTTGAGCGCAAAACCATTGCCATCGGGATAGCGGGTCAACTCGGCCAACTCCTCACGGATGGCGGCCAAGGCCTTTGGGCTGGCACCCAACGGATTTTCGTTGCTCGCCAGTTTGACGATGCTGGCCGGATCGAGATCCAGCTCGCGAGCCAATTCGTCCACAGGCTTGCCCGGAACGTAAGGCGAAAGTTGTTGCACGCCCGGCTGTGCCAGAGCGAGGAAATTGCCACTCATTTGCTACCGCCCTTAGAGAACTGCTTTCGGGTAGGAACCCAGCACCTTGAGTGCCACTGCTTCCTGACTGATCTTTTCCAGCACACCTTTTACCAGCGGATCGCGGTGGTGGCCGACAAAGTCGATGAAGAACACGTAGGTCCATTTACCGCTGCGCGACGGACGGGTCTCGATTCGCGTCAGGTCGATGCCGTTGTCATGGAATGGCACCAGCAATTCATGAAGCGCACCCGGCTTGTTGCTCATGGAGACGATGATCGAGGTCTTGTCGTCGCCAGTCGGTGGCACTTCCTGGTTGCCGATCATGAGGAAACGCGTGGAGTTATCCGGACGGTCCTCGATCTTCTCGGCCAGACGGGTCAGCCCGTACAAACCGGCCGCCATGTCGCCGGCAATCGCCGCCGAGTTCCACTCGCCCTTGACCCGCTTGGCCGCTTCGGCGTTGCTGGACACCGCCACGCGCTCGACATTCGGGTAATGCGCATCCAGCCACTTGCGGCACTGGGCCAGGGACTGGGCGTGGGAGTAAATACGGCTGATGCTGTCGGTCTTGGTGTTTTCCCCGACCAACAGATGGTGGTGAATCCGCAGCTCGACTTCACCACAAATCACCATGTCGTGTTCGAGGAAGCTGTCGAGGGTGTGGTTGACCGCGCCCTCGGTGGAGTTTTCCACCGGGACCACACCAAAGTTCACTGCACCGGCCGCCACTTCCCGGAACACTTCGTCGATCGCCGCCATCGGCTTGCTGATCACCGCGTGACCAAAGTGCTTCAGGGCCGCCGCCTGGGTGAAAGTGCCTTCCGGGCCGAGGTAAGCCACTTTCAATGGCTGCTCGAGGGCCAGGCACGAGGACATGATCTCGCGGAACAACCGCGCCATCTCTTCGTTGCCCAGCGGCCCCTGGTTGCGTTCCATGACACGCTTGAGCACCTGAGCTTCGCGCTCAGGACGATAGAACACCGGCACTTCGCCTTCGGCCAGCGAGGCCATCTTTACTCGCGCGACTTCCTGGGCGCAGCGCGCACGCTCACTGATCAGCTCCAGGACTTTCTCGTCCAGGGCGTCAATGCGCAGGCGCAGTGCCTTGAGTTCTTGCTCAGACATTAGCCGTGTTCCTTCTCGAACTCTGCCATGTACGCCACCAGCGCGTTGACCGCGTTGATGTCGACGGCGTTATAGATGGAGGCGCGCATGCCGCCCACGGAACGGTGCCCTTTGAGGTTCAGCAGGCCACGTTCGTCGGCTCCGGCCAGGAAAGGCTTGTCCAGACGGTCGTCCGCCAGGCGGAACGGTACGTTCATCCACGAGCGGTCCGACTTGTTGATCGGATTGCTGTAGAGACCGCTGGCATCGATGAAGTCATACAGCGTGCGCTGCTTCACTTCATTGAGCTTGCCGATGGCTTCGACGCCACCCTGCTCTTTCAGCCACTCGAACACCAGGCCGGACAGGTACCAGGCCAGGGTTGGCGGGGTGTTGTACATCGAGCCGTTATCGGCCGCGATCTTGTAGTTGAGCATGGTCGGGCATAGGGAACGGGCATGACCCAACAGGTCTTCGCGAACGATGTTCACCACAATGCCGCTCGGACCGATGTTTTTCTGGGCGCCGGCGTAGATCATGCCGAAGCGCGAGACGTCCATCGGACGCGAGAGAATATCCGAGGACATGTCGGCCACCAGAGGAACGTCACCGGTTTCCGGGACCCACTGGAATTCCAGGCCACCGATGGTTTCGTTCGGCGCGTAGTGAACGTAGGCCGCGTCCTTGGACAGCTTCCACTCGTTCTGGCCGGGGATGGCGAAATAGTCGTAAGGCTTGGCGGTCGCGGCAACATTGACGTTGCCGTAGCGCGACGCTTCTTCGATGGCTTTCTGCGACCAGATACCGGTGTCGATATAGTCGGCAGTGCGGCCTTCCGGCAACAGGTTCAGCGGAATCT
This sequence comes from Pseudomonas sp. C2B4, assembly GCF_013359695.1. Taxonomy (GTDB): domain Bacteria; phylum Pseudomonadota; class Gammaproteobacteria; order Pseudomonadales; family Pseudomonadaceae; genus Aquipseudomonas. The sequence continues at coordinate 27,443 of NZ_JABFMU010000013.1, forward strand.
GAGCAAATTGCTGGCTGGCGCCGCCCTGCAGAAACAGCACTTTATAGTTCGAGGGGATATTCAGCAGATCACGCAGATCCTGCTCGGCCTTGGTCGCAATGGACACGAACTCATCACTGCGATGGCTCATTTCCATGACCGACAGGCCCTTGCCGTGCCAGTCAAGGAGTTCACCCTGGGCGCGCTGCAGGACAGCTTCGGGAAGCGCCGCAGGACCAGCGCAGAAGTTATAGGCTCTCTTGCTCACATCCAATCTCGCTCTGATTTGGTGATATCTGCATTCAATCAACCGCTGCAGGAGCGAGCTTGCTCGCGATGAACTTGAAGGCGCCGCGTTTAATCAGAAAACCTGCGTCATCGTTAACGTCCATCGCGAGCAAGCTCGCTCCTACAGGGGCATTCATTTCCTTCGGGACAAACAACGAGGGGGCGAATTTTCATCCGCCCCCTCATGTCCACTTACTCTTGTGGCTCTTCGTCAGCAGCGGCATCGAGTTGCTGGTCTTCGGCAGCGTCGTCATTCACGACCTCACCGACAAACCCTGCACCCTCTTCACCTTCAAAACCTTCGCCTTCGAGCTCTTCACCCTCGACTTCCGAAGGCTCCTGAACCCGCTCGAGGCCGACCAGGGTTTCATCCTTGGCCAGTTTGATCAGGGTCACGCCCTGGGTGTTACGACCCAGGCTGGAAACTTCGTCGACACGGGTACGCACCAGGGTGCCCTGGTCGGAAATCAGCATGATCTCCTCGCCGTCGAGCACCTGGACCGCCCCGACCAGACGGCCGTTACGCTCGTTGCTGACCATGGCGATAACGCCCTGACCGCCACGCTTGTACTCAGGGAACTCGGTGATCGCCGTACGCTTGCCATAGCCACGCTCGGAAGCGGTAAGGATCTGGCTGCCTTCTTCCGGAATCAGCATGGAAATCAGCTTCTGGCCTTCTGGCAGGCGCATGCCGCGAACACCGCGAGCAGTACGGCCCATGGCGCGAACATCGGACTCCTTGAAGCGCGTGACCTTGCCGCCATCGGAGAACAGCATGACTTCACGCTCGCCATCGGTGATGGCAGCCGAAATCAGCACGTCGCCTTCGTCCAACTCCAGCGCGATCAGACCGACGCTGCGCTGACGACTGAAGGACTCCAGAGGCGTCTTCTTCACGGTGCCGTTGGCGGTAGCCATGAAGATGTAGTGACCTTCGGTGTATTCCTCGACCGGCAGCATGGTGGTGATGTATTCACCGTCATCCAGCGGCAGCAGGTTGACCAGCGGACGACCACGGGCCGCGCGGGACGCTTCAGGGATTTCATAGGTTTTCAGCCAGTACACCTTGCCCTTGCTGGAGAACAGCAGCAGCGTGGTGTGACTGTTGGCGACCAGCAGGTGAGCGATGTAGTCCTCATCCTTGACGCCGGTGGCCGACTTGCCTTTACCGCCACGACGCTGGGCCTGGTACGCAGCCAGTGGCTGGGTCTTGGCATAGCCGCCGTGGGAAATCGTCACGACGCGGTCTTCTTCCGGAATCATGTCGCCCAGGGTCAGGTCGAGACGGGCATCGAGGATTTCGGTGCGACGCACGTCGCCGTATTCGGCACGGATCACTTCCAGTTCTTCGCGAATCACTTCCATCAGGCGCGTGGCGCTGTTGAGGATGCGGATCAGCTCACCGATCTGGTTGAGGATCTCTTGATACTCGGCCAGCAGCTTTTCGTGTTCCAGGCCGGTCAGACGGTGCAGACGCAGCTCCAGAATGGCTTGCGCCTGCTCTGGCGACAGGAAGTACTTGCCGTCGCGCAGGCCGTATTGCGGATCGAGGTTTTCCGGACGGCACGAATCGGCACCGGCACGCTCGACCATCGCGACCACGGCGGAGGATTCCCAAGGGGTGCTGACCAGCGCTTCCTTGGCTTCCGACGGGGTTGGCGACGCCTTGATCAGGGCGATGACCGGGTCGATGTTCGACAGGGCAACCGCTTGACCTTCCAGAATGTGGCCACGTTCACGCGCCTTGCGCAGTTCGAACACGGTACGGCGGGTCACGACTTCGCGACGGTGACGGACGAAGGCTTCCAGCAGGTCCTTGAGGTTCAGGATCCGCGGGCGACCGTCGATCAGCGCGACGATGTTGATGCCGAACACGCTTTGCAGCTGGGTCTGGGCGTAGAGGTTGTTGAGGATGACCTCTGGCACTTCGCCGCGACGCAGCTCGATCACGACGCGCATGCCGTCCTTGTCGGACTCGTCACGCAGCTCGGTGATGCCTTCGAGTTTCTTCTCTTTCACCAGCTCGGCGATCTTCTCGATCAGACGGGCCTTGTTCAGCTGGTAAGGGAGTTCAGTGATGACGATCTGCTGACGGCCACCGACCTTGTCGATGTCTTCGATGATCGAGCGGGCGCGCATGTAAATGCGGCCGCGACCGGTGCGGTAGGCTTCGATGATGCCGGCGCGACCATTGATGATCGCAGCGGTCGGGAAGTCCGGACCGGGGATGTATTGCATCAGCTCGTCGACGGTCAGCTCGGGGTTGTCGATGAGCGCCAGGCAACCGTCGATGACTTCACCGAGGTTGTGCGGCGGAATGTTGGTCGCCATGCCCACGGCGATACCGCTGGAGCCGTTGACCAACAGATTGGGAATACGGGTCGGCATGACCGCCGGGATCATTTCGGTGCCGTCGTAGTTCGGCACCCAGTCCACGGTTTCCTTATGCAGGTCGGCCAGCAGTTCGTGCGCCAGCTTGGTCATGCGCACTTCGGTGTATCGCATGGCCGCGGCGTTGTCGCCATCCACCGAACCGAAGTTGCCCTGACCGTCTACCAACAGGTAGCGCAGCGAGAATGGCTGCGCCATCCGAACGATGGTGTCGTACACCGCGGTATCACCGTGCGGGTGATACTTACCGATCACGTCACCGACAACACGGGCAGATTTCTTGTACGGCTTGTTGAAGTCGTTACCCAGCTCGCTCATCGCGAACAGCACGCGCCGGTGCACGGGCTTCAAGCCATCGCGCGCATCCGGCAGTGCCCGCCCGACAATTACGCTCATCGCGTAGTCGAGGTAGGACTGCTTCAGCTCGTCTTCGATATTGACCGGGAGGATTTCTTTGGCCAGTTCGCCCATGAGAAGCCTGATTCCTTTTTCTGGTGAAACTCCGTCACATCCATATGGGACGAACGAAGCTCGCCGCTGCAGGCTGAGTGCCATGCACCGACTTACGACAAATCAACGAGTTATGCCATGGATCTGCGCAGTAAAGGTCGCCATATCGGGCAACCCTGGAAACCGCCGGATGTTATCACAAGAGCCGCCACGCACCTATCCCCCAGATGCGCATGGAGTGTAGTTAGTTGACTGGTGGCAGGCTTGACGGGGATCAGAGGGGCTTAGAGCCGGGTTGAATGGAGAAATCAGGCTTGATTCAGGCTGATTTGTTGACTTTCAGGACCTGCTCGCGAAGACGACTTTTCAGACACTAAATGCCGTCAATGCAGACGCTTGCGGCACATCAACTGCGCCATCTTCGCCGCATCAGGGCGTTCGACGATGCCTTTTTCAGTGACGATGGCATCGATCAAATCCGCCGGCGTCACGTCGAACACCGGGTTGAAGGCATCGACTTCCGCCCCGACCCGCTTGCCGCCGACTTCCAGCAGTTCACGCCCATCGCGCTCTTCGATCGGAATGTCATCGCCACTGGCCAGGTTCATGTCGATGGTTGAGCTCGGCGCCACCACCATGAAACGCACACCATGGTGCATGGCATTGACCGCCAATTGATAGGTACCGATCTTGTTTGCCACATCGCCATTGGCCGTGATCCGGTCAGCCCCCACGATCACCCAGGTAATGCCCTTGGTTTTCATGATGTGAGCGGCGGCAGAGTCGGCATTGAGGGTCACCGGGATGCCTTCGTTGGCCAGCTCCCAGGCCGTTAGCCGTGATCCCTGCAGCCATGGGCGGGTTTCGTCGGCATAGACACGCTCGACCATGCCCTCGATGAATGCACCGCGAATCACCCCCAGCGCCGTGCCGAAACCGCCGGTGGCCAACGCACCCGTGTTGCAGTGGGTCAGAATGGCCTGGGCATTGCCTTGATGCTTGCGGATCAGGTCCACACCCAATTGCGCCATGGTCAGATTGGCTTCGCGATCACTTTCATGAATGGCGATGGCTTCTGCTTCCAGCGCCGCCAATGGATCGGCATTTTCTTTCAGGCGATCAAGCCGATCGTGCATCCGACCCAGGGCCCAGAACAGATTGACCGCCGTGGGACGGGAATCGGCAAGCAACGCGAAATCCTCTTCCAGCGCTGCATACCAGTCGCCCCCTTCAGCGATCCGGGCGCGGGCCGCCAGCACGATGCCATAGGCGGCACTGATACCAATCGCCGGCGCGCCGCGCACTACCATCGAACGAATGGCCTCGGCCACGCCTGCCGCGCTGGTGTAAGCGATCCAGGTTTCCTCGAACGGCAAGATACGCTGATCCAGCAGGTACAGGGCGCCATCACGCCAATCGATGGCCTTCACCTTCTCCGCAGCCAACAGTCGATCGCGCATCCCACACCCCGCACTCATGAACAAAAGCCGCCGATTATAGCGATCCCCCCGCGAAGACGCTCGGGTATACTTCGCCATCCTTTACAAAAGCACTGGAACCGACCCTCGATGCCGAACACTGCCGCTGCGCTCGACCTGTTATTGCTGCCGACCTGGCTGGTACCCGTCGAACCCGCCGGCGTTGTCCTCAAGGACCATGGCCTGGGCATCCGCGACGGGCGCATCGTTTTCATCGGCCCACGTTCCGCCGCACTGAAGCTTAACGCAACCGAAACCCGCGAACTGCCGGACATATTGCTCAGCCCGGGCCTGATCAATGCCCACGGTCACGCGGCAATGACCCTGTTCCGTGGCCTGGCCGATGACCTGCCCCTGATGACCTGGCTGGAAAACCATATCTGGCCCGCCGAGGCCAAATGGGTCGACGAGGATTTTGTACGCGACGGCACCGACATTGCCATCGCCGAGCAGCTCAAAGGTGGCATCACCTGTTTCTCTGACATGTACTTCTTCCCGAAGGTTGCCAGCGAGCGCGTTCACAACAGCGGCATTCGTGCACAAATCGCGATTCCGATCCTCGATTTCCCGATCCCCGGCGCCAGCACGGCGGACGAAGCCATTCGTCAGGGCATCGAGTTGTTCGGCGACCTCAAGCATCACGAACGCATCAAAATCACCTTCGGTCCCCACGCACCCTACACCGTAGGCGATGAAAACCTGGAAAAAATCCGGGTGATCGCCGAAGAACTGGATGCTTCGATCCACATGCACGTGCATGAAACGGCCTTCGAAGTGCAGCAATCCGTCGAACAGCGCGGGGAACGCCCTCTGGCTCGCCTGGCTCGCCTGGGCATGCTGGGGCCACGTTTCCAGGCGGTTCATATGACCCAGATCAGCGATGAGGACCTGGCACTGCTGGTAGAAAGCAACGCCAGTGTCATTCATTGCCCGGAGTCGAACCTGAAGCTGGCCAGCGGTTTCTGCCCGGTGGAGCGTTTGTGGCAAGCCGGAGTCAATGTCGCCGTGGGCACCGATGGTGCCGCCAGCAACAATGACCTGGACCTGCTCGGCGAAACCCGCACCGCTGCCCTGCTGGCCAAGGCTGTCGCGGGCTCCGCCACCGCCCTGGATGCCCATCGCGCCCTGCGCATGGCCACCCTCAACGGCGCCCGCGCCCTGGGGATCGAAGCCGAAGTCGGTTCGCTGGAAGTCGGCAAAGCCGCCGACATGGTCGCTTTCGACCTTTCCGGCCTGGCCCAGCAACCGGTCTATGACCCTGTTTCGCAACTTATATATGCCACGGGCCGGGACTGCGTGAAGCATGTCTGGGTCGCCGGCAAGCAGCTGCTCGAAGATCGTCGCCTGACACGCCTGGATGAAGAACAGCTTGGCGCTTTAGCGAAGGCCTGGGGATTGCGCATCAGCGGCCGCACCGAATAACGATGCCCCTGACGCAGGGGGCATCAGGATTTTTCAAGTTTTTCGAGGATTGAAACCATGAGCAACGTCGACTACGCCGAAATCGCCAAATTCGAGGCCCTGGCCCATCGCTGGTGGGACCGCGAAAGCGAGTTCAAACCGCTGCACGATATCAACCCGCTGCGGGTCAACTGGATTGACGAACGCGTCAGCCTGGCCGGCAAAAAAGTCCTCGACGTCGGTTGCGGCGGCGGCATCCTCAGCGAAGCCATGGCCCAGCGTGGCGCTACCGTGACGGGCATCGACATGGGCGAAGCACCGCTGGCGGTCGCTCAACTGCATCAACTGGAGTCCGGCGTGAACGTCGAATACCGGCAGATCACCGCCGAAGCCCTGGCCGAGGAAATGCCGGAGCAGTTCGACGTGGTCACCTGCCTGGAAATGCTTGAGCACGTGCCAGACCCGTCCTCGGTGATCCGCGCCTGCTTCCGCATGGTCAAGCCTGGTGGCCAGGTGTTCTTCTCGACCATCAACCGCAACCCGAAGGCGTACCTGTTCGCCATCGTCGGCGCCGAATACATCATGAAGCTGCTGCCCCGCGGCACTCACGACTTCAAGAAATTCATCCGCCCTTCCGAGCTGGGTGCCTGGAGCCGCATGGCTGGCCTGACCGTCAAGGACATCATCGGCCTGACCTACAACCCGCTGACCAAGCACTACAAACTGGCGGCCGATGTGGACGTCAACTACATGATCCAGACCCTGCGCGAGGAGTAAGCCGATGCGTATCAGAGCAGTTCTTTTCGACATGGACGGCACCCTGCTCGACACCGCGCCAGACTTTATCGCGATCTGTCAGGCGATGCGTGCCGACCGCGGCTTGCCGCCCATGAACGACAAGCACATCCGCGACGAGATCTCTGGCGGTGCCAGGGCGATGGTTGCCGTGACCTTCGCCATGGACCCGGAATCACCAGGATTCGAAGAGCTGCGCCTGGAGTTTCTGGAGCGCTACCTCGTGGGTTGTGCGATCCATAGCAAGCTGTTCGATGGCATGGGTGAATTGCTGGCCGACATCGAAAAGGCCAACCTGATCTGGGGCGTGGTCACCAACAAACCGCTGCGCTTCGCCGAGCCCATCATGCAGCAACTGGGTCTGGCCGAACGTTCGGCGCTGTTGATCTGCCCGGACCACGTGAAGAACAGCAAGCCGGATCCCGAGCCGCTGATCCTCGCCTGCAAGATGCTCGACCTGGACCCTGCCAGTGTGCTGTTCGTGGGTGATGACCTGCGCGATATCGAATCGGGTCGCGATGCCGGCACCAAGACTGCAGCCGTGACCTTCGGCTATATCCACCCGGATGATAATCCGCGGCATTGGGGTGCGGATGTGGTGGTCGATCATCCGCTGGAGTTGCGCAAGGTGTTGGATAGCGCCCTCTGCGGTTGCTGAGTTTTTTGCTGAGAGTGGTCTTTGTGGGAGCGAGCCTGCTCGCGAAAAACCTGAGAGCGCTATGGGCGTGTCAGGCTTGTCGCGTAATCGTTGATGACCATCGCGAGCAGGCTCGCTCCCACAGGGATAGCGCTTGACCTGAAGAATTTTTGTTGAGGTTTTTTATGTTTGATTATTCCGCCCGCCCCGACTTGCTCAATGGTCGGGTCATTCTCGTCACCGGCGCCGGTCGTGGTATCGGTGCCGCCGCGGCAAAAACCTATGCCGCCCATGGCGCGACCGTATTGTTGCTGGGCAAGACCGAAGCCAACCTGACCCAGGTCTACGACGAAATCGAAGCCGCCGGCCATCCGCAACCGGCCGTGATTCCGTTCAACCTGGAAACCGCCCAACCCCACCAGTACGATGAGTTGGCGGCGATGATCGAGAGCGAATTCGGCCACCTCGACGGCTTGCTGCACAATGCGTCGATCATTGGCCCCCGTACGCCGATCGAGCAGCTTTCCGGTGAGAATTTCATGCGTGTTATGCACGTCAACGTCAACGCCATGTTCATGCTCACCAGCACACTCTTGCCGCTGCTCAAGCTGTCCCAGGACGCCTCGGTGGTGTTCACCTCCAGCAGTGTCGGACGCAAGGGGCGTGCGTATTGGGGTGCCTACGGCGTGTCCAAGTTCGCCACCGAAGGCCTGATGCAGACCCTGGCCGACGAAGTCGACACCGTGGCGCCTGTACGTTCCAACAGCATCAACCCGGGCGCCACCCGCACCAGCATGCGTGCCCAGGCCTACCCCGGGGAAAACCCGCTGAACAATCCAACGCCCGAAGAGATCATGCCGGTGTACCTGTACCTGATGGGGCCGGACAGCACCGGTATCAACGGCCAGGCATTCAACGCCCAGTAATACCGTACGTCGCTTTTGTGCCGCGCCGACTTCCCGTCGCGGCATTTGAGCCCCCTGTTCTTATACAAAGCAGATTAAACTTGTACGAAATGTCCTACGGGACTGACGGACCAGTATGACGCGCAGCCCTAAGCCGCTCTCACCCAGCTTGTAAGACAGCCTTACTGCTCAAGGGCGCACGCCATATGAAATCACCGTCCCAGACCAACGCAATTGACTTCGATAGCGCCAAATTGCAACGCCTGGGCTTTGGTCAGCAGCAACCGACTCTGGAAAGACCCATCAGTCTTGCGAAGCTGCGCCAGCAACTGAGCATGCAGCTGCAAACCAGTCTTGAACCACAACGGATTCTCGGGTTGTTTTTCCGCGAGATTCAACGCCTCGTTCCGCTGGACGCCTTGAGCTATGAGCACAAGAGCAGCGACCTGCGCCTGGAGTTCGGCCAACGCGGCCACCACTCGATCAGCTACAGCCTCAGCCATGAGGGCGAACACCTGGGAGAACTGGTGTTTCGCCGCAACCAGCGTTTCAGCGAGCAGGAGCAGGGTAACCTCGAATCGCTGCTGGCCGCCCTGCTCTACCCGATGCGCAACACCCTGCTCTACCGCGCCGCGACCCAAAGTGCATTGCGCGACCCACTGACCGACACTGGCAACCGTATCGCCATGGATCAGACTCTGCAGCGGGAAATCGAAATCTCGCGGCGTCATCAGCAACCCCTGTCTTTATTGATGCTCGACATCGATCACTTCAAACAGATCAACGACACCCACGGGCACAGTGTCGGCGATGACGTGCTCAAAGCGGTCGCGGCCTCGATCAAGCACCAATTGCGCAACGTGGACATGGTGTTTCGTTTTGGCGGCGAAGAATTCCTGATCGTTCTGTCCAACACCCAGCGCGAAGCAGCGGCCATGGTTGGTGAACGACTGCGGCTTGCGGTGCAGGCCGAGGAATATATGGCCGAGGGCCGCTCGATCGCACTGACCGTGAGTCTCGGCTGCTCGACCCTGCTGCCCGGTGAGTCTGCCGAGAGTCTGTTGCGCAGGGCTGACAATGCGCTGTACGTCGCCAAGCGCGAAGGGCGCAACCGGTTGACGATGGCGGGTTGAGTTTTCAGTAGTACCAAATAACCAATGTGGGAGCGGGCTTGCTCGCGAAAGCGGAGTGTCAGTCAATTTGAAGTTGCCTGACGCTCCGCTTTCGCGAGCAAGCCCGCTCCCACAGCTTTTACTGCGTGATGCCGGGATCAGCTCTCAGCCAGTGCCAGTCGCTCACGGGCTACCGGCGCTCTCTCCGCATGCTCCAGTTGCATGCAACGCTCCAGGAACAAGTACATGTAGTCGTAGCTCTTGCACACCGCCTGACGCAACTCTACTTGCAGGGCCTTGCTTGGGTTCATGCCCGCCAGCGTGCAGATGATTTCCAGCGCTTCCCATGGATGGGCATCGTCGTACTGGGCGTGCATCTTCAGCCACTTCATGGCGCGCTTGCGATCTTCCTCGGGGAACGATGCGGCGTACACACCATTGGAACAGACCAGCGCCGACCATTCTCCGGTCGCCCCTTCGATGGCGTAGTTGGTGGCGGCAATGGCGACGATCAGCGAATCTGCCGAACTGGTATGCCAACACCAGTGGCTCAAGGCGTGAAGCTCCGGGGCCACCTGTTGCGCCTGCAGGTCTTCCAGGCTGACACCGTGAGCACGGCTCCAATTCACCCAGTAATCCGCATGGTTCAATTCGACGCGAATGTTGCGCATGAGCCAGCGACGCGCCATGTCTTCGCCAGGATGACGGGCAAAACGGGTCTTGGTCAGGTTTTGTGCCATGTACAACGCGAACTGTTCGACCACCGGCCAGCCACCGATCAGGTACTGACGCATGGTCTTTGCGCTGAGCTTGTTGTCACGCATGCGCTGATACAGTTCGTGTTCGACAACCCGGCGCTTGCTCTCGCTGCAATCCTGGATCAGGCGCTGGGCCCAGGCCGGATAACTTGCAGCTTCCATGAGGGGTCCGGTTCGGTTGAATGTGTCGATCACTGTCGAGCTCCTTTTGATTGTGATTGTTTTGACCGGCAAGAGACTTCAACGGAACGTGCCAGGCGCCTTGAACAACAAAGGCTGAGGCCTGGCGGGACGACTTTGCAAACTGTCGCAGGTAAACAAATGCGGGCGCTCTATGACATACCCCTGAGCGTAATCCACCCCGATCTCCAGCAATGCCTGCTCGATCTGGGGCGTCTCGACAAACTCGGCAATCGTGCGTTTACCCATGACATGACCGATGTGATTGATCACCTCGACCATGGCGCGGTTAATCGGGTCGTCCAGCATATCCTTTACGAAACTCCCGTCGATCTTCAAGAAGTCTACAGGCAAATGTTTCAGATAAGCGAATGAAGACATACCGGCGCAAAAGTCGTCCAGTGAAAAGTGGCAACCTAAGCCCTTGAGCTCATTGATAAATCTGATTGCACTGCCAAGATTGGAAATGGCGCTCGTTTCTGTGATTTCAAAACAAATCATTTCAGGCGGAATCGAATAAATTACGAACTGTTCCCGCAGAAAGTCGAGAAACGCCTCATCTCCGATGGTCGTGCCTGACAGATTGATCGCACACATCGCCAAGGGCCCTTTGCGCTTTTCGGCCATGCATTGGGCAATGATCTTGAAAACGTTCACTACGACCCATCGATCAAGGGACGTCATCAAACCGTAACGCTCGGCGGCCGGGATGAAACTGTCGGGGAGAATCATGCGGCCGGCTTCATCGTGCAGGCGCAGCAGGATTTCGATATGCCCGCCGTCCTTGTCGATATTGCCCAGCGGCGCAATTTCCTGGGCATACAGGCAAAAGCGATCTTCCTCCAGCGCCATGTGCAAGCGCTGCACCCAGGCCATTTCACCGAAACGCAGGGACAGTTCAGAGTCGTCGGGATGATAGACCTGGACCCGGTTGCGCCCTTTTTCCTTGGCCATGTAGCAGGCCATGTCAGCCGCGCGTAGCGAGGCTTCGAGGGTCGTCGGATTGTGCGCGACATGCACCAGACCGATGCTCACGGTCGTCACGAATGGCCGGCCCTTCCAGACGAAGTGCAGGTTCTGCACGGTCTGGCGCAGCCCCTCGGCTACTTTCTCTGCAGCGTCCGGCCCACAGTTCTCCAGCAAAATGCCGAACTCGTCACCACCGAGCCGGGCCAGGGTATCGCCCTCGCGCAAACCGGATTGCAACAGCGCGCAGATATGCCGCAGCAGTTCGTCACCCGCAGCATGGCCGCAGGTATCGTTGACCAGTTTGAACTGGTCCAGATCAAGGAACATCAAGGCATGCCGCCCCACCTGCCGTGTCAGGTTATGCAGCGCCTGCTCCAGTCGATATTCGAATTCGCGGCGGTTCGCCAGGCCGGTCAAGGCGTCGTGGGTAGCCTGCCAGGACAGATTGGCAATGTATTGCCGCTCCTGGGTCATGTCGTGCAGCACCAGCACAGTGCCACTGACCTTGCCCGCATTGCGGATTGGCGCACCGACCAGGGTCACAGACACCGTGCTGCCGTCCAGGCGTTGGATCAGCTTGGAATGCTCGCTGCCACCGCTGAGCTGGCCGCTCAAAATCCGTTCGATCAAGGTGAAGCCATCGGTCTGGGCGTTTTCGTCCAGCAGATTGAACAGCGCCGCAAGCGGCAGACCGGTCGCCTGTTCAGCCTTCCAGTGGGTCAACGCCTCGGCGGCCGGGTTCATGTAGGCGATGGCGCCATCGACATCGGTGGTGATCACGGCGTCACCGATCGATTGCAGGGTGATCTGCGCCCGGTCTTTTTCCAGTTGCAGGGCGTCGGCAAAGGCATGGCGCTGCTTGAGCAATTTATGGGTGCGCATCAGGGCCAATGCAATCAGGCCCAGAGCGGTAGCGAGGTTGATCAGCAGCAACAACCGAAGAATGACCCTCGACCCCTCACCCAAGGCATCGCTGAAGGCTTTCGCCGCCGGAGTCACCTCATCGTTGATCGCGAAAATCTGCACCTTCCAGCGCTGGATGTCCGCGCTGGAGGCTGGACTGGCGGCGATGTGCTGGTGCATGTCCCGCGCCACGTCATCGAGCTTGACAAGATACTCGTCACCCACGGTCCAGAGATCGATGGCCTTTTCGAGGTAGCTGAAGTGCCGGAAATTGAGGTACAGCCAGATCAGGCTGGATACGTCGCCGGGATGGTTGCCGCCCTTGAGGATCGCCGCACGTGCCGCTTCGATGTTCGGTGGCTGTTGATCAAGCGCCACACGCAACTCGTGGCCGCCCTGGGGCACGGCAATGGCGTTCTGGTACTTGTGGAAAATCGCTTCGTCGCCGTTGTCGGCATACAGATTGAGGTAATAGATGGCGTCTTTCTGGCCCTTGGACCACAGGCTTTCGCCGGCAACGTAGCCACGGACAGCCGAAAGAACATAGAGGCTGACGCCGCCCAGCAAGGCCTGAAACACCACAACGGCGATAAATGGCCAGACGATGCCCAACAACCGGGGCGTTCCGAGAGTCCGCGTTTGATTCATGAGTTCCCTTGCATTAGCACTGCTTGATCGTCTTCCGGACGAAATCGCTACCGCAAGACTAGGGGGCGATCCAGATTCCGGCAAGCGGCGGATCTCAATGCAGTGCAAGCGCCAGGCATATATATGTACCTCCAATACAGATTTCGAGGCCGATTTACTGGGTACTCCGGGTTTTCCCCTATCCGCTGCGGGAACCCATTCAAAGGAGTGCGACATGACAGATACATCTTTAGCTGCATCCAGTACCTCGGCCGACGAAGAATTTCGAGCCAAGCAGGCGCTGGGATTCGATGACGGCCCGGATATCGAAGGCTTGATTGCGCCAACCACTGCGGGTGATCGAAAGCGGTTCAACGCCTTGCTGCGTGCGAAACCCTCCCTCGCGCAATCCATGACCCTCGACATGTACAAGGCAAAACGCATCAATGCTCAAATTGCCGGGACCGTAACCGACTTCATCGCTGGCAAGCCCTCGCTGATCGCTCATCTGGGCGCCGGCGTACTGTCTCTCGCGTCCGCAGAGGAACTGCGCGCGACGCCTTCGGTATTCCTCCAGCGGATACTGGACTCGACGGAAACACAGGATCTGACAAGCCGCCTGCTGGGAAAGCTCAGGTGGTACGGTGCCAATAGCGGCGAACAGACGTCGGCGTCCGTGCGCCATCAACTGATTTGCAAAGCCATATGCCTTCACTATCACCAGTCATCGGCGGATGAATCACAAGAACTCGCCGGCTTCCGCTGGCAAGACCCGGCACATTGGGGCAAAAGCTACCAGGTCCTGCACAGCGATTTCGAACGGCACCTGCTGCACACCCACCGGGCTGCCAATATCAAAGAGGCAATACTACTCGCGCACGTATTCCAGACCCGGCTTTCCAAAGACTTCGCCGTGCCCGATATCCCGGCCGACCTTCGCTACAAGAGTTCGGTGGTGTGGGTCAACTTCATGCACGGCGTACTTCTGGCCGATGAGCTCGGCCTGCAGACGCTGTCCTTTCAACAGCTCGTCAATCTCCCCCTGGAGCGCAGCGTTGGCGCCACATCCGAGGAGCTTGAGACCATTGCGCGACTGAGGATGAGTCCTGCCCTGGAATGGGCGATCTGCGTCGGTGTCGTTCAATCACGAACGGCATCCGACTACGACGAGAAGGATATCGAGCGGGCACTGGCGGCACTGGAAAGCCATAACGAAAGCCTGGGCAAAGCCGTGATGGCACTGGACTTGCCGCACCCCGACAGACTGAAGATGGCCAAACGGGTGAAAGACGACTTGTTTGGAAGTGACGCACTCGAATCGGACGGACGAAAGTTATTGCCAGAGGAGCTACCAGACGGCGGGCGCTCCAGAACCATGCCGACATTGGCGCTGCCAGGCCACGGGTTTCTCGACCTCTATGCAGACGGGCAGTTCGATGACGGTGGAAGATGGTTTATCACCGAGCCCGACGGCAAAACGCGAACCAGGAATACATTCAGGATCGACGACAAACGAATCTTCTATTCAGAAACCAAGGTCAATGGAAGTTACAGAGAGACTTTTTCCGGGGGCATCCTCCGCACTCGGAGAGGCAGGACGTTGCCGGACATCAACGCGCAGTTTGAAACTGACTTCCAGAACTACCTCTCCACGATCAGGACGGCCTATCAGACCCTGATCGCCAGTCTGCTGGTGTCGCTACCGCTGGCTGACCGTCGAGCACTGGAACAAAGTGAAGTCGTCGTGCTGAGCCTGCGCCAGAACATTCCCAAAGACAGACAACGACAAGAGGTCCGGGCAAGGAAAGGATTCCTTTTGCAAGTGACCAGAGAAAAAGAAGACGGCGATAAAGACATCACCTATTACGAGCTCATCCCCAATGTCGGCTTCATTCGTCAACGAACCAGACTAAGGTTTTCAACAATCGATGGCGTTTTTACAGAGTTTCCATTACACGCCTCGATCCCCGGACAAACCTTCGCTCCAGGACTGAGCACCTCGCTCCTTATCGATTGGCCTGCTCATTTATATGGCAGGACGCCCGCAAACCGAGCCTCCAGCACAGCATTCGTCGATCCCGTGGGACTCATGCCAGCGGATGTATCTTCCGGTTCCGCTACTAACAACAGTGAAGTAACACCGCTGGCATCGTCACGACTGAATGCAGTGGCCCATTACATTGCATCGAATTTCCTGTACGTCGATGAACAGGAACTGCGTGTACAAGCCCGCGGGATCACGGTCTTCGACAGCATCAGGGCCAGAACTGAAAGACGGTTGGAGACTTTTTTAGCGATTGCCAAAGGCTTTGTACCCTTCTGGGGGAGTGTTGAAGATCTTTTATCGGACAATGTTCAATCAAAACTGTCAGGCGGAGTCGGACTCTTGATGGATCTGGCTTCATTTCTCTTCCCTGTCGGGAAATTCATGTCGGGTACGGTACGCTTGATGAGGCTCGGAACCGGAGTTTCAAGCATGGCTGTCAAAACAAGCCTGCCCTCTTTTTCAAGGCTGACCCGCAACCTCCTGATCACGACGGCGACGAACCTCAACCCGCTGGATGGCGTTCCGACGCTGCTGAAGACAATGGGAAGCGGCGCCGCGAAAGGGCTGCTCGCAGCGGGCCGCTTGAGTCTTGTGGGAATCAAAAAACTGGCAGGACAGGTCGACAGCTACCGCCTGGTTCACCACCTGCCCCAGTCAGTCGATCCCGGGAGCTGGAAATCGCTGACGAACAGCGATGGACTGGCAACAGTCAACGGCGTCGATAACGTACTGGTGCGCAATACCAGCCCTTCGGACTTGAATCGATTCCATCTCGTCGACCCGCTGACCTCTTTGCCCTATGGCCCGCGCCTGCGTAATGACCACCTCGTGCCAGGCCGGTCAACCTTCAAGACGCTGTCACTGAACGAATCCCACGTTCTGGCAAAACTGCCGGAAAACGCCCATGTCCGTGAAATTCTTGAGGTCGATGGTCGAACCACGATGTTGATTGACGACACTCCCTATCGCCTGGATGGCAATCAGCTGCGCCGCGCCGACCTGATCGACGATCGGTCGATGTTGAAATCATTGCCTTGTCGGCTACGGCGCACGCGGGGCTCCGAAAAATGCAGAACGCGTTACGTCACCCGTGACCCGGCGCCGACACCGGCCATTGGCAGTTACGATGAAAGCAAAGGCTGGGCGCCGTGGTTCGGAGACAGTATCTATACGCCGGCCACTGCGGATCGGATGATGCTACTTAAAACCCTGAAGAAAAAAAGCCGGCTCCCGGCCACGATGGAGTTTCAGAAAGGGATTTTCGGGAGGATCAAGGTGGAAATCCCCTACGGGACCCAGAATCGGTTTGATACGTTCCAGGCCGGCGCCACCATCGTTCCAGCCATGGACGGTTCGAGGCGCTATGTATTCACCCGATTGGACGCCGGAGCCTTTTACGTCGCCGAGCTGACTGCGGCGCAAAACCTCTCCAGCTCCCTAACATTACGTAAGGCCAATACCTTGGCCGGCGACTTGAAAAAGGAATTGATGACGGTTTACACCGGATCGCTGAATGCCAACAACATGGTAAGGATTTACGGCACAGAAACCGTGGAACGAGCGTTGAAAACCATGGAAGAAATTGCCATTCCGATTACCGGTCTCAAGAAACCGCCCGATACGCTCAAGAAGCTCAAGGTCGATACCAAGCCGGGCGAAGCGGTGCTGTTCGATCACACGAGCCGAATGATTGTCATCGAGAAGTCGAAAGGTGCGAGAAGTTGGTCGCGCAGCAAGGTCGCATCGGAAGCCTTCCGTCAAAGAACAGTGGAAATTTTCGATACATTGTTCCTTGAGCGGACCATTGTGCTGAAAAATCCAGACAGCGCCTTGAAGATCAACACCACGATGAAAAAGCTGCACAACCTTATCCCTCGGGACCAGCGTCCGTTCAATGCCAGGAACATCGCCTATGCCGAAGTAACCACCGTCACCGGGACGCGGGAGGTCTATGTGAGTGTTTCAGGAGCGCAGGGGGCGACCGGATATCTGCCCTTGTTCAGACAACATCTTGGCGCAGATCAAGTCAAGGTAGGCGAAACCACCTACTTCAATGTTGATATGAACAATGACTTTCCCAATACATCACTCCATGTGTCTGATGAAGGCAAGTTACTCGCTGTGCCGATGACAATAGTTGATGTTGAAAACTACAGACCGACACTGACTCGCAAGCCCACGTCGCTGGACAGCGAGAGCAAATTGATCAGCGTGATCCGCGAAAAATACCGCGATTACGCATCGATTGAGTCGGTCAACATCGCCACCACCATGCCACCCTGCGAATCCTGTTCGGTTGTCGTCAAGGAGTTCGGTTACGACGGCGGTGAAAATGCCCTGAATGTCCTGTGGATGTGAGCTAGTGCTGCTGCAAATGCCCATAAAGCTTGGCATACAAACCACCATCGGCAATCAACTGCTGATGGTCGCCATCTTCGGCAATTTGCCCGCCATCGAATACCAGCACCCGGTCGGCCTGCTTCACCGCCGACAACCGGTGCGCGATGATCAGCGTGGTGCGGTGGCTCAGGAACCGCGCCAGTGCCTGATGCAGGTTGTATTCGGTGGCGGCATCCAGCGCTGAAGTGGCCTCATCGAGGATCACCACTTTCGGCTCGGCCAATACCATCCGCGCAATCGCCAGGCGTTGCCGCTGACCACCGGACAAACGCACGCCGGAACGCCCGACGATGCTGTCCAGGCCATGGGGCAATTCACGAATCGTGGAATGCAGTTGCGCGATTTCCAGGGCCTGCCAGCAAGCCTCGTCGCTGCGTTCGCGACCCATGGTCAGGTTGGCGCGCACGGTGTCATTGAACAGTGCCGGGTGTTGCAGCACCACCGCGACATTTTCCCGCACGGTTTCCAGACCGATTTCCTGCTGGGTCGAACCGCCGAAGCGGATGGTCCCGGCCTGCGGCGTGTACAGGCCCAGCAGCAATTGCACCAGCGTACTCTTGCCACCGCCACTGGCACCGACGATCGCGACTTTTTCACCCGGCGCAATGGACAGGTTCATCTGGTTCAATACCAGCTCGTCGCTGTAGCCGAAACTCAAGCCCTGTACCTCGATGCCCACGGTCTCGCGCCCCGTGAACGGGTCAACGCCGTTGGGGTATTCCGGTTCATCGGCGCGGGACAACAGCTCGTTGATTCGCGACAGCGCACCACCGGCGGCGTAATAGGCGTATTGCAGGTTCAGCAGTTGTTCCACCGGACCGATCATGAACCACAGGTAGCTGAACACCGCGAGCATCTGGCCGATGGACAGGTCGGAAAACAGCACGGTGAGCATGGCCGCGGCGCGAAAAATATCGATGCCGAACTGGAACAGCAACCCGCTGGCACGGTTCGAGGCGTCGGTTTTCCATTG
Source organism: Pseudomonas sp. C2B4 (assembly GCF_013359695.1). Lineage (GTDB taxonomy): Bacteria > Pseudomonadota > Gammaproteobacteria > Pseudomonadales > Pseudomonadaceae > Aquipseudomonas. The sequence goes on from NZ_JABFMU010000013.1 coordinate 45,736, forward strand.
CGAACTGACCGCATAATCGCGAACCTCCCTGGCACGCAGCCCCAACCGGCCCAGAAAAAAGCCCTGACGGTTACCGGCACGAACTTCCTGGATGGCGTCCAGGGTTTCGGTCAAGGCCTGGGTGAAGCGCGAGGTGCTGTCGTTCTCGAGTTTCTTGAGGTGCTTGACCCGTTTGCCCAACTGCACCGTGGCGTAGATCACCAGCGGGTTGAACAACAGGATCAGCAGCGCCAGTTTCCAGTGCATCCACAGCAAAATCCCCGCAGTACCAACCAGCGTCAGCATCGCCACGAGGAATCGACTGAGGGTTTCGCCGACGAATTTGTCCAGGGTATCCAGGTCGGTGACCAGGTGGGTGGTCACCGTACCGCTGCCCAGGCTTTCGTATTCGCCCAGGGAGATCCGCTTGAGGCGTTCGATCAGGCGGATGCGAATGCGGTACACGATGTCTTTGGCCAACGCAGCGAACAACCGTGCCTGCACCACGTTGAACAACAATGCCGCGCAACGCAGGGCCAGGGTCACCAAGAGCATCAGGCCGATGTAGCCCGCGGCTTTTTGCCAGACCTCGGGGAGTGCGAGGTTCATGATTTTCAGCGCGGCATCACCATGCCCCAGCAACACTTCGTCCACCAGCAACGGCAGGAGCAACGGGATCGGGACGCTGCACAGGGTCGCCAGCACGGCCACGCCGTTGGCGATCCACAGGGACTTCTTGTGATGAAGGGCCAGACGACGGATTTCCGCCCAGCTCAGCCGGTCGACGCGTTTAACGGTAGCGGTATCGTCAGGCAGATCATGCACAGGCAGCGCGCTCCAGCCAGCGGCCGAGCAGCGGAGACAGCGCACTGAGCGGCTGATAGCCATTGGTCAGCAAGGCCAATTGACCCTTTCGTTCAGCCAGCAAGGTAGGAAACCCGGCGATGCCCAGGTCCTGGACCCAGGTAAAATCGGCAGAGGTGGCGGTGTGCATATCGGCACGGTCGAATGCGGCGGCGAATTCGATGCGCGGCAGCCCGGCCTGTTCAGCCAGTTCCACCAGAACACTGGCACGGGTGACGTCGCGGCCTTCGGCGTAAAACGCATGCTGAATCAATCCGAGCAGTTTCCACGCACAGTCCGGCGCCAGGCTGCGTGCCGTCACCAGTGCCCGGCAGGCGGGTTCGGTGTCGTAGACGAATCCCTCGGGCAAGGCTCCGTCCAGTTTGAACGGCTGGCCGGTGGCCTCGGTGACCGCCTGCCAGTGTTCGAGGATGTAGCGTCGGGTCGTCGGTTCCAGCGCCGCGCCACTGCCGGTGCGAAGGCCGCCCACCACCAGATGCACGTCCACACCCGCGGCCGCCGCCTGCTCGACCAGTGCGTTTGCAACCGGGGCAAAACCCCAGCACCAGGAACACATCGGGTCCATCACATACAGCAGGCGGCATGCAGACATGGTTCAGGCCTCGGTGGATGCTTGCTTGTAGTTGTAGCCGATCGGGTGCGGCATATTGCGAGCCTTGGCCAATTCGATCTGTTTTTGCCGATCAATGGCGCTGCGGCGGGTTTTCTCGCTCAACGTATCCCAGCAATGCGGGCAACTGATGCCGGCGACATAATGCTCGGATGCGCGGTCTTCGATGCTGACAGGTGTACGGCAGGCATGACATTGATCGTAGTCACCTTCGCTCAAGTCGTGGCGAACCGTTACGCGGTTATCGAACACGAAGCAGTCGCCCTGCCACTTGGTTTCTTCCTGAGGCACCTCTTCGAGGTACTTCAGAATGCCACCCTTGAGATGGTAGACCTCATCGAAGCCTTCGCTGAGCATGTAGCTCGACGCCTTTTCACAACGGATGCCGCCGGTGCAGAACATCGCGACCTTCTTGTGCACGGCCGGGTCGAAGTTGGCTTTGATGTAGTCGGGAAATTCGCGAAAACTGGTGGTTTTCGGATCGATTGCGCCTTCGAAGGTACCAATCGACACTTCGTAGTCGTTGCGGGTATCGATCAACAACACTTCCGGATCGCTGATCAGCGCGTTCCAGTCCTGCGGATCAACGTAGGTGCCGACCTTTTTGTTCGGGTCCACGCCTTCAACGCCCAGGGTCACGATCTCTTTCTTGAGCTTGACCTTGGTGCGGTAGAACGGCTGCTCGTCGCAGTACGACTCTTTATGGTCGATATCGATCATGCGCGGGTCGTTTTTCAGCCAGGCCAACAGCCCATCGATACCTTCGCGGCTACCGGACACAGTCCCGTTGATGCCTTCTTCGGCGATCAGCAGCGTGCCTTTGATGCCGTTGTCGACCATCGCCTGCAGCAGTGGCTCGCGCAAATCGACGTAGTTTTCCAGGGTGACGAACTTATACAGTGCCGCCACGACAATCTGTTGTGTCATGGGTAAATCTCCAGGTGGCTACCCTCGTAAGGGGTGAACCGGATGCGAAAAAAAACGCGCCGGGTTAGCGGCGCGTTTCGCATTCTATCAAAAACCCGAAGGTTAGAGGACTGGCAGATGCCTCTGTGGCACTTCAAACTAATGCTTGCTGCCACCGGCACAGGTCGGCGAAGCCGGAGCGGCATCGATCTGCGCCCATTCCTCCGGCGTGTAGGTATGTAGCGCCAACGCATGAAACTCGCCCATCAGCTCGCCCAGCGTGCCGTAGACTTTCTGGTGACGCTTGACGCGATTGAGCCCTTCGAACTGCTGGCTGACCACCACGGCCTTGAAGTGGGTCTGCAACCCGCGACTGTGCATATGGCTTTCATCCAGCACTTGCAGATGCTCAGGCTGTAACAGGCCCAGCGTCGATTCGATGCGTTGTTGCATGGTCATACCAAACTCCGCTTAAGGCTTTTTCTTGGCTGGTGCTGCTGCGTCTTTCGGCGTCAGCTCGGCTGTCATGTCAGCCAACAGCTTGTTGACCACCGGCACTGCGCTTTCGAGCTTGGCCTGGGTCATCTGGGCCGATTGCTGAGTCAGCTGCGGCATTTTTTGCAGGACTTTCTTGCCCAATGGCGACTGGTAGAACGCAACCAGGTCCTTGAGCTCGGATTCGGTGAAGTTGGTGGTGTAGAGCTTGACCATGTCCGGCTTCAGCTTGTTCCAGCCGATGGCCTGGTCCAGCGCGGCATTGGCCTTGGCCTGGTAGGTTTCCAGGACGGCTTTTTTCGATTCCGGGGCTTTGGTTTGCTGGAAGCGCTGAGCGAACATTTGCTGTACTTGCATGTACACCGGAGTGCCCAATTTGTCAGCATGCGCCAGGGTCAGGAAAGCCTCGGCACTGGCGTTGTGGCTGGCGGTATCGGCAAGAACCTGGCCGCTGGCACAAACCAATGCAACCGCGGTACAGATGGCACGAAGACGAGTCATCGAGTTTCCTTTTCTAGCAGGCGAGGTAAAACCCCAAGGACGTCCATTCTGCGCCTAAAAAAGTGTGTCACTCAACCCCAAGCCTTGTCGCGCCTGATTTAGAGGGGTTCAATGGCAGAATCGAGACTGATGGAACCCCGGCCGTCGATCACGGCCTAAACTGCGCAATCAGACCTACAGGAGTGTGACCGATGAGCCGTATCGAAACCGACAGCCTTGGCCAGGTTGAAGTCCCGGATGAAGCCTACTGGGGTGCTCAGACGCAACGCTCGCTGGTCAATTTTGCCATCGGCACCGAACGCATGCCCCTGGCGGTCTTGCACGGCCTGGCACTGATCAAGAAGGCGGCGGCACGGGTCAACGACCGTAATGGCGACCTGCCCGCCGATATCGCCCGCCTGATCGAACAAGCGGCCGACGAAGTGCTCGACGGCAACCATGACGACCAGTTCCCGCTGGTGGTCTGGCAGACCGGCAGCGGCACCCAGAGCAACATGAACGTCAATGAAGTGATCGCCGGACGCGCCAACGAACTGGCCGGCAACCCACGCGGCGGCAAGTCCCCGGTGCACCCCAACGATCACGTCAATCGCTCCCAGAGCTCCAACGACTGCTTCCCCACCGCCATGCACATCGCCGCGGCCCAAGCCGTGCAGCAACACTTGCTGCCGGCCATCGCCGAGCTGTCCGGCGGCCTGGCCGAGTTGTCGGCGCGCCACATGAAACTGGTCAAGACCGGGCGCACCCACATGATGGATGCCACGCCGATCACCTTCGGCCAGGAGCTGTCCGGGTTCATCGCGCAACTGGATTATGCCGAACGGGCGATCCGCAGCACCCTGCCAGCAGTCTGCGAACTGGCCCAGGGCGGCACTGCCGTGGGCACCGGGCTGAACTCGCCACACGGCTTTGGCGAAGCGATTGCCGCGGAGCTGGCCGCCCTCTCCGGCCTGCCCTTCGTCACCGCGCCGAACAAGTTTGCCGCGTTGGCCGGGCATGAACCGTTGACCGCCCTGTCCGGTGCACTGAAGACCCTCGCCGTGGCCCTGATGAAAATCGCCAACGACTTGCGCTTGCTGGGTTCCGGCCCACGCGCCGGTTTCGCCGAGGTGAAGCTTCCGGCGAACGAACCAGGCAGTTCCATCATGCCGGGCAAGGTCAACCCGACCCAATGTGAAGCCCTGTCGATGCTGGCCTGCCAGGTGCTGGGCAACGACGTGACCATCGGTTTCGCCGCGAGCCAGGGGCATTTGCAACTGAACGTCTTCAAGCCGGTCATCATCCACAACCTGCTGCAATCGATCCGCCTGCTGGGTGATGGCTGCAGCAACTTCCAGCAGCATTGCATCGCCGGCCTGGAACCGGACGCCGGGCAAATGGCTGCACACCTGGAACGCGGCCTGATGCTGGTGACGGCCTTGAACCCGCATATTGGTTATGACAAGTCGGCGGAGATTGCCAAGAAGGCCTACAGCGAAGGGCTGACCTTGCGTGAGGCAGCGCTGCGGTTGGGGTACCTGACCGATGAGCAGTTTGATGCCTGGGTACGGCCGGAGAACATGTTGGAGGCGGGGGCCAAGGGCTGAGATTTGTAGCGCCTGACAGTCAGTCTTCGCGGGCAAGCCCGCCCCCACAGGGTACGCGTAAACCTGTGGGAGCGAGCCTGCTCGCGAAGAACGATGACACGGTCTAACTGGCTGCCATCCGCACCTTGCGCGCCTTCAACCCGGCAATCAACGACGGCCCCAATGCCACCAGCGCCGAACCCAGCACCACCAGCACCGCCCCGCCATACCCCAATCCGTTGATGGTCTCGGCATGCACATACTCTGGCCACCACCATGCGGCCAGGGCGACAGCGCCAAAGGTCACCAACGGCGTGATCGCCAGTGTTGCGCTGACCCGCGAGGCTTCCCAATGGGCCAGGGCTTCGGCAAATGCGCCATAGGCAATCAGGGTGTTCATGCAGCACGCCAGCAGCAGCCAGCCTTGCAACGGGTTCAATTGCAGGGCTTCCAGCGGATGCACCCATGGCGTCAGCAACAACCCGCAGAACAGGTAGATCACCATCATCACCTGCAGCGAATTCCACACCGTCAGCAGCTGCTTCTGCCCCAGTGCGTAAAAGGTCCAGACCGTGGATGCCAGCAGCACCAGCAACACACCGGCGGTGTAGTCAGTCAACGAGGTGAGCAACTCACTCAGGCGTTGGTTGAAAAACAGGGCGAAACCGATCAGCAGCACCAGCAAACCAATGCCCTGTCCCAGGCTGAAACGCTCCTTGAACACAAACACGCTGGCGATCAGCAGCATGATCGGGCCCATTTGCACCACCAATTGCGCGGTGCCGGGGCTGAGCAGGTTCAGACCCATCAGATACAACACGTAGTTGCCCACCAGGCCGAGCACCGCCATCAGCACCAGCCAGCCGCCGCGCGGTCCCAGCACTTTGCGGCTCGGCAAGCGCTTGGTCGCGGCCAGGTAAATGAACAGACACCCACCGGACACCATCAGGCGAAACCAGGTCACCGTGACCGGGTCCATCACCAGCAGTACCTGTTTGAGCTTGATTGGCAGGATTCCCCACAGCAACGCGGTCAGCAAGGCCAGGAACAAACCGTAAACCCAGCGACCCGATGAAATGTGCATGCGAACCCCAAAGCCAAGTGTCAAGAACCGACATTCTAGGCGCACTGCCGTGTGGCACACAGGGACAGTTTGCGTCTGGCCGCGAATGGAACTGTGCAGGTCGCATCATTAAATTGGCGGCAGGCCGTCGATCAGATAATCAGGCACTGCAAATACTTCATGCATAAGCTGATTGGATCCATCCACAGGAACATCCCGCAGGAGATCGCCATGTACGGCATGCGCGCCCAGGACAACGCCCCCGCCCTGCACTTTCGCAGTGAGCGGTTATGTCGGGTGAATGGGGAGTTGTACTTCAGCACGCGGGAAAACACGCTGGAGGGGCCGTTTGTGAATGCCGAGGCGGCTGCGCGGGAGGTTCGGGCTTATGTTGAGCGGATGCAGTCTTTGCGGATGAACCGGTAAACCGAGGCGTCTGCATCGCGGGCAAGCCACGCTCCCACAGGGCTTGCGTCGACCACAATTTCAGTGAACGACATAAAACCTGTGGGAGCGGACTTGCCCGCGATGGCTATTCAACAGTCATTACAAATGCCAGATGTTTAGCGCACCGCCTCGAACAACCCCGTCGCTCCCATCCCGCCGCCTACACACATGGTCACGATGCCGTAGCGCAGATTGCGCCGCTGCAACTCGCGAACGATGTGCCCGACCTGACGCGAACCGGTCATGCCGAACGGATGGCCGATGGAAATCGATCCACCATTGACGTTGTACTTGTCGTGATCGATTTCCAGTCGATTGCGCGCGTACAGGCACTGCGAAGCGAACGCTTCGTTGAGTTCCCACAGATCAATGTCATCGATCCGCAGACCTTTGGCCTTGAGCAGCTTTGGCACGGAAAAAACCGGACCGATGCCCATCTCGTCCGGCTCGCAACCGGCCACCGTGAAACCACGGAAGAACGCCTTGGGCTTGAGCCCCAGCGCCAGCGCTTTTTCCAGGCTCATCACCAGCGTCATCGAAGCGCCATCCGACAATTGTGACGAGTTACCGGCGGTCACCGAGCCATCTTCGGCGAAGACCGGTTTCAACCCGGCCAGGCTTTCCAGCGTGGTGTCAGGACGGTTGCAGTCATCGCGATCAACAACGCCATCAAGGATCTGCACCTGGCCCGTGGCCTTGTCTTCAACGCGGTACTTCACCGTCATCGGCACGATTTCATCATCGAATAACCCGGCGGCCTGCGCCTGGGCGGTGCGCTGCTGGCTTTGCAGGGCATACAGGTCCTGTTCTTCACGACTGACGTTGTAGCGGCGCGCGACGATTTCGGCCGTCTGCCCCATCGGAAAGTAGATGCCCGGCACCTGTTCCTTGAGCAGCGGGTTGATCAGATGGTCGGTGTTGACGCTTTTCATGGTCAGGCTGATCGACTCGACACCACCGGCGACGATGATGTCGCTGCAGCCCGAGGCGATCTGGTTGGCGGCGATGGCGATCGCCTGCAAGCCCGATGAGCAGAAACGGTTGAGGGTCATGCCCGACGTGCCGATACCCAGGCGCGACAGCACCGCGACGTTGCGGCCGATGTTGTAGCCCTGGGCGCCTTCGTTGGAACCGGCGCCGACGATGCAGTCCTCGACGCTGGCCGGGTCGATGCCGGTGCGCGCCAGCAAGGCGTTGACGCAGTGCGCGGCCATGTCGTCCGGACGGGTCTGGTTGAACTTGCCGCGAAAGGATTTGGCCAGGCCGGTCCGAACGCTGTCGACGATCACCACTTCACGCATGGCATACCTCATTGTTGTTGTCGGTTGAGAATGGCTCGAGCATAAGCCTACCCAATTACCGACCGCGACAATCATTCACCCCGCGTATGCGTAACCATCGGTTCACTTCTTGTCTTTTTTCTCCCTGCGCCCACGTTTGTCCGACTTTTCGAATGCGTCTTCCAACGCCTGGTTGATCGTGCGCAAGACCTTGACCCGTGCCCAGCGCTTGTCATTGGCTTCCACCAGCGTCCACGGCGAGATCTCGGTGCTGGTGCGGTCGACCATGTCGCCCACGGCGGCGCGATAGTCATCCCACTTGTCACGATTGCGCCAGTCATCTTCGGTGATCTTGAAGCGTTTGAAAGGTATTTCTTCACGCTCCTGGAAACGCTCCAGTTGCGTCTGCTTGTCGATGGCCAGCCAGAACTTGACCACGACCACCCCGGCATCAGCGATCTGTTCCTCGAAATCGTTGATTTCACTGTAGGCGCGCAGCCAGTCCGCCGGGCTGCAGAACCCTTCAATGCGCTCCACCAGTACCCGGCCATACCAGGAGCGGTCGAACACGGTGAATTTTCCCCGCGCCGGAATATGCCGCCAGAAACGCCAGAGATAGGGCTGTGCCCGCTCCTCTTCGGTCGGTGCGGCAATCGGCACGATGTTGTACTGGCGCGGATCCAGTGCCGCCGCCACCCGGCGAATCGCCCCGCCCTTGCCTGCCGCGTCATTGCCCTCGAACACCGCCACCAACGCGTGGCGCCGCATGCGTTTGTCGCGCATCAACCCGGAGAACCGCGCCTGCTCGGTGATCAACTGCTCTTCATAATCATCCTTGGACAGACGCAAGGCCAGATCGAGACTATCGAGCAGATTGACGTGATCAACGCTGGGGAACACGGGCGCAGCGCTGACTTTCTCCGGGTGGATTTGCGGACGTTTCAACGCGCCTTGCAGGCCTTCAAGCAAAATCTTGCCGACCACCAGACTGCGATAGTTCGCATCCATCCCGGCGATTACGTGCCAGGGTGCATAGTCACGGCTGGTGCGCCGCAACACCCGTTCGCCGAACTTCACAAACCTGTCGTAGGTTTCAGATTGCTGCCAGTCCAGCGGGCTGATCCGCCAACTGTGCAGCGGGTCATCGGCCAATGCCTTGAGGCGCGCTTTCATTTGTTTCTTGGACAGGTGGAACCAGAACTTGAAAATCAGCGCGCCTTCATCGCACAACATCTTTTCCAGCCGCTCGGCACCGTTGATGCCCTGATCGAGCCGGGGGTCCTTGATCACGCCATGAACCCTGGCCTGCAGGATCTGGCTGTACCAGTTGCCGAAAAAAACCCCCATGCGGCCCTTGGCCGGGAGCATCCGCCAATAACGCCAGGCCGGTGGCCGCGCCAGCTCTTCGTCGGTCTGCTGGTCGAAGGTGCGCACTTCGATCAGGCGCGGGTCCATCCATTCATTGAGCAACTTGACCGTCTCGCCCTTGCCGGCACCCTCGATGCCATTGATCAGGATGATCACCGGGAAGCGCTGTTGCTGCTGAAGTTCGAACTGCGCTTCGAGCAAGGCTTCACGCAGAGCTGGCACTTCGGCTTCGTAGGTTTCTTTGTCGATGCTGTGATCGATTTCGGCGGACTCGAACATGGGCGGCTCCCTTCCAGATGTGAGCAAGACTAGCGGATTGCCCCTGCGGGAGCGAACTTGCTCGCGATGGATTCAAGAGCAGCGCGTTCATTCAGCAAGCACGCGTTATCGTTAACGCCCATCGCGAGCAGGCTCGCTCCCACAAGGTCCGGGGCGAACACCACGACGCGATCGGCTAGAATGGCCGCCTTGCCGTTGCCGAGCCTGCCATGAAACCTGTAATGCCCCACGCCCAGCTCGATTGGGACGATCAAGGTCGCCCCTATTCGCGCGTGTTCGACGATGTGTATTTCTCCGATCAATCGGGGCTGGACGAAACCCGCTACGTGTTCATCGAACAGAACCGTCTGGCAGAGCGCTTTGCCGCGTTGCCGGAAGGCGGTCGCCTGGTCATCGGCGAGACCGGTTTCGGTACGGGGCTGAATTTCCTGTGCGCCTGGCAAGTGTTCGAGCAGCATGCGGCGGCCAGCGCCCGGCTGCATTTTGTCAGCGTCGAAAAGTACCCGCTGAGCCCTGCCGACCTGCAACGTGCCCTGGCACTGTGGCCGGAACTCAAGGTGTTTGCCGATCAACTGCTGGCGCAGTACGTGGCAATTCATCAAGGCTTTCAGCGCCTGACGCTGGCCAACGGACGGGTGACCCTGACCTTGCTGGTCGGCGATGCCCTGGAGCAGTTACCGCAACTGGACGCGCAAATCGACGCCTGGTTTCTCGACGGCTTTGCCCCGGCGAAAAACCCGGACATGTGGACTGCCGAGCTGTTTGCCGAACTGGCACGGCTTGCAGCGCCCGGCTCGACCATCAGTACGTTTACCAGTACCGGTTGGGTGCGCCGCCTGCTGAACGCGGCGGGCTTCAAGATGAAGCGCACGCCGGGTATCGGCCACAAATGGGAAATCCTGCGGGGTGCATTCATCGGCTGGCCTGAAGACGTCCCGGCGCCTGCCGTGGCCAAACCGTGGTTTGCGCGCCCGGCACCGCTGGCCGGTGAACGGCGAGCCCTGGTGATCGGGGCCGGACTGGCCGGTTGCGCAACGGCTGCCAGCCTCGCGGCCCGGGGTTGGCAGGTCAGTCTGCTGGAACGTCACACCGCCGTGGCCGAGGAAGCCTCGGGCAATCCTCAAGGCGTGCTTTACCTCAAGCTATCGGCCCATGGCACGGCGTTGTCGCAACTGATTGTCAGTGGATTCGGCTACACCCGGCGCCTGCTCGAACATTTGCAGCGCGGCGTGGACTGGGACGATTGCGGCGTCTTGCAGCTGGCATTCAATGACAAGGAAGCCGAGCGTCAGGCGCAATTGGCGGCGGCATTTCCCGAAGACTTGCTGCATACGCTCGATCAAGCGCAGGCCGAGGCTCGCGCCGGTATCGCGCTGCCCGCGGGCGGCCTGTTTTACCCCGAAGGCGGTTGGGTGCATCCGCCTGCCCTGTGCCAATGGCAGGCAGCACAATCGAACATTCAGTTGCTGACGCATCACCATGTGTTGGAACTAAGTCGTGTGGACGGACGATGGCACGCGTGGGAGGGCGACAGGTTGCTGGCCGATGCGCCCGTGGTGGTACTGGCCGGCGCCGCCGAGATCAAACGCTTCCCGTACAGCAGCGAGTTGCCGCTCAAGCGCATTCGCGGACAGATCACGCGCCTGCCCCAGACGGTTGAGAGCCAAGACCTGAGCACCGTGGTCTGCGCCGAAGGGTATGTCGCCCCGGCACGCCTGGGTGAACATACGCTGGGCGCCAGCTTCGATTTCAACAATGACGACCTGACCCCCACAGCGGCCGAGCATGCGGGCAACCTGCAGATGCTCGAAGAAATCTCGCTGGACCTGGTCGCCCGACTCGGCGCGAACACCTTGCAACCTGAAGCGCTCGAAGGTCGCGCGGCATTTCGCTGCACCAGCCCCGACTACCTGCCGATCATCGGTCCGCTGGCTGACGGTGAGGCATTTGCCGAAACCTACAGCGCTCTGGGCAAGGATGCGCGGAAAACGCCGGACATTCCTTGCCCGTGGCTCGAAGGCCTGTACGCCAACAGTGGTCACGGCTCGAGAGGGTTGATTACCGCACCCTTGTCAGGTGAGTTGTTGGCTGCCTGGCTGGATGACGAACCTCTGCCCCTGCCCAGAGCAGTGGCAGAGGCCTGTCATCCGAACCGCTTCGCCTTGCGCCGCTTGATCCGAGGCAAGGCCTGAAGGGGTCAGTCCAGCGCAAAGCAAGTCTGCGACTCGTCAGCCCTGATGGCCGCCTCGGTCAAACGCCTTAACAACAGGTTCTCGGCGCGCTTGAATTCATTGGCGATACCGTCGACCTGGGGGAGATAGTCCGCACCAAGCGTCGCCTCGTTTTCTGTGGCGATCTCCATCCGCGCGTGAAAAGGGGCAGCAAGGCCAGTGAACTGTTTTTCGTGATGCTCTCGCAGAAAATCGCGCCAGAACGTGAGGTCACTCAAATAGGCCAGCAGTTCGGGGGAATTTTCTGCGGCGACGACCTTGTCGCGGGCCGTTACCAGGTCCGCCGGTTTCACGCCGCCAAGGGATGCATACCGCATATGCCGGGGCTGACCGACCAGTTTGAGTGTTTCGGCCAGGCCGGTGCGAAAAGCCAGCGCCACTTCCACCGGATCGAATTTGGGATGGGCATTGGCATGCTCCCGAGCGAGACGGTCGAGGCAATCGAGGCGGAACAGCCGTCGCCCAAGACTCAACAGCCGAGCCGCCCGGTCATGGGCATTGGCGGACTCTCGAACCACCGTGTGCAGATCCACCGCCACCTCAAGATGACTGAAGATCGTCGCGGCATCGTCAGTGCAATGGGCTTTCAACGCCATCGACAGCAGTTGATCGCGCAACGCCGAATCTGTCTGAGTCGCCTCAATCACACTCCAGACCCGCCGGGTCATGTCTTCGCGCTCAAAGCGGTTATCCGCGGTGCCTCCGACGTCTGCCAGCAACTCAAAGAATCCCTTCGAATGGGGTTCGTGCTTCAGCGCCAGCCAGGCACTGTTTCGACGGGCATAGGTCTCTTCACGCCGATCCGGCATCCACAGGTCTCGAGCCCGTTGTTCACTGAGCACCGAGGCATCATCGTCGATCAGCCCCAAGCCGATGCCGGTGTTGTCACGGAAGGTTTCCAGCTTCACCCGGCTCGCTGCGGATATCGGGTTATCCCGCAGGTTGATCGCCCGGGCGAATCGTGGAGTGACCTGGAACAACCAGTCGGGCAACTCCCGGATCTGGTTACCCCGCAAGTCCACTATGTCCAGATACGGCGGGCGCTTGAGTCCAACGGGAAGTTCCGTGGTGCGGGTATCGCGCAGGAACAGCGACTGCAAATCCAGCATTTTGCTCACGTCGATCGTAGCGCCCAGGCGATTGCCGCCGAGTCCCAGCGTTCGCAGATTGCGCAGCTCGGCCAGCTTGCGCAACGTGTGTTCGGTCAGTTGTATCTGGTTGCCGTCCAGCCTCAAGTGCTCAAGGTTGGGCATGTGCGACAAGACCTCGGGCAATCGCGTGAGTTGATTGCGATCCAGCTCCAGCGTGACAAGCCCTTTGAACGGTTTGAGGAAATACGCCAGCTCATCGCCAGCCTGCATGTCCTTGATGGAGAGGGTGCGTACATGGGCCACATCCTGCTCGGTCAACGTCGGTAATGGCCCCACCGGGTTGCGGTCCAGCGTCAGTGATGTAGCCGCCTGATTCAGGCGCGAGACCCGACGCCAGCAGTTTTCGATGGCATTGACCACCTGACGACGACCGACACGAATATCGTCGAGCCGCCCCGGCAATTTCTTCATTTGCACTTCATCGTTAAGCCAGGTGTGCAGTACCCCACGCAGTTTTTTCAGTTGCTGCCCCAGTTCGTTGATTCGATTCACCCGTGCAATCTGAGTACTGCCGGCGTTGTCGAGAAACGACGAAACCTGGGCATCCGTGAACAGCGGATAGAGTTTTCTGACTTTACGAATCAACCCCCTTGAGTAAGCACCCGCTGCAGGCGGATTCGCCTGGACACAGGCCGACAGATATTTCGCCGTTTCACTGCGCGCTCCCCGCAACACCTGTGCGGTATGCGCCGGATCGCCAGCGCCCGCCCTCGACAGCCGTGATCGCAGCGTCGGCAGGTCCAACGAATCGTCACCGGTGAACCCCATGGCGGTGCGATGGCTAGGGGGCAATGCATCCACTATCGACTGCAGCAGCGTATCGCTGGTCAGGGTGGAAGCCACGTTGCCATTGCCTTGGGTGACCTGATAGCCGGAGGTCGTCTTGACGATGACCCCATGCGAGGGCGCATCGGCTTCACCCACACTGTCGAGCAAGGTGCCAGTCCTCGATCCCTGTCGCAGTTCAAGTCGAAAACCGTCGCTCCAGCCTTGCACCCGGTCCATCAGCCCGAGCGCCAGTTTGTCGGTGTCGGCATTGCCCAGTTGCGGGAAGCGCAACCCCGTCAGTGCACGGTCCTGCCTGAGCGTGGCCTGGGCCTCGCGCACCTGCCGGGCGAGATCCGTGCCCAGGAGCTTGCGGTCACGCAGGAAAAGGCGATCCCTGCCAGAGGCGTTCTCCAGCAACTCCTGACACACGCGGGTGGGCAGGTCGGGCACCTGTTCGCGCAGCACCGCAACATCACCGGTAGCGACTCCGTCATAGGTTTTATACAGCCACTCATGCAGCGGCTGGCGATTGCTTTTGAGACTGGCGGCGATCTCCTTCGCCATCAACCGCGCTTTCGATTCAGTGCCCGTGCTGCCGATAATGGCCTCGACTTCTTTCGGGTACAGACCACTGATAACGGTATCGAGTAATTCCCCCCAATCCAGCTGCACCTGGCTGACATGCACACTGTTGATGTCATCGTCGTGGGGGGCTGTCTCGGGGAAGCGGGAAACGACCCGATCGTTCGTGTCGCGCACTTCGATAAAGCGCTCCGCTGGCCAGCCGGGGAGCCTGGGCAGTGTGAACAGTTGCGCCTGGATGAAGTCCGTGTTCGCGGTCTCGCCGCGCTCCATGGCCGCGATGAATGCGGTAATGGAGCGGTCGAGTTTCACCCGCTCGACACAGTCATTCAGCCGCTGCGGCAACTTGAGGTTGCTTTCATGCAAATAGTGCAACTGGTCGGTCGTCAGGTCGCTGATGTCGGCAACCCCATCCAGGTCAGTGCCAAGCTCGCTCAGGCGCGGGCTCGTGCGTCCCAATGCATAGGCCGTATCGTGCCATTCGTGGGCGTGCTCATAAACATGTCGCCAGCCGCCTTCCACGTTTCGTTCGACGGCGGGCTGGAATGCGTCGGTGCGTACAGGATGATCGATGGTCCATGGCGCCCCTTCGGCTTTGCGGGACACCCGATAGGGCGCGCCATCGATGACAATCGAAGTCAGCCCGGCATGTCGGTAGAGTCCTTGCGAGTCAGCTTGAACGTCGGCTGGCGGTGTCGTGGACTGCCGATAGGGTTCGAGGTCGGGTTTCCATAATCGGGCTCTGCCATCCGCGCGAGTGATGGCCTCGAATCCATCGAAGAATGCCGCCTGCTCCTTCACGCTATGGCTGATGGCGGTAACGATTTTGCCGCCCGCCGCAAACGCCGCCAATTGGGCGACATTTTCAACAACGTTCAGCACATGGGACAACGCCGCGGTTCGCTCGCCACGTGTCCAGTCCACCACGCCCTCATAGACCTCGCTGACAATGTCGACAACGGCCGCCACCAGCATCAGCTGACCGATCGCCGGCACGAAAAAAGCGGCCGCGTTCAACAGCAGCAGGCCTCCATCGAACAATATCTGGAGGGTTTTTTCCCGTTGCTGTTCATCGACATCGTCGGTCGGGACGGCAAGGAATCGCGCATCCTGTTGAGTCTTGCTGACAAAGGTATTGAAGAAAAAATCGGCAAGACAGGTGTCGGCGGGCGCGGAACTGAGCGAACCCACGGTCTTGTCCCGATCAAATTGTGCGAAGAAATCGACCTTATCGTGGCCGTGCAGGTACTGCTCGGCGAAGATTTTTCTGTAGCGAGTGCTCTGCAGATGGAGGTTGAGGTAAGCCTTGAATTCATCCAGCGAGGCATATTCGAACAGCGGTCGCCGGGGTTCGTTGGGCATGTAGACCACGCACCTGGCCTTGGGCGCGGTATCGATGGCGACCTTGGTGAACACCACTGCCCCACAGATGCAGACGTCATCAATCATCAGGCCTTGCCAAAACACCGGACCGCCATCCAACAGGGCGCCCTTGGTTTGCGCCGCTGGCAGGTCCTGTTCGAGCACGCTCAGCAGCATTGTATGAACCGCTTCGCTGATGTCCTTTTTCAGGTAGGCAATGTGCAGGGCAACCTGCATATCGAGCACCTTCAATCGCCGGATGTCCGCGGTGGAAGCCCGGTCATCGGCGGGCGCACCCTTTGGGGGTTTTGCCGGCAACGCCAGGGCCTCGCTGATATGGCGTTGATAGCGGGCCCCCAGGTCGAGCTCGCGACAGAGCGTGGCGAACTTTTCGAAGGTTATTTCAGTTCCGGACTGGACCTTGGCGTCGATGCGTATTACCGCATCCACGGGGGGCACACCGCCCTTCGCTTCTTCCTGCGTGAAGTTTTCCATGGCAGCCTGGAGCAGGCTGCGCGAGTTGACGATCACTTGAGCCAGGCTGCCGACCGGCGTGAGCCCTGTAGACGTGTACTTTTTTGTGGTGATGTCCAATGTGTCCCGCTGCACATCACATTCGATCACCCACTTGCTCCTGAGCAAGGCGGACAGTTGCTCTTTGCAGAACTCGTCCAACGGCTTGAGCTGTTCCAGTGCCGTGGTGACCTTGCCTTGGGCCAGGAAAGACTGCTCGAAAGCGGCTTTCAGGACCTGCACCACTTTCAGGTCGGCTGTCGCCAACCATTCCGGAGTGGACGCCAGCAGCACTTGGGCCTTGTCCAGATCACCGGTGTGCTCCAAAACAGCCTCGAGACGTTGCGCGGCGGTGAATGGCAATGCGCCGGGCGTGTTTTTCGGGGGTTCAGACCGCATGAGCAATATCCTTATTGCGTTGAGGGACGCTCAGTCTATGAAGCTCATCTGGCCATGAATAATTCGAATACACGGACGAATAGGCCTGCATCCAAGCAATAACTCCCATGCGTCACAGCAATAATTACCACCCCTGCAATGGACACCTGTGCTCCGTTACCCCTGTGTCCAGCAACCACTGCTTATAACTCATCGATCTAAAACTCCCACTACCGTGACAGGTCAGTTTTTGAGTACCCGCTGTTTTGGCGGGTATCGATTGACCCTCCCCAACGGAAAAACCGGTAAGGAATTTATGTGCGGATTAGCTGGCGAGTTACGTTTTGACCATCAACCTGCAGACCTTGCAGCCATAGAACGCATCACCCATCACCTGGCACCCCGTGGCCCCGACGCCTGGGGTTTTCACAGCCAGGGGCCGATTGCCCTGGGCCACCGGCGTCTGAAAATCATGGACCTGTCGAACCGCTCGGCGCAGCCGATGACCGACCATCAACTGGGTCTTTCCCTGGCCTTCAACGGCGCGATCTACAACTTCCCGGAATTGCGCAGCGAGCTGGAAAGCCTGGGCTATGCCTTCTATTCCGGCGGCGATACCGAAGTGCTGCTCAAGGGCTTCCACGCCTGGGGCGAAGCGCTGCTGCCGAAACTCAACGGCATGTTCGCGTTCGCCATCTGGGATCGTGATGCCAAACGCCTGTTCATCGCCCGCGACCGCCTTGGCGTGAAGCCGCTGTACCTGTCGCGCACCGGCCAGCGCCTGCGCTTCGCCTCGTCCCTGCCAGCGTTGCTCAAGGGCGGGGACATCAACCCGATCCTCGACCCGGTCGCGCTCAACCACTACCTGAACTTCCACGCCGTGGTCCCCGCGCCGCGCACCTTGTTGGCGGGCATCGAAAAACTGCCGCCCGCCACCTGGATGCGCATCGAAGAGGATGGCACCACCGAGCAGAAAACTTGGTGGACCCTGCCCTATGGTCCGCACGCCGATGAAATGAACCTGACCCTCGAAGACTGGCGCGACCGGGTGCTCGACAGTACTCGCGATGCAGTGGCGATTCGTCAGCGGGCGGCGGTCGACGTCGGCGTGCTGCTGTCCGGCGGTGTCGACTCGAGCATGCTCGTCGGTCTGCTGCGTGAAGTCGGCGTGGACAATCTCTCGACCTTTTCCATCGGATTCCACGATGCCGGCGGCGAGCGCGGCGACGAATTTCAATACTCGGACCTGATCGCCCGACACTACGGGACGCAGCATCACCAACTGCGCATCGATGAAAAAGAGATCATCGAACAACTGCCCGCCGCGTTCCGCGCGATGAGCGAACCCATGGTCAGCCATGACTGCATCGCCTTCTACCTGTTGTCCCGGGAAGTGGCCAGGCACTGCAAAGTGGTGCAAAGCGGCCAGGGCGCTGATGAATTGTTTGCCGGCTACCACTGGTATCCGCAGGTGGACGGTGCCAGCGATCCGTACGCGGCCTATCGCGAGGCGTTTTTCGACCGTAGCTACGACGATTACGCCGCCACCGTGCAGCCGAAATGGCTGACCGCGAATGACGCCGCGGGCGACTTCGTGAAGGAACATTTCGCACAACCCGGAGCAGAGGCCGCCTTGGACAAAGCCCTGCGTCTGGACAGTACGGTGATGCTGGTAGACGACCCGGTCAAACGCGTCGACAACATGACCATGGCCTGGGGCCTGGAAGCGCGAACACCGTTTCTCGATTACCGGCTGGTGGAGTTGTCGGCACGGATTCCGGGCCAGTTCAAGCTGCCGGACGGCGGCAAGCAGGTGCTCAAGGAAGCGGCGCGCCAGGTGATTCCGAGCGAAGTGATCGACCGCAAGAAAGGTTACTTCCCGGTGCCGGGCCTCAAGCATTTGCAAGGCGATACGTTGAACTGGGTGCGTGAACTGCTGCTCGATCCCAGCCAGGATCGCGGCCTGTTCAACCCGGCGATGCTGGACCGATTGCTGACCGATCCACAACGCCAATTGACCCCATTGCGCGGCTCCAAGCTGTGGCAGCTGGCAGCCCTGAACCTGTGGCTCAGCGAACAAGGAATCTGATCGATGAAACCTCACGCTACGGCCATCAGCCAGCGCTTGTTGCGCGGACAGGCGCCCTCTTATGAACGCTTGCAGGCGCGTCTGGCCGAAGACGGCAGCACACTTGGCGCGGCACCGATTGCGGTGCATTGCGGTTGGGGTCGGTTGCTGATCGGCCACACCTTTGCCGATGCGGCCAGCCTCGCTCAAGCGTTGCTCAACGAGCAGCCCGGCGAACGCGACATTGCGCTCTACGTCGCCGCGCCCCAGCAGGTGCTGGGGCTGGAGCCGACGCAACTGTTCCTCGACCCGTCCGACACCTTGCGCCTGTGGTTCAGCGATTACCGTCCGGCAACCCGGGTGTTTCGCGGCTTTCGCATTCGTCGCGCGCAAAGCGAGACGGACTGGCAAGGAATCAACCAGCTCTATCAAGCCCGTGGCATGCTGCCCATTGATGCCGCTTTGCTGACCCCGCATCACGCAGGCGGCCCGGTTTACTGGTTGGCCGAAGACGAAGACAGCGGCGCGGCCATCGGCAGCGTCATGGGCCTCAATCATCGCAAGGCTTTCAACGATCCGGAAAACGGCAGCAGCCTGTGGTGCCTGGCGGTCGATCCACAGTGCTCACGCCCCGGCGTCGGCGAAGTGCTGGTGCGGCATTTGATCGAACACTTCATGAGCCGTGGGCTGAGTTACCTCGATCTGTCGGTGCTGCACGACAACCGTCAGGCGAAAAACCTTTATGCCAAGCTCGGTTTTCGCAACCTCTCGACGTTTGCCATCAAACGCAAGAACGGCATCAATCAGCCGCTGTTTCTCGGCCCCGGCCCAGAAGCCCGGTTCAATCCTTATGCGCGGATCATCGTCGAGGAAGCCCACCGACGTGGCATCGACGTGCAAGTGGATGACGCTAATGCAGGGATGTTCACCCTCAGCCACGGCGGACGCCGGGTGCGTTGCCGCGAGTCCCTCAGCGACCTGACCAGCGCCATCAGCATGACGTTGTGCCAGGACAAAAGCCTGACCCATAAAGTGCTCAAGGCCGCTGGTTTGAACCTGCCGAGCCAGCAACTGGCGGGCAACGCCGATGACAACCTGGCGTTTCTCGAAGAGCACCGCCGGGTGGTGGTCAAGCCGCTGGACGGTGAGCAAGGGCAAGGCGTGGCCGTGGACTTGCAGAGCATCGAAGACGTCCAGCAAGCCATCGAAGTCGCCCGCCAATTCGACAGTCGCGTGCTGCTGGAAAGCTTTCACGAAGGCCTCGACCTGCGGATTCTGGTGATCGGTTTTGAAGTGGTCGCCGCCGCGATTCGCCGACCCGCCGAAGTCGTGGGCGATGGCCAGAACGCCATCGGCGCGCTGATCGAAGCCCAGAGCCGGCGACGTCAGGCGGCCACGGGCGGTGAAAGCTCAATTCCGCTGGATCAGGAAACCCAACGCACCTTGCGTGCCGCCGGTTACGACTACAGCAGTATTTTGCCGGCCGGCGAGCATCTGTTCGTCCGGCGCACGGCGAATCTGCACACCGGCGGGATTCTCGAGGACGTCACTGCGATCCTGCACCCGACCCTGGTGGATGCCGCGGTGCGCGCCGCGCGAGCGCTGGACATTCCCCTGGTCGGCCTCGACCTGATGGTGTCGGCCGCCGATCAACCGGAGTACGTGTTTATCGAAGCCAACGAACGTGCCGGGCTGGCCAATCATGAACCGCAGCCGACGGCCGAGCGGTTTGTGGATTTGTTGTTTCCGCATAGTCAGCCGGTTTCCTGACATTGATGTGTTGCCCGTGCCATGGCCTTCGCGAGCAGGCTCGCTCCCACATTTGACCGCAGTTCCCTGTGGGAACGAGTCTGCTCGCGAAGGCGGTCTGGCAGGCAGCGAATTTCCTCCTCATCGAAACCATCGATGCGCTCAACCCATCAGGAGTTTCCATGACCCTCCAATACCCCGAACCGGACCTGACCTACCTGCAAAAAGTCCTGCTGGAAATGCTCGCCATCCCCAGTCCCACCGGGTTCACCGATACCATCGTGCGCTACGTTGCCGAACGCCTGGAAGAGCTGGGCATTCCGTTCGAGATGACTCGCCGCGGCACCATCCGCGCCACCCTCAAGGGCAAGAAAAACAGCCCCGACCGCGCCGTGTCGGCTCACCTGGACACCATCGGCGCCGCCGTGCGTGCGGTGAAGGACAACGGCCGTCTGACCCTGGCGCCGGTCGGCTGCTGGTCCAGCCGCTTCGCCGAAGGCAGCCGCGTGAGCCTGTTCACCGACAACGGCGTGATCCGTGGCAGCGTCTTGCCGTTGATGGCGTCAGGGCACGCCTTCAACACCGCCGTGGATGAAATGCCGATCAGTTGGGATCACGTTGAATTGCGACTGGATGCCTACTGCGCGACCCGTGCCGATTGCGACTCCCTGGGGATCAGCGTGGGGGATTTCGTCGCCTTCGACCCACTGCCGGAGTTCACCGAAAGTGGCCACATCAGCGCCCGTCACCTCGACGACAAGGCCGGTGTCGCAGCACTGCTGGCGGCGTTGAAAGCGATCGTCGACAGTGGTGAAGAATTGCTGATCGACTGCCACCCGCTGTTCACCATCACAGAGGAAACCGGCAGCGGCGCGGCGGCGGCACTGCCATGGGACGTCAGCGAATTCGTCGGCATCGACATTGCACCGGTCGCACCCGGCCAACACTCCAGCGAACACGCCGTGAGCATTGCGATGCAGGACTCCGGCGGGCCCTATGACTATCACTTGTCGCGGCACTTGCTGCGCCTGGCCAGCGACCATGAGTTGCCGGTACGTCGCGACCTGTTCCGTTATTACTTCAGCGATGCCCACTCGGCGGTCACCGCCGGCCATGACATCCGCACCGCCCTGCTCGCCTTCGGCTGCGACGCGACCCACGGCTATGAACGCACCCACATCGACAGCCTTGCCGCCCTCAGCCGTCTGCTCGGCGCCTACATTCTCAGTCCGCCGGTATTCGCCAGCGATGCGCAACCGGCCACCGGCTCCCTGGACCGCTTCAGTCATCAGATCGAACATGACACGCAGATGGAGAGTGATACGCGGGTGCCGTCGGTGGACAGTCTGGTGGGGCAGCGATCCGATAGCTGACCAAGATAGGTATTGTCTGAAAAATTGCTTTCGCGAGCAGGCTCGCTCCCACATAGGTACGCGGTTCATTGTGGGAGCGAGCCTGCTCGCGAAGGGGCCGGATCAAACAATGCAAACCCGTAGGCTAGCGGCGACCTCCCATTCGCCGTAGCATCGCGCCATTGCTTATCCGAGGTGCCCCATGCTGATTCCCCACGACCAACTTGAAGTCGACACCCTGACCCGCCTTATCGAAGATTTCGTGACCCGTGACGGCACCGACAACGGCGATGACACGCCGCTGCAAACCCGTGTATTACGAGTGCGCCAGGCATTGATCAAAGGGCAGGCACTGATCGTCTTCGATCCGGAAAGCGAGCAATGCCAATTGATGCTCAAGCACGATGTGCCCAAGCATTTATTCGACTGATTTTTTCTGGCGGGTCAATTTGCGCTGGATGCGATCGTAGATTTCGGACCGGTGAACATTGACGCTCTTGGGCGCTTCGATGCCGAAACGCACGCTGTTTCCGTCGACCGCCACGACGCGTATGGAAATGGTGTCACCGATGGAAATCAATTCGCCCACAACGCGACTGAGTACTAGCATGGCCTTTGTCCTTCAGGGTTACCGGACCTTGAAGATGCCCGGCGCGCGAAGCGGCTTCAAGGCAACAGCGGCAATCCAGACCGAACTGACAGCCAATGACCAGCCCACCTGACAGAAACGTCTGACAGGTCGTTTGAATGAAGGATGGATCCTTCAGGATGCGGAAAAACGGGGACCGAACAGGATAACGCTCGCCCCGATCACGCACAGCGCCACGCCAATCCAGTCAGAGCCCAGCGGACGAATCCGCTCGACCACCGCCAGCCAGCCAATGGAGGCGATGATGTAGATACCGCCGTAAGCGGCATAGGCGCGACCGGCGTAGCTGGCTTCGATGCGGGTCAGCAGCAGCGCGAACAGGGTCAGGCTGAGCAGCGCCGGCACCACCCACCAAACGCTTTTCCCCTGGCGCAGCCACATCCAGAAGGCGAAGCAACCGGCGATTTCAAACAGCGCGGCAAGAAAAAACCACAAGTAATTGAGCATGGGAATGCCTCGCGGGGATGGCCGATGGCGGCCACCCTAGCGAGGCATTCGCTGGCGGGCAAGTTCAGCCTGCGGTTTGTTTGGCCTTGGCACGCATTTTATCGGCCATCACGGTCATTTCGTTGTAAAGCAGCTGCGGGTTCTTCTGCTTGAGTGCCCAGGCCATGCGACCCTGTTCGTGAGGCAGGATCATGAACTCGCCTTCGGCGACTTGACGGTAGATATAGTCGGCAATGTCGGCCGCCGTGATCGGCGAACTTTCCAGCAACTTGCCGACCTGTGCCTTCATGGCCGGGGTCGGGCCCCGGAACGAATCCAGCAGATTGGTCTGGAAGAACGACGGGCAAACCACATGCACGCCAATTTCCTGGTGCGCCAGTTCGATCAGCAGACTTTCGGACAACGCCACCACGCCGGCCTTGGCCACGTTGTAATTGCTCATGGCCGGGCCCTGCATCAGTGCCGCCATCGACGCGATGTTGATGATCTTGCCTTTGCTCTTTTCCAACAGCGGCAGGAAGGCCTTGCAACCTTTGACGACGCCCATCAGGTTGATCGCGATCTGCCAGTCCCAGTCTTCCAGGGACAGTTCACTGAAGAACCCGCCCGAGGCCACGCCCGCGTTGTTAACGATAATGTCGACACCGCCAAGTTTCACTTCGCAAGCCTGGGCGAAAGCGGTCAGTTGGCTGTAATCGCGCACGTCGCAACGCTGGATAAAACCATCACCGCCGGCTTCACGCACCAGCTTCAGGGTTTCCTGCAAGCCAGGCTCGCTGACATCGGACAAGGCCAGTTGCCAGCCTTCACGCGCCCAGCGCAGCGCGATTTCGCGACCCAGGCCAGAGCCCGCACCAGTGATCATCATGCGATTTTGCATAGCAAACAGCCTTGTTGTTCCGGGAAAGATGCGTCGAGTGTAGCGAAGGATATTGCCCGACCCACGCTCCATCAGATTGCTGAATGGCCCGAGCAAACCCTGGGCGCGTCGCCGACAACTAACGCCATTGGAAAGAAAATAATCACTTGTTCGAAAAACATTAAAAAAACTTGGAATTTTCTTCGATGGGCAGCAGTCGGATTTTTTAAGCAGCTCGAATTAATTGCATTCCCGCTGGCCATTAACGACTAGGTCATTCCTGAACGCTTACAACAAGGAAATAGACATGGGCACAATTCTACTCATCATTCTGATCCTGTTACTGATCGGTGGTTTACCCGTCTTCCCGCACTCCAGAAGTTGGGGTTATGGCCCGTCCGGTATCATCGGCGTCGTGCTGGTAGTGATATTGATCCTGTTGTTACTCGGCAAGATATGAAGTTTTAACAGGCAAAAAAAAGAGGCCCTTGATGGGCCTCTCTTTTCTATGGCGTCACGGTTTAGTCCGGCTTGCCGTCGACGACACCTGCGGTGTTATCGATCAGGCTCTTGGTCGCCGTCTGCAGGAACGCTTCCAGTTTGGTTTTCATCTCGGCGGTACGCGGTGCATCCGGCACCACTTCGGCGTGAGGCGTGGCACCCAGTTCGTACTGGTACATCTTCGGCGCCATGTCCTTGTCCCTTGGCAGCACCAGAATCTGGTCAGCAGTCACGATGGCCGTGGTCTGCTCACTGCCCGATGGCTTGATCACACCAAAACCGGTGTCGCCTTCAGGCAGGTTGAGCAAATCACGCCCCCAGCACTGATGGCGCACTTCCCCGCCGATCCGGCCCATGATGGTCGGCACGATGTCGACTTGAGTGCCGACCGTGTGGTCAAGCTTGCCGAACTTTTCCTGGATGCCCGGTGCGATCATCAGCATCGGTACGTTGAAACGGCCCAGGTCCATTTCGGTGATCTGGCGCTCGTTGCCAAAACCGTGGTCGCCGACGACGACAAACAGGGTTTCCTTGAAGTACGGCTCCTTGCGAGCCTGCTCGAAGAATTGACCCAGCGCCCAGTCGGCGTAACGCATGGCGGTCAAGTGTTCGTTCAGGCTGCCACGGTCGGTCACGCGCTCAACCGGCAATGGCGTCGGCAAGGCGTACGGGGTGTGGTTGGACAGCGTTTGCAGCAAGGCATAGAACGGTTTCTTGTCCTTGCCATCGCGGGCTTTCAACTCTTCCAGGCCACGGTTGAACATGTCCTGGTCGGACACACCCCAGGTCGGGTCGGAGAACACCGGGTTGACGAAGTCGTTACGCCCGATGAAGTTGGTCATGCCCTGATTGCTGAAGAAGCCCGACTGGTTGTCCCAGGCGAAGTCACCGTTGTAAACGTACACATCATCGTAGTCACGGGCGCTGAGCAGTTGCGGCAGACCAGACAGCTTATGGCTGCCTTCCGGCGTCTGCATCAGGTATTCGAAACCCGGCAGGTTCGGGAAGCACGCCATGGTGGCGAACATGCCTTGGTGGGTGTGGGTACCGTTGGAGAAGAAACGGTCAAACAGCAGGCCTTCCTGCGACAGTTTGTCGAGGTAGGGCGTGATGTTGCCCGATGCGCCCAGCGCGCCAACCGAGTGACCGGCCATGCTTTCCATCAGGATCACGACGACGTTCTTGATCGGCAGGGTCTTGTCGGCCGGAGGCATATAGTCGCGACGCACCGCCGCGGTCTCGCCGTCGACCAGTTTGTCGTCCTTCATCACCAGCATGTCACGTACGGTCTGCTGGGCCATTGGTTGTGGCAACGTGGCTTTCCAGATGTTGTCGCGATCTTCGGACATCCGGCTCTTCGCCGCCGCCACCAGGGACAGTGTGCCGTTGAGGCCCAGTTGGTTGGCGAAGTTGGAATCGGTGGTGTAGACGTCACCCCAACGCATGGGCGGGCCTTGACGCAAGGTGCCACGGGCCGCGACCACACAGATCAGCAGGCAAACCACGAACACCATGATGCGCGAATACCAGGGGGCCACCTGGCGTGTGCTGATGCTGCCACCGCTGAAGGGGCCACGCGGACGGGTAGCGCGGTCAGCGCCCTTGAATGCCAGGCTGAGGATCCAGGTGCCTACCGCCCAGGCCAGCAGGTAGCGAACCACGGGAAAACCGTACCAGAGCATGCTCATCACGGTTTTCGGGTCTTCCTTCACATATTGGAAGACCAGGCCGTTCAAGCGCTGGTGGAATTCACGGTAGAAATCCATCTCCATCAAGCCAAGGAACAGCGCGATGCTGGAAGCCACCGTCAGCCAGAGACGGAAGAACCCGCGGGCGGCCATGGCCCGGGCACTGAACAGCGCCAGCAGCAACGGAATGCTGAGGTACACCACCAGACGCAAGTCGAAACGCAGGCCGTTGGCGAACGCCTCAAGGAAGGTCGAGGCCGGTGTATCAAGGATCATTTCGCGGTTGTAGACCAGCAGCGCGAGGCGCAGCACGGAAAACATCACCATCATGACCAGTGCGCACAGCAGCGTGTAGGCCAGATGCGATTTGACGGTCGGTTGCAGCAAGCGAGTTGAAGCCCGCTGCTGACTCAGGGCGTCCGGGATTGCCATGTCGTTTTAGGACCCATTGGAAGTTGAAGTTTCAAAAATACAGCTGCGCCCTGCCCTCTAATTGCCAGTACCTGGCGCGGGGTTTGCGCGGTGTGCAAATGTTGCCCGAACGATCACAGCATTACCATTTATTACTGGTCAGCCCATCGTCAGGGGGCCAGATTGTCTTGGACACATTGTGAAAATATTGTTGAACGTGCATTTGGAAACAAATTAAAGGCTTTTACTGCGGACTCTTCATGACTGTGGGAGCGAGCCTGCTCGCGAAAAACGTCCTGACAACGCGATCATTCAGACAGACCGCATTATCGTTGACGCTCTTCGCGAGCAGGCTCGCTCCCACAGGGGTATTGCACAACTCGATGTCGCGCTTATTTCTCAGCGCGAGCCTTGAGGTTTTTCAAGGTATTGAACGGCGCATCAACCACGAACTTGTTGGCGACCATCGACGGTACGCTACCACCTGGCTCGGTGTGCACCTGATAGGTCACTTCAACCTGATCACCCTTGGGAACGAACTTCCAGAAGCCGTCGACCTTGGCAACCCGCACGAAGCCCTTTTCTTCAGGCAGGTACTTGGGCACGCCTTCGAGCTTGCGGGTCAGGCTGCCATCGGCGCCTTCGATGGTGGTGATGTGCAGCACCGAATCACGTGGAGTGACCGGCCATGGGGTATTGAATTGGGTGTAGGTCCAACTCTGATCGCCTTCGTGCTTGAGCAATTTTTGGATCTTGCATTCGTGAATCCAGGCGCAGGCGCCAGGTACGTCGTCCTGCAACGCACGCAACTTGGCCATGGTGGTTTTCATCAGGGTGACACCCTGGTAGGCCTTGTAATCGGAACCGGCCACTTCAGTCAGGGACACCTTGATGCCGTCCTCATTCTTGGCGACTTTCCAGTCTTCGGCCTGAGCGACCGAAGTGGCCAATACCGCCGTCAACCCACACAGGACAGCCATACGATGCAACGAACCCATAATCTTATTCCTTATTGTTGAAGTTCCGTTCGGTAAACGACATTACGCGGCAGTCATTTGCTCCCACCATCCCAGCAGCCGGATCGCTTCTTCGCTGCTGCTTCCACACACTTCGGGGTCGGCTTCAAATGCCGAGCACACCACGGGACGTTCCGGTTGGCCAAAAATGTTGCACAGGTTTTCGGCAGAAAGTTGCACGCAACGTTCCCCGGCGGCTTTGCCATTGGGCATACCGGGAATGGGCGAACTGATGGATGGGGCAATGCAACAGGCGCCACAGCCTTCACGGCATTTCATGACGACGAGCTCCTCGCGACGGGCAATGTGTTAAAGGACGCGGCACAGAGTAACCGCTAAAACAGTTGTTTTAAATTACCGGATCGCGGGTTTTTGCCTGCAAGCGGGCGTGACCGGGCAGTCTCCGACAAAGCGTCTGCTCAAGGCATCAGCACAGACGGGATTTACCGCTTGAACTCGAACTCCAATGCGGCGCCTTCGACTTCCCGGCGCTCTTCATTGCGCAGTTGCAACTGCATTTCGTTGTTGATCAATCGACCGTTGAGCTGAAATCCACTACTGCCGGACTTGTCGCCGAACATTTGCGGCAATACCGGATCGCGTTTGGGTATAGGCACCGTACCGACCGGTTTCAAGTCTTCGACCATGTCCTTGGGCAGGCTCAAATCCAGATCGGCCGAGGGGATTTGGGTCTTGGCCACCTCACTGGCCGGCTTCGACTTGGAGGCGATCGGCGGACGTTTTTTTACCACGGCGGCTTTCTTTTTGGCCGGCGCAGCTTTACTGGGGGGAGTGCTTTTTTTCGACGTTGTGCTTGCCGCCGGTTTTTCCTGAACGGAAGCGGCCATGACAGGAGCCGACTGGGCGCTCAATAACAGGCAGATCGACAACCAGGCGGCAGGAAAAATCGGTTTCATGGGGCCAACGGCGAACATCGCAAACGACAGAGGGGGCCATATGCTCGCTTGTTGCAGGCGCCATGACAAGCGCGGACAGGAAGAACCTGCCCGCCCCGTCACAAGCCCAGTGCCATCTCCTGGCAAAGCTGGGTCGCCAGCATGCCCAAGGTCATCAATGCGCGCTCGGCCTCGCGATTCCAGGGGATGCCGCAGTTCAGTCGAATACAGTGATTGAACTGTTCCGTATTACTGAAAATCAGCCCCGGCGCAATACTGATGCCCTGTTGCAATGCACGCACGTGCAGCTCTTGAGTGTTGACCCGTCCCGGCAGACTCACCCACAAAATAAAGCCGCCGGTGGGTCGCGTCATTTGCGTGCCTTCGGGGAAATACTGCTGCACCGCCAACTGGAAGGCGCTGAGGTTTTTGCGGTACTCCTGACGGATGTAACGCAAATGCCGATCGTAACCGCCATTTTCCAGATAGGCGGCAATGCCCATCTGCGTGACGCTGCAGGCTGAATGGGTACTGAAGGTCTGCAAACGCTGGATTTCCTGCTGGAACTTGCCGGCAATCATCCAGCCGATACGCACCCCTGGCGACAGGGTCTTGGAAAAGCTCGAGCAATAGATCACCCGGTCCAGCCGGTCATAGGCCTTGAGCGCCTTGGTGCGCCCCTGCTCGAACATCAATTCGCCGTAGATATCGTCCTCGACCACCTGGATATCGAAATCCGACGCCAGGCGCAGCAGTTGCTTCTGCCGCTCTTCGGGCATGGTGCCGCCCAATGGATTACTCAAACGCGTGGTCAGTACCAGCGCCTTGATCGACCATTGGTTAGCCGCCAGTTGCAAGGCTTCAAGGCTCATGCCGGTGGACGGGTCACTGGGAATCTCGATGACCTTGAGCCCCAACAGATCGGCCAGTTGCAGCAAACCGTAATAGGTCGGCGACTCGGCAGCGATCAGATCGCCCGGTCGGGTCAGCACCCGCAAGGACATCTGCAAGGCATCCACACAACCGTGAGTGATCACCACTTCCGACGGATCGACCACCACGCCGGCATCGCGCATGCGAATCGCCACTTGTCGGCGCAACGGCTCGAAACCGGGGCTGAACATGTAGCTGAACGCACGGGGGCTGTGAAAACGGGTGACTTTGGCCAATTGCTGATGCAGCGCCCGAACCGGCAGATAGTCGACACTCGGGACCGCAGCGCCCAAAGGGAACACACCTTCACGGCGGGATTCGACCAGTACCTGTTGAATGATGCTGCTGCGGGTCACCAGGCCAGGACGCTCGACCCGGGCGATATCCGGTGTCGGAGCGGTCAGGGCTGGCGTCTGGTGCACGTAGTAACCCGACTGCGGCCGGGCGCGGATCAGCCCTTGATCTTCGAGATTGGCATAGGCCTGCAACACCGTGGCATGACTGACATTGAGCTGCGAGCTCATCTTGCGCACCGAAGGCACGCGCTCTCCCGGTTGATAGACACCACGGCGGATGTCTTCAGCCAGTTGTTGAGCAATACGTTGGTAGAGCAAGAGATTGGTCATGACGCAGCACTCGATTTCACAGGCATTTTATTCTTGTCGGAAACGATACCGGAACAGTTTAGAAGTGTACTGGGACAGTTACCACAATAGTCGACCGTACAGTGCAGTGTCAGCAAAATCTGTACTGCTTTTATCGGAAAGTGCCGAGTATTTGCAGGCGCAAAAAAACCCGGCACTGACTGGCAGGCCGGGTTTTCCAGTGACGCAACCCTTACCGGGCGGCGCCTAGCTGGCCTTTTTCGTCGGAGAACACAATTTCCACGCGACGGTTCTGCGCGCGTCCCCGCTCGGAAGCGTTGGCATCCACCGGGTACTCATCGCCGTAACCTTCGACTTGAATACGCTTGTCGTCGATGCCCAGGTCCATCAACACATCCGCCACCGATTGTGCACGATCGCGGGACAGCTTGAGGTTTTCCTGCTTGCCGCCGGTACTGTCGGCATAGCCTTCGATACGCACCACACGCTTGGGATTGAGTTGCAGGAATTGCACGATCTTCAAGACCACGCGGTTGGCCGAGTTTTTCAGCTCCGCTTCACCGGTGTCGAACAGCACATCACCCAGTGTCATGACCAGGCCACGGTCGGTCTGGGTGGTGGCCAAAGCCACAATCTGTTCTTCGAGCCACTTGCCCTGCTGCTGCACGCTGAGCAGCTTGGATTCGCGCAGGGCCAGTTGCAGGCGCTGACGCTCCAACTCAAGCTTTGCGGCCCGCTCTTCGTTGAGCACTTGAGTCGTGTGCTCGCGAGCGATTTCGCTGTAGCGCTGGCTCAGGTAAGCGTAATGCGCCACATCCGAGCCGCTCCCCCAGTAGCTGGACAAACGGTCGGCACGTGCAAGGGATTCACCGGCGCGAATCACATCCTTGGGCGCGATGCGCAATACGTTGGAGTCTTCCTTGACCTTCTGGAAGTCGGCGCCCGCCTGCTGCAATGCCGCTTCACTGTGCTGACCGGCGCAGCCGTACAGGCTCGCGCAACCTGCCAGGATCAAACCGCCGATAACCTTGGACCCGAGGCTCATTGGGCATCTCCCAGTTGCTTGCGCAGGCGGGCGATACGGGTGTTGAGCACGTTCAATTGCGCTTCGCTCTTGAGGGTCAGGACCCGGGCTTCAGCCAGGCGCGCATCCAGCTCGGCCTGTTCGGCCCGCATGCGTGCATTCCTGAAGGATTGATCGTTCATGCTGCCCTTGGCACGGTTGAACTTGTCTTCGGCCAGCTTCATTTCCGGTACTTCGTCGGCGGTGGCGCCCACCGCCCTGGCTTGCTCGACGGCCTGCTCGGTCAAACGCATTTGTTCGTTCGGTGCCGGATCGGCTGCACAACCCGCCAGAGCCAGAACGGCCAGGGCAGCGAAAAGAGGTCGAATACTCACTAAAAATCCCTACTGTTTTGGAGTACTGACGGATTGTTTCTGCTGCGTATTCCAACGCTCGATGTTGCGTTGCAGCACAGCCTCCGTCAGTCCGGACGCGGGCAATTCTGTCATCTTTTTGGCCAGCTGTCCGCGCAACCACGGATCGTTGCAGGCCGAGTTGTGGGAAACAGCCAGAAACAGTCCTGGCTTGTCGACCGGTTGCATACGCGCAATCAGATCGTTGGCCATGCCCAATGTCTGCGCCATTGCCATGCCCGAGTAGCGGCCGGCCAGGACGAACTCCACCTCGCCCAACAGCAACTTCTGAAAGGCTTGTGTCAGATTGGATGTACGGGTCAGGGTCAACTGCTGCTCGGCGACGGTCGCAAATTCCGAGGTCAGTCGAGATTTCTCCGACAAAGCGCCGGAGTGACCGTGCAGGTCCTGCACGTCGTTGTAGACCAGCGGCGAATCTTTGCGGGTCCAGACCAGATAATCGTTTTCCAGCAATGGCGGATGAATATAGTCCAGGGACTCCAGTTCGCCGACCGTCAACGGTGCATCGGCCAATAGGTCCATGCGACCACTGCGCACCTCATCCAGGGCCTGGGAACGTTTGCCGGCGTAAAGCAGTTCGACCTTGATGCCCAACTCTTGCGCCACTTGCTGCAACAGGTCGGCACTGGCGCCAATCAGGTGCCTGGGGTTTTGTGGGTCTTGCCACAGGTAGGGTGGCGCATCCGGGCTGCCGGTCGCCACCAGGCGTTCGCATTTGCCGGCCGCATTCGATAGTGCCGGCAAGATTGTCAAACTCAGCAGCAATGACCAGCCACACATGCGGCGCAGATCCATGGCACTACACTCCCATTGAAGCCGTTTATATCTCTGTAGGAGCGAGCCTGCTCGCGATGGGCGTTAACGATGACGAGGGCGTTCTGGTTAAACGCGGCACCCTTGAGATCATCGCGAGCTCGCTCCTACAGGTACAAGGACAAAAAAAAGCCCGACCAGAAGGTCGGGCTCTTTTATAAGTGAAGCAGCCGGATTAGACCAGCTTCTCCAGCTCAGGGATGGCTTCGAACAGGTCCGCCACCAGGCCGTAATCGGCCACCTGGAAGATCGGCGCTTCTTCGTCCTTGTTGATCGCAACGATCACTTTGGAGTCTTTCATGCCGGCCAGGTGCTGGATCGCGCCGGAGATACCGACGGCGATGTACAGCTGTGGAGCAACGATCTTGCCGGTCTGACCGACCTGCATGTCGTTAGGTACGAAACCTGCGTCGACCGCGGCGCGGGAAGCACCCACGGCAGCGCCCAGCTTGTCGGCCAGGGCGTACAGGTGTTTGAAGTTGTCGCCGTTCTGCATGCCGCGGCCGCCGGAAACGACGATCTTGGCAGCGGTCAGTTCAGGACGATCGGACTTGGCCAGCTCTTCGCCGACGAAGCTGGAGATCGCAGCATCGTGAGCAGCAGCAACCGACTCAACGGAAGCCGAACCACCTTCAGCGGCAACCGGGTCGAAACCGGTGGCACGCACGGTGATCACCTTGACCGCAGCGTTCGATTGAACGGTAGCGATGGCGTTACCGGCGTAGATCGGGCGCTTGAACGTATCAGCGCTTTCTACCGAGATGATCTCGGAGATCTGGTCAACGTCCAGTGCAGCGGCAACGCGCGGCAGGATGTTTTTGCCGTTGGAAGTGGCGGCAGCCAGGATGTGGCTGTAGCCCTTGCCCAGTTCGGCGACCAGAGGAGCAACGTTTTCCGGCAGCTGATGCGCGTAAGCGGCGTTGTCAGCGGACAGGACTTTGCTCACGCCAGCGATTTTCGCCGCGGCTTCAGCCACGGCGCCAGCGCCCTGGCCTGCAACCAGAACGTGGATGTCGCCGCCGATTTTGGCAGCGGCAGCAACGGTGTTCAGCGTGGCCGGGGCCAGCACTTTGTTGTCGTGTTCAGCAATAACCAAGATAGTCATTTAGATTACCTTCGCTTCGTTTTTCAGTTTCTCGACCAGTTCAGCCACCGACTTGACCTTGATGCCCGCGCTGCGTGCAGCTGGCGCTTCGACTTTCACGGTCTTGTTGGTGGAGGCGGTGGAAACGCCCAAAGCGTCCGGAGTCAGCGTCTCGAGAGGCTTCTTCTTGGCTTTCATGATGTTTGGCAGCGACGCGTAGCGTGGCTCGTTCAAACGCAGGTCGGTGGTGACGATGGCCGGCAGTTTCAGGGAAACGGTCTGCGCGCCGCCGTCGATTTCGCGGGTCACGGCAACGCTGTCGCCGCTGATTTCGACTTTGGAGGCGAACGTGCCCTGACCGTAGCCGCTCAATGCAGCGAGCATCTGGCCAGTCTGGTTGTTGTCGCTGTCGATGGCTTGTTTGCCAAGGATCACCAGCTGAGGCTGTTCCTTGTCGACAACAGCTTTCAGCAGCTTGGCAACGGCCAGGGAAGTCAGATCTTCGGCGGATTCGACGAGGATGGCGCGGTCGGCACCCAGAGCCAGCGCGGTGCGCAGTTGCTCTTGAGCGGTGGACGGGCCTACGGAGACGACGACGATTTCAGTCGCAACGCCTTTCTCTTTCAGGCGTACGGCTTCTTCCACTGCGATTTCGCAGAATGGGTTCATCGACATCTTGACGTTGGCGAGGTCGACGCCGGAATTGTCCGCCTTGACGCGGACCTTGACGTTGTAATCCACAACGCGTTTGACAGCTACAAGAACCTTCATGGATTCCTCGTTACTCTCCGGTGAAAAGAAAGTCGCCTAGGCGAACCTGGCGGTTGATGCTCATCGGGCGCAAGGGCACCTCTAAAAACGCCGGCATACGTGTCAAGTGAACGTCGCTCACGATGTTCATGACCGTTCGTCAGTGGTGACCGACGAGTCATTCAATATCGCGGCGTGTAAACTGTGCGGCTAACCTGAACCGCGCATCACCTTGTACTGCCATCGCCCTGTCTTTAGAGGTGCTCTTGAAACCAACAGTCAGCCTACGGCGAGCGCAAAACCGCCCGTATCTTGACCGGAACACCTATTCCGGTCAATACGGCAAAATAGCCGTTCATAAGCCGCGTGACTTTGATTTCTCTGGCTTTGAGCCAATTCAAACAAACGTTTGTATTGGACCCTGAGAGTGGTGTAGATATAATGCGCCACCCAATGAGAAAGGTGGTTGATCGATTGTCCGCTCCCGACGATGCGCTGGGATTCATGGATGCGACACCTAACCTCCAAAATTAGAAAAAACTGTTGAGCCTTGAGTAGGAGATAGCCTGTGGAACGCGAATACATGGAATTCGACGTGGTCATCGTCGGTGCCGGCCCCGCTGGCCTGTCCGCCGCCTGCCGTTTGAAGCAGAAGGCCGCCGAAGCCGGTAAGGAAATCAGCGTCTGCGTGGTTGAAAAAGGCTCCGAGGTCGGTGCTCACATCCTGTCGGGTGCCGTGTTCGAACCACGCGCCCTGAACGAATTGTTCCCGGACTGGAAAGAACTCGGCGCGCCGCTGAACACGCCCGTCACCCGCGATGACATCTTCGTTCTCAAGAACGCTGAAAGCGCGCAGAAAGTTCCAGACTTCTTTGTGCCCAAGACCATGCACAACGAAGGCAACTACATCATCTCCCTTGGCAACCTGTGCCGCTGGCTCGCTCAGCAGGCCGAAAACCTGGGTGTGGAAATCTATCCGGGCTTCGCCGCTCAGGAAGCGCTGTTCGACGAAAACGGCGTGGTTCGCGGGATCATCACCGGTGACCTGGGTGTTGACCGCGAAGGCCATCCGAAAGAAGGCCTGTACACCCCGGGCATGGAACTGCGTGGCAAGTACACGCTGTTCGCCGAAGGCTGCCGTGGCCATATCGGCAAGCAGCTGATCAAACGCTTCAACCTCGACAACGAATCCGACGTCCAGCATTACGGCATCGGCCTGAAGGAAATCTGGGAAGTCGACCCGGCCAAGCACCAGCCAGGCCTGGTGGTTCACACCGCCGGCTGGCCGATGGACATCATGGGCACCGAAAACACTGGCGGCTCGTTCCTCTATCACCTGGAAAACAATCAGGTGGTCGTGGGTCTGATCGTCGACCTGTCCTACAGCAACACCTTCCTGTCGCCGTTCGACGAGTTCCAGCGCCTCAAGCATCACCCGGTGCTCAAGCAATACCTGGAAGGCGGCAAACGCGTCAGCTACGGCGCCCGCGCCATCTGCAAGGGTGGCCTGAACTCGCTGCCGAAAATGGTCTTCAAGGGCGGCGCACTGATCGGTTGTGACCTCGGCACCCTGAACTTCGCCAAGATCAAGGGCAGCCACACTGCGATGAAGTCCGGCATGTTGGCTGCTGAAGCCGTGGCCGATCGCCTGTTTGCAGAATCCGAAGGCGGCGACGAACTGACCGCTTACGTCGACAGCTTCAAGAACAGCTGGCTGTACGAAGAACTGTTCGCCAGCCGCAACTTCGGCCCGGCGATCCACAAGTTCGGCGCTATCGTCGGCGGTGGTTTCAACTGGCTGGACCAGAACATCTTCGGCGGCAAGCTGCCGTTCACCCTGCACGACACCAAGCCGGATTACGCTTGCCTGAAACTGGCGGCCGATTGCAAGAAGATCGACTACCCGAAACCGGACGGCAAGATCAGCTTCGACAAACTCAGCTCGGTGTTCATTTCCGGTACCAACCACGAAGAAGAGCAGCCTTGCCACCTGAAGCTGGCCGACGCGAGCATCCCGATCAGCAAGAACCTGCCGCTGTACGACGAACCAGCCCAGCGCTACTGCCCGGCCGGCGTGTATGAAGTGGTGACCAAGGAAGACGGCGAGAAGCGCTTCCAGATCAACGCCCAGAACTGCGTCCACTGCAAGACCTGCGACATCAAGGACCCTGCACAGAACATCACCTGGGTGACGCCGGAAGGTGCCGGCGGCCCGACTTACCCGAACATGTAAGCCGAACGCCCGAACAACAAATGCCCCGACTTGTCGGGGCATTTGCGTTTCTGAAGCCTGAAAAGTGAACACCCATAAAAAATGCCCGTATCTCGCGATACAGGCATTTTCTTTTGCTGACTGCTTATCGGGTTGCAGTACCCACTACAGCAGCACTTGCATCACGACGCTTATTCTTGATGCCGTAGCAGACCCACATGAACACGACCCAGACAGGAATCGCGTACACCGAGATCTGAATCCCCGGAATCAGCAGCATCACGCCGAGAATGAACACCACGAACGCCAGGCAGATGTAGTTGCCGTACGGGTACCACAGGGCCTTGAACAGCGGCGTCTGCCGGGTTTTGTTCATGTGCTGGCGGAACTTGAAGTGCGAGTAGCTGATCATCGCCCAGTTGATCACCAGGGTGGCCACCACCAGCGACATCAGCAGTTCGAGCGCGTTTTGCGGGATCAGGTAATTCAGCAGTACGGCGATCAGCGTCACGGCAGCCGAGGCCAGGATCGAACGCACCGGCACGCCGCGCTTGTCGATCTTCGCCAGGGCCTTCGGTGCATCGCCCTGCTCTGCCATGCCCAACAGCATGCGGCTGTTGCAATAGGTGCCACTGTTGTACACCGACAATGCCGCCGTCAGGACCACAAAGTTCAGGATGTGCGCGGCGGTGTTGCTGCCGAGCATCGAGAACACTTGTACAAACGGACTGCCGCTGTAGGAATCGCCAGAGGCATTCAAGGTGTCCAGCAGGCTGTCCCAAGGGGTCAGCGACAGCAGGATCACCAGCGCACCGATGTAGAAAATCAGGATCCGGTAGATCACCTGATTGATGGCTTTCGGGATCACGGTTTTCGGCTTGTCGGCTTCAGCGGCGGTGAAACCGAGCATTTCCAGGCCGCCGAAGGAGAACATGATGATCGCCATGGCCATCACCAGACCGCTGACGCCGTTCGGAAAGAAGCCTCCGTGGGACCACAGGTTGCTGACCGCGGCTTGCGGGCCGCCATGGCCGCTGACCAGCAAATAGCTGCCCAGGCCAATCATGCCGACAATCGCCACCACCTTGATGATCGCGAACCAGAACTCGGCTTCGCCAAAGACTTTGACGTTGGCCAGGTTGATTGCATTGATCAGCACGAAGAACGCGGCAGCCGTGGCCCAGGTCGGGATCTCTGGCGCCCAGTAGTGGATGTATTTGCCGACCGCGGTCAGCTCCGACATGCCCACCAGAATGTACAGAATCCAGCAGTTCCAGCCCGACAGGAATCCGGCAAAGCCGCCCCAGTATTTGTGGGCGAAGTGGCTGAAAGATCCGGCCACCGGCTCTTCGACGATCATTTCGCCCAGTTGGCGCATGATCATGAAGGCAATGAAGCCGCAAATGGCATAGCCAAGGATCATCGACGGCCCGGCGGATTTCAGTACCCCGGCCGAGCCAAGGAACAAACCGGTACCAATCGCGCCACCGAGGGCGATCAATTGAATGTGGCGATTTTTCAGGCCGCGTTTAAGCTCGCCCGAATGCGAGTTTTGTCCACTCATGAAAAGGGTCTCACGCAAGGTTTGATGATGTTCAGTAGACGTTGCTGCTTGGTTGCGACGTTAAGCGGCACCGATCAAACCCCAGCGCAGGCACCAGGAGTTCAGCGTATTTACAACGGTCATGCGTCACCTGTTTGTTTTTATCTGTGACGAAATCGAACCCGACACGCTCGTGACGTGGCGGAGTGAACAAGGCGGATAGCCTTGAGGTTTGCGCAGATGCGCAGGAGGTCACAGGTAAAACGCGGCGCATTGTACACCGCCAACCCCCTGCTGCCAGACACCACTGGATCAGTGTGTCGTTTGCCGGGATTGCCTGTGTCCGCCCCGAGAGGATCGGGCGGCTGCAAAAAGGGAGTCAGGCCTTTGCGGGCCATCGACAGGGACGGTGAAAGAACCGGCCCACGCTGGGAGCTGGAAACGGATTGCGGCGTTCATTGCGCCTCCTTTTTGTTATGCACCTGCACGACAGGCATGGCACGCATGACACCTTGCATGGGGCGGGGAAACAAGCGGGCTAGAGCAGTGGAATGCATCCAGAAAGACTGTTTTCGGAAGAATTTTCTTACAGTGCTGGAGTGATGACGATTTCACAGGGGCAACCCGTGGATTTCGTAAGGTTTTCTTTACAAGGCGTAACATTGATTTTCCGATCCGGACATCACAGCGCTGCCGCTGACGCCTTCGCGAGCAGGCTCGCTCCCACAGTGGTTCGCGTTCTTTCAGAGAGACATCGCCTTCTGTGGGAGCGAGCCTGCTCGCGAAAAACAACACAGCCGCGAAAGCCAGACCAAAAAAAACGCCAACCCGAAGGTTGGCGTTTTCATGATGCGCTTACCGATCACTCAGGCTTGCGACGACCGAACCCCGGACGCTGCCCCGATCCGGCTGGTGCGCCGCGACGCTTGCCCGATGGCTTGTCACCCTCGACCAGTTTGATCCCCGGACGCTTAGGCGCAGGCTTGGCCGGGCGCTTGGTCTCGACCGGACGGTCAGCCACCGGCGTACCGCGTCCCGCTGGAGCACCGCGGCCTTCGCCACGTTCGGTGCGACCGTTGGCCGGACGCGGAGTACGCGGGCCACGCTCACCATCCTGACGCGCGGCAGGCTTGCGACCTGGACGCTCGCCTTCGATCTGCGGCTCGCGGTTTGTACGCGGGCTGGTAGCCGGCGCATCGGTGGCAGGGCGCAGCGTGCGCACGCGCTCGGTCCGGGCCATTGGTCGCGATGATTTGCGCTGCATCCGCTCAAGCTTGTCTTTGCTCTTGGCGTTCAGCTGCGGCATGGCCACCGGCGTCAGGCCAACCTCGGCGCTGAGGATGTCGACTTCGTACTGGCTCATTTCGCGCCAGCGCCCCATCGGCAGGTCGGAGTTGAGGAACACCGGGCCGAAACGCACGCGTTTCAGACGGCTGACCACCAGACCCTGGGATTCCCACAAGCGACGCACTTCACGGTTGCGACCTTCCATTACCACGCAGTGGTACCAGTGGTTGAAACCTTCACCACCAGGTGCCTGCTGAATGTCGGTGAAACGCGCCGGGCCGTCTTCAAGCACGACGCCCGCTTTCAGGCGTTCGATCATCTCGTCGTCGACTTCACCGCGCACGCGCACGGCGTATTCGCGGTCCATCTCGAAGGATGGGTGCATCAGGCGGTTGGCCAACTCACCGTCGGTGGTGAACATCAGCAAACCGGTGGTGTTGATGTCCAGGCGACCGATGTTGATCCAGCGCCCTTCTTTCGGACGCGGCAGCTTGTCGAACACGGTCGGGCGACCTTCCGGATCGACACGGGTGCAGATTTCGCCATCGGGTTTGTTGTACATGATCACGCGGCGTACCGACTCGGCGGCTTCTTCGCGCTTGATCACCTTGCCATCAATGGTGATGGCGTCATGCATATCGACACGCTGACCGAGGGTCGCGTCTTTACCATTGACCTTGATGCGGCCGTGGCTGATCCAGGCTTCCACGTCACGGCGCGAGCCGACGCCGATACGGGCGAGGACTTTTTGCAGTTTTTCGCCTGCTGGGCCGATTGGCTGGTCGTCTTGCTGGTCGTTGATACTCATCTGGGCACCTCCCGGTGTGGTCTGCTCAAGATGCTCTGGGTTGAGGATCCTGACGTATTGAAAACTGTAACTTTGACGAGGGGATCGTCGAAGGGTCGCGAATCATACGCTCATGTCGGCCTTCGCGCATCAGAGACTAGCTGATCGATGCAAGGTTACTGGCTTTTCCGCCGACCGGTGGCGGGCAGCTGATTTTGATAATCCTGTGGGAGCGGGCTTGCCCGCGATTGCGGTGAGTCAGACAACAATGATGTCGACTGACACTCCGTCTTCGCGGGCAAGCCCGCTCCCACAGGGATCGTCGACGCCCGAATCATTTGCGGTCAGTCTTCGAATTGGCGGCGTTCGGCTTCGATGGCTTCGGCCAGGGCCTGCGCTTCAGCCTCTTCGTCCGTCAACTCGGGCGCTGGCTTGGGTTGCTCGAGCGCAGCAACGGCAGCCAGGAGTTTTTCACGGGCCTCGGCGACACCGAGGATGTCGTCTTCCTGCTCTGGCTCTGGCTCTGGCTCTGGCTCTGGCTCTGAATCTAACCCTGACTCAACCTGGGCAAGTTCGACCTCCAGCTCAATCTCGGCCCCCTCCGGATCAACCCCGGAAACCTCACCATCACGCAACAGGTCATCGAAGTCGGTCTTGAGCCCCTCCTCCATGCTGTCCAGCTCAAGCAGCAAGGTATGGAAGCTGGTTTCTTCCTTGGGCTCCTCCGGTTCGGCGCTGGCATCCGCCAACTCCTGCAACGCGGCCGGCACCGGCGCGTCGTCGAAATCAAGCACCGGGTCGGGTTCAAGCTCGCGCAGTTCCGCCAGTGGCGGCAAATCGTCGAGGTTTTTCAGGTTGAAGTGATCGAGAAATGCCTTGGTGGTGGCGAACATCGCCGGTTTGCCCGGCACGTCGCGGTAACCGACGATGCGAATCCACTCCCGCTCCATCAGCGTCTTGACGATCTGGCTGTTGACCGCCACACCGCGCACGTCTTCGATTTCGCCCCGGGTAATCGGTTGGCGATAGGCGATCAGGGCAATGGTTTCGAGCATGGCCCGGGAATAACGCTGCGGACGCTCTTCCCACAAACGACCGACCCACGGCGAAAACTTTTCACGAATTTGCAGACGGTAGCCGGAAGCGACTTCCTTCAGTTCAAACGCACGACCCTCACAGGACTTGCTCAAAATGGTCAGGGCTTTCTTGAAAACCGCCGGCTCCGGCCGCTCGCCCTCTTCGAAGAGTTCGAACAGGCGCTCCAGGGATTGCGGTTTTCCCGAGGCCAACAGAAAGGCTTCAAGCAGTGGCGCCAGCTCGCGGGGTTCACTCAGGTTCATGATTCAACTCGTTATTCGGCTCGGGCTCGCACGTGAATCGCTGCGAACGGCTCATTCTGCACCAGCTCGACCAAGGATTCCTTGACCAGCTCGAGGACTGCCATAAAGGTCACTACCACGCCCAGCCGCCCTTCCTCGGCGGTGAACAGCTCGACGAAGGGCACGAAACCGCCGCCCTTGAGTCGCTCGAGTACATCGCTCATGCGTTCGCGGGTGGACAACGCCTCGCGGCTGACCTGGTGGCTTTCAAACATGTCGCCACGGCGCAACACCTCGGCCATGGACAGCAACAATTCGGAAAGGCGCACGTCGGGCAACAATTTTCGCGCCCGGGCTTCCGGCGCATCGAGCTTGGGCACCACCACATCACGACCGACACGGCTCAAGCCATCGATGCCTTCGGCAGCGGCCTTGAAGCGCTCGTACTCCTGCAAGCGGCGGATCAGTTCGGCGCGCGGGTCTTCTTCCTCGTCCTCGACCGTTTCGGCCCGGGGCAGCAGCATCCGCGACTTGATCTCTGCCAGCATCGCGGCCATCACCAGGTATTCCGCGGCCAGCTCCAGGCGCACCGACTGCATCAACTCGACATAGCCCATGTACTGGCGGGTAATTTCCGCCACCGGGATGTCGAGGATGTTGATGTTCTGCTTGCGGATAAGGTACAGCAGCAGGTCGAGCGGGCCTTCGAAGGCCTCGAGAAAGACTTCCAGCGCGTCCGGCGGGATATACAGGTCCAGCGGCATCTCCATGACCGCCTGGCCATAGACCATGGCGAAGGGCAGCTCTTGCTGGGCTCCGGCCTGACTGTCGACGGGTTCTACTGCAGACATCTAGGCCTCGGCCATGAACGGCGCAGGGTCGCCGCAACCGGCGCGGATGACTTCCGGCTCACCGTCGGCGAGGCTGATCACGGTAGACGCCTTGATACCGCCGAAACCGCCGTCGATGATCAGGTCGACCTGATGTTCGAGCAGCTGGCGCATTTCATAGGGATCGGTAAGCGGATCTTCATCGCCGGGCATGATCAGGCTCACGCTCATCAGCGGCTCACCCAACTCGGCCAACAACGCCAGGGCGATCGGATTGCTCGGCACCCGCAGGCCGATGGTGCGTTTTTTCGGGTGCAACAACAGCCGCGGGACTTCACGGGTGGCATTGAGAATGAAGGTGTAGGGCCCCGGCAAATGGGCCTTGAGAATACGGAACGTGCCGGTATCGATCTTGGCGAACAGCCCCAGTTGCGACAGGTCGCTGCAGATCAACGCAAAGTTGTGCTTCTCATCCAGTTGACGCAGGCGTCGAACGCGTTCCACGGCGACCTTGTCACCGATCTGACAACCAATGGCGTAGGACGAGTCTGTGGGATATATCACCACCCCGCCGTTGCGAATGATCTCGACAGCCTGTTTGATCAGGCGCGCTTGCGGGTTTTCCGGATGAATCTGGAAAAATTGACTCACATTCTCTACCTGTTCAGACGGCGGCAATAATTGGGTCATGTTTGAACCGACACCACAGTGGCGGCAGATCATCCGGGAGCGGGCGGTATTCACCGATCTCGGACCAGCCTCCAGGGCCATGAAAATCACTGCCGGCGCTGACCAGCAGACCGAACTCGCGGGCCAGAATGGCCAGGCTGCCCACTTGCTCGGCAGGCTGATGGCCATTGACCACCTCGATCGCGTGGCCCCCTGCTTGAATATAGTCGGCAATCAGCCGGCGACGCTTGCTGCGGGTGAATTCATAGTGACAGGGGTGCGCCAGACTGACCCAGGCCTTGGCTGCGCGCAGGGTTTCGACGGTTTCTTCCAGGGTGGGCCAGTGCTGCTTGACATCCCCGAGCTTGCCAGCGCCCAGCCATTTGCGAAACGCCTCGGCGCGATCCTTGACGAAGCCTTCGCGTACCATCCAGTCGGCGAAGTGCGGCCGGGCCGGCGCGTTACCGCTGTCGCCCAGTTCCTGCTGGATTTCCCGGGCGCCTTCCAGAGCGCCGGGCATGCCCTTCAATGCCAGCTTGCGACTTATTTCTTCGGATCTAAGCCAGCGACCATCGTGCAATTTGGCAATCGCCTCGACCAACGGCGCGGCATTGACGTCGAAACCGTAGCCGAGCACATGAATGGTCGCACCGCCCCAGGTACAGGACAATTCGACGCCATTGACCAGATGCATCCCCAGCGCACTCGCAGCGCTGCGTGCCTCTTCGAGGCCCTCCAGGGTGTCGTGATCGGTCAAGGCCAAGACCCGCACGCCGTTCTCGAACGCACGCGCAACCAGAACCGCAGGCGCGAGAGCGCCATCGGAGGCCGTGCTATGGCAGTGCAAATCAACATTCACTAGGCTTTGTAACCTCAAATCAGCTGGCGCTATCGCGCGCCCATATGTTTGTTATTATGCCGCCACATCCTGCTTCTGGCTGCCACTGTGAAACAATTCATCGATTTCATCCCGCTCCTGCTCTTTTTCATCGTCTTCAAAATCGATCCACGGGTCGTCGACATTGCCGGCCACGAGGTAACTGTAGGCGGTATTTACAGCGCTACCGCGATGCTGATCATCAGTTCGCTGGTGGTCTACGGCACGCTGTTCATCAAGCAGCGCAAACTGGAGAAAAGCCAGTGGCTGACGCTCGTCGCCTGCCTGGTCTTCGGCAGCCTGACCCTGGCCTTCCACAGCGAAACCTTCCTGAAGTGGAAAGCCCCGGTGGTCAACTGGCTGTTTGCCCTGGGCTTCATCGGTAGCCATTTCATCGGTGACACCCTGCTGATCAAGCGCATCATGGGCCACGCGCTGACCCTGCCGGAGCCGGTGTGGACACGCCTGAACATCGCCTGGATCGTGTTTTTCCTGTTTTGCGGTGCCGCCAACCTGTTCGTCGCGTTCACCTTCCAGAGCTACTGGGTCGACTTCAAGGTCTTCGGCAGCCTGGGCATGACGCTGATATTCCTGGTCGGCCAGGGCATCTACCTGTCCCGCCATCTGCATGACACCGATACCACATCGCCTAAAACCGAGGACTGACATGCTTTACGCAATCGTTGCCACAGACGTCGCCAATTCCCTGGAAGCCCGCCTGGCCGCACGGCCTGCACACCTTGAGCGCCTGCAAGTGCTCAAAGGCGAAGGTCGTATCGTACTGGCCGGTCCGAACCCGGCGATCGACAGCAACGATCCGGGCGCGGCGGGTTTCACCGGCAGCCTGATCGTCGCCGAATTCGATTCCCTCAGCGCCGCACAGGCCTGGGCCGATGCCGACCCGTACATCGCAGCCGGCGTCTACGCCAACGTTTCGGTCAAGCCGTTCAAGCAAGTCCTCCCGTAACTTTCTTCTCGCAATTCCCCTGCGCGGTGAACCTTATTGGTTCATCGCGCTCTCAATCGCTCATTATTCTCGTTTGCCGGCCGACAACTTCCCAATACTCGTATTGGAATCAGGAGTCGCGATGCGCAAAGGTCCGTTGTGTCTGATGTTGGTCACGTTGTCGATCGTGGCCCCCGCCCACGGTGAAGAACACGCCGAGGGCGCGAGCTCCACGCCTCTGTCCCTGAGCGCCGGCAGCCAGATAAACGAGTTGCAGCAGCGTTTGAAAGAAAGCGAGCGGCAGCGGGAGGAATTGAGCAAACAACTGCAGAATGTCGATGGCGAACGCGAAAGCGCCCAACTGGCCCGGTTGCGCCAGGAAAACCAGCGCTTGAAGCTGCAACTGCGC
This sequence comes from Pseudomonas sp. C2B4, assembly GCF_013359695.1. Classification (GTDB taxonomy): domain Bacteria; phylum Pseudomonadota; class Gammaproteobacteria; order Pseudomonadales; family Pseudomonadaceae; genus Aquipseudomonas. Next base: position 90,215 of record NZ_JABFMU010000013.1, read on the forward strand.
GAAGCCCAAGCGGGAAGTTCGACTCCACGGTGGCTGACTGATCAGCAACAGTGGTTCGTCATCGGCGCCGGAGTTGCGCTATTAGCCCTGCTCTGCGGTATCTTCGCCAGTGGTGCAAGTCGAAAACGTCGACAATGGCTAAATTGAGTGAGTCATGAGCGAGCTGTTACTAATTGATGATGATCAGGAGCTGTGTGAGCTCCTGAGCAGTTGGCTGGGCCAGGAAGGCTTTCAGGTGCGCGCCTGTCACGATGGCCAGAGCGCCCGCCGTGCATTGGCCGAAACCGCCCCGGCCGCCGTGGTGCTGGATGTGATGCTGCCGGATGGCAGCGGCCTGGAACTGCTCAAGCAGTTGCGCAGCGATCACCCGGACTTGCCGGTGCTGATGCTTTCGGCGAGGGGTGAACCACTGGACCGCATCCTCGGCCTGGAACTGGGTGCCGACGATTATCTGGCCAAACCCTGCGATCCGCGAGAACTGACAGCCCGTTTGCGCGCCGTATTGCGCCGCAGCCACCCTGCGGCAGTCTCCAGTCAGATGGAACTGGGCGACCTGTGTTTCAGCCCCGTACGAGGCGTCGTCAGCATCGATGAGCAGGAGTTTACCCTCACCGTTTCCGAAAGCCGCTTGCTGGAAGCCCTGCTCAAGCAACCTGGCGAGCCACTGGACAAACAGGAACTGGCGCAGATCGCCCTCGGTCGCAAGCTGACCCTGTACGACCGTAGCCTCGACATGCACGTGAGCAACCTGCGCAAGAAAATCGGTCCGCATCCCGATGGCCGTCCGCGCATCGTCGCCCTGCGCAGCCGCGGTTATTACTACAGCCTGTAGGTTTTGTCAGGTCCGCGGAAAATCATCTTTACCCAAGCTTTACGCTTCGCTGACCGCCGCTGACCTTGATCTCCGTAATCTGCACACATCCGGAACGTACCGGGAATGAGACAAGGAGATTCACCATGCGCAAGACTCTTATCGCTCTGATGTTCGCCGCCGCCCTGCCGACCGTTGCCATGGCCATGCCTGAAGGCGCCGGCCCTATGGGTGGCCCGATGGATGGAGCGCGCCACGGCGGTCAGATGCACGGCATGCACGGTAAAGGCCCGTACAGTCAGCTGGACCTGAGCCGCGAACAGCGCGAGCAGATCCGCAAGATCATGGGCGAGCAGATGCACGAGCGTAAGCAAGTCGTCGACAAATACCTGGAGAAACTCTCGCCAGCCGACCAGAAAGCCATGAAAGACGAAATGGCCGCCAACCACAAGAAAGCCGAAGCCGATGTACGGGCTCTGCTGAAACCGGATCAACAGAAGAAATTCGACGAAATCCAGAAGAAGCAGGCTGAGCGTCGCGCTGAATGGGCCGAGTTCAAGGCGTGGAAAGCGCAACAGGCGCAAAAAGCGCAATAATGGCCTAACCCTGACCCAACGGCTGAACACCGTTGGGTCTGATGCCACTCGAATTAATGTGGGAGCGAGCCTGTGGCGAGGGGATTTATCCCCGCTCGGCTGCGAAGCAGTCGTAAATCCTGACAACACGATGTGGCTGCAGGAATGCTGGGGCCGCTTCGCAGCCCAACGGGGATAAATCCCCTCACCACAGGCCGCTCCCACAAGGATTTGCATCGGTTTTAGAGGAATTTCTGTGCGCTCATTGTTCTGGCGTATCCTGGCCAGCTTCTGGCTGGCCATCGCACTGGTTGCAGGGCTGTCGATTTTGCTCGGGCACATGCTCAACCAGGATGCGTGGATTCTCAGTCGTCACCCGGGCCTCAACACCCTGCCCGAACAATGGACGCAAACCTACGAATCAGAAGGCGAAGAAGCCGCCCAGGACATTCTGGAACAGCGCAAACGCCAGTATCACATCGACGTGCAGGTGCTCAACGAAAGTGGCGATCCTGTGGTGCGCGGCACCTTCCCTCGCCGCGCGGCGGCCTTCGAAGCGCGGCAGAACAATGATGACCGGCGCTTGCCATGGCGGCGTCTGACCGCTGAATACACCAGCGAAAAAACCGGCGACACCTACCTTCTGATCTACCGCATTCCCCACCCGGAACTCGATGCCTGGCATCGTGAAAGCCTGCTCTGGCCATTGAGTGCGCTGGGTATCGCCCTGGTGGTGCTGACCTTGTTCAGCCTGTTGGTGACCTTTTCCATCACCCGTCCGCTCAGCCGTCTGCGCGGCGCGGTGCATGATCTGGGACAGACCACCTACCAACAGAACAGCCTGGTCAAACTGGCCAATCGCCGAGACGAATTCGGGGTACTGGCCAACGACTTCAACCGTATGGGTGCGCGCTTGCAAAGCCTGATTGGCAGCCAGCGACAGCTACTGCGAGACGTGTCGCATGAACTGCGTTCGCCCCTCGCCCGACTGCGCATTGCGCTGGCCCTGGCGGAGCGAGCTACACCCGAAGAACGGCAAAAACTCTGGCCACGCCTGACCCGTGAATGTGATCGGCTCGAAGCCTTGATCAGTGAAATCCTGGTACTGGCGCGGGTCGATGCCGATAACGCCAGCGCCGAAGAGGTCGATCTGAACGCCCTGCTCACAGGGCTGCAACGGGATGCGCAGCTGGGTTCGCCCGAGCAGAACGTTCGACTTGAGGCCGAGCCGCAACTGAACCTCAGGGGCTGGCCAACCATGATCGAGCGTGCCGTGGACAACCTGCTGCGCAACGCCCAGCGGTTCAACCCGGTGGGCGGGCAACCGATCGAAATGCAGGCAATGCGTCAGGGTGAGCGGGTTGTGGTGACCGTTCGCGATCATGGTCCGGGGGTCGACGCCGAACATTTGAATCAACTTGGCGAGCCGTTCTACCGGGCGCCCGGACAAACAGCGGCCGGTCATGGCCTGGGACTGGCCATTGCCCGCCGTGCGGCGGAACGGCATGGCGGCAGCCTGGTGCTGGCCAATCACCCGGAGGGCGGGTTTATCGCCAGCCTGGAATTGCCGTTGGTGCCAGGGGCCATCACCCAACCCTGACTCCTTGTGGGAGCGAGCCTGCGCGCGAACAGGTCAGCACATCCGACATCTATGTGTCAGACCTACCGCTTTCGCGAGCAGGCTCGCTCCCACAGGGGAATTACGGTGTCAGGCATTGCCCGGCCAGGTGCTGACAAATTCCGCCAGATCCACCTTCTCCGCCACACGCGGTTCTTTCAGCGGCGTGCCGAGGTAAAGGAACGCAATCACCTTCTCCCCTTCCGCCAGCCCCAACCCTTTGGCCACATGCGGCGAGTAGGCCAGATCACCGGTACGCCACACCGCGCCAATGCCTTGCGCATAGGCCGCCAGCAAAATGCCGTGCGCCGCGCATCCAGCCGCCAGCATCTGCTCGGATTTCGGGTATTTGACGTGATCCTGCAACCGGGCAATCACCACGACGACCAATGGCGCGCGCAGTGGACCGTTGCGCGCCTTGTCGATGGCCGCCTCGGTCACTTCGCCCTCCTGCAGCTTCGCCGCTTCAGCCAGCAACTCGCCCATTTGCTCACGCGCCGCGCCTTCGACGGTCAGAAAGCGCCAAGGCTGCAAGTGACCGTGATCCGGCGCGCGCATGGCCGCGGCAAACAACACGTCGCGCTGCGCTTGAGTCGGTGCCGGCTCGACCAGTCGCGGGACGGAAACACGGTTGAGCAAAACGTCGAGAGCCTGCATCGGCCACCTCCAGAAAAAAATGTGCGGCTATTCTAGCTGTAACTACCAAGGCAGTGCCGGTTTACATGCCCTGCCCCGCAGGTAGAATGGCGCCCTTCCCTATTGCAGCCGAGCGGATTTCATGGCGTTGCCGACCTTACGTCTCATTGGATTCATCATCGGCATCTTCCTGATAACCCTGGCCATCGCCATGGTCGTGCCCATGGCCACGCTGGTGATCTTCGATCGCACGGGCGATCTGCCGTCGTTCCTCTGGGCCAGCATGATCACTTTTGTCGGCGGCCTGGCCCTGGTCATTCCCGGACGTCCCGAGCACGTACACCTGCGGCCACGGGACATGTACCTGCTGACCGTCAGCAGCTGGCTGGTGGTGTGCATCTTCGCCGCGCTGCCGTTTTTGTTGACCCAGCACATCAGCTACACCGACTCGTTCTTCGAAAGCATGTCCGGCATCACCGCGACGGGGTCGACGGTGCTTAACCACCTCGACGACATGTCCCCCGGTATCCTGATGTGGCGTTCGTTGCTGCACTGGATCGGCGGCATCGGCTTCATCGGTATGGCGGTGGCGATCCTGCCGCTGCTGCGTATCGGTGGCATGCGGCTGTTCCAGACCGAGTCGTCAGACCGCTCCGAAAAAGTCATGCCCCGCTCGCACATGGTGGCGCGGTTGATCGTGGCGGCCTACGTCGGCATCACCATTTTCGGAAGCCTGGCGTTCTGGTGGGCCGGGATGAGCCCGTTCGATGCGATCAACCATGCAATGTCGGCCATTTCCACCGGTGGTTTTTCCACCTCGGACCAGTCCCTGGCCAAGTGGACGCAACCGGCGGTGCACTGGGTGGCCATCGTCATCATGATTCTCGGCAGCCTGCCTTTCACCCTGTACGTGGCGACCCTTCGTGGTAACCGCCGGGCGCTGATCAAGGACGAGCAGGTCCAGGGTCTGCTCGGCATGCTGCTGGTGACCTGGCTGGTGCTTGGCACCTGGTACTGGTGGACCACCAAACTACATTGGCTGGAGGCGCTGCGCCATGTGGCGCTGAACGTGACCTCGGTGGTGACGACCACCGGCTTCGCGCTGGGGGACTACAGCCTGTGGGGCAACTTCTCGCTGATGCTGTTCTTCTATCTGGGTTTCGTGGGCGGCTGTTCGGGCTCCACCGCGGGCGGGATCAAGATTTTCCGCTTCCAGGTGGCCTACATCCTGCTCAAGGCCAACCTTAACCAACTGATTCACCCGCGCGCGGTGATCAAGCAGAAGTACAACGGTCACCGTCTCGATGAAGAGATCGTGCGTTCGATCCTGACCTTTTCGTTCTTCTTCGCCATCACCATCTGCGTGATCGCGCTGCTGCTGTCGCTGCTCGGCGTGGACTGGATGACCGCCCTGACCGGTGCGGCCAGTACGGTGTCCGGCGTCGGCCCGGGCCTGGGCGAAACCATCGGCCCGGCCGGCAACTTTGCCTCGCTGCCGGACGCCGCCAAGTGGATTCTCTCGTTCGGCATGCTCTTGGGCCGACTGGAGATCATTACGGTCTTTGTGCTGTGTATTCCGGCGTTCTGGCGCCACTGATCGACGCAGGTATTTGCAACTGCCGCGCCCGGTACTCACCAGGTGTGGTGTCGAACCAGCGACGGAAAGCGCGGAAGAAGTTACTCGGATCGGCGAAGCCCAACAGGTAGGCAATTTCCAGCAGAGTCATGGTGGGCTGCGCCAGATACTGCTCGGCCAGTTCGCGCCGGGTATCGTCCAGCAACGTCTGAAAACTCGTGCCTTCTTCCTGCAAGCGCCGCTGCAAGGTGCGTTGCGACAGGTGCAGTGTCTGCGCCACGGCATCGCGCTTGGGTTCGCCCTGGGGCAACAAGCGGCACAACACCTGGCGTGCCTTGTGGGTCACGCGACTCTCGGAAAACCGCGCCAGGTACTCACCGGCAAACCGGTCATGCAGCAGCGCCATGGCCTCGTTGGCGGTCGGCAGCGGTGCTTCCATGTCCGCCCGCTCGAAAATCAACGCATCGTATGGCGCGTTGAACACCAGCGGTGCGTGGAAGGCTTGTTTATAGGGCTCGAGATTGACGGGTTGATCGCCCTGCACCAGCACCTTGCGCGGATGCAACGTGCGTCCGGTCAGCCAGCCGCACAGCGCCAGGGCGCACGCCAGCGAGGCTTCGGCGCTTTGACGGGTCGGCGGCAAATGATCGCCATGCACCGTCAATATCAGCGCGTAGCCCTCATCCAGCAGGCGAAAACTCAGATCGGCACTTTCGGCAATGATCCGCTGGTAACGCACCAGGCGTTGAAAGCCTTCGGCCAGCGTCCGGCTGGACATCAAGGCGTAACCCGCCACATGAAACTGTGCCGGTCGCACTACCTTGCCCATGTTCAGGCCGATCGCGGGGTTGCCGGACAGCTCAACGGCGCGTTGCCAGAGTCGTGTCATGGAATCTTGCGGGAAGCGTGCATCCGGATCATCCAGTGCCGCGTAGTCGAGCCCCAGTTGTTTGAACAGAACCCGGCAATCCAGGCCGTCCATTTCCAGTGCTTTGACAATCCCCATCGCCCAGCTTGCAGAAGTCGTTCGTTCACTCATGTCGGGTTCTTACATGATGAGCCGCATGTTACGGCCAATTTCCGAAGGATACTAAAGTGGCGCCGATTGTCACTGGCTGACGCCTATGATCACTCTAGACTTAAATAAGCTACCCGCAGAACAACTTGCTGTCAGAACAATAACCACAGAGATCGCAGTCGTGGAAAACATCAGACGATTCAACAGCTTTGCTGAGTTCTACCCGTATTACCTCAGCGAACACAGCAACAGTACCTGCCGCCGCTTGCACTTCATCGGCACCACGCTGGTCATATTCATTCTGGCAATGACCATCGGCCGAGGCGCCTGGATGTTGTTGTGGGCCCTGCCGCTGGCGGGTTACAGCTTTGCCTGGGTCGGGCATTTCTTCTTCGAAAAGAATCGTCCAGCGACCTTCCAGCATCCCTTCTACAGCCTGCTCGGCGATTTCGTCATGTATCGGGACATGATCCTGGGACGCGTCCCGTTCTAGAACAAGAGGATTGCCGATGAATGCCAATGCCCGTTTCACCCACATGAAAGATGGCACGCAGGAAGACTGGGCGATCATTGCCGCGGACTTCAGTGCCTACGCCCGACAACTGCCCTCAAGGATCGCGGCGCACCTGAAGCTGCTGGAGGGTGACTTCGGCGGTTTCCCGGTGGATCGCCTGACCCACTCCTTGCAAACCGCCACCCGCGCCTGGCGCGATGGTCGCGATGAGGAGTACGTGGTCTGCGCCCTGCTCCATGACATCGGCGACACCCTGGGTTCCTACAACCACCCGGACATTGCCGCGGCGATCCTCAAGCCGTTCGTGAGCGCCGAGAATCTGTGGATGGTGGAGAAGCACGGGATTTTCCAGGGGTATTACTTCTTCCATCATCTGGGGATGGACCGGCACCTGCGCGAGCAATTCAACGGCCATCCGCAGTATCAGGCGACCATCGAGTTTTGCGCCAGGTACGATGCGGCGGCGTTTGATCCAGCTTACGACACGCTGCCGCTGAGCTTTTTCGAACCGATGATGGAGCGGTTGTTTGCCCAGCCGAAGAACTCGATCTACAAGGCGGCGATGGAAGAACATTCGCCAGCCTGATAGATCCCTCGGGACCGCTGCGCGGTCCATTCGCGAGCAGGCTCGCTCCCACAGTCGAGAGATAATGTGGGAGCGGGCCTGCCCGCGAAGAGGCCAGTCCAGAACGCCGTAACTTTCAGGCCAACTCCGCCACCTTCGCCGCCTTCAACTGCGCCTCCCGCGCCTGAGCATCTGCCAGCCGATACAGCTCGATCGTGCCGTCCCAATGCTCGATCAGTGCCGTGCACGACTCCACCCAATCGCCGCAATTGAGGTAATCCACCTCGCCGACCTTGCGAATCTCGGCATGGTGAATATGCCCGCAGACCACGCCATGCAACTCGCGCTTGACGCACTCATGGGCGATAGCCTCTTCAAAGTCGCTGATGAAGCTGACCGCGGTTTTCACCTTGTGCTTGAGGTACGCCGACAGCGACCAGTAACCGTAGCCATAACGGGCGCGCCAGTGGTTGAGCCAGCGGTTGAGGGTCAGGGTGAATTCGTAGGCCGAATCACCGAGAAACGCCAGCCAGCGGTGGTAGCGGGTAATCACGTCGAACTGGTCGCCGTGGATCACCAGCAAATGCCGGCCATCGGCGGTCACGTGAACCGCTTCGTCCACCAACTGGATGTTGCCCAGTATCAGCTTCGAGTAGCGGCGCAGGAATTCGTCATGGTTACCCGTGACGTAGATCACCTCGGTGCCGCGCTTGCTCATGGTCAACAGGCGCCGGATCACGTTGGTGTGTGCCTGTGGCCAGTACATGCCGCCGCGCAGTTTCCAGCCGTCGATGATATCGCCGACCAGGTAGATTTTGTCGGCGTGATAACCCTTGAGAAACTGCGACAGGTGCTCGGCCTGGCAATCGCGCGTGCCCAGGTGCACGTCGGAAATCCACAAGGTCCGCACACGTTGCTTACGGCTGGGTCTGGCGAGCTCGGCGCTGGTCATGGGCAACCCTCAGGACAATTTTTGGCAAGCTTGCGCCAGTCGGGTTAATCGACCATGACAGCGGCAAGTCAGTCCCGTGACAGCGCACCCATGCCATGCCGGTGTAGACTGCGACCTGACTCATCAAACCTGCCATGAGACCCGCGATGAGACCGATTCTCACACTTCGCCAGTACACGCACGACCTGATCGTTCACAGTCACGAGCACGCGCAACTGGTGTTCGGGCTCTCGGGTGCGCTGGATTTCGAGGTCGACGGACGCGGAAGTCAGGTCGTTCAGCAGAGTTTCGTGGTCGTCCCTTCCGGGTTTCATCATGCGTGCGGGAGCACAAATGGCAGCCGTTGCCTGGTACTGGACGTGCCCAGCGATCAATGGGTTTGTCAGTCCCTGGGCGAACATGCCGAGGCCAGTCGCCGTTTGCTCGACAATGCTGGCCGGTTGTCGCTCGATGCCGGGCAAAGCCAGTTGGTCAGTTGGCTGGCCAACAGCCCGGTCGATGACCCTGTGATTGCGCAACAAGGCGCCGTGCTGTTGTTGGCCAGCCTCAACAACGCCAGGCCCGAGAGTGTTGGCGGACGACGCCTGCCCTATGCGGCGCTGAATGCGCACATCGACCAATACGCCGCCTACCCGTTGCAAGTTGCCGATCTGGCCCGCGTCGCCGGTCTTTCCAGCGCTCGTTTGCATGCGCGGTTCGTGGCCGAATGCGGGCAGACACCGATGGATTACATCCGCAGCCGACGCCTGCACAAGGCCGTGGGATTACTGCGTAACTCTGCCCTGCCCATTGGCGAGATTGCCTCTCGCGTCGGCTACAGCTCCCAGAGTGCCTTTGCCGCCGCGGTGCTGCGTGAGTTCGGCGCCTCGCCCGGTAAATTGCGGCGCGAGGCTGGCGACAAATAACGCGAGCCTGGCGACAGACACAACGGCAGCGGGCGCGGTTAAATGGCCGGGTTCATTACGTTTACCAAGGATTGCCATGACTCCCCGTACCGCCCTTGGCGCCCTGCATATCGGCGCACTGATGTTCGGCCTGACCGGTGTGTTCGGCAAACTCGCAGCCGCTTCACCGGCCATTATCGTCTTCGGCCGGGCGGCGTTCGCGGTGCTGGCGCTGGCGTTCTTTGCACGATTCGCCAGCGCGACCCGCTGGCAAAAGCTCGAAGCCGTGGATTGGCGCCGACTGTTACTCAGCGGCCTGCTGCTGGCGGGCCATTGGGTGAGTTTTTTCATTGCGGTGAAAGTCGCCGGCGTGGCCATCGCGACCTTGGGCTTTGCCAGTTTTCCGGCCTTTACCGTGATACTCGAAGGACTGATTTTCCGCGAACGGATTCGTGCCAATGAAATCCTGTTGGTGGCATTGGTGAGTATCGGGCTGGTCCTGGTTACACCTGAGTTCGATCTGGCCAGCGGCGCCACCACCGGCCTGCTCTGGGCGGTGGCTTCCGGCTTGCTGTTCGCCCTGCTGTCGCTCACCAACCGCGCCAGCTCCGGACGCATCCCGCCGGTGCAGGCAGCACTGTGTCAGAACGTGGTTGTCGGATTGTGCCTGCTGCCGGTGGCGGCACCGCAATTGAGCGAGGTACGCGCCATCGACTGGCTGTGGATCGCTTTGCTCGGCATCTTCTGCACCGGCGTGGCCCACAGCCTGTTTGTCGCCAGCCTGGCCGTGATCAAGGCACGGACCGCCGCCGTGGTCTTTGCCCTGGAGCCGGTGTATGGCATCACCGTGGCCTGGCTGCTGTTCGATGAAAACCCGACCCTGCGCATGCTGCTCGGCGGCGCCTTGATCATCGTCGCGATCGTGGTGTCCAGCCGGCTCGCCGGCAGCTCAAGCAAAAAAGCCATTGCCGCAGAAGCCACCTCTCACTGAATACGATCGTTGTGTCCCAGATCGCGGTCCGGATCGATTCGGTCACGGACCCGCTGTTTGAGCACTTTCGCCTCGGGGAAGCCACCGTCGGCCTTACGCTCCCAGATCTGCACATCGTCGCAGAAAATGTGAAAGACCCCGCCGGTACCCGGTACCAGCGACACTTTGCCGAGGTCGTCGCCAAAGGTACTCAACAACTCCTGGGCCAGCCATGCGGCGCGCAACAGCCACTGGCACTGGGTGCAATAGGTGATGACGATTTCGGGTTTGTGGGTGGTCATGGGCGGTGGAATCCTAAGGGCGACAGGCGCCACAATGATAACCAATGTGGGAGCGGGCTTGCTCGCGAAGGCCGTGTTTCAGTCGCAATGAATTGCCTGACACGCCGCCTTCGCGAGCAAGCCCGCTCCCACACTAGATCCTCAGGGCGGCACTATCGGATGCCGGCCAATAGATTGCGAGCCGTCTGTTTCATCTGCTCATCGGCTTCCTTGAGCAACTCGTTGAGCAATTCGATGGCGCTGTCCAGGTCGCCGTCGTCGATACAGGTCTGGGCTCGTTCCAGTTTGCCTGCGTTATTCGGTTCGGTCGGTTCCAGGCTAAGGGGTTCAAGCTCGAGCGAGGGACCTGGTTCGCTGAGTTCATGGAGAAAGCTGTCGTCCAGAGACCGGGAGGCCGGTTCGATTTCCCATTCAATCTCGGGATCGGGCAGTACCGGTTCGCTTGATGGGTGAGAGGTGGATGGCGAATGCTCCAGGGGTTCGATCAGATCCCACCTCGCATCCATCGACAGGTCGTCCAGGTTCAACTGGAATTCATCCGTAGGCGTCGGATCCGGTGTCATGGGCGGAATCACCGTTGGCGCAAGAGCAACCGGTGCAACAGCGCTCAATTTCGGATGGCGTGCACGGATGTCCTGAAGCCTTTGCGCATCAAACCCGGCAGTACGCAGGCTATTTTCCTGTGCCTCGTAGCCCGCGACATCCCCCTGCTTGCCGAGAACCTCCAACAGTTGCACCGCCAGATCCGTCTGCTGTGGCGCCTTGGCCATCGCCTCTCGCAACAAGTCGGCTGCTTCGGCATAGCGGCCGTAAGTCAGGTAGATCGCGACGGCTTCCAACGCATCGCTCACAGGGGCCACTTCATGGTGTGCATGTGTCGGTTGAAGTGCCGCTTCTGTCGTGCGACTGCCCGACGGTTCTGGCGGCGATGGCTGACCCTCTGCTGGTTCGAACATCCCCTGAGCTTGCTGCCGTTGACGACGAATCCATGCCGCCAACAACCCCAGAACCAGCACCAACAATCCGCCAATCAACAGCCCGTTCGGTCCGGATTCTTCTACGACCACCGGTGCGGGAGCCACGGTCTCGGGCGCAACGGGTTCCGTCGGTGCCTGCTTGATCTCGGCCATTTGTGCCTGCAGGTCCGTCAGTTGCTTTTTCTCACGGGCGATATGCTCGTCCTGCGCCTGAAGCTTCGCGTTGAGTTCATCGACGGTTGCCTGTAACTGCTGGTTCTGCAAAACGCTGGTAGCCAATTGCTCGGCAAGAGGATCCGGCGCGGCTGCGGCGGCAGGCTTTGGCAAGGGATCCTTGGGTGCAGGCACGGGTGCGACGGCAGGCTGGACACTCGGAAACGCAGACTCTGGACGACTGGCCAAAGGCTCGTCACTGGCTGGCACAATGCCTGGCGTTCCGGGAAGATCAATCAAGACCGTGTACTCGCGCAGCAAGCGGCCGTTGGGCTGTTTGAGCTGCACAAGAAAATTCAGGAACGGTTCATTGACGGGTTTACTGGAGGTCACCTGAATCAGATTGCGGTTGCCCCGCAGGACAGGTGTGAATTTCAGGTCGTTAAGGAAGAACACACGCTCGACACCCGCACGACTGAATTCCTCCACCGACGCCAGGCTGACCGAGAGATCGCCCTCCTCCAGACCGGCGACATCCAGCAAGGCAATGTCGGCGCGTAGCGGCTGATTCAGCGCCGAGTGCAGGGTGATCTCACCCAGGCCCAGCGCCGACGCCAATGCCGACCAAGTGACAGCAGTGCCGGCCAGCAGCCACCTGACGCAACACCGTACAACGACTCGCCGACTTTCAAGCATGAGCATCCCTTAGGTAACCAGAACCAACTTGCACGTGTCCGCACATCCGGTACGAACACGATATTGCCAAGTAGTTCTTATAGTCTGCTCAATGCGGCAACTCAAAAACCGGACGCGGGGCAATGCCTCAAGATTTTTCCAGATTGGCCAGGATGTGCCCGTGAACCCGCATGCAGACCGCCAAATCCGCCTCATCGACGCCTTCGAACAACTCGTGGCGCAATTGGTTGGCAATGGTTTCAATTTGTTCGATCAGAGGACGCGCCGGGGCGCAGAGGACAATTTTCTTTGCACGACGGTCTTCGAGGACCGATTGGCGTTGCACCAGGCCCTGGCTTTCCAGGCTGTCGAGTAAGCGGGCCAGGGTCGGCCCTTCGACGCCGACGCTTTGCGCCAGCTCGCGTTGGGTCGGGGCTTCATCGAAACGCGCCAGGTGCAGCAGCACCAGCCAGCGAGCCTGGGACAATCCGAGGCCAGCCAGACGGCGATCCAGTTCGGCACGCCAGCCGCGGGACATCTGGGCCAGTTGCATGCCAAAGCGGTGTTGTTCGGTTAACGGCATAAAACACTCATGATCAGACTGAAATAAAGAAAAACTAATTATTAGTCAGCTAAGCATGAGCCTCGGCCATAGGCAAGGCTTGTTCTGTACTGAATCGTTACATCAGTGGGATGGGCTTCTCAGAATGTCTCAAATCTCGAATTCGGACTGCAGCGCCGCCCGAACACAGTACAAGACCCCCTCCGGCACTCGTCCTGAAAATAACGCGGAAATCTCCGAAACGGGCGGCAACTCGCCTTCACCGTCAAGAAACGCATCCTGGACTTCACCCATCAAGTCTTCGGGCAGATCCAGAGCCTGCTCCAGCGACAACTGCTGCTTGCCAATGGCCTCGGCGAGCATTGTGTAGACGTTCTTTTCCGAGCATTGCAACTGTCCGGCGATCTGCAGCGGCGTCATGCCGGCCCGCGCCAGCGTGATCAACTCGTGACGCACGTCGGCCACCGGCTTCGCCGCTTCGACCTGACCGCCGAGCACTTCGAGGAAGGCCTCGCCGTAACGTTCCAGCTTGCGTGCGCCAACACCGCTGACCCTGGCCATTTCCGCGAGCGAGGTCGGTTGGCTGCGCAGCATTTCCAGCAAGGTCGAGTCGGGAAAGATGACGTACGGCGGCACGCCATGCTCTTCGGCGAGCTTGCGACGCAGGGCGCGCAACGCCTCCCACTGTTCGCGTTCTTCGCCACGGACCAGCTGGCTGGCCTGGCTCTTGCTGGTTTTCACCGTGGTTTGCGCTTTGAGATCGCGGCGCAGTTCCAGGGTCACTTCACCCTTGAGCAGTGGTCGGCACGTGTCGCTCAGGCGCAGTCCGCCGTAGCCCTCATGATCAACGTCGGCCAGGCCACGGGCCACCAACTGGCGGAACAGCGAACGCCATTCGCTCTCTCCCAGCGCCTTGCCGACACCGTAGACCGACAGGTGCTGATGACCGAAGCTGCGCACCTTTTCGTTATCCTTGCCCAGCAGTACATCCACCAGGTGACCTACACCGTAGCGCTGGCCGGTGCGGAAGATCGCCGACAATGCCTGGCGCGCAGGTTCGGTGGCATCCCAGGTCTGCACACCATCGACGCAGTTGTCGCAGTGGCCGCAGGGCTCGGGCATGTCCTCATCGAAATAGGCCAGCAGCGCCTGGCGGCGGCAGCGGGTTTCTTCGCACAGCGAGAGCATCGCATCGAGCTTGTGCTGTTCCAGCCGCTTGTGGCGCTCGTCGCCTTCAGAGTTTTGCAGCATTTGCTTGAGCATCACCACGTCTTGCAGGCCGTAGGCCATCCAGGCGTCCGCCGGCAGACCGTCACGGCCGCCGCGACCGGTTTCCTGGTAATAGGCCTCAAGGGATTTCGGCAAATCGAGGTGCGCGACGAAACGCACGTTTGGCTTGTCGATGCCCATGCCGAACGCCACGGTGGCCACCATGATCAGGCCTTCCTCGTTGAGGAAGCGTTTCTGGTGATAGGCGCGCAAATCGTTGGGCAGGCCCGCGTGGTAGGGCAGTGCCGGGAAACCTTGTTCGGTGAGGAATGCAGCGACTTCCTCGACCTTTTTGCGCGACAGGCAATAGACGATGCCGGCATCGCTGCGCCGCTCGGCCAGGAACGCCAGCAACTGCTTGCGCGGCTGCTCCTTGGGCACGATGCGGTAAAAGATGTTGGGGCGGTCGAAGCTCGACAGGAAGCGCTCGGCGTTCTGCAGGTGCAGGCGGGTGACGATTTCTTCCCGGGTACGCTTGTCGGCGGTAGCGGTCAGGGCGATGCGTGGCACGTCGGGGAACATTTCCGCCAACTGGCCCAGTTGCAGGTACTCCGGGCGGAAGTCGTGGCCCCACTGCGACACGCAGTGCGCTTCGTCGATGGCGAACAGGGCGATGTTCAGCCCTTGCAGGAAGGACAGCATGCGCGGCTGGACGAGACGCTCCGGGGCGAGGTAAAGCATTTTCACCTCGCCACGCCGGATGCGGGCCGCCAGATCCCGTTGCTGTTCGGCGCTGAGGGTGGAGTTCAAGGCCGCCGCGGCGACACCCAGCTCTTCAAGGGTGGCAACCTGATCGTCCATCAAGGCGATCAGCGGCGACACCACAACCGCCAGGCCTTCGCGCAACAGCGCAGGGACCTGGAAACACAGGGATTTGCCGCCACCGGTAGGCATCAGGACCAGGGCATCGCCGCCGCTGGCCACGCGCTCAATGATTGCACCCTGGCGACCACGGAAACTGTCGTAGCCGAAGATGTCCTTGAGGACGCGTTGAGCCTGTTCGAGCATAGAAACTCCAAAAATCACCGAAACATCCCTGCACAGGCTGGTTCAGAACCCGCAATGCTGCTCCGACAAATCGTAAGTGCGCATTGCATGACGCTTCACATTTCAGCCGTGACGCCAGCAGGGCATCACAAAACGCGCGAGTATACCCGAGCCCTGTCCGGCAAAGGGTGCCGCTGAGAAGACACCTGAACGCCATTGCGATGCAAAACCTGTGGTAGCGAGCCTGCTCGCGAAAGCGGTGGGTCAGTAAACATTGATGTTGAATGTAATGCCGCCTTCGCGAGCAGGTCGAGTCGTCGCACCGTCGCTCCCACAGGGAATACGGTGCAAATGTGCCGCGCGGCTGGCCCAAGCGCTCAAGAAGGCCTAGAATTCCCGCATCGAATATTCCCCAAGGTAGTCCTTTAATGTCCTTCGCTGAGCAACTAACCCGCCTGCAAGTCTTCCTCGACGCCGATGAACTGCATGACGAGGCGCTGGACTACGTGGCCGCCCACGGCTACCTCACCGCGCTGTCCATCTGTTCCGAAGTCGTTCCCGATCGTGAATGGATCGACGCCCTGTTCGCTGAAGAGCCGCATTACAGCAGCGAAGCCCAGCGCGAAGAGATCGAAGCAACGCTGATTGGTCTCAAGGCCCACATCGCCCGCCAACTGGCTTCCGATGAAGAGTTCGAGCTGCCGTGCGACCTCGACCTGGGTGACGATCCGGACGATTCCGAGCTGCGCGGCTGGTGCATCGGTTTCATGGAAGGCGTGTTCCTGCGTGAAGAAGCCTGGTTCGAAACCGCCGAAGACGAAGTCAGCGAAATGCTGCTGCCGATCATGGTGGGTTCGGGTCTGTTCGACGAGCAACCGGAGTTCTCCGACATTGCCGCCGATGCCAACCTGATGGACGACATGATCGTGCAGATCCCGGAAGCCCTGACTGCGCTGTATCTGCTGTGCAACGCACCAGACGAAAAACCGGCGATCCTCAAGCCTCGTCACCACTAAGGTCCCGCCTATGGACAACCCCATAGGCAACCGCCCCCTGATGTTGCGCTATGTGCTGCTGGCCATCGGCTGGCTGAGCGTAACGCTGGGGGTGATCGGGATTTTCCTGCCGGTGCTGCCCACCACACCTTTCCTGTTGCTCGCAGCCGCCTGTTTCGCTCGCAGTTCGCCACGCTTCTACAACTGGCTGGTGGAGCACCCACGACTCGGGCCGTGGATTCGCGATTACCTCGATGGCAATGGCATCCCGCTCAAGGGCAAGGTCTACGCCATCGGCCTGATGTGGGCCAGCATCCTGTTTTCCTGTTATCTGGTGCCGATGCCTTGGGCACGCGGGTTCATGTTGACCAGTGCGGTGCTGGTCACAGTTTATATTCTCAAGCAAAAGACGCTGCGTAAGTCCTGATCAGCCAGCCTCCCACAGTGAGACGGCGAACATCCTCAACAAACGATTTCGCCGACGACCAGCCCTCCCCCAACCCAAACACCACCTAGACTTCACAAATCTGCATCCGAGCAGCCCGATATGCCCCGTAGTCCGCGTAGTCCAGGATGGCCAACGCCCCGGCTTCGGTTCGGCGGATGGCTGCTGAGCGGTTTCCTGCTGGCCGGGTTGTGCAGTGCCTGGGCTGACTGGAATTTTACGCAGATCCTGCAAACCGCTGAAAAACGCTACGGCCCCCTCGGCCCGGCGCGAGGACGTATCGAGGCCTGGAATCAAATGCTGCAAGGCGAGCGCGACGCACCTGAGCGCGACCAGTTGAACGCGGTCAATCGCTTCTTCAACCAGCAACTGAATTTTCAGGACGACACGCGCATCTGGCGTCAGACCGATTACTGGGCCACGCCTGTCGAATCCTTGATCAAGGGTGCCGCCGATTGCGAGGACTACGCCCTGGCGAAGTATTTCAGCTTGCGCGAGCTCGGAATTCCCAGCGATAAGCTGCGCATCACCTACGTCAAGGCGTTGAACCAGAACCAGGCTCACATGGTGCTGACGTTCTATAGCAGCCCCACCGCCGACCCGCTGGTGCTGGACAACCTGATCAGCGACATCCGCCCCGCCTCGCAACGCAAAGACCTGCTGCCGGTGTACGCCTTCAATGCCGAGGGCCTGTACCTGCCAGGAGCCAATGGCGGCAAACGCAGCAGCGACTCGAAAAAACTGTCCCGCTGGCAAGACGTACTGCAAAAGATGCAGGCCGAGGGCTTTCCCGTGGGCGACGGCTAAAGACTGCAGCAAGGAGCGTTCGATGAAACTGCGTAATCAGTTGTTTCTTGCCATTTGCCTGTTTCTGCTGGTGGCCTTCAGCGGCAGTTTTTTTGTCAGCCTGGAAAGCTCTCGTGAACAAACGCTGGGTCAATTGCGCTCCCACGCCCAGGACGCGGCCACCGCGCTGGGCTTGTCGCTGACCGCGCAGATCGATGACCCGGCGATGATGGAATTGATGGTCAGCTCGATTTTTGACAGCGGTTACTTCAGCAGCATTCGCATCATCGATGTCGAGGGTGAGCAGGTGTTAGTGGAGCGTAACGCGCCAGCGCGGATCGAGGGGGTGCCGGGCTGGTTCGTCAATCTGGTCAACCTGCGTCATCAGGGCGGTGACGCGTTGATCATGCGCGGCTGGGAGCAGGCGGCACGGGTCGAAGTGCTGAGCAACCCGCAATTTGCCCTGGCCAAACTCTGGGACAGTACCCTCGGCAGCCTGATCTGGTTGCTGGTGTGCGGCCTGCTCAGCGCGGTGCTCGGTGGTTGGTTGTTGCGCCGCCAGCTCCGGCCTCTGGAAACCCTGGTCAAACAGGCCGAGGCCATCAGTAAACGCGAGTTCCTCAGCCTGCCAAAACTGCCGCGCACACCGGAATTGAAACGCGTGGTGCTGGCGATGAACCAGATGGTCGAGAAGCTCAAGGCGTTGTTCAGCGAAGAGGCGGCGCGCAGTGAAAAGCTGCGCAGCGAGTCCTATCAGGACAGCCTGACCGGGCTGGCCAACCGGCGCTTGCTGGATGAACAACTGGCGGGCCAGTTGCTGATCGCCGAACAGCATTGCGACGGCCATCTATTGATGTTGCGGATCAATGACCTGAGCGGGCTGAACCAGCGCCTCGGCGGCCAACGCACCGATGCATTGATCAGCGCGGTGGGCGAATTGCTCAAGCGCTTGACCCAGCTTCCCGAGCGACGCACCTGGCTGGCGGCGCGCAACCGCGGAGGTGAATTCAGCCTGCTGACCCCGGGCCTCAATACCGAGGACGCCGCACGCCTGGCCGCCGAAATCAGTACCACCCTGGAAAACCTTCGCCAGACCGGTGCCAGTGACTGCGTGCCGGTCGCGCATGTGGGCATCGTTGCCTACCGGCCCGGCGAACCAGCCAGCGACGTACTGATGCGCCTTGATCAAGCGCTGACCGAGGCCCGACAAGACCCCGATCACCCCTGGGTGCAACTGAGCCACGGCCAGGGCGTTGCCAACCACTCCCAGCACGATTGGCGCCTCTGGATCGACGACGCCCTGACCCAAGGCAAATTGCAGCTGTACTTTCAGCCGGTGGTGCAATGCGCCGACACCAGTCAGGTGCTGCATCACAAAGTCCTCGCCCGCCTGCTCGACCCGCAGGGGCAAGCGATTGCCGCCAGCCACTTCCTGCCATGGATCGAGCGTCTGGGCTGGTCGGCACGCTTGGACCTGGCCATGCTCGAAGCGACCCTGGACTACCTGGCCGTCAATCGCTGGCCGCTGGCGCTGAGCCTGTCCGGCAGTACCTTGCGCGATCAGCCGCAGTTGCAACTGATCCTCGACATGCTCGAATCCCTGCCGGAACTGGCGCCATTGTTGATCCTGGAAATCGACGAACGCCAACTGCCGCCTCCCGACGAACTGCATCGGTTGAGCCATAGCCTGCTCGACACCGGCTACCGCATCGGCCTGCAGCATTTTGGCGGCAGCTTCAGCCAGATCGGCAACCTCACCCAACTGGGCCTGGCTTATTTGAAAATCGACGGCGCCTACATCCGGCGTATCGATGAGCAGCGGGATAAGCGTCTCTTTATCGAAGCCATCTTCAGGGCGACCAACAGCATTGATTTGCCGTTGATTGCGGAAATGGTCGAGACCCGGGGGGAATTGGAGGCGATCAGGGAGTTGGGGGTATTCGGGGTGATGGGACGGTTGATCGGGCCGCCTGAGCCGATGTGAGTGCATCAGTTAGACCTGTGGGAGCGAGCCTGCTCGCGAAAGCGGTGGTTCAGTCAACATCCTTGTTGAATGTGAAACCGCTATCGCGAGCAGGCTCGCTCCCACAGGGGATTTGCGTGAACCAGACCTTCAGGTCACACGGTATCCACCTTCAACGAATGGTCATTGAGCATGCCATTGATGATGGTGGCCGAGTCCGCACCGGAGATCACCCCGCCCGCCCCCGGTGTCACACCGTAATGGCTGGCCAGGTTAACGCCGGCCAGATCAATGGTCTGGTTCGGTGCCGCGCCGGCCATGGCGCTGACATCGATGCTGGTCACCAGTGACGCCCCGCTGCCGCTGACGGTGAAGTGCAGGTAGTCATCCAGTGAAGCCGCGGTGCTGCTCTCGCCTTGCAAGAGTTGCGACAGGTCGAGTTTGTCGGTGCCCGGCGTGAAGTCGGTGATCACGTCATGACCGCTGTTGCCCTTGAGCCACTGGAAGGTGTCGGCGCCGCTGCCGCCGGTCAGGGTGTTGTTGCCCAGGCCGCCGATCAGGAAGTCGTCGCCGCCCTCGCCCTTGAGCACGTCGTTGCCCAGGCCACCGGTGATGATGTTGCTGTTGTTGTCGCCGGTCAGGCTGTCGTTGAAGTTGGAGCCAACGAGGTTTTCGATGCCCGTCAGGGTATCGGTGCCGGCGCCGAAGGTGTTTTGCGCTCCGGTGACGCCCAGGTTGACCGTGACACCAGCGGTGGCATGGGCGTAGCTGGCGGTATCGTTGCCGGTGCCGCCGTCGAGCCAATCCGTGCCTGTACCACTGAACAGCAAGTCGTTGCCGGCCCCACCATGCAACTCGTTAGTGCCGTTGCCTGCGGTGAGAATATCGTTGCCATCCCCGGCATTGAGGATGTTATTGCCGTCGCCCGCCACCAGCGTGTCGTTGCCAGCGGTACCGGTGAGGGTGTGGCCGTCCTGATAGCTGATGCTCACATTGGCGCTGTCGCTGCCGCCATGATTGTCGCTGGCGGTGTAGGTGCCGTGGTAATCCGGGGTGGTGTCATGGGCCCCGGAATAGTCCAGCTTCATCGTCAACTGGTAGCTTTCGTTATTGCCCGCGCCGCTGCCGCCGCCGGCGTTGGTGATGTTGGTGACGTGGATCTGGTACACACCGTCGGACGCCGCGGTGATGGTCTGGCCATCGGCCAGGGCAATCCAGGCGCCGCCGTTGATGGAGTACTCCATGGAGATACGGCCGGCGGCCAGGTTGTGGTCCAGGTTGAGGGTTTCGCCCTGTTTGAGGTTGACGGTGATGCGGTCCTCGTCATTGGTGTTGGCCGCAGTGACCGGCCCCAGGTAACCACTGATCACCAGCAGGGCCGTCATCGTTGCGGCATTGGCCGCGAAGGCGCTGCGCACATTGTCCAGGTTCTGGTTGCTGGGTTTGACGCCGCTGCCGGAGAAGTCGATCGCGCCTGTGCCGGTAAAGTCCGCCGCCTTGCTGACCCAGCCTGTGTAGTAGTTGGACGGCGATGCGGTCAGCGGATCGCCATCGGGATCGGTGTCATTGGCCAGCAGCAACTCGCCCGGCACCGTGATGTTGCCCGACATCACGTTGGTGATGATGTGATCATCGGTGGCCACCGGTGGCGCATTCGGAATGACCTTGACCACCAGGGTCGAGCTGGCGAGGTCGCCGTCGTTGTCACTGACGGTGAAACCGATGTTTTCGGTAAGCACCACCGACGTGGTTTTCTGCGACACGTAGCTGTATTCGCCGGTATCAAGGTTCACCACCAGGGTCCCCTTGTTGTCGGTGGCGATGCTCAGGGTGTTGTTGGCGGTATTGAAGGTGCCATGGTTGGCCCCGCCGCTGAAGCCCAGCGAGCCTTCGTTGTTGTTGCCTTTCGGATCATAGGTGTAGGTGGTGCCATCGACGGTGATGGTTTTGATGAAACCGCCATCGGCACCGAACGTACCGCCCTCGCCCAGCAGCGAACCAGTGACAGGCGCGCCGATGACGGTGCCCGACAGCACCGAGTTGAGCTGGCCGAGATCGGTGACGATCACCGCGTTGGTATTGGTGCCCGTACCGGTGCCGTCATACGCCAGTGGATCGAGGGCATCGTTGTCGACGCCTTTGCCCAGGCCGATCGCATAGCTCTTGACTTGATTATCGGTGAGGAATTCTTTCCAGTCCGCCTCATCCCCTCCGCCAATGGAACCTTCGTTAGGTTTGCCGTCGGAGAAGAAATAGGCGACGTTCTGTGCCCCTGTCAGTTTGCCATTGGTGTTGAACGCGTCTTGCGCGACCTCCACCGCTGCGTCGTAGTTGGTGCCGCCACCGGCTGTCAGACCGGAAATGATCGACTTGGCCGTCGCCACGTCCACCCACACCGACGTCTTGTCGGCAGCGTTGCTGCTGAACGTCACGATCTGCACTTTGACGTCGCCCAGGTCGTCGTACTTGTCGAGCAACGCACTGATTGCCTGCTTGGCCAGTTCCAGCCGCGAGAGGCCCGGTACGCCGGACGCGTCAGCCATACTGCCGGACACGTCGATGATCAGCAGCAGGTTGGAGTCGATCTCCACCGCAGACACCGCCCGCTCCGAAGCCACGGCTTTGGGCACGTCATCGACGATGTTGACCACGATGGTGCTGGTGGTGCTGTTGCCCCCGGCATCGGTGGCTTTGTAGGTGAAGGTTTCGCTCAGGGTGTTCGGGCCATCGTTGGCACCCGGCGAGGTTTTCGGCGCCGACGTCAGGGTGTAGGTGTAGGTGCCGTTGGGGTTGAGCAGGATCTGCCCGTAAGTCCCGGTGGCGCTGCCAACCAGGGTATAAGTGATCGCGCCCGAAGCGCCGCTGACCGAGCCGACCAGCGTACCGCTGGCGGTTTCCCCGGTATTGCCCGGTTCGCTGCCCGTGACGGTACCGGCCGCCAGATCCTGGCCGTCCTTGCCCAGGTCCAGGGCTTTTTCGTAGACCGTCACGTCGGTGTCGGTAACGGCCTTGATGTTGCTGTTGCAGACATCGATGGTGATGGTGGTGGTGCTTTGATCGCCATCGGCATCGCGCACGGTGTAGGTGAACGTGTCGGTAGCCCCCGCTACCCCGACCGAGTTCGGGTTGCTGTGGTAGACCGCGTTGCCGGCCGCATCCAGGGTCAGGTAGCCGTAATTACCATTGATTTGCGTGTTGAGCCCGCCCACCGCCGCTGTCGACGTATTGCTGCCGGCGCGCACGCCGATCACCGCCGCCAGGCCGTCGGCACCGCCGATGTCGTTGTCCAGCACATTGCCGCTGACGGTACCGCCCTCAGTCACCGAGTTGGCGTCAGCCTTGGCAGTCGGCAAATCATCGACGATGTTGACGTTGATCTGCCCGGACGCCGTGCTGCCGTCGGTGTCGGTCGCGACCACATCGAAGTTCTCGGTAATGCTGTTGGCACCGTTGGCATTCGGATGGGTCTCGTTATCGACCAGGGTGTATTTGTAGCTGACCACGCCTGTAGTCGGGTCGTAGCCGGTGATGGTCAGGGTGCTGCCCAGCGGTGTGGTGACGGTTTGCGGGAAACCGGCGGCCACGCCCCCGGTGACCACGGCGATGCCGCCGACGGTCAGGGTTTGCAGGCCATCCAGTGCGGTGACGGTGAAAGTGCCGCTCTGGGTCAGTGCTGGCCCGTTGGGATGGGTGCCGTCGCTGAGGTTCTTTTCGTAGACCGTCAGCTCGCCACAATCGACGTCCAGTCCCTTGATGATGACCAGGTCGTTGTTGTTGTGGACGTTCAGCACCAGATTGGCGGTGCTGGTATCGCCATCCGAATCGGTCAGGGTATAGGTGAAGGTTTCCGTCCCGTTGCCGCCACCGTGCAGGGCTTTGAAATCGGCGTCATTGGTGTTCAGGGTATAGGTGTAAGTGCCATTGGCATTGAGCACCAATGTCCCGTAGGTGCCGACAAAGGTACCGGGGGTGATCGGGCCGCTATTGGGGCCGGTTGCCACGGCATCGGCACCTTGCACGTCATTGCTCAGCACGTTGCCATTGAGAGTCAGCAACGACTCCGACGCGGTGTGGTCGTTGCTGTCATACACCGCCTTGGGCACGTCATCGACGATGTCGACCACGATGGTGCTGGTGACGACGTTGCCCAGGGAGTCGGTAGCCTTGTAGGTGAAGGTTTCGTGCGTGACATTGGCGCCGTCATCGGCATGAGGCGTGGTGCTCGGCGGTGTCGTCAGGGTGTAGGTGTAGGTGCCGTTCGGGTTCAGATGGATTTGTCCGTAAGCCCCGGTGGCGCTGCCGACCAAGGCGTAGGTGATCGCCCCGACCGCGCCGCTGACCGAACCGACCAACGTACCGCTGGCG